>JAUVVY010000076.1 GCA_030604405.1 bacterium | reverse complement strand
GGTTGTGGCCCGCCAAGCTCGGGCGCTAGACGATCGGCGCGGTACCCTGCGGCAAGCTCCGGGCCAACCCCACGCCCGCGCCATACAACAAGCTACACGCCCGGCGCGGTACAAGCCCGCGCCCTACAACAAACTGCACGACCGGCGCGGTACAAGCCCGCGCCCTACAACAAGCTACACGACCGGCGCGGTACAAGCCCGCGCCCTACAACGAACTACACGACCGGCGCGGTACAAGCCCGCGCCCTACAACAAGCTACACGACCGGCGCGGTACAAGCCCGCGCCCTACAACCGGCGGAGGCTCGGTCAGCCTTGATCCGGCTCGCGGGCAGTTATGTCGCCGAGGTCAATGGTCTGGCCCGGTTCGGGGGTGATCCATTCATGGAAGAGCGACTGGTAAGAGCCGCGAGGACGGGCCGACACAACGTATTTCAGGGCGCCTATGAGTCCCTCAAACACCCAGTTGCCATCTGCGTCTGTGACGGTCTTCTGCTGGAGCCTGGCGCCGCGCTCGTAGAGTTCGTGATAGTATCGCGGATTGACGGGCTCTGGCGGCATGTGGCTGACCCCAAGCGCGACCTCGTGGTCGGCCATTGGCCGGCCCTCGGGGTCGAGCAGGCGGCCTTTTACTTTGCCGAGGGGTTCGAGGACCAGGTTGGTCTCAAAGCCCCAATCGGGGTCAATGCGCGCGTCGGCGGCAAACAGAGGTAATTCGGGGTGCATGGCAAGCAAAGTGGCCTCATAGGGGCGAAGCTTGGTGGCCCAGGGATTGGGATAGTGGTAGGGGAGACCTGTCAATTCGAAGCAGCCGAGTTGGTCGGTGCGGGCCTGTGTGCCGCTGTAGCCCGGGAATAGTGAGGAGAACCGGTCGGTCTCGAACAGATCAATGACGAGGCAGCCGGGGACCAATTCGCGCTCTGCATCCATGACCCGGCCGGTGATCGAGCGGCCCTTCATATCAATGACGGCGGTGCCGAGGTCTGTAGTCTCACCGGGCTGCAGCACGACGTTTTCCGGCCAATCGCTGCTTTTCAGATAGGGCCTCCGATCGCCCAGAATAGTCACGTTGATAGCCACATCCGAGGGCAGCAAGCCCAACTCGAAGCGGCCATTCTCGTCGCTGAGAGCGCTGGCAACTGGAGCTGTGAATGGGGTCGGATAGGCAGGCCCACGCTCGCCCTGTTCGGGTTCATATTCGGCCTTTACGAGGACTTCCGAGATACCATCGCCGTCGGGCGTAGCTACCCGGCCTGTAACTGTCGCCTCAGGCTGTAGCCTTACCTGGACTTCTTCGTCGCCATCAGTGACCACGACGCGGCCAACCAACCTGCCGGGCCCTGATCGGGCCAGTATTTCGGTAGGCAAAGGTTCTGGGACAAGCAGCTCGAAGTGGCCGTTTTGGTCGCTCTGGACCAGAGGAGCACCAAGGGGCACCTGTTTCACGGAGGCATTAGCTACGGGTTCACCGTGCTCGTCCGCGACTACACCAGACATCTTTGGCTGGGGTTTGGCGTGCAAATCAATACCCTCAACGGTCTGGCCGTTAACGATTTCGATGGTTTGCTGAGATAAATCGGCGCCTCGTGCGTAATACTCTGCGCTGAATGCTCCAGAAATAAGATACTGGCCCGGCGCGAGGCGAAAACTGTAGTGACCATTTGCGTCAGTCTCCTGGCGCCATTGCATGTAGCCCGAAGTTTCAGTATCACTTTGGTGAATGGTCACAGTCATGCCGGGCAGCGGCTTGCCGCTCTGGGCTTCGGTGACTGTGCCGCTTAGCAGTCCGCCCTCGATAAGGTCAAAATCAATGCCGTCAAGGGTCTGATCGGGCGTACACTGAACACCGTACTTTGCGGGCGCGGTGAGTCCGTTGGTACTCTGAATATACACCTTGTATGGGCCTGGCGGCAGGCCCCGCAAGCTGTAGCGGCCATTGTCGTCAGTGACATCATCGGGCCATCCGGCCATGCGCGGAAAGATTCGACAACTGACCCTGATGCCGCCTACGGGCTGTCCAGCTCGTCGCACCGTTCCGGTGATGACTGCCTCTTTTTCGAGCACTATCGCAGGCTCGGTTCCGGATGGAACCCAGATAAGGAAGTCGCGGCCGCCGTAGCCGGCGGCACTTATATGCAAGTCTGCCCTTTCGCCGACGGGCAGGCCGCCCAGGGCGAAACGCCCGGCGGTGTCAGTGGTGGTGCTGATAAGCCCGTTGACCACAACGCCCGAGGCCACATCGGTACCGGCGGCCATGGTCAGGGAAATATTCGCGCCCGGCACCGGCTCATTCTTCGCGTTCTTGACGATGCCAGTGAGCACTGCCTCGCGGGTAAGAGCGATCTCGATACCCTGTGTGCGCTGGAGGCTGACCCACGCGCAGCCGACGCCAAAGCCAGGCTTGCAGGCGGCTATGCTGTTGGGGTAGGCAAATGCGCGTTCTCCGTCCACCTGCAAAGCGAAACTGCCGTCTTCTGCCGCCACCGTTTGATCGGTGTGCAGCGCAAATTCCGCGGCCTTGACACTGTAAGTCATAAAGACTGTGGCTCCTGCAGCGGGCTCGCCGTCAGGAGTCAAGACCGTGCCTGTGATGGTGATGGTTTCGGCGCTTGCCAGTGTGCACAAGACCATGCAGAGAAACGCCGCAATAGCTACAGGCCACACCGAATTCGGTCGTCTGCTTGATATCATGGGTCTGTCTCCTTGCGCGGAGTGAAGATTGGACGCTCAATACATAAGTGTCTTACTGGGGCTCGTTTTTGTCTATGTCGCCGAGGTCAATTGTCTGGCCGGGTTCGGGTGTGATGCGTTCGTGGCAGAGGCGGTTGCCGCTGCCGCGCGCGTAGGCTGACAGGTAGTATTGCAAGCCGCTTATCATGCCGTCGAATGTCCACTCGCCATTCGTGTCAGTGACTGTTTCATCCCAAATCCTGGCTCCGCGGTGGTACGCCTCCTGATAGCGTTCTGGGGGCATTTGCCATACCGACTCAGCCGAAAGGACAATTCTGTGGCCGGCCAACGCCTGGGCATCGGCGTTAATCAACCGGCCTTTTACCTTGCCCAGAGGTTCGAGGACCAGGTTCGGCTCAAAGCCCCAATCGGGGTCAATGCCTGGGTCGGCGGCAAATAGGGGCAGCTTCGGGTGCATGGCAAGTACTGTCGCCTCGTAGGGCCGGAGGGGAATTGCTCCGCTGAATGTGCGGGGAATGCCGGCCAGGTCGAATACGCCAAGTTCGTTGGTTCGGGCTTTTGCGCTGCTGCGCAGATCCGCGACGAGGCAGTCGGGCTGCAATACGCGGTCGGCGTCCATCACCCGGCCCCTGAGTGTGCGACCTGTCATATCAACTACGGCGGTGCCAACATCCGATTTCTGGCCCGCCATCATCACCAGGTCTTCAGGCCACTGCGTCTGACGAATATACTTACCCACATCGCCCTCAATGTATAGCGTGAGTTCCACCTCGGCCGGCAACATGCCTAACTCGAAGCGGCCGTCTCCATCGGTGGCGGCCCCCGGAGCGGTGTATGGTCTTTGGTAGCCTCGCGGATGCCGCGCTTCGTAGCGGCACACTATGCGCACATCCGCTATACCTTCCCCATTGACGGACAGAACCGTGCCGGTGACGACTGCCTGCGGGTCGAGCACGACATACAGGTCTTCATCAGCATCGGTAACGGCTAGTTGTCCTAACAGGCCTCGGTCTGGCGCATGGATGTCCAGCAGGATTGGCAATTCCGAAGGCGCTATCTTGAATTCGAAATGTCCATTTTCGTCGGTCCGGGGCGGGCGTCGGAAATCACTGATGCCGCCGATAGAAGCATCGGGCACTGATTTGAGCTCGGGATCGACCACCGTGCCTGCTATTGTGACTTGCCCGACAAGCTGGAAATCAATGTCGCGTGTGGTTTGTCCGGCAACGACCTCGACAAATTGCCTGCGTGGCTGTGGATCGAGGTAGGAAGCCTGGACATAGACCATGTTCTTGCCGGGTGGCAAGCGGAATTGGTACTGGCCGTTTTCGTCAGTGCTGGTAGCCTGGCACCAGGCGCCTGACGATGGCCGGGCCGGGCCGTAGAATCCAATAGGCATCCGCGCGACTGGTTCGCCGGTATCCGCATCTGTGACCGTACCGGTGACCAGGCCGCCTTCGATAAGCTGGAAATCAGTGTTGTCCAGAATCTGGCCGGCTTTGCATCTGACTCCCTCGTGGGCCACCGCCGTCCACCCATCAGGCGGATCCAGGCACACGTTGTACGCCCCAGGATGAAGTGCCGCTATCCGGTAGCGGCCATTATCATCGGTCAGCGCGCTGCCCCCACCAGAGCCGGACCCCCTGCGCTGCCGCGAGCCGACGAGCGGTGGTGGGCCCATTGAGCTCTCGTTGGTCTCCTGACAGCCTACGCGCACGTCGGGCACTGGCGCTCCGCCGCGCGTGACAGCGCCGGTAATGACAGCCTCGACCGGCAGCACTACCATGAGCTTCCCAGCATCGTCAACAGCTTCGGAGGGCCAGCGCATGGTTGCATATCCGGTTGCGCTGATCATGAGGCTATACTCCCTACCAGCCGGCAGACAGCCCAAAGCGAAGGCGCCATCGGTATCCGTCGTTGTTTGGAGCCGGCCTCTAAACGAAGCTCCACTACCTATATCGTCCCCGCGCACGTACCACAGCGAGACGGTGGCCGCCGGGATCGGGTCGCCAGCTTGATTTCTGATCAGGCCTGCGAGAGGGGCTTCCTCATTGAGTTTGATTTCGAGCGGCTGGTGCTCATCCAGCTCCACACGGCTCCAGCTCAGCCCCAGACCATCCTTGATGGCGGCGATGGTACCAGAGCTGCGCGGCTTGCCTTCGGCGTGTATCTGTAGAGAGAAGCTGCCGTCTTCGGCTGTCGTTGTCTCGGCCGTGATGCGCTTGAATTTGGGCTCGGGGAAAACCCAGTCGGTAAAGACCCGCGCTCCTGCCGCTGGCTGGCCGTCCGGGGTCAGTACTTTGCCTTCGATGGTGACGGTTTCTGCGCTTGCCAGTGTGCACAAGACCATGCAGAGCAACGCCGCAATAGCTACAGGCCACACCGAATTCGGTCGTCTGCTTGATATCATGGGTCTGTCTCCTTGCGCGGAGTGAAGATTGGGCACTCAATGCATAAGTGTCTTACTGGGGCTCGTTTCTGTCTATGTCGCCGAGGTCTATTGTCTGGCCGGGCTCGGGTGTGAAATGTGGTCGAACGAACCAAGACGCGTCGGGAGCACGAACTACCACGTAGTATTTGAGCCCAGCCACAAGACCGGCAAAGCTCCATCTGCCATCCGCGTCGGTGGTTGTGCTGTCCAGCACCCTGACCCCTCGGCTCTGCAATTCGGGATGGTCCCGCTGACCGATGAGCCACCACACGTTCGAGACGTGAAGGTCAAGTTGGAGCTGGCTGAGCGGTCGGCCCTCGGCGTCAAGCAGGCGGCCCTGGACTCTCCCCAAGGGCTCAAGTACCAGGTGCGGCTCAAAGCCCCAATCGGGGTCAATGCCCGCCTCGGCGGCGAACAGAGGCAGCTTTGGGTGCATGGCAAGCAACGTAACCTGATCCATTCGCAGGGGCATGGGTCGTCCTGGCTCTTGCGGGGGTGCCGGTGGTGGTGGCGGTGGCAGGAATCGAACAGCCCCCGGTGGTGGTGGTGGGCCAACAGGCCCCGGTGGTGGTGGCGGTGGCAGGAGTGCAACAGGCCCCGGTGGTGGTGGTGGGGCCAGCATGCCATCTCTCCGGTAGGGAATACCGGTCAGCTCAAAGCGGCCCAGGTCATCGGTCACTGCTTTGATGCCGCGTACCAGATCGATCACGGTGCAGCCGGGTATCAGCTCGCGTTCGGCATCCATCACGATGCCGCGAATACTGCGGCCCGCCATGTCCACAACCGCCGCGCCCAGGTCGCGCTCTTCGCCAGCATTGAGTATCACGCTCTGAGGCCATTGTGTCTCGCGTAGATACTGCCACGCATTGCCGACGACCTGCACTCTCAGTTGCGTGGCGGCCGGCAGGGGGGTAATGACAAAACGACCATTCTCGTCGGTCACCGAGCTTCGCAGGACAGCCGTGGAGGGCGGGTCATGCAGGCATGAGACAGCCACGTCGTTGAGGCCCTGGCCGTCCGGCGACTCAACGGTCCCGGTCAGGGTGGCTCCCGCTTCCAGGACGACCTGGAGTTCGGCGGTGATCGCTTGCAGAACCGCGCGGCGGGCCAGCTTTCTTTCTCTGGCCAGCACCAGGAAATCTAGAGGCAACTCCCAGGACCCGACGCTGATCTCAAAGCGTCCCGGCTCAGCGGCGAGTTTGGGCTGTACATGAGTGCCCAGCAGTGCGACCTGAATGCCCGCCACCGGCTGACCGGAAGCATCCAGGGCCACACAGGCGACAGTACGCCGCGTCCAGAGGCGGAAGTCAATGCCAGTTATGGTCTGGCCCGCGACAACATCAACGTAAACATCATGGGCATGCATGGCTGCCGGAGGTTGACCACGACGAGCCGGAGGTTCGTGCAGGCCCTGGGCGGACAGGGCGTTTTCGCCGGGCGGGAGGCGGAAAGTGTATTGCCCGTTGTCATCGGTTTGCGCGTTTTGCGCCACGTCTCCGGAAAGCGGACGTGCCGGGCCCCACGCGCGCATACGAATTCGGGCCAGGGGCTGCCCGGTCTCCGCGTCGGTTACCGTGCCGGTTACGAAGCCGCCGCGGACAAGTTCAAAATCCACGTCTTCCAGGCTTTGCCCGGCGGCAACCTCGACCGTCTCATGCGCCACCGCCGTCCAGCCATCGGGCGCATTCAAGCACACGTTGTAAACGCCCTGCGGCAGCCGGCCCAGCCGGTAACGGCCCTGCTCGCCGGTCACAGTGTCGGCATGGAACGAACCGCGCGGCTGATGACACCACACCTTCAAGCCAGCCACCGGCTGCCCTTCGCGCTGCACAATGCCTGATATGACTGACTCCTCGTCCAGTACTATGCGCAGATCGTCAACTTTGGCATCCGCGTCACACCGCAGCCGCACTCGGGCATAGCCGCTTGCGCTGATCTCTAACGTGAACCCTCTCCCCTCAGGCAGACCGGGGAAGATAAAGGCGCCCTGAGCGTCGGCGGTCGTGTGCATGAGGCCGTTGACAAACAGCCAGATACCCGGCCCTCTGAGCCTCTCCAGCCCGATCGTAGCGCCAGGGACCGGCTCGCCATCGCCATCCCGGACGGTGCCTGCAGCCAGTGTTTCTTCATTCAGCCGGATTACCAGTTCGTCGTCACTATCCAGCCGGACGTGCTGGGAGCCGAGGCCGAAGCCCGGCTTGACGGCTCCCACGCGGCCGTAAAAGGTAATTTGGCCTTCGAAGTCCGCCTGAAGGATGAAGCTGCCGTCATCGCCCGTTGTTGTCTCGGTCGTCACCAAGCGGGACCAGGTCTTCCTGACACCCCAGTTGGTGAATACTCTGGCTCCTGCGGCGGGCTGGCCGTCGGGAGTCAAGACCGTGCCTGTGATGGTGACGGTTTCTGCCTGGGCCAGTGTGCAGAAAAACGCCATCAGGACTACAGCCGCACCGATCACCGAGTAGCCGATATTCAAACGGATGGTCAACATGGCAACCCACTCTCCCTGTAAGGAGTCGGGATTCTATAGCTACTACATAAGTGTCTTACTGGGGCTCGTTTTTGTCTATGTCGCCCATGTCTATTGTCTGGCGGGGTTCGGGTGTGATCTCCTGCCAGAAGACAGGGCGACCACCGCCTGACCGGTAGGCGTTAACAACGTACTTGAGGCCACTTATCATGCCGTCGAAGCTCCATCTGCCCTGTGCATCAGTCTCTGTTGTGTCCCACACCCTGGCCCCGCGCTGGTATGGTCCGGGATACGATTCCGGCTTCGGTCTCCCGATTCCCAGAGCCTGAAGCCCAATCTCCTCTTTGCCAACCGGCTTGCCCTGTGCATCAAGCAACCTGCCTTGCACCTTGCCGAGAGCTTCAAGTACCATATTTGGCTCAAAGCCCCAATCGGGGTCAATGCCGAAGTCGCCCGCAAACAGAGGCAATTCGGGGTGCATGGCCAAAAGATGTGCCTCGTAAGGCCGCCTGGCCAGCGTAGCCCGCTGCTTATAGGGAATACCGGTCAGTTCAAACCTGCCGAGTTCGTCAGTTCGGGTTTCAGCGCCGCTTGATACGTCCAGGACGAGGCAGTCGGGCTGCAATACGCGCTCTGCGTCCATTACGAGACCGCGGATGGTGCGGCCCTTCATGTCAACAACGGCGGTGCCGATGTCGCGCGCTTCGCCTGCTTGCAGCACCACTTCATCCGGCCACTGTGTCTGAGATACATACGGCCCAGCATCGCCCAGGATTTGCAGCTTCAGTTCTACACCAGCCGGCAACAGCGCCAACTCAAAGCGGCCGCTGTCATCGGTGGTGGCTGCGTTGAGCTCTACTAGTGAAAAGAGCCCATCTTCAGGATGTACCGGCACATACCGGCACTTTATCTGCACGTTCGCAATGCCCTCGCCATCCGCGGATGCGATCGCGCCGGTGATGACTGCTTGCGGCTGCAGCACCAGGCGCACATCTTCATCAGGATCGCTTACGACCGCCCGCCCGATCAGCTTGCGGTCCACCACTTCGACCATGAACTCGACTGGAAATTGTGATGGCGGGATGCTCAACTCGAAGTGCCCATCTTTATCAGTATGGCTCGGCGATACAAAATGACCGGAGACTCGGACGTAAGCGTCCGGCGCTGGTTGCAGGTCAGGATATAGTACCGTGCCTGTCACCTCACGACTTGCCCAAGCCCGGAAATCAATGCCGGTGATGGTCTGGCCCGCAACGACGTCAACCATGTGGTGGTCGGGCTCGGCATCATCAAGCGAGTAGCCCGCGCCGCCGCAAATGTAGAGCTTGTTTCTGCCACCTGGCAGGCGGAATTCATACTGGCCGTTTTCGTCGGTTCTGACGCTTTGGATGGCCCCTCCTATGGGTTATTCTGTTTGGTGGAGGGGAGTGGGGGATGCAGGTGGAAAAGGTCTGCGGTGTGGTGGGGCATGCCC
>JAUVVY010000010.1 GCA_030604405.1 bacterium | reverse complement strand
GGGGATGCCCGGCCCACGGGATGTTTTGGGGATGCCCGGCCCACGGGATGTTTTGGGGATGCCCGGCCCACGGGATGTTTTGGGGATGCCCGGCCCACGGGATGTTTTGGGGATGCCCGACCCACGGGATGTTTTGGGGATGCCCGGCCCACGGGATGTTTTGGGGATGCCCGACCCACGGGATGTTTTGGGGATGCCCGACCCACGGGATGTTTTGGGGATGCCCGACCCACCGGATAATTATTGTCATGCCCGAGGCGCCTTTGCCAAGGCTTCCGCCTCCGCTAAAGGTATGGGGGACGAGACGGCGGACAAGCCGCAAGGCTAGGACAACGGCAATGGAGGAGCCCTGCTCAGCGGAGGCGAAAAAGGAACTCATTAGGAACAGGAGGCAAGGGCGTGAGAAGCACAAGAGTGAAGGCGAGTGTATTGATTGGGACAATGGCGATGGTGATGTTGCTGGGGGCATGGGTCGCCGCGGAGGCAGATGAAGGCGCGGCGTGGGTGGAACTTACTTTCCCGCAGAGTGATGACCGGGGGCATTACGTGGCGGGGCTGAAGAGAGAAGGCCTTACGCTCTACGGCCTGGTGGCTGTGGAGGCGAAGGTGAAGGGCGTCGTGGTGAACGGGAAGGAAGCCAAGCTATTTGCTAGCGAGCTGAGGCCTTTCGGTGCGCCTGGCGAAGTCGAGGCTGCGAGATTTGAGGTATATCTGTGGTTGGAGCCGGGAACGAACATTAGCGTGGTGGCGGAGGAGGCAAGCGGCAGAGAACACACGCGCGTGTTTGTGCCGGAGACCGAGGCGACTACGACGCGGCTGCGGGAGCTGTTAGGGGAAAGGCCGCAGGATGCGGTGGCCCACGTGCGGTTAGCCAATGCGCTTAAGGACCAAGAGAAGTACGATGAGGCCGTAACTGAGTATCAAGCGGCCATCGCCATCAACGACGACTACGCCGAGGTGCACTACAACCTGGGGGTCGCGCTGTGTGCTCAAGGCAAGTTAGATGAGGCGATTGCGGAGTGGAAAAAGGCCCTCGCTATTAACCCAGACGACGCCTGGGCGCACAGCAACCTGGGTGTCGCACTCAAACATCAAGGCAAGTTAGATGAGGCGATTGCGGAGTATAAGAAGGCCATCGCCATCAACGACGACTACGCCGAACCCCACACGAACCTGGGGCTGGCGCTGGGTGAGCAAGGGAAGTTAGAGGAGGCGATCGCGCAGTACAGAAAGGCCATCGCCATCAACGACGACTTCGCCGAGGCCCACAACAACCTGGGGAACGCGCTGTATGAGCAAGGCAGGTTAGATGAGGCGATTGCGGAGTGGAAAAAGGCCATCGCCATCAACCCGGACTTCGCCGATGGGCACTACAACTTGGCGATCGCGCTTAAAGGTCAAGGCAAGTTAGATGAGGCGATTGCGGAGTATAGGAAGGCTATCGCCATCAACCCGGACTTCGCCGAGGCCTACAACAACCTGGGGATCGCGCTGGACGATCAAGGCAAGTTAGATGAAGCGATTGCGGAGTATAAGAAGGCCGTCGCCATCAACCCGGACTTCGCCGAGGCCCACTGGAACCTGGCGGTGGATTACTATGAGTTGAAGCGCTATGCGGAGGCCAAGAAGGAAGCGGAGGCGACAGTGCGATTGGGGGACCCAACGGACGGCCAGGCGCCGCGGATGCTGCAGATGCTAAAAGGCATGGGCTATTGAGGAGGGGGATTTGGTGGGGGCGTGTGTGGCATAGGCAGTTGGAGGGGGAGGATGGCGACGGCGACAGCGGCCCTCACCCCCGGTCCCTCTCTGTGGGAGAGGGGACAACGGCAACGGGGGACAGAGTCGGGCAGGATGCCCGACCCACGGAGTGAGGGAGGGCGCGGGCCGGCCTCACTTCGTTCGACACGGCCCCTCCATACGACAACGGCATGTAGGCCGGAGGGAGTCGGGCTGGAACAGTAGTTATGCAAATTCTGGGCAAGTCAAACCATACGGTGACGGTGTGGCGTCGTTAGTCGTAATGGAGGGGCCTGTCGCAGTCGGCTTTGTCGTTCAAAGCCGACAAGCCTGGCCCAGCCCTTGTCGTTAGCCGTCTGGGTGTGCAGAGCTCGCCAGGATAGCGTTTCGCGTGGGCCGGGCTCCTGGCGGTCGTCTGTGACGACCGCCACTCGACGCGGCCCCTCCGTAAGGCTAGGACAACGGCACCCTCACCCCCGGCCCCTCTCCCACAGGGAGAGGGGACAACGACAAGGGCAACGGAGTCGGGGAGCCCTTCGACGTTGCTGAGGCCAGGAGAAAGCCGGGGCCACGTGATGTATGAGGGCGTGGGCCAGCCTTGAAGGCTTCGCGCTGCGAAGCGTTCTGCGACAGGCCCCTCCAACAGCAACGACTGTCAGGCTGGAAAGCCGCAGCCACTCCCTGCGAGTGGGTACCCGACGCGTTGATGAATAATCGCGGCTAACCTCTCCTTGAGGGTAAGATTGCTGCAAAGGGGCGCTTCACTTATGGGTATTAGAGACAAGTTTGACCTCACCGGGCGGGTTGCTCTGGTTACCGGCGGGGCGCGAGGTATTGGCAAGGCGTGTGCTGCGGGGCTGGCCGAATTCGGCGTGAACGTGGCTATCGCTGACCTCCACGAGGAGAACCTCAACAAAACCGCTGCAGAACTCAGCGATAGCTACGCGGTTGCGGTTGAGGGTATTGTCTGCGATGCGACGAACGCCACGGCAGTCGGCGACATGGTGCAAGGGGTCGTAAATGGCTTCGGCAGAATTGACATCCTCGTCAACAGTGTCGGCATTACCATCCACGGTAACGCCGAGGACGTGACCGAAGAGCAATGGCGCCAGGTTATGGATACCAATCTCACCAGCACTTTCCTGTGCTGTCAGGCGGCCGGCCGGCAGATGATCGCACAGCAGAGCGGCTCGATAATCAGCGTGGCCTCGATGTCTGCCTACATCGTGAACACGCCCCAGAAGCAGGTGGCGTATAATGCTTCAAAGGCGGCGATGATCCAGATGAGCCGGAGCATGGCGGCGGAATGGGCCAAGCACAATGTGCGGGTCAATACGATTAGCCCCGGCTACACTCTCACCGAGATGACGCGAGCGGTGTCGGAGTTTCACCCGGGCTGGTGCCAGCAGATACCGATGGGACGTATGGCCGAGCCTGAGGAACTGGTGGGTGCTGTAGTCTATCTCGCCTCAGACGCCGCCAGCTATACCACCGGCCACGACATCATCATAGATGGCGGCTACATGCTATGGTAGGGCCGTCAGCCGCCGTCCGGGGGAGTTACCAATGCCGGGATCGACAGAGCGCGTATATCAGGCCTTTGCCCACGAAGTAGCGGATCGCACGCCGCTTTTCGAGATCTTCTGCCAGTTTCACCCGATCTACTGGGATATCTGCGGCCGCAGTTTCGCCACCGACGCGGCGATGCATTGGGATGCTCTAGCCGCAGGTATTTCGTGGGAGGAACTGGTCGAAGGCGAGGCGCAGGCCCGCTTCCATGTCAACAGATTCTTCGGAGTGGACATCATCCATGTGGGCGGCAACCGGCCGCCTGAATTCACCCGCCCCGTGAAGACTGGTGAGAACGCCTGGACGCTCAGCGGCGTCCAGTACGTGTACAATGAGCGGACCAAGCTGGTAGAGCCGGCCGTGCCGCTGGCGGACTCGCAGAAACAGTCCGAAGCAGAGGTAAAGCGCCAGATCGAACAGTGGGACGGCAGCGTCGCCCAGGCGCCGCCGGAGGCCTTCGCGGTGCTGCGACGGATCCGGGAGCTGGCCGACGCGGAGCGGCTTGACTGGGTGTACATGGCCGAGATCGGAGCCGGCACCGGCGTCGCCTTCTATCCGCCCTTCATGCTGATGTGGCTGGTTGCCGAGCCGGAGTGGCTCGAGCGCTGGCTGCAGATGCAGAAAGCCTCGGGATTTGCCCGCACCCGTGACATGCTGGCGCGCGGGTGTGAGATCGTTGCCATCGGCGGAGATGTGAGCTGTGACAAGGGGCCGTTCATTTCTCCGGCCCATTACCGGCGCTTCATCCTGCCGGTTATTCAGGAGCAGGTCGCTCTGATTCATGACGCGGGGGCACTGGCCGTCTATACGGCTGACGGAAATCACTGGGACATCAAGCAAGACTTTTTCTTCAATTCCAACATTGACGGCTACAAGGAAGTTGACAGGGCGGCCGGGATGACCTGGGAACGGCTGATTGAGGAGCAAATTGACCGGCGCGTGTGCATCATCGGCAATCTTGATGCGCGCTACACGCTGTGCCTGGGCACGCCTCAAGATGTCCGTGCCGAGGTCATCGAGTGCCTGAAGTTCGGCCAGACAACGCCCGGCGGGCATATTCTGCACGCCAGCCATTCGGTCCACGAGGACGTCAAGATTGACAACTACTATGCTGCGGTCAACGCCTACCGGGATTTCTTCGGGATGGAGCCGCTGCCCGTCTAGCCCGTATCATTGACCAGCCGAAATACATTGCGCCGCAGCCAGCGCTGCAATTGCATGGCCTGAGAGGCCGGGACCTCTCCTCGCTCATACTTCCCTCACACCGGCTTCACCGCCTGTTGCAGATGCACGATTCCAGCCGCGCCTGGCAGTTCGGACATCTTGGTACCTGCACTCCACATGCATAGCCCGGGGCCGCACCCGGACCGAGCAAGAGATACCTGGCACGCAGTTCGTTGTCACCCACTCTTGCTACCACGCTCACGTAGTTTTCATTTGCGACTTCTTCCGCACACAATGTGAAGCGCTGCCGGCCCAGAGCCTCTGCAGCCGGTCGGATGGTCCAGTCGTCAGGCCCCCGCAGTTCAACTTCGGCGGCTACCGGCTCACCGTCGCGGCGCACTGACACCCCGACAGTCCTTGCGACACCCGGGCGGAGTACCGGCTCACCGCCGTAGTGCAGCGCGATGTCATAGCCCTCGACGGTCTCGATGGCCGATTGCGGGTCCTGCTGCAGGGCCATCAGCGCCCGCGTGTTATCAGACAGCAGCGTGAGCACATCGTCTGGTACGACCCTTTCGTCCCCTATGTCTGCGAGACGGGAGCGCTCTTGCAGCATCTGCTTGCCGATGTCCACCGTCTGGTCGGTCAGCTCGGCGAGGTCGGCAGGCGCGTCGAGGTTCTGGGTGAACTTGTGCAGCACGATGCCCTCGCCGATCGGCTCCCGCCATCCATCGGGAATTGCTGCCGTACCGCCGATGATGCCGAGCACAGAGCCCAACGTCGCGCCGGTACAGTCGGTGTCACAGCCGCAGTTGACGGCCTTGCACAGGCAGTCGCCGAAGTCGTCGCCGTAGAGCCAGCCTATTATGGTAAAGCCATGATTCTGCGCGGCATTACACGGCCAGAAGTGGCCGAAATTGCGCACGATTCTCTCACGGGCCTCGGCCCATTCCACATTGTTCTCATGCAGCCACACGGCGTCACGCACCGCGCGGGCTATAAGCGAGTGGACAGGTATCATTGCCAGGCCAATGCGGATGAGGGTGATCGGGTCCGAGACTACGAATGCCGCACTTTCCAGCGCCGCCCAGAACATCTCGCCATAGACGCCTTCGCCGCCGGCATGGTCCAGGACCGCGTCGTTCCAGGCCAGCGCGGCGGCCAGGCCGGGATCACCCGCAGCAGTGCAGGCCCAGATCTCGCTGCGAATCGGCGAGCCCATCTCGTCAATATAGTAGTTGTCGTAACAGCCGGATATCGGCGGCCGCAGGCCCCTGTCGAGATTGAGCCGGCAAAAGCCATATTCGTTCCACGGATACGGCCCCAGGTGCTTGACCCAGTAGTCGGCGAAGTCGGACACCGACGGATAGACCCCGCGCTCCTGCAGCATCTTCAGCCATACAAGCTGCAGGTCGAGGTCGTCATTGGGCAGAGGCTCGGTGGGCACGGGATCGTAAAAGGTCAGATCGTGGGTGCTCTTGTCGCCCTCGTAAGGCGTGCCGAGCGTGCCGCCGATGTTCTTTCCCAGCCAGCAGGCATAGACTTTGTCACGGTAGGTCGCTTCAGCAAGTTGAATCGGGCGCATGTAATCATCCCCTCAGAATACTGCTTCGCAAGACCAACACCGTATCAGCCAACGGTTGCGTGTGTTGCTGTGTAGGTTAAATGGCGCAGCGCCTGGCGTCAAGTGAATAGGGAGAAGCAGGAAAGGCTTCATCCACTTTTCCGACAAGCGGAGTTTTGTGCTCGTAGAGGTCTAAGCAGGTGAACGACATCAGGTCGGAGAATTAAAACGAGATCGCGGAAACGACCGTAATAACATTCGGCCCAGCACGATGGAGGAATTGATGTGAGCAACGCGAAACCACAGCTTCTCGCCTCAGGACAGGCATTCCCCGAAGGTCCGTGCTTCGACAAGGCCGGCAATCTGTATTGGGTCAACGGCGGCTCGGGCGACATATCCCGGCTGACGCCGGACGGAGAGCTGAGTTGCTTTGTCAACGCCGGCGGCCGTCCCAATGGTGCTGCATTTGCGGCCAACGGCGATCTGTACGTGTGCGAGCCAGGACTGGATCAGGTTATCGTAGCGCACCCGGACGCCTCGTGGGAGGTGTTCGCCACAGAGTGCGACGGCGAGCCGCTGCGCTCACCCAACGACCTTGTGTTCGACCAGTTCGACAATTTCTACTTCACCGATCCGGGCGGCTCCGGCCCGGATAACCCCATCGGCACTGTGCATTTCGCCACGCCGGAGGGACAGGTGAGCAAGGTAGATGGTGGGATGCAGTTTCCCAACGGCATTGCGATCGACGCCGACGGCAAGACACTGACCGTAGTTGAGACGCATCTGGGCTGCGTGTGGGCATACGACATCATCGAGCCGGGAGTGGTGGCGAACAAGCGGATGCTGTGGCAGCACGAAGACGAGGCCTGCATGCCTGATGGGATGGCCTACGACAGTGAGGGCAACCTGTGGGTGGCAGCCTTCGGCACGGGCATGATTATCGTCGTCTCACCAGACGGGCAGATGCTAGACAGCTACGAAGCCGGGGGCCTGAGGCCGACCAACTGCTGCTTCGGCGGGCCGGAGTTTTCGACCCTCTACATCACAGAGGCGGAGACGAATGCCGTCTATACTCTCGAGGTGGGCGTCACAGGCGAGAAGCTGTTCCCCGACCTCGTGTAGCGAGCCGCAGTCGCAACTCAGGGACCGGCAGGGCACTTTCAACCTACCCACAAGGGCACTATCTCAAAGCGCGCAACATCAACGAGGCCCTTGTCGGTGAGTTTGAGCGCCGGCCTTCTCGATCTCCCTCACCGCTGCGAGCATATCCTCATCATCAGCGCCGACTACGATAATGTTGTGGGAATCATGGGCGACGCTGCTGGCCAGTGCGCCGCGCAGGACGAGATCGGCTTTGTCTTGCGCGCGCGCGGCTGAGATTCGTGAGCAGAGATCCACGGCAAGCCCTCCGTTATCGTGCTTGAGGTATCATGGCCACTCTTGTGCTTTCCGCGTCCTGCAACGTGATTCCCTCCCGCACGCGCGCAGGAGGATAAGCCCTGCAGAGGGGCGAAGTGTAGGGCAGTATCAGCATGAGGCATATTGAGATGATTTGCCTAGCGTTAGCCGCTTGGCGACAAAAAGGGCGAGCATGAATCAACGGGAGCGATATGTTACAACTCTGACTTTTGGCAATCCGGACAAGGTGCCGTTTCAGCCTGGCAGCGGGCGCGAGTCGACCAAACGGGCATGGCACGAGCAAGGCCTGCCTGAGGGCGCTGACCCTCTGGCTACCGTCCAGGAGATCATTGGCATCGAGCCGGAGCCGGCAAAGCCCGTTTTGAGTCATGGCGTGGACTTCAGGATGATCCCGCAGTTCGAAGAGAAGGTTCTGGAGCACAAAGACGGCCATTACATTGTCCGCGACTGGATGGGTGCGATCACCGAGATTTCTGACGAGTACGATTACACCTACATTCGCTCAGCCAAAGACTTCGTCACTCGCAAGTGGCACAAGTTCCCCGTCGAGAACCGCGATGACTGGGAGAATATCAAATGGCGCTATGATGTTGACGCACCGGGCCGTTTTCCGGACGACTTCGAACAGCGCTGCAAGAAGCTGGCCGAGCGGGACTACGTGTTGACCGTATGGGTCAACGGGCCGTTCTGGCAACTGCGCGAGTGGGTCGGTTTTGAGGGCCTGTGTATGATGATGATTGAGGTCCCGGAGTTCGTCATGGAGATGGCGGATTTCTGGATGGAGTTTGTGTCCGCGACGCTCGCCGGAATCCTGGAGCGCGTGGATATTGACGTGCTCGGGATCGCGGAGGACATGGCCTTCAAAGCGCACAGCATGATCTCGCCGGCGATGGTGCGCGAGTTCCTAAAGCCGTCCTACGTCCGCTGGGTCAATGAGGTCAAAGCCGCCGGCTGCCCGATTACTGACATGGACTCAGACGGCTACATCGGCGAATTGATACCGATCTGGCTGGAAAGTGGGATCAATGTTTGCGCTCCAATAGAGGTCGCCGCGCATAATGATATCGTCGAGTTCCGGCGACAGTTCGGAAAACAGATGGGCTACACGGGAGGCATTGACAAGCGCGCGATGGCCAAGGGAGGAACGGTCCTCGAGCAGGAGATGAAGCGCGTCATTGCGCCGCTGTTTGAAGATGGCGGCTATATACCCGGTTGCGATCATGGCATCCCGCACGATGTCTCGTGGGCGAACTACATCGAGTACGCGCGCCTCCTGGCCCAGTACTGCGGGTGGCTGTAGATCAACCGGCGAGCGAGGCAAAGGAGACTCGACTGTGAAGAGGTGGAAAGAGCTGCTTGATGAGAAGAAGATTCTGATATGCGATGGGGCATGGGGCACAGAGCTTGCCAAGCGCGGTCTTGGCGTCGGTGAGGCGCCCGAGAGGTGGAACCTGGAGCGTCCGGAAGAAGTGCAGGCCGTGGCGGAGGCGTATGTGAACGCTAGCCCCGACATCATCCTCACCAATACGCTCGGCGGCACGCGACCCAAGCTGGAAAAGGCTGGAGTGACGGGAGGCGGCTCGGACATCATTCTCACCAACACCTTCGGCGGCAGCCGCTTCAAGCTGGAGAAGGCGGCAATGGGTGAGGTGGTGGCAGAGGTCAACCGGATTGGCGCTGAGCTCTCCAAGCGGGCCGCCGGCGCTAAGGCCATGGTGTTCGCCTCGGTCGGGCCGACGGGCGAGTTGATGGCTCCGCTGGGGACGGTGAGCGAGCAGGAGATGGTCGCTTGCTTTGCCGAGCAGGTAAAGGCGCTGGCTGAGGGCGGCGTTGACGCCATTGTGATCGAAACCCAGACGGATCTGGTCGAGGCGAAGGCGGCACTGCGGGCTGTGAGAGAAAACACAAATCTTCCGGCCGTCACTTCGATGACCTTCGAGCAGGGCCCGCGAGGCTTCGCGACAATGATGGGCGTGAAGCCTGGACAAGCTGCCGAGGAACTGACCGAAGCCGGTGCCGACATCGTTGGGGCAAACTGCGGTGGCGGCATTGAGCAGATAATCGAGGTCATCACGCTGATGCGTCCGGCGACCGACCTGCCGATGTGGGCGAAGCCTAACGCAGGCCTGCCCGAACTCGTGGATGGTCAGACCGTGTTCCGCGAGACGCCGGAGGAGATGGCCTCGCACTTTGCCGAGCTGGTAGAGGCGGGAGCCAGCATCATCGGCGGCTGCTGTGGGACCACGCCGGAGCATATCGCGCTATTCGTAGCCGAGCGGGACAAGCTGGTCTAAGGATGTTGCAAATGGCAGAGGATGCAAAGTTGAAAAGAGGCTGTGTCCAGGTCTATACGGGCGATGGCAAGGGCAAGACCACAGCGGCTTTGGGGCTGGCTCTGAGGGCGGCCGGGGCCGGCTTGCGCGTCTTTATCGCGCAGTTCATGAAAAGCAGGGATTGCGGTGAGCTGCACGCCTTTGAGAAGCTGTCTGACCAGATCGCGATCAAGCAGTACGGGCGGGAGGGCTTCATCCACGGCGAGCCGGATGAAGAGGACATCAGAGCCGCCCGAGAAGGCCTCGAAGAAGCAAGGCTCGCAATTCAGTCGGGTGATTATGATCTTGTGATCCTGGATGAGGCCAATGTCGCGGTGCATTTCGAGCTGTTCTCGATTGACGATTTGCTGGCGGCTATTGACGAGCGGCCAGAGCATGTCGAGCTTGTCATAACCGGCAGAAAGGCACACCCGAGGCTGATAGAGCGCGCCGATCTGGTCACCGAGATGCGGGAAGTGAAGCATTACTATCAGGATGGACTGTCGGCGCGGCGGGGGATCGAGTACTGAAAATTGGGGACAGTCACCTATTTCCTCGTACAGAGATAAGAAAATTGGGGACAGTCACCTATTTTCCTCGTACAGAGATAGGAGTGGAGACTGCGGAAATTGAGGAAAATAGGTGACTGTCCCCAATTTTATAGGAGGTACAGCATGAGCAAACTTGCATTGTTTGGCGGCCCGAAAGCACTCGGCGACGGGGAGCAACTGAAATCCTCGTGGATGCAAAAGAGCATGGAGGAGGGCCTGTGTGAGTACACGGGGGCCAAGTACGCCAAGTGCGTAAGCTCCGGGACTGCGGCCCTGGCCTCGGGCTTGTTCGCAGCGGGCGTTGGGCCCGGGGACGAAGTAGTTACCGTCTCGTACACGTGGGTCGCCAGCGCCGGCGCGATCCTGCGCAACAACGCCGTGCCCATCTTCGCCGACATTGACCCGCAGACGCTGACGATGGATGCCGAGGACGCCAGGCGCAAGATAACGCCTCAGACCAAGGCGATATTGCCGGTGGATTTCTACGGCCATCCGGCACCGATACCTGAGCTGATGAAGCTGGCCGAGGAGCACGGGATCGTTGTAATCGAGGACGCGTGTCAGGCCGCTACGGCGGAGATCAACGGAGTCAAGGTCGGCAATATTGCGCACCTGACGGGCTTCAGTTGGTCGGGCAAGCCGATTTACGCGCCGGAGGGCGGCGGAGCTTACCTCACCAACGATCGCGAGCTGTTCGAGCGCGGTCTTCTCGCCGGCCAGCATCCGACCGTCATCCAGGGGCTTGCCACTGACCCCGAGGTGCTCAAGCATGCCTCAATGGGCGGGACCGGCGACAGGATGAACCCGGTCGGGGCCACAGCAGCCATCCAACAACTGCTGGATGCCGACGCGCGGACCAATGCCCGCATCCGTAACTGCGAATACCTTACGGCGAAGATATGCGATATTCCCGGTATCACTCCGCCTTACGTTCGGCCGGGCTACAAACACGCTTACCATTATTACACCTGCTTGTGGGACCCTGACGAGTACGGCGTCTCCCGCGCCAGGTTCTGCCAGGCGCTCAACGCCGAGGGTGTGTATGCCATAGCGTACGTGATGGACGCCAACTACCGCTTTGCCCCGGAGAGCGAGCCGATCCAGGCCGGCGGACCGCTCCACCTGCGCACGATGTTCCAGGAACGCAACCTGTACGGGAAGGGCTGCCCGTTTCTGTGCCCGCATGTGAAGAATCCGCCGGTCTATAGGGCGGGCGACCTGCCTGTGAGCGAGGAGATGGCTGGGCGCGAGTTCTGCCTGTCCCAGCCGGACCTCTCGCCGCCGTGCGATGAACAGGACATGCAGCTTATCGTTGACGCCATTGCCAAGATAATTGACAACATTGACGAACTGAAGGAGTAGAACGATGCAGGAAGTGCGATTTGACCGGATGGTGCCGGCGATGGTGGTGGCCCGGCGTGATGAGTGCAATCTGGCCTATCTGCCGGTCGGCGCGCTGGAGTGGCACGGCCTGCACATGCCCTTCGGGACCGACACTTTCACCGTCAGCTATATCGCGGAGGAAGCGGCAAAGAGATGGGGTGGCATCGCTTTTCCGCCGCTGTATTATGGGGATGTGAGGTATCTGTTGTCCGACTGCCGTCTCGAGTGGCGCAACGCCTATACCGAATCCATGGACATCCCTCGGGAATACCCCGAAGCCTTCGGGCTGGAGAATGAGGACGGCTCGTACGGGTACGACTGTCCCACGCGAGCTGATGACGGCGAAGCGGCACAAGAGCCGCTGCCTTTTTCCCGCCAGCAGCAGGAGAGGACGTTTGAACGCCTCATCGCCTACACGATGCTGGAGATTCATCTCTACGGCTTCCGCAACATACTGCTATTGCCCGGCCATGGCCCCAACACCGAACGCTGTAGCAATGCGGAGAAGATATATCGAGAAAACGTATTACGCCGCAGCGCCTGGGGACCGCCGGCGCGAACGCTCACGTACATGTACATAGAAGCCGGCAAGGAGTCGGAGCCGCTGCTCAACAACCACTGGATTCATGCCGACAAGTGGGAGGGCTCCATCACGATGATCGCTGCGCCAGGAACGGTGAATCAGGAGTTGCTGCCTGATGACCCGGACACAATCCCGCCGGCTTATCTGGGCCATCCGTATCTCAACGAGACCGATGGTTACAATCCCGAACACAAGGACATCTGGCACAGCTTCGACGCTCTCGACCCGCGCAACGCCAGCGAAGAATACGGCAGAGAGCAGATGGAGGCAGTGATGGAGAAGTTCGGCCAGGTCGTGGCCGATCTTATGAAAGACGCTCCGGAAGGCGCCTGAGGAGAGAACGATGGAAATCATCTGTGCTTCGATCTGCTATCGCGGTTATGCCGAGGATGAGCTAGCGGCGACGCTGGAGTTCGCCCCCGGCGTCGGCTACCGGCACATGGAGATTCACGGGCCGATGATCTGGACCGTTGAGGCGGTGGCTACGTTTGACGTGAGTGCAGTCAAGGCGCTTGTCCAGGCCGCCGGGATGCACTGCGCCGGCCTGTATCCGCCCGGGTGGGGAGGGGCGGATGATGCAGACGTCAAAGAGCGAGCGCGGGCGATCGCAAAATGCGTCGGGCTTGCCGATGAACTTGGGTCGTGGCATCTGAGTACCACCGCAGCCTCCAAGCGCGGCGAGCCGGGAGCGCTCGACCGGGTCATAGCCTGTGTGGAGCAGGTGCTGGAGCAGATACCTCCCGACAGTACGATAAAGCTCGCCCTCGAGCCGCACTACGGTAACGTGCTGGAGCAGCCGGACGATTTCGCAGCCGTGCTGGATGCCATCCCCGACCCGCGCGTGGGCGTGTGCGTGGATACGGGGCATTTTCATTCGGCGAATGTGGACACAGTGGGGCTGATTCACCGCTTCGCCCCGCGCATCCATGCGGTGCATTTCAAGGACCACATCGGGACAGTGTCAGTAGGGATCGGTCGCGGGGAGATAGACCTGGCGGCCGAGATCGCCGCCCTGCGCGAGATAGACTACCAGGGCGGGCTGACGGTGGAGCTGGAAGTCGAGGACCCGGAGAATCTTGCGCGCTACACCGAGGAGGCATACATCTACATCAGCGGGCTGCTCGGCACCAACTTGTAGCGGCTGGGCTGCAGCCTGGGATGATGCAAAGGAGCGCAACGGCGATGGGCCAGATCCGGGTTGCGTGCCAGACCTACACCTGGGAGATGCTTGGGGACCAGTGGCACGGCAAGGTCACTGACCTGCTTGACTGGATCGCTGATGCTGGCTATGCTGGCATCGAGATCACTAACAACATGATAGCCGAGTTCGCCGACCGGCCGGCGGATTTCAAGGCCGAGCTGAAAAAGCACGGCCTGGAGCTTGCGGGCTTCGCCTACAGCAGCTCCAGTGGCTTCACTGACCCGGACGCGTGGGAGGATGACATCGAGGGTGCAAGAGATTGTCTTGATTTTCTGAGCCATTTCCCCGGCGTCTGTCTGCAGCTCGGAGGCGCCTCGCACCCCAGCCGCGATGATGCCTTCAACAAGCTGAACCAGGCCGTTGAGCTTTACAATACCGTCGGCTACCTGGGCGCCAATGCCGGTGTCGTGATTGTCGTGCATCCTCATTCCCACCACGGCTCGCTGCTGGAGAGCGAGGTGGAGTACCGCTATTTGATGGAAAACACCCATCCCTGGTACGTCAGCTTGTGTCCCGACACCGGCCATATCGTGCGCGGCGGGCAGGAGCTGCTGCCCTGCCTGGAGACCTACCTTGACCGCATCAGGCACGTGCACCTGAAGGATGTGGACGCCGAGGGAGAATGGATAGGACTGGGCCAGGGGGTATGCGACTATCCGGCGATGTTCGAGCTGCTCGAATCGGCGGATTATGAGGGCTGGGTGGTGGCGGAGGAAGAATCAGAAGATGCGCGCAGAGATGGCATCGCGGCCATCACCAGCAATCGCCAGTACCTGCGCTCGATCGGCTATTGAGCAATCTGTCACGGGAGGAATACGGGATGAAGTATCCAGGCCTGGCTTTGATCGTCTTTTTGTGCACATGCGTTGTTGCCAGTATTTCCGTCGCGGATGAGCTGTTTTACGTAATCCCCCTCAAGCCGGATCCGCCCATTGCGGTGGATGGCGAGCTGGGCGAGTGGGTAGGCATGCCTAACCCGATTCACATAGACAAGCCGGAGAACGCTACCTACAAGGCGGTTTTGTGGGACGGCCCGCAGGATTTGAGCGCCGTCGGTCACATGGCTTGGCGGCAGGAGGGACTGTTCGTGGCTCTGGACATCACCGACGATCACCTCAGCCAGACCCAGCGCGGCCGGGACACCTGGAAGGGCGATCATGTTGAATTCTACCTCGACTTCGCGCCTGATGCGGAGCCGGACCGGGCCAGCTTCGAGCAGGGGCAGTTTCAGTTCGCCTTCAGCCCGGGCAATTTCGCGAAGACCGGCGACCCGCTGGTTGACATCAAGCCTGAGGTCTATGCTCATCATCCGCCGGGCCTCGACGTAAGCGGGATCAAGTATGTCGCGGTGCAGACGCCGAAGGGCTGGAAGCTGGAGGCGATGGTTCCGTTCAGCCTGCTGGGCGTTAGTCCTCGGCAGAATCTGGCAGTCGCCGGCGAGATCGCCATCTCGGACTGCGACTCGGCCGAGGCGACACAGGAAACAATGATAACGATGGGCACGGAGAACTGGGTGCACAGCCGTCGGCGGCTCAAGCTGATGGCCCTGGGAAATGCAGCCGGCGAGGCGAGGTTGCCTGCTGCCGTACAGCCGGTTGCCGACGAGATCTCCCTTGCGGCCGGCACTTCTCAGGAGCTAACCTTTGAATCGCCCGAGGTGCCGGAAGGCAAGCACGCGTATCTGTTTTTCCGCGCGAGGATCGTCAATTCCAAACCTGCCGGCTGGACCAGGGCCTTGAAGCTCACTCTCAACGGCAAGCCCATCGCGGCGGCTCGGCTCAGCAACAGACCCGCCAGTTCGATGCGCAAGATCGGTCTCGAAGCCACCTGCATCGCCCCCACGGGCGAGATGAATATCTGGTATGGCCCGGACTTCGTGGCCGCTGACAAAAGCGACGGCTACAGTCTCATGGGCGGGATCAAGGCGCACGAGTGGGAGTTTGATGTGGACGATCTGCTGGTCGCCGGTGGCAACGAATTGCTCATCCAGAGCCTCACCGGCGCAGACACCGGCCGGGACGTCGCGATCGGCGACATGGCGCTGCGCATCAAGACACCGCCCCCACCTCCACCGCCCAGGAAGCCGGCGCCGACCGGGCCGCTAAGCACCATCGTTCCGCGCCAGCAGTTTGAAACAGACTATACGGTCAAACAGGTTGACCAGACGACTCTGCAGGTCGAGGTATCAGGCGAGCGCTTCGTCATCGAGAGCCGCTTTTCATCACCGGATAGCAAGTGGAATACCGGCTCGTGCAAATACTACACTCATTCCCGGCGCATCGAGAAGAAGCCTGAGCATATCATCGTCTATGACACTTTCAAGAACCTGTCGCGTGACAATGTGCCGGTGATGCAGCGCCACACGTGCGATCTCAGCGACCGTTTTCAGAAGACGTGGCTGGCCGGAATCAGCCCGTTATCGGGGGATTTGACGACGAGCGAGTCAGGCAACCCCTCCGGCTTTGCAACTACCAGGCAGGCCGGATTGGCCATGCTGCCGCTCAACGATGAGTTCCAGGTGCATGTAACCAACTCGTGTCTCAACGGCGTGCTGGGCCTGTCGGACAACAGCTTTGTCCTGCGTCCGGGCCGAGAATACACTGCCGAGTGGGTCATCGTGCCCACAGCCAAGCCGGATTTCTGGGATTTTGTCAATGCCGCCCGCCGCGCCAGGGACGCCAACTTCACGCTGAAGTATCAGTTCGCGTTCCTCAGCCCGGGAACGCTAACCAATGGCTGGAGTGATGAAGTCCTGGAGAGGTTCATCCGCAATAAGGGCTTGGGCGTGTCCTGCGCCACCCTCGGGTACCGCTACAAGGGCCATGCGGCACATGGCACTGCCTTCCAGGAGATTGACCACACAGGCTTCGTCGAGCTTCGCCAGCGCATTGCGCGCCTGTGCCCGGATGTCAAATACGCCGTTTACTACCATTGCTTCCTCGACGTGCGCGAGGGCGCCGAACAGGACTACTACCAGGATCGCAGATTGCGCAGCACCGGCGATCAGGGCATCTACAGCAGATCGTACATGAAGATCTTCAATCCGACCCTGGACAATGACTTCGGCCCCGCGATCGCCAGGAACATTGACGTAATACTCGACAAAATCGGTGCTGACGGGGTGTACTGGGATGAGGTGTCCTATAGCAAGTACAAGTACCACTATGGCGAGCCGTGGGACGGCTGCAGCGCTGACATTGACCCCACGACGCTGCAGATTGAGCGGCTGAAAAGCTCGGTCTCGCTGATATGCCTGCCATTCCAGGCCAGGCACATCAAGCGCATTATGGCGCACGGCCCCTTGATAGCCAACGGCACGCCCCAGACGCGCAGCCTCGCCCAGCTCAAGTACCAGTGCTTCACCGAGACCGGCAGCATCAGCAACTGCCTGCGCACGCTCTTGTACAGCCCCATTGCACTGGGTGATCACCTCACTGAGCGCACCGGCAGCGACGCCTATCGCTGGATGCTCAAGGCTCTCGACTACGGCTGCGTCTATAATTGGTACAGCCAGCGCGTGGTCCCCGAATATCCGACTCTGGCCGGCTACATGTTCCCGATTACGCCAATGGAGCTAGATGAGGGCTATATCATTGGCCAGGAGCGCATCGTGACCAATCGCAGCGGTCTGTTCGGCTGGGGCGATGCTTCTGAGCACGAGGTGCATGTCTTCGACGATGAGGGCCGGGAGGTAAACGATTTCGCCGCCCCGCTGCAGACAATTGACGGCAAGAGCTACACCGAACTGCGCATTGCAGAAGGCTGGAGTGCGGCGATTGTTCGCAAATAGCCAGAAACGCAGTGGCGGGTGCTGAGTATCTAGCGCTCGGCACATCTACGCCCGTGCGGCTGGCTGACAGGAGGAAGAGACATGAGAAAAGTCGCGTTTGTGATGACATTGGTTTTGGTCTTACTGCCGGTGGCTTTTGCACAGAAGGTGGACAGGTCACAGCCTGGCGACGGGCTATACTTTGACGTGCTGCCCGTGACGATGCAGGGGTATGTGCTGGTGCCGGCGCGGCCATTCATTGAATGGCTTGGCGGGACGCTGGAATACCAGGACGGCCACCTGAGCGCATACCAGTTCCGCAGCGATGGGCCGCGTATCGAATTGTGGATAGGAGATACGCGCGCCCTGTGGTCTGGTGATGAGTACGAACTTGATGTAGCGCCCGTGATCATCCAGGGCCGCGTCTTTGTTCCGCTACGCTTTGTCGCCGAGGCGTATGGAGTACGGGTGGACGTTGAGGGCCGCACTTTGCGACTGCGCTTCTGCCAGTACTGGCAGAAGGCGGAGATGGCCATTCCACCTGCGGCGGCGTCGCACGAACGCGCCGTCTGGAGCAAAGTTGCATCCTGGTACCAGCAAGCGCACACACGCATCGGGCGGGAGAACATCGGCATCAGGATATTGGCCGACGCGGTGGACACCGAGAAGGGGGTGGCCTCAGTGACGCTGATGGCCAAGTGGAAAGGCGGTCGTGTGACCCAGGATCAGTTCTCTCTGCGTCTGAGGCGCAGTGGCTGGAGAATCTTCGACCGCAAGTCCACGGCCGTTGACCGTGTAGAGCAATTCCCGTACTAACTAGTGCCCTTGCTCGATCTCAGGTGAAACGGAGGGAGAGACATGAAGAAAGTCGCGTTTGTGATGACATTGGTGTTGGTCTTATCGGTGGCCGTCTGCGCTCAGACGGTGCCCAAGGCAGAGCCCGGTGGCGGGCTATACTTCGACGTGCTGCCCAGGACGATGGAGGGGCGGGTGATGGTGCCGCTGCGGGCGATATTCGAATGGCTCGGCGCGAGGGTGGAATACCAGGCCGGCCAGATCACCGCCTACGATACCGTTGGTCAGACGCCGAGGGTGGTGCTGCGGATCGGCCAGGCGCAGGCGCAACTGTCCGGACAGCCCTACCAGCTTGACGTGCCGCCAGTGGTCATCGAGGGCCGGACCTTCGTCCCGCTGCGCTTTGTGGCTGAGTCGTTCGGCGTATGGGTGGATGCGAAGGGCCGGACTGTAACACTGCAGATGCCGCAGTACAAGCTCAAGGCCGAGATGGCGATCCCACCTGCCGCGGGCTCCCACGAGAGCAAGATCTGGGGCATTATCGCCAAGTGGTACACGGCAAAAGCCGGCGCGCCCGGTGCTGCGGTCATTGGCATCAGAGTGCTGGCGGATCAGGTTAACTCCAATGCGGGTGTCGCCTCTGTGAAGGTCGTGGCCAAGTGGGGAGACGGTACTTTTACGCAGGACCAGTTCAGGCTGCATCTGGAGCGCACCGGCTGGCGAATTGACAGCCGCACCTCCAGCGCGGTCCACTAGGCGGCGCAGTCGTTCGCCTCAATGAGTATTGACGGCTGAAGGGCCTGGGCCGCTTACGCTGAATCGGCGGCCCTGCTGGCTGCTGACGGCGTCGCCCCAGTGCGCGTTGATTTGCGTGGGTGTGGCGTGGGAAATTGGGGACAGTCACCTATTTCCAGTCTCCACTCTCATTCCTGTATGGGGTAAACTGGCGGAAATAGGTGACTGTCCCCAATTTCCAGTCTCCACTCTCATTCCTGTATGGGGTAAACTGGCGGAAATAGGTGACTGTCCCCAATTTCCAAACCGGATGAAACAAGGAGAGACTGCACATGCGAGAATTCAAGAAGCTGATTCTGATAGCCCTGGACATGCTGCGGGCGGACCATGTGGGATGCTACGGCTACCCTCGGGAGACTTCGCCCAACATTGACGCGCTGGCGGCAAAGGGCACGCGCTTTGCTGACTGCACGTCTGCCTTTTGCTGTACCGTGCCCTCGTTTACGAGCATGCTCACCGGCAAGCTGCCGCTGAACCACGGAGTGGTAATCAACCCCTGGAGTGCGGCCAACTGTCACAGCATCTTTTTGGATGACGAATGCCCGACGATCGCGGAGCGGTTGTGGAGCGAGGACTTCCTGACCGCGGCGGTTGATAACCTGATCAACTTTGCCAGCCATCCGAACTGGTTCGCGCGCGGCTATCAGCATCTGATGAACGCCACCGCTACGGCGGCCTCCTCTGCCCACCTCACTCGCGGAGCGGCCATCAATGCCGAGCTCTTGCCGTGGCTGCGGGGCAACCACCAGCGCGACTTTTTCGTGTTCGTGCACTACTGGGACCCGCACGGGCCGTTCACGCAGCCGGAGGCATATAACGAGCCATTCCGCCAACTGCCCCTGCCCACCGTGCAGGCGGCCTCGGGAGAAGAATACGTCCAAGGTGCCGGTCTGGCAAGCGCAGTGGCAGAGCAGGGCCGCGAGCTGGTTGATGAATACGACGGCGCCACGCGCTTTGTGGATGAACGGGTCGGCGAGGTACTGAGCCTGCTTGACGATCTGGACATCGCACAAGACACGGCGGTGATCGTGACCAGCGACCACGGGCGCACAGATTTCGGCCGCCCCGACCCGTGGCGGGCACGCGGCGTCTATCAGGGCACGATGCATGTGCCGCTGATCGTGTATGCGCCCGAGGTCGAAGCCCACCAGGTCGTCGCGCATCCAGTGCACGGGACGGACCTCGCGCCGACGATAATGCAGCTCCTGGGGCGGCAGGTGCCTGGTGAGATGGATGGCACCAGCCTGTTGGCGGCGATGGCAGGCGGCCCTGCGCCACACGAGCTGACAGGCGCATGTGGGGCTTATCGTGGCGCACCCCAGCGGCTCCTGCGCAAGGGCAGCCTCAAGCTGGTGCGCACTTATGCCGACGCCATCGCCGACCTGGCCCCTCTGTATGAGGAGGAAGGCAATACAGCGTGGACCGATGCGCCGCAGGTGCAGGCCTACGACCTGGCAGCCGACCCCTTCGAGAGCGTGGACCTGGCGGCGCAAGACCGCGACCTTGCAGCCGAGCTTTGCGCCGATCTGGATGAGTGGAAAGCGGCCAATGCCGATGATCCGAAGCGGCCCGACCCGCTGATCGAGAATTCGCGCTGGGGCATTAAGCGCGATTCGACGCTGGTCAACTGAGGCGAAGCTGCGGACGACCTCGGGCTGGAAGCTGAGAATGCTGTCGCATTCTCACCTGACCTGCGCCTCGCGCAGGTCAGGCCGAGCTACGCGTTTGGTGAGCTATTCAAATTGTGTGAAGTTATCTCTGGGACACGACACTAGCTTGCGGAAGGCATTTGCCAGCCGGCCTTGTTGTAATGGCTACTGGGACACGGCAGGAAGAGCATGTTTAACAAAGAAGCTGCTGAACGTCTGCGCCAGTGGGGCCAATCCCACCCTGGAGCCGTCATCTGGGTACTTGCCTCTGTTGCCTGCATTCCGGGTTTGTGGGCGTTGCTGCCGTCCTTCGATGTTGACCCCGACATGGTCTACGTGGCGCCAACAATAATGTCCTACGGAGTGGGGGATTTATACAGGCTGTTTACTGAGACCGCGCCGTGGGGGGACGGGTCTTACCGCCCGTTCGTGTTCTTGACGTGGTGGTTCGAGGGGGCGATCTTTGGAAACTACGCACCGGGCTGGGGCTTTGTGTCCTGGCTCATGGGCGTGGCCTGCGCTGCGCTCACGGGCCTGGTCACATTGCGAGTTTCAGGAAGTCAGATGGCCGCCCTGACGGCCACGCTTCTGGTGTCACTGCGTCAGTCCACTTCATGGCAGCTTCCGGGCTTCCTGACCGCGGTAGTGGGCGCATTGCTATTGTTGCTGAGCATCTGGTGGCTGTTTGAGCGCGTTCGAAAACGGCGCATTGCCGATGCTTTGGCGGCCTTACTGTCTGGCCTTGGCATCCTATGGGTGCTTATACACGTAGAATGGGTCTTCCAGGACTGGGTGCCCTGGTACGTCGGGGGCCTGACGTGTCTGCAGGGCGCAGTGTTGCATCTGGGTCTCGCACACCTGGCGTGGCGCTACGCCGATTTCGGGCGTCCCGGCACGCTGGCCGCGTTCTGCGGCCTATGGGGCGTTATGGCCTGGTCATACGAGCAGCCGCTGTGTCTGCCGCTGGCGATGGCACCGGCGTTTCTCATCACGGTTCCGAGGAGCAAGTGGCATCGCGCACTAACACTCTTGCTCGGGGCTGTTGTCCTGACGGCCGGCTATGTCGCTGTGCGTTGGTATTTCTTGCAGCTCCACGGTATGACCGAGTATCAAGCCATGCAACTGCGCTCAGGGAGCATCTGGCTGGTGGATATTTTGAGATACACATTTCCGCCTGTAGAAATCGTTGGTCTCGTATGGTGCTGGACGTCCCCTATTGCGCTGCTTGTAGGCGGAGCGAACTGGGGTAGAATAACCTTGATACTGGCGTGGCTTTGGGCGTATGCCTTGCCGCTGAGGCGTCACAAGCAGCTAGCTGTGTTGTACTGGTGGAAGATCATCGCTTATCTGCCGCTTGTGCGTTTCCATCATCATCCTCATTACTCGTATTTGCCCCAACTTGCGGCTGCGGCGGCGCATGGCGTGTTGGTTGCTTACTGGTATCCTACGGCCAGGGCTTTATTCAAGCCTGCAGGGGCCGATGAGCCTGTGGACGGACAGAGTCGAGGAGTTGAGAACTGACGAATCGGCACATTGAGAAGGGATTGGTGCGAATGTACAGCAGAATCGCGCTCATCGCCGCCAGGCAGCAGAGAATAGACCTGCTTCCTATTGGCGTCGCTGCCGCACTTATGCTCAGCCTCTGCTCACAGGTGTTGGCAGGGCCTTTGAGCTTGGCAGAGACCGCGGAGTTGCGCCTGGACTACGACGGCGCGCCGCTGATTGTGCGCGACACTCTGGCCGCCAATGATGGCTGGGAGAGCGCCGACGATGTGGTGGTCTCCGAGACCGATGCCGGCAAGGTGGTCAACGTGTATCGCATGACCAGCGATACACTGGACTATCGCAAGGAAGCATCCGTCAGAAATGATGTTTTTGAGCTGACTGTGCGCTTTCGTCTGTACGCTTACAAGAACGAGGGTCTGGATGGGATTGCCTACTCCTTTTACGTGCCGGCACAGCGCCTGGATGGCGCTTCCTTCAAGGCCCTCACGGGCGATAAACCATACCGTGGAAGCGAGGTGGTCTCGAGCACATTGAAGGCAGATCAGAAGGATGGCACTGTTGTCGCAGGTCTGCGCTACCTGGCCCTGACCGGCCCGTGCGGCGATATTGTCATGGACTTCGTCCCAAAGGGCCGCTCGGTTTATCCCAGTTGGCGGGCCACCGAAGCAATGGCCGGCGGCGCCTGGTCGCTGACCAAGCAGGACAACTTCTTCGTCTTCAGCGTCGGAATGTCCACGCGCTGGTATGGCAGCCTCAGGACTTCCAAGGTGCTTATCTACGAAGGCCAATACAACTACGACGAGATTCACCCCGAGCAGGACGAGTGGCACTACGTGCCAGTTCCCCAGACCACTGTGGCACTGGCTTTCCACGAGCCGGCGCCCGAAGGCTTTCAGCCCATGGGCCTGCAGCCGTATTTGCCATCAAGGAAGTGCGGATGGGTGCAAAAAATTGAAATGACACAGGCCCCGGCAATTCTTGGCGGCATGGTTACGGGCAAACAGGGCAGACTGCGTATAGAGACGCTGCCCGGCCACTACCTGGCAACAGTGCGCTTTGGCGCCGAGCAGCCCGTCGGGCCCTTTTCTTTGAGTGCCAACGGCGAAAACGTCGCAACTGACCTGCATGCTGAAGCCGGCAAGGTCGAGTCAGTGACGTGGCCCGTGCGACTCCGCGACGGCAAACTGGAGCTTGCCTTTGACGCCGAGAAGGCCTTCGGCATCAGCACGCTGCTACTGCAGCGCTTCTTGACCGAATATGAGGATTACGCCTTCGACCGGGGTATGTGGCTGGTTGACGACATCCCCACGCCGGACAAGCAAGTTGACCCCGGCAGGCCCGGCCCTGCGCCGCAGCAGACGGCAACCAGCAGGCCGGACGACTGGCGCTGGAGCATGTCTATGGCGAGTTTTGCCAGCAGCAATAGCGGCAGTTGCAATGAGCTGAACACCTACCCGCTGATCGAGCGGCGGATGCGAGAAGTCGTGGAGATGGGCTTCAACACTGTCATCTGCAACGGGCTGCATTTTCGTCTCAATCACATCAACAAATGGCCGATGGTCGAGCGCAACACGAAGATGATCTGCGAGGTCGCGCACCGTTATGGTGTGCGGGTCATCGAACATAACGATGTGCCGCTGATGCTGGCGGCGGGCACTGGCTTCAACGTGATGGTCGAGCACGCTGACTGGCTGCAAAGGGATATCAAGACAGGCAAAGTGGCGGCGATGTTCTGCCCGGCCAACCCCGAGTTCAAGAAGTGGTATTGCGACTGGTTCCGCCGATATGCGAAGAATACGGGCATAGATGGCGCGATGCTTGATGAGGTGACATTCTACGCGAAAAACTGGTGCGGATGTCGGCATTGCCGCGAGCAATTCACTGCAGAAACCGGCTACGTGCTGCCCTACACGGACGACGGCACGGTATTGCACAACCGCGACAGCAAGGTGTGGATCGCGTGGGAGAAATGGCGGATCCGCAAATGTGCCGAATTCTTCAAGGGCATCCGCGAGATCTTCGATGAGGTCAATCCGCAGGGCAGTATCCTGACATATACCACCCATGGCGGGTTCACTTCGAGACGGGCCGCGCAGGAGTTCGGCAGTGACCTGGTGGAGCACGGGCGGTACTGCGATTTTTTGGGCACCGAGATAATGAGCCGCAATGTCTTTGACTGCTACCGGCCCGTGTACGCGTACCGCAAGACAAAAGCCGCGCTGAGCAACCATTCGGGCCGGCCGATCTACGGGCTGGTCTATCACCTCAATCAGCCCGAATTCGCGTACTTCGGATGGGCGCTATTGCAGATGAACCGGCAGTTGCCGTGGATGGACTCCATCGAGGGCTATGACATGACGCCCTTCATCTACTGGAAGGACAAGATGGACGGCAAAAGCGCGCGGCCGCTGAGCGAAATAGCGCTGCTTTTCTCCCGGCAGTCGTGCCTGCACAACCGCAATACAAGCCACAGCTCTGACCTCCTCGGCTGTTCACAGATGCTGAGCGATGTCCATATTCAGCACGACTTCATCCTCGACGACGAGCTGCGCTCCGATATTCTGAGCCAGTACAAGCTGCTGATTCTGGCCTCAACAGAGTGCCTCAGCGGGCAGCAGTTGGCGGCGGTGCGGAACTTTGTCAGCTCCGGTGGCAGTCTGATCGTTACCGCGCGCGCATCGCTTTGCGACGAAGACGGCTTCCAGCAGGACAATTTCCAGCTTGCAGACATCATCGGCGTTGACCTTGTGGGAGGCGGGGAATGGGTGCGCGGACCGTGCAGGCTGCAGGCAGGCGGGCAGGAACCATTTGAGATAAAGCTGGGAGCGCTTCGAGTGACGCCGCGCGTGGGTACTGAGGTACTGGCCAATGTGGTGGACGCCGGCGGCAAACCTATCTGCCCGGCTGTGGTCGCAAACACCGTGGGGGATAGCAGGTGCATCTATGTCGCGTCACAACTGGGATGCGTGAACTACCAGCCGGAGCAGACTGCCGGGCGAGAATACACCTATGTCCTCAACGAACCCGGCCGCGACTTGCTGCTGGCAACTGTCCGCAAAGCAATCGGCGAAAAGCTCCAGGTCCAGGCTATCGCAGTACCGGAGAAAGTGCTGCTGGCAGCGTACCGCGTCCCTGAGGGGTACGCCGTGCATCTGCTCAACGCCACCGGCGTCAACGTCAAGCCCGGCGACATAATCCCCGGGGAGAAAGAGGGCGAGGCCTTCCCCAAGCTCAATGAGGATATCGTCTTCGATCTGCGCGTGCCGTCGCTTTCACAGGCGCGGGTAGTCTCGCCAGATTACGAGGGCCAGCGCACCGCCACAGTAACCGTGCAGCAAGACGGCGCCTACCGCATAACCGTGCCAGCCGACGCTCTGAATGCCTATGCGGTCGTCTATCTGCAATAATGTGAAGGCCGGCGGGACAGTGTTCTTTCAGAGGCCCGCCACTTTCGCTTCGGCGGACCTGGTCACTGCGCCGGCAGTGAAGTCGGCGAAGACGGAGTTGTAAACCGTAACCTGCTCGCCGGGGCCGAAGTCGTAGATATAGACCATCTGGCGGCCATCGCCATCGGCGTCAGGGAATTCGCTCAGAGCCACCGGTCGGTCGAGCAACAGCTTGGCGGGGTCCTGTCTATCTGGCGCATTTTCTATGCCGGTAACACGGTAGGCCGCCTTGAAGTCCTCGCCGGTGACGAAGGCCCCGTCGTAGTAGCTGTACGGCTCCGGCCCGCCGCTTCCGGGCATCACGAACGGCATTTCGCACAGCAGGTAGTCTTTTTCCTCGCTGACGCCCTCTATCTTCGACCGATAGATGAGGGAATTAAGGTCGAGCTTCACCACATTGCCCGGCTCCGCGACCTCCACGATGTGATAGGCGGTGCGGTGCGGACCGTTGCGGAAGCATATCATCTGCCCGGCCAGGGCTTCACCCAGCGGCAGGTTCGTATCCAGCGTGACGGTGTTTCCGGCCAGGTCCACGGCTGTCGCTGTGGCTTGGAAGCTGGGAACCGCCTCAGTAACGCCCTGTCCGCGCTTGGCCAGCTTGGTGCCGTTGACCAGGTGCAGGCAGCGCAGCTTGCCGTCGAGTTCCGACCAGTAGCCGAAGCTGCCCTGGAACTCGATGTCGCCAATCCGCAGTTCGGCTTCCGGGTCATGGGTATAGATGAAGGTGTCCACCTGTCCTCCGGCCACTGTCACTCGGACCGCGACGGGACTGAATTCACCCATAGCGACATCGCCGCTCTGTTCCACATCCAGGCGCTCGATCTTCTCGATGAATGGCGTTTGTGCGTACGGCTGCCACAGCGCCACGAACTCGCTGGCGCTGTCTTCGGCTTCATCTTCGGCGAACAGGAAGCGGATGTCGGGAACGTCGGTCTTGGCGTAGCGGGCGGTGAAGTAATGTCGTCGCGCCTGCCCTGAGCCTGTCGAAGAGGGCTGGCCGAGAATGTCGAGGCGGATGTGGATGTCCTTTTCCCGGAATTTCCAGTCGGCCCAGATATCGCCGTCGGCACTCGCCTGCTGCGGCTCGACGATATTGTTATTCAGGTTCCTGCTTACACTCGTCAGATGAAACGGCTCTTCGCTCTTTGGCCCGAACTGCAAGTTGGATGCGAAATCGTCATGCATCGGCCCGTGGAAGCAGTAGGTGCGAGTTGTGCCGCCGGCCATTCGCAGCACGTCGAAGAGATAGACGTTATTGCCCGGCGCGTCGGCCAGACACACGGCGCGGCGGAAGGTGCGATTGGGAAAGCCGTTGGGTGCGGACGCCACGTCTGCGAACGATGCTTCCGGGCCGCTGGCGAACATCTCCAGCCAGCCTTTGCCGATGCCGCCGGAATATTGCCGGGACCGATCAATCATGCCCGTGCAGTGGTGCACCGTGTCTCCCGTACCGCCCAGCGGGTGTGCCCAGCAGGGATAGCCCAGCTCCGGTGCCAGGCTTTCACCCTTGGCGAATATCTCGATGTTGAGGTTGTCGTTGTGCTGATGACCGACCGCGTAGCCGTACCGGAAGGCGATGCCTGCACGGTTCTCTAGCTGGTCGGCGTGGGGCCGCGATTCGAGCATGACGAAGCCGGGGCCGTCGATCACGCGACTTTCCAGCGGCGGCTCGGGCCCGGCCTTCTCGACCTGCGCTTGCACATCCGGCCACACATCAGGCTCGAACAATTGCGGCGGCCTTTCACCTGCATTGTGAATTGCTCGCGCTATCCGGTCGTCCGGCCAGCGGCGATACGCACGCTCGTAGGCCTTGCGGTGGTTCGCCGGCATCCCGTTGGTGTATCTGGCCGTCCGTCCGCTGCCGGCGTCGCCATACATGGGTGCGAACAGGCCGGCGATGACCATGTCTATCCACAGATCGTACTCGGCTCGCAGCTTGGGATACAATTTCTCGTCATACAGGTTGCAGCGCGCGCCCCACTTATCCGATTCGACCCGCGAAAGAATCTCGGCCATGTCTGATTTGCTGTTGAGATACCCGATGGCATATCCGGTACCCGAAACCAGCGTGTGGCCTTCGCGGGTAAGCGCATTGACCATCACGGCGTCGTCGAAGCCGCCCTTGTTGAGGCCGCCGTTCCAGGCGTGAGTGAACAGCTCTTCGAGCCAGCGGTCTGATACCTCGCCCATATTCGCGCAAACGATGAATTCGGCCATGTCCTGCTCGCGGGCGCCCTGGCTGCCGCCGCTCAGCTCTCGCCGAATCCAGTCCCACCCGAACACCTGCACCAAGTACGTATCCAGTAGCGCCTTCACATCTTCAGGCGAGTTTATTGTCGGGTCCTTGGTGTGCAGGAATTCGACCAGTTGTGTGTCCTTGTCAAGGTAGTCGAATACGGCGTCATACGCCTGCAGCACCGGCACCAGCAGGTTATTGCGCTCCCAGTTGCCGTCCACCAGTGCTCTTCCGCCCCTGCCAAGATACCTGGAGCGTGGCTGCTGCCAGCGGTAATTCAGGCCCGGATAGACATAGGCAAGCCGCGCAAGCAGCACGCCGACTTTGTGGCCCGCCTCTTCATCACCCAATAGCAGATAGCGCAGAGCCATGCCATGCAGATGCCGGCCCGTTTGCCACACAACGTGGTGATTGTAATACGCGACCCAGGCCATCGCATCAGCGCGGCCCGTCCCCGGATCATTACCCCAGCCGTCGTCCGGGTACTCGCCGCTGGTGAAATCGTCGTTGAGGAAATCGTTGGTCGGGAAGAGCTGCCCGCACTCCGGGCACTTGGCCTTGAAGGGGTTGGCATAGCTCCTGCCCCAGGGGTAAAAGCCGCTTTTCTTGAAGATCACTTCTCCGCAGTTGGGGCACGGCCAGTTGCTGTAGCACTGCCTCGGCACGTTCCACGAGGGGAAGGCCTTCCACAGCTCGTCATCGCTCATGTCGTCATAGATGCGCTTGGCTTTGAGCCCATCCACGAGCGTGGGATAAGCCTCCATGTTCTGCCTGGCTATCACGATCAGCTCATCGGTGTAGTATGAGCGGCCCTGCTTGCGCGCCGAGGGGTCCACTCCGGGCACGACCTTGATGTGCTCCTCGATGTCTTCGCGGTACGTTTTCACCGTAAGCGGCACGGATATCTTCTCACCGCCTGCGGGGGTCAATGTGATCTGGACATCTTTGATGCCACGGTCCGCGCGGAAATAGAAGCGAGTGAAGTTGCGCCGGCCCGGCTTAGTTCTGTCCAGCAGCGTCACGCCCTCGGGCGTTACCACATCCACCTCGACATCGGGCGCGAGTGGAAGCTGCACCCAGAAGACCTGCTCTATCACCGGCACCGGAGCAGGGCCGACTTTCGGCTCGTCAGATTCAGCCCAGGGATCGGGCAAGTCAGCCCCAAAGCTCATGCTCATGATAGACACCACCAGAGTACAAACAAGAATGGTTGTCAGGTGACGCATTTGACATCGGCCTTTCTTTGTGGAGCGGCTAACTTGCGGCTGTGCTTCGCAGCACCGGCACCCACACGCGCATCGCCGACTCGCCACGGTTGGCCCAGGCGTGGTAGGGGATGGCGGCGACGGGCACGCGCTGCCAACTGGTAGCCTGCCTGATGGTGGCCGGCCTGTACAGCGGCCCGTCCTGCAGGCTCAGCGTCGGGCGCAGGCCCTCGCCGCGCAGCACTGTCACCCCGCCCAGCAGTTCGGGTTGACGCTCGGCCTGCCAGTGCTCGGCCGTGAGCCGGTCATCGGCCAGGTGCAAGTCACGCACCGGCACCTCGGGATTGTCCGCATCTTCGAAGCAATACACCAGCGGCCCGCGCTGAATCGCCACGCACCCGTGGTTATCGGCCACATACGGATGGCTTTGGGTGAACCGGACCGGCATCGGCAGATGCAGCTCAACGGTATCGCCCGGCTGCCAGGTGCGCTGCAGGGCCAGATAATCGCCGGTCTTTGGGTTCTCGGCTGCCGGCTCGCCGTTTACCAGCACTGCAGCCCCCTCGGCCCACGTCGGTATTCGCAGCATCAGAGCGAATTCGGCGCCGGCGGCTGGATTGACAGTTATCTTGATGTCCTCTTCCCAGGGATATGCCGTCTCGACCTGCAACTGCACCGCGGTGCCATCATCCAGCCCAAGCTCGGCTGCGCAGGCGTCGTAGAAATGCACCCAGATGCCCTCTGCGCTGGTGGTGAAGAGATGCCCGGGCAGTGACGCGAGGGTGCGCTCGACATTGGGCGGGCAGCAGGTGCACGGCCACCAAGCCTGCCGCTGCCAGCCGCCTTCGGCGCTCGGGTGCGTGCTGGCCGCGTCGGTGTTTGCGGTCAGTGGATTGCTGTAGAAGTATTCGGTGCCCGCAAGCGACACGCCGGATAAGAAGCCATTGTAGATGATGGTTTCCATGACATCTGCGAACCTGGCCTCGCCGGTAATCAGCAGCATCCGCCAGCCCCACATGAAATGGGCAATCTGGGCGCACGTCTCGGCATAGGCCCGCGCGTTGGGCAGCTCGTAGGCATCCCCGAACGCCTCGCCTGCATAGCGCGCGCCGACGGCGCCAGTGATGTAGATCTTGCCACCAATGAGGTCGTCCCACAGGCGCTTGAGGTTGGCAAGCATCCTCTCGTCGCCGGTCTCGGCATAATAGTCGGCGCCACCGGAGCAGACATATCCGGAGCGCACGCAGTGGCCGACCAATTCGGGACGCTCGGCTATCGGGGGCAAGTTCTGAAGCGACTGCGGCTGGCTGAGGAGAAAGCCGGCCAGGTCGAGGTAGCGTTTGTTGCCGGTTGTCCGGTAAAGCTCGATCAGCGCCAGTTCGATTTCGGGATGGCCGTCGGTGATGGCGCACTTGTCGGGGCCGAATTCGCAGTCAAGATAGTCGGCAAAGCGACACGCAACATCGAGTAGCTTCTGGTCGCCGGTGGCCCGGTAGTAGGCGATAGCGCCCTGCATCAGGTGGCCGGCACAGTACATTTCGTGGGAACCCTCGAGTTGCTGGAAACGCTGGTCGGCGTGCTCTTCGACGAAGTAGGTGCTCAGGTAGCCGTCCTCGCCCTGTCCGGAGGCTAGTAGATCGGCGAGCGCCGCGACAGTCTGTTGCAGCTCGGGCAGGTCCTCGGACTGCAGCGCAAATCCGACCGCCTCGATCCATTTGTACAGGTCGGAGTCAGTGAAGAGCGGCCCGAGGCGCTCCGCCTGCTGGCTACCTGTGAGCCTGCGGAAGTTGTCCATCACTCCGTGTTCTTCGAGCAAGTCATGCTGCGCCGGGATGCTAGCCTCAACATTGGCTTCCATACGCGGACGCCAGAAGCCGCCGCCCATCTTTACTGAGCGCACCGGCACTGATTGCAGGCGGAAATGGGGACTGTGTCGGGTCTCAATTACACCGGAGCCGCGCCAGTCATCGTAGCTGCCAGAAGCATTCACAGCTCACACCTCTTGTCCGTATGCTGTCCACGTGTATTGTTGGTCTTCTACTGGCTACTGTTCTACGCCTGCTATTCTCGATGACACACATACAGCAACCGTGCCGATCTCTTCCTCGGTCTCGACAGGCTATACCCATCGTACTTCTTGAATCCAAACTCACAGCGGGCCAGCGCATCTTCGATCTCTTCAGCCTTGTAGCCGCGCTCAATGTGCTCCTCTTCGAACTTCCGATAGGCCCGGCCTTGCTTGACGAATCCCGTTATCAGGCAGCGGCCCAGCCCTCGCTTTTCATCGAAGGAGGTCTCGTTGATAATGACACGATGGGGTTCGCGGATGGTGGAAATGTGACACCACGTATCTTGGAGACCGGCGAACGTGTTCATATCAAACACGAAAGATCCGTCTTCGCTCAAATGGCGGCGCGCCCGGCGCAATGCGCGGCCCAAATCCTTCTTGGTTGTCAGGTAATTGAGACTGTCAAAGATGCAAGTGACCATGTCGAATTCCTGAGCCAGTGAGAAATCGCGCACATCTGCCTGCACCAGCGTGGCGGCAGGAGCATTCACCTTGGCGTATTTGAGCTGGTGCGGGGACAGGTCCAAACCCACAGCGGAAAATCCATTCTCACACACCAGCTTCAGCAGGCGACCCGTCCCACAGCACAAGTCCAGCCACGTTTTTGCATCCGGCTTGTGCTTCTGAATCGTCTCCCAAAGGAACGGCCACATTCTTGCACTGAAGTCTTGCCATTTATCATTGTACACGGCGGCGAAATCATTTCCGTATATGTGCATCAGCTTTCACGTCTCCAGGGCTTACTCAGCAGAAGTCCCTCCGGGCCGACGCGATAATGCACTATTCCGACTAGGCGATAGCCGGTCGCAGTCTCACCACGTGATAAGCCGGCTCTTCCTCGCCGTGCGGTGGGCGCTTGAGCATCCCGATCTCCTGCGCCTCCACCTCATCCGCGACCAGGTCGTAGGTTGACCGGCTGATGACGATGTCAACGCGCTGCTGCTTTGCCATCTCCTGCAGGTCATCTACGTAGTTGATCTCCGCGCCGATAGCCGTGTAGTCCTGGCGGTAGCGGGAGCCGACGCTGCCGACGACCGCCTCCCCGGTGTTGATGGCCACGCCGATGCGCAGGGGAATGTCGGGCACGGGCCAGTCCTTATTGGCTTCTGCGACATACTCGCGCATCTGCAGGCCGGCCAGCACGGCCTGGCGGGCATGGTCTGCCGGCTCGCCCTGTGTGTAGAACGCCATCATGCCGTCGCCGATGAACTTGTCGAGCACACCTTTAGTGGCCTGGACGGCCGCCGACATGCGTTCATGATGGCTGCTGAGCAGGTCCACCGCTTGCTCCGGCTCCAGTCGCGCGATGATCCCTGAGCTGTTGCGGATGTCGGTGAACATTACGGTCACGTTGCGGCGGACGCCTTGGAGCTCGGCAATGTCGCCGCTGATGATGCTGTCCACAACCGGCGCCTCGATGTAGCGCGAGAAGGCGCCGATAATACCCTGCAGGCGGCGCTCTGTGCCATCCAGGATGGCTGTTATCTTGGCGCTGAGCTCCTCGCCCACAAGCCCGCCGATAACCGGAATCTGCGGCTCGCCGCAAAAGGGGCAAAAGATAAAGTCGCTGTCTATCTCGCGGCCACAGATCTCACATTCACGCATACTTGTCCCTCCCGCGTCACTCGGTTATTCCAGATTTGCGCCCGGCCATTTTGTTACTCCGGCAGGCTGAGGGCGTAGATATGGCCGTCCTGGCTGCTGGCGAGGAGCTGCGGGTTGGCGGCGTCGGGCAGCAGCTTGGCACTCGCCAGGGTGACCAGCTTGCCGCCAGTGGCAAAGCGACCGGCGATGGTACCGTCGGCAGCATGCAGCAGATAAACCGCGCGATCGTCGCAGCCGGCGGCCACCATCAGCCCTGCTGCGCCTGAGAACACCGTGGTGGCTCGCACCTGATTCGGCAGTTCCTGTCGCCAGAGCAGTTGCCCCTCGCCATCCACACAATACACATTGAATGACAGGGAGCTGGCGATGATCTCATCCTTGCCGTCGCCATTGACATCGGCGCACAGTACCCCAGTTACCTCATCGCCGGTGTTGAATTGCCACATCGGTTTTCCGTCCGCGCTGACGACTTGCAGTTGCGTATCGGCGCCGCCGAAGATCACCTCAGGCGTGCCATCGCCGTCAATGTCGCCGGCGGCCACGGCGTTGAGGCCCGGCCCGCCGCGCGTGCCGTAGCCCCACAGCTTGGAGCCATCCTCCGGTTTCGCCACAGGCCACCAGTAATACTCCGTGCCGCAGACGACCTCTTGCTTGCCGTCGCCGGTCAGGTCAACTGCGCAGCCTGCTGTCGAGCGGTGCACGCTTTCCTGGTGCCACAGCTTCTTGCCATCGGCGTCAATGGCGTGATAGCGCCAGTTGTCGGCTCCGGCGATGACAACCTGCTTGCCCTCGCCGCCGATGTCGGCAGGAAAGACCGTGGCGACATTGCCCGTGCGCTTGTAATAGGGCACATCATAAGCCCATATCTTCTGGCCGGTCGCGTCCAGTGCCACCACCTGCGCGGCTCTGGTGCCGGCGATGACTGTGGGCTTGCCGTCGCCGTAGAAGTCCACCACACAGACGCTGTTGACCCGGCCGCTGCAGTCGAACTGCCAGAGCAATTTGCCGCCGGCATCAAGGCAATAGACCTTGCCATTGGTGCTGCCGGCGATGGTCTCGTCGCGCCCGTCGCCGTCCAGGTCGGCGCAGGCGATGGAAGTGAACTGGTAGGCGGCAGGCGCATCTTCTTTGGCCCTGGCCCGCGCTTCCGCCAGCCCCGGGCCACTTCCCCATAGCTGAACTTCGGCCACGTAAATGCCGGTGCCCTTGCGCGGGGTCAATATCAGGCGCACGTCGCGGGCCTTCGCGCCAAGCTTGTCAAACTCATAGACCTCCGGCTGATGCCCTGGAAATCCCCAGTTGCCGTGCTCTTCATCGTCTTCGACATCTATCAGGGTCCGCGTGTCTTTGGCAAAGCCGTCATTGCTTGCCAGCAAGCGCATCCGGCCAATCTGGAAGAGCTTGTTCTTGCTGGAAGATGTCGCGTACCAGGCCTTGACCATCAGACTATCCAGGTCGTAAGGATTGTCCAGACGCAGGGCTATGGTCACTTCCTGGTCGGCGTCCCACATCACAGCGTCGCCGGTGCCGGCGTCCCCGCCGTTGACGATGTTGTCAAGGTTGTTGGCCCCGGCTATCCCAGAGAATACGTTGGCTGCAAGTGGCGGCGGCTCACACGTCATCTCGACAACGGTCGGCACCCGCTCCGGCACTCCCGCATTGTTGGTGAGCAAGTAGCCCTCGGGCTGCTCCATGTAGCTCCACAGTTTGGTCAGGTCAGCAACATCAGTCACGGCCGTCGCAGCCGCCGGTGTAGGTGGCGCGGAGGTGATGATAAGCTGCATCAGGCTCGCAACCTCCGCGGCAGAGGCCGTCTGCTCGAAGGCAAACCGTTCGCTGGTCTGCTCGAAGCCGGCAGTAGTCGCCACGGGCGTCTTCAGCACGGCGCTGCCCTCGGCGATGTCGGCTTCGATGTCAGCGCCGCCCTCGAAGGTCTGCGTCTGCTCCATGAACTTCACCTGGCGGACACCGACCCCGTAGAACTTTTGCGGCGTCAGCACGATCAGGTCGGCCTCGGCCTCGATGGCTCCCGGCAAGACCACTTTCCCTGCTGCGTCGGGCACACCGATGATTACCGGCTCTCCGGCGCCGGTTATCGCGGCCATGTTGTCGCTCAGGCGGATCACTTTCACCTCCGAGGGCTGCTCGCCGGATGCATGTAAAGCCGTGAACAGGTTGACATGCTGGCCTGCATCCAGGTTCGCGTTGACGATGCCCTGAAAGACCCTGACTACGGGCTCCTCGGCGTAAGGATAGCTGGCCCAGTTCCTGCCGGTGGCCGGATCGTCATTGACCAGACAGTGCGTGTCCGGCGTCATGGCAACTGCGGCGTGCTGGCCCTCCTGCTCGATCGCCATCACCGACTCGTCAAGCCGGACGTTGCCGATGGTCTGCCACACAGCGCGGAAGCTGTAGTCACCCGGCTCCTGCGCGGCCATCCGATCAACCGTGATGAAGAGGCGGTCCTTGAGCCAGATAACGCTCCGATGCCAGTCAACGCCGGCATAGTTGCGCAGAACCGTGCGCGACGCCCCCATGCTCGGCAGGTCGGCGATGTTCTCCAGCTCGCAAAACCCGGGGATCTTCGCCGACTGGCCCTCCCTGAGGATTAGTACGCCATTGTGATATTTCGGCAGCGACTTGATATAGTCAACGTCTGCCAGCCAGATGCGCTCATTCTCGGTCCATTGGAGAATGGCATTCGCATCCATGTGGCCGTGCCCGCCGCGGGCAAGACCGTCAAGCAGCAGGTACTGGTCCTCAGGCCGAAAGCCGCTGCGGAAGACCACCTTGTCAAAGGCACGCTCCTGATCCACCTGCTCGTCGCCTACGAAAGTGTCATACCACAGATCATCCAGCGACCATACATTCGTGCCGATGAGGTCCACAGGCTCCTGCGGGGCGGTCGTAGTGGCGCAGAAGTCGCTGAATGCCGAACGTTGCCGCACTTGTGCCTTCTTGTCCAGCGCCCACTGGTAGCGGCCATCACGGTAGAACCATTCGGCGGCGCGCAGCATGTGCATCTCGCCGCCTAGCGGTCCCCATCCGCCGATATCGCCGTAGGGCACCTGGTAGCCGAGGTTGTTCATCGTCAGGATGACGTAGTCCGCATTCACCCGCACATTGCCGCTTTCGAAATAGCTCAGGTCCGGCCGCGCCAGGCAGTAGCGGATCACGTGGTGCAGCGTGTGCCACTGGTAGGAGTTGCAGTCACAGTGCGCTTTGGTCGCACTCAACTGGAATTGGAAGGTCCCGTCGGCGACCCTGATCCACTCCTCGCCCTCGAAGGCATGGTAGTAGCGGTCGAAGTACTGGCCCGCGTACAGGCACCCTAACGCCGGGAAGGTCTGGTGGTTGAAGCGCACTCGCTTGCTGCCGGCCGATGCTGTCTTACCAGGCCCGACCTCGCTGACCCAGCGAAACAGTATCTTCGTAACCTCCAGCCGATCTTCGTCGCTGATGGCCGGACATTCCTCGACCGCGTCCCAGGCCGGGATAACGCCGTAGATGTGGAAATCGGAGTCCATCCCCCACGGGCCGCCGTAGGTCTTCGGATCGCTGAGGTAGTTCTCATAGGTGCGCTCAATCATCCACACGAACATGCGCGCGTAAGCTTCCTGGCGCGTGACGGCATAGGTGCGGCCGATGCCCTGCGCGAACGAGAACAGCCCGCGAGTGCCGGCGGTTCTCAGATGGTTTTCGCAGCGGTCTTTCTGCGCCTTTTCCCATTTCTCATCAGGCGGACTGCTGAATGTCTTGCCGTATGCCCCAAGCGCCGCACCGGTAAGCTTGACCTCCAACATTCGCGGGAGAATCAAGTCGTCCCCCTTGGTGATACAGGCCTTGAACGCATCCACACCTAAGCCAGCGCCCTCAGCGTCAGAAGCGCCGATACATATCAGGTTCTTGCCGGTGCCCCACGGATCGTGAACGCTGCGCAGCTCGAAGCCTCCGTCGCCCGGAAAGACGCTGTCAGCGAAGACCAGACTGTGCGAATAGGGATACAGCAGCCGGCGGTTGTTGATGATAGTGCCCAGCATTATGGCGTTGGTTGCCGGCAGGTCGTCGTCGGAGACCTCATCGGCGATCTTGACGGGCAGTTCCGCGCCGGTCGCTGCTCTTATCACTGCCGACAATTCAGCGGCGAGGGTCTTCCAGTCTTCGTCGTCGGGCGTCACAATGATCGCCTGAGCCTGCCCGCCGATGACCAGTGCCGTGTCGGGATACAGCCTCTTCGGGTCTGTGATGTCCATGAAAGATTTCATCTCGCTGTGGACAGCTTGCACGTTGTCCAGATAGATGTCAAATGGTACGCCGGCATCATGAGCGCCGGCGAAAAAACGCAGCTTGACTACGGCCGAGACGTCATCAGATTTGAGTTCATCTGGCTCCCACCTCAGGCCGCCTCGCGAAACACCTGGGAAGAGCTCGAACGTGGTCTTCTCGGCTTGCAGCAGGCCTCCCCAACTCGCCCAGCTCAAAACGCAGTTGTTGGCCGCGTCATAGCCGCGCACGTAGAGCGCCTCGCTGTGCTGCGGCTCTGATGTCCAGGCGTCGAAAACAAGCGCCCGCTGGCTCATGTCCACCGCGTCAATGCGGATGTCAACGCTCACGTAGGTGTTGCCGGTGGCATCCTGCGGTGAGACACTGGACACATGGAGGCTGCCTTTGCCCTCGCTGAGGTAGGCTGGGTCGGTGTTGATCTCCAGCTTGGTACCCTCGCGGTCTTTGCCCCAGTTGAAGGTGACGCCTTCGAGGTCCTCGGCCATGTACAGTTTCTCCGGCGGCCTGGCAGCTTGCGTCGAAGCGGCTTGCTTCGGAGCAGTCTCCTCGGCAGTTGTTCGCCTGGGACTGACCTGCTTGAACCTACCTGGCTCGGAAGTGGCCTGTGCAATCGCAGCGGGTTCGTAAGTCGCATCTGTGTGAATGGCCTGCACATTGTCAATATAGATGTCGAACGGCACCCCCTTGTCATGAGTGCCGGTGTAGAACTGCAGCTTCACAACTGCGGAGACGTCTGTCGCTGTAAGGTACTTCTGCTCCCATCTAAGCCCGCTGCCCGGTTCGCCGGGGGTAAGCCGGAAGCTGGTTTTCCCGGTGTCCAGCGGCCCCTCCCAGCTATACCAACTCAGCACGCAGTTGCCGCCGGTGTCGTAGCCCCGCACGTACAGCGCCTTGGTGTGCTCGGGTATCGAGGTCCACGCGTCGAAGATCAGCTCCCGGCAACTCATGTCCACCGCTTCGACAGACACAGTCGCGCTGACATAGGTATTGCCCTCGGCATCAGCCGGCGATTCGGAATAAAGATGCAGGCTGCCCTCCCCTTCGCTGATGTAAGCCGCGTCGGTGTTGATGGTCATCGTATCCTGGCGCACTGGCTTACTGGTCACGACGAATCCTGTCAAGTCCTCGCAGCCATGCAGCACAACCGTCTGCTGTTCGGCCTGAGCAGTAGCAATGCCGGCAATCAATATGGCCGCGACTGCACAAAACTGTCTCATCATAAGCTCCTTCGCAGTACGTCTCATCTCGTGCGCGAGTCGGTACCGGCCCACAGTTCCGGCGAACGCGTATAGACACACTTTGCCATAGCCCACCGTAGTTCCTGCAATGCAGGTCGGAAATTGTGCCCTAGAGAACCTGTCGCAGGGCCGAGGACACGGCTTTGCCGGCGCTCGTGCAGGTACAGGCCGCCAGGCAGGGAATGACTCATCCCAGGAGGATAAGCAATGGAGCGAGTCACGGTATTGGCGGATATGGCTGGCAGGCATACCCCACATGACGTGTATGACTTGTGGGTGGAGGTGACGAACAGCGCGATCCTGGTCGGCTGGGACCGCTACGATAGCGCCCGGCTCACCTTCAGCATCGGCACAGACGGCATGGTGCACGCGGTGGGGAGGCCCTGGGCGCTTCAGAAGCAGGGCACGGCATACACCGTCGTCTGGCACGGTGACAATTGGATGGCAGCCGAACACAGGCTGCGTGATGATACGGCGGAGAAGCACATACCTCCCGACCCGTGGCCTCCTGATAACGGTGAGCCGTACTTTGACATTGTCTGCGTGCTCAATGGGGATAAACACGAGTTCTCCGGTGAGGCAGTTTCGCTGCTGTTCCCGGCCGTGTGCTTTGATAGCGATGACACCGCGTGGCTGGCGTGGGTGCGCTGTGGGGATGTCGAAAACGCGGACGGCGTGATTGACCAATTCAACGAAATCGAGTGCGCCCGGCTGCAGGATGGTGAGTGGCTCCGCGAGGTTGTGGCCGACTTGCGCTACGGGCTGCAGCCCAAGGCAGGAGTGTGGGGCTATCCGGGCCGCCGGCGACGCCCGTATATCGTCCCCGACCAGCGCGGCGGAGTGTGGCTGATGTGGGAGCGCAAGGAGCCGCACGACGGCTCGACCACCAAAGTCAGTGGCATTCTTTGTGGCCGCAGGTTCGCCGATGGGCGCTGGCAGGACCCCGTGCGGCTGGTGGAGGAGCCTTACATGGACTACTTCCCGGCGATGCAGGGTGTGGTGGATGGTGCCATTATCGTCGCGGCTCAGAAGGGCGTGCCCGATACCGAGCCCGGACGCGGCGAAGTTGCTGTTCTCTCAGTCGAGGTGGACGGCGCGCCGCCGCTAGAGCCAGACAGTGGCTTTGAGAAATGGCGGCAGATCAATCTGGCACAGCGGGAGTTCTTCCTGCCAGCCGACCGCAGAATGGCAATGAATGGCCACACATACGAACTCATCTTCGGCGACCCGCATACCCATACCGGGCTTTCCACCGATGCCGAAGGCGACCTTGTCGAGATGCTTTCATACGCCCGCGACAAGGCCAAGCTCGACTTCGTCGCCATCACTGACAACGATTACATATATGGCACTCGTCTGACCGACGAAGCGTGGCGCTATACCATGGCGCTGAGCCAGCTCTGGTCCGAAGACGGCCAATTCATCGCGGTGCCCGCATACGAGTGGACGCTGGCAAACGACGGGCCGGTCAAGCCGCAGCACCGCTCGATACTATTCGAGAGCTACGACCAGAGCATCCTGCGCTGGTACGACCACGAGGAGCCGATGGAGGCGCTGGTCTCCTGGATCCAGACCACCGACGGCATCATGAATACTCAGCACCCGCACTTCCGCCTCACCGACAGCAACCGCGAGGCGAACATGGAGGTCTGCTGCGGCTGGGGCGATTACATCAACAAGTCCGACTGCTTCCACGAGCATCTCAACGACGGGTTCAAAGTTGGCTTCGTCGGCACCTCTGACGGGCACCGCAGAAGCCCCGGTCTCGGCGGTGGGTTGACCGGGCTGTGGGTCAGAGAGTTCACGCTGGCCGGCATCATCGAGGCGTTCCGCAAGCGGCGCTGTTACGCCACCGCCGGTGCGCGCATCGGGCTGAGATTCTGGGTAAACGACGCCTTCATGGGGCAGATACTTGGCGGCGATGGCCCCTACACGGCGCGCATAGCCGTCGAGGCACCGCGCGAAGTCGAAAGCGTAGAGATCTTCGCAGACGGGGATGTCGTAGCGACGCTGACCGACCTGCCCGCCAGCTTCGACGAAGAAATAGCCGACCTGCCGGCGGCTTCGTGGTATTACGCGAAGGTGACCATGCCGGGCGGCTTCCCGGAGTACCCGTCGAACATCGCGCCCGCCGAAGGGCCGTGGGCGTGGAGCTCACCGGTGTTTGTAAGCGAATAGGCAGTTTGTGCCCATTCAGAAGATAAGAAAGGGTGTCATGCATGGCCGATTTCGACAAGCACCGCAGCCGGCGCGTCATCTACAACGATGACGCCGACCAGCAGTACGCGCACGAGAGCTACGATTATGACGTAACCGATGAGCAGTCGTTCATTGACATCCGCACTACGCCGACATTCGACAGCCATGTTGACACCTACGCGTGGTGCGTGGGCAATGGTTGCGACCCGCCGTGGGGCGAAAGCTACAAGCACAAGGCGTTCCCCGCTATTGGCTCGGCACAGCGGGCCAATGACATCATCGTCGAGGCCTGCCACGACCACGGCATCGAGGTGTGGGGTTCGTTGCGCATGAACGACATCCATGACTCATTCATGGCCGACACCTACGAGGACACCAATGATCCGCTGAAGGCGCAGCACCGCGAATACCTGATTGCCCCGGAAGAGGTCCGCGCCCTACCGCAGGAGCTAAAGGAGCGCTCGCTGTGGAGCGCCTTCGATTTCTCTCACCCCGGGGTGCGCGCTCACCGGCTTGAGTTCATCCAACGCAACGCCTCCGCCCACGATTTCGACGGCTACGAACTTGATTTCACCCGCTTTGTGTGGAACTTTGCGCTGGGCACCGAACGCCAACACGCCGATGAGATGACCGAGCTTGTCCGCAACGTCCGGACCGCGCTTGACGAGATCGGCAAGTTCCGGGGCCGGCCCTACACTCTTGCCGTGCATGTGCTCGACTCGCCCCGCGTCTCTCTGGAGTTGGGGCTCGACGTCGGGCAATGGCTCGAAGATGAACTGATTGACGTGTTGGTCGTCGGCCTCGGCTATCTGCCCTACAGCATTCGCCTCGACGAATGGCTGACACTCGGCAAGCAGTACGGGTTGCCAGTGTACCCATCGGTCAACACCAACATGTACTCGCACTGGTGGACAAAGCGCACGCACGAGCCGGACTCATGGACGCAAGCCATCCGGGCCGGTGCCGCCTACCACTGGCAGGAAGGCGCCGATGGCATCTACCTGTTTAACCTCTTCTGCATGGAGGACAAGAGCGTCGGCCCGCTGTCACGCGAGGTCACATACGCGCCGCTGAGTGAAGTCGGCGATCCGGCGGCGCTTGTGGGCAAGGACAAGCTCTACAGCATCCAGCCGAGCTTCGACGGCGGCTTTTGTGAGCACGGCTCGGAGATGACCTACCTGCCGGCACCATTGGACAAGATGGAGCGCAAGCTGCCGCTGATGATGGGGCCGGACGCCGATGACCCCAGCGCCACGTTCACAATATCTGTCTGGACCCAGGGCAACGAGCCGGAGCGGGTGTGGTTGCGGCTGAATCATACGCTGCTGCCAGCCCCGGAGAAAGCAGGGCAATTTTACACGGTGCAAGTGCCGCCGGGAATCATGCGCACCGGCCTCAACGAGCTGTCCATCTGGTGTAACGAGGAGCTGACCCAGACGGCCAATCCGCTGATAGTCAACCAGGTTTTCGTGCGGGCAAGTTACGGCCAATAGCCGCGAGGCTGACAGGTGCACAAGCACGCCGTCTCTGATATTGTCCTTTGGCACCGGCTGACTACTCACATTCCTGTCCTGCGTGTTCGCTGTCCCGTCCGCCATAGCTTTAGCGAAGGTGGAGGCCTTGGCGGAGGCGGAAGCGGTCAACCGGTGGAATGGCTGTTTGTAGGGGCGTGATTTATCACGCCCTTGAGGCGGCTGTTGATTGGGCGCAATGAATTGCGCCCCTACATTGACGGACGCACGCCGTGTGCGCGTGGCCCTTCCGTGTCAGGAAGGAGACGCCGGATGCTGCACCTCCGCCGGGAATAGGTGAGTAGCTACCAATGACACCCAGACAGCGCATCCTGGCCGCAATCGAGTTGACCGGGCCCGACCGCTGCCCGATTCATCACTACATTTTCCCGGGGGCGATCTGGCGACACGGCCAGAAGTTGCTCGACCTGTGCGACAAGTACCCCGACGACTTTGGCAACGCTGGCATCAAAGCTAATACCCAACCCCGGCAGCAGCAAGACAGCATGGATGACGTAGTCGAATGGACGGACAACTGGGGCACGGTCTGGCGCCGACTGCGGGGCTATACATCCGGCGAGGTGCTCAAGCCGGCGATCCCGGATTGGGATGCGTGGAAGACCTACGAGTTCCCGCCCCATCCCGATGAGAAGCACTACGAAGAGTTCGCCGAGCAGGTTAAGCAGCGCCACCCGGAGGAGTTCGTCCATGCCAGCGGCGGCGGCTTTTTCCAGCTTATGCAGCACATGCGCGGCCCCGCCAATTACTTCATGGACCTCGCCGAGGACAACGAGGGCGTTCACGAGCTTGCCGACAGGATGGTAAAATACAACCTCTATTCTATTGAACGCTATGTCAAGGCGGGCGTGGACTGCATCAGCTTCGGCGACGATTGGGGCGCTCAGCACGATCTGCTTATTCACCCGGACATGTGGCGGCGCTTTTTCAAGCCCCGCTATGCCAGAATGTTCCAAGTCGCTCGCGATGCCGGCGTACATGTGTGGTTCCACGTTGACGGCTGGATCCTGGAGATCATTGAGGACCTCATCGAAATCGGCGTCACGGTCCTCAACCCGCAGCACGCATGTATGGGCACACAGCGTGTGGGGGAAATCTGTGCCGGCCGCGTTTGCATCCGCACTGACATTGATCGCCAGTGGGTCATCCCCTATGGCACGCCGGGGGATGTCATCAATGCTGTGAAGGAGGCCATCGCCGTCTTTGGCAGCTACAACGGTGGCGTCATGTTGCACGGTGAGGTCGGCCAGGACGTGCCGTTTGAGAACATCGAGGCGTTGTATTCGGCGTTTTATGAGTACGGTCAATACCCGCTGAACTGGCTCAACGCACAATAGGTACTAGCCCCAGACTGCACAAATCCGCGCAATATTATTTGGTCTGTTTTGCACTCAGACATCGCGTAGGTCGGGCATCCCCAAAAACCCGTGGGTCGGGCTTCCAGCCCGACTCCGTAAAGGTGACACCGACAATGATCGAGGCGCGCGAATATCAGCCGCAGGATGGGCCCGGATATGTGGAAGTCCACAACAGCGTCTGGAGCGGGGACCTCGCCATAGATATAGAGATCTGGGAGCGGTGGTGCCGGCAGCCGACCACTGCAGCCATCGCTCTGGAAGACGGCAAGGTCGTCGGCGCGGTGCCCTTCCACCTGCGCGATTTCGTCGTCAGGCCGGGCCTGGTCATCCGTGCTGCGTTCGAGTATTCGGTCTGCGTTTACGAGCGGCTGCGCAGCCAGGGCGTCGGCTCAAAGATGATGGCGGCCGCCAGGCAGTTCCTCCCCGCCCAGGCCGATGTGATGATGGTCTATCGCGGCGGCGAGCGCAGCCCGGGCTACCGCTTCTACGCCAGAACCGCCCACTATGACACGGTGTTCTATCGCAACCTGGTCTGGCAGGCGCCGAATGGACGGGTGGCCGACGGCGTGCGCTTCTGCGATGCCGAGGAGTTCCTGAACAGAGAAGGTGAGGTGCTGGACGTTTTCGTCAGCGCCTACGGCTGTTTTGGCGGCTATCCGCAGCGAGTGCCCGGCTATCACGCCCGGGCCTTCAATTCCATACAATACGCCGAGCTGAAAAGCGATTTCTATTTCGCGCTCGCCGAAGATGACGACGGCCTGGCCGGCTACGCTCTGCTGGCAAGATGGGTCAAGGGCGAGAACCTGCAGATAGCGGAAATGGCAACCCGAGGCGGCGACCAGGCCATCGCGCACGGCCTGCTCATGGCCGCCGCCACGCAAGCTGCCGAACTGGGCACGTCTCTGACTATCTCCGGGCCGGACGACGGCCTGTATTGTGGGCTGGCGCGGTCGCTTAGTTTCAGCGGCAGGACCCGCGCCGAAGGCTCAATGTTTATCATGGCCCACTTGCTCGACGCGCCGGACCTCGCACAGAAGACCTTGCGCCAGATGCCGGAACTGGCAGGCATGCGCATCGAGGCGTTCACGCCGGAGGCCGACTACCTGCTCCAGGACCCGCCGGCAAGCGCGAAGACTATTACTCTGGAGATGAAAGAGGACCACCTGACGCGGCTGCTGCTGTGCCAACTGGACCTGCAATCGGCCATTCGGGAGCACCGGGTGACGGCGTACGGGGCCGGCGACGGCGACATCGCTGCACTGGCCAGGGCGTTCCCGTACTGCCATTGGGAATACCATCCGCTCGACTACATTTAGCAAGTGCTCGCGGAAATTACGCACATCTAAATCAGGAGGCAGCATTTCATGGACAGGATTCGCTTTGGAATGATCGGCGGCGGAGCGATAAGCCAATCACACATCCCCGCCATCCAGGCCAACGAAAACGCTGAGATCGTCTGCATCGCGGATGCCAATGAGGACCTGGCCAGGGCGCGGGCCGAAGAAGTCGGCGCAGCACGTAGTTGTGGCAGTTATGACGAGCTGGTGGAGATGGCTGACGTGGACGCGGTGATTGTCGGCATCCCGACGCAGTTCCACGCAGATGCTGGGATCAAGGCGGCCCAAGCCGGCAAACATGCGCTGTGCGAGAAGCCGATGGCGCGTACGCTGCAAGACTGCCGCGCGATGATTGATGCGCACGAAGAGGCCGGCACCGTACTGGCGATGGCCCTTGTGTGCCGCTATGACGACAACTGGGGCCAGATGCGCAAGATGATCCATGAGGGCAAGGCCGGCAGGCCGTGCATGTGGCGGTGCATCGCGGCCGGCACAGCGCCCGGCCCGCCCAACTACGGCGAGTGGTATTGCAACGGCGAGTTCAGCGACGGCCCGCTTACCGAAAGCGGCTCCCACGACATTGACTTTCTGCGCTACACGTTCGGTGATGTCGCCTCTGTGACCGCTTACATGAATCACATGGCCAATTACGGCTCCGTGCTGGATAACACCATCGTCATTCTACAATTCGAAAGTGGCGACCAGGCCCTGGTGCAATGGTCGTGGAGCCTGCCGCGCGGCGCCCACAGCGGCTTTGGCGGCCTCGATGTCATCGGCCCGGACGGCAGCATCCACCAGCCCCGGCAGGAAGATGACGAGTGGCTCATTGACATCTCGAAGGCCGACGGCGAGGTTGAGACGATCCCGTTTGAGAACCGCCGCGACAGCAACACCTGGTTCGACGGCCAGCTTGCGGGCTTCATCAATGCCATCCGTGGCGAGGATACGCCCAGAGCAAGCGGCGAAGACGGCTACAAGGCCCAGGAGGTCTTCGTTGCGGCCGTACAGAGCATGGAAACGGGGCAGAGGATTGATCTCCCGCTTGCCCTTGCCATACGTTGAGGTCTCAAGAGCCGGCTATCCACAAAGCTCTGCACGCGCTCGATCAATGACGGCCTCGACCTCGCGGAGCTGGTCCTCGTCCACCTCGGGCGCCTCATATTGCTTCAGCAACTCGCGCCATTTTTCGTCCGCCGCATCGAGCAGGCTGTTGGCCTGAGTCCACTCCGTTGCGCCATCGGTCCAGGGGCCCCGCAGGAGAAACTCCGGATCCCACAGCGCCTCGCGATAGTTATCCAGCGTGTGGTCAGTCTGCATGAAGCTTTTCAGATCGGCATTGCAGGCTGCAATTATCTCATCGGTGGCCAGGCGTTCATCGCTGCAGTCAATGCCCTGGAAGAATCGCCACAGGCCCTGGTTCAAATCAATCTCCAGCATCGCCTGGGTCGGCGAGAAGGTGGCACATCCCTCCAGCCCTCCGACGGTCAGCGCCGGCCCCAGGCACAGGCCCAAAGCCACCTGCTTGTAGGTCTTTTCGTATGCCGCCTGCAGGCCGGGTACCTTGGCATCTATGTAGCTCGGATCGTAGCCGACTTTGATCCCGTAGCGCCGCCGGAAGAATTCCGCCGTGGCGATGTCCTGCAGCAGCGCCTCAGGTGCAGCGAAAGCGGCCGACACCCGCCGCATATCCATCGTCCCGCTGATGATCGTAGCCTCGACGACAGCTTCCGGGTTGATGCACTTGGCCAGCACCCAGCCGCCGATGATCTCGGCCACCAGTACCGCCACCGTGCCCGCCGCTGTCACCGGGCTGGTGCCACCGGCAATCGGCATCGTGGCGACCCATAAGCTTTTGTCGTAACCGTTGTCAATCAGCGCCTCGAATATCCCGCAGGCATCCGCCCCAAATGATAGCGGCGAGATCATGCAGCGGCCGGTCTGCACGAAGTGCGGATTGGTCGCCGTGTAGCCGAGCAGTTGGTCAATTTCAATCATGTACGGCACTTGCGCGGGTGTGCGGATGCCGGCCCCGCGATGCTTGCCCGTATAACGCAGCAGCAAGGCCACCGCCTCCAGGGCCTCGATGCGCTGGTCGGTCCTGGAGTTGAGTACTGGAAGTCCGACAGTGCCGACTTCGGGGATGACATCGCCCAGCTTAATCAGCTCGATGATGTCGCTCTCATCTGCCCCTCTGCGGTCTTTCTGCGGCCAGTCGTACAGGAAGAACGCCTCGTAGCCGAAGTCCAGGCTGAACTCCTCGCCCATTTCGCGGGAGACGAGGCGGGCAACATCATGCTCCTCGGTGGATGGCTTAAGGACCTCAAATGCTCTCCCCACCATCTCCTCGGACAAGCAAGCACGGTAGCGGGCCGGATCAATCCGCGCACCGCCGGCCTCCAGATAGTCCAGCAGCCGCTCGCTTTCAAAGCGCATCCCCGCCTCAGCAAGAATCCGCAGCGCCGCGTCTTCGATGCGTTGCAGGTCATCATCCGTCAACAGCAGCGACCGACTAAACATCCCAGTCACCTCCCGGCAAGATGCCCTATTTGAATAACGCGTCGAGCAGATATAGCGCAGCCCGCTTATCCGGAATCCGCCCCCGGACGGCACTATCCAGGTCGGTCATCGCGAAGGCCGGCACCGCAGACCCGACACACGACGGGCAACCGTCCTCGCAGCCACATTCGCTGATGACGGTGTGCACCGCCGCCATCAGGTCCTCGATGCAGTCCAGGCAGCGCCGCGCATAGCCCATGCCGCCCGGATAGCGATCGTGCAGAAACAGCGCATCCCGCTTCAGGCAGCTTGCCTCCACCACGGTGCCGATGTCCTGGGTGTCGCACATGACGAAAAACGGTGCGACCTCGACCACCACATTGGCGATCCCGATGAGCGCCTCGCCCACGATCATCTTCTGCTGCAACATCCGGTCGGCCAGTTGCTCCGGCGGCGCGAGCCACATCGCCACCGTCTCCAGCGTCTGCGGCGGCAGCTCCAGCTCCTCGAAGCCGAGGCTATCGCGCGAGTGGAAGCGGATCTTCTTGAACATTGGTATCGAGGTAGTGACCGTAACATCCCCGAAGCCGGCGAGTCCGCCGCGCCACTCTTGCTGCTTTTCGGTCTCATCTATGCGCAGTTGCGATGTCTGAATTGACTGCGTGTAGTAGTCCAGGTCGCATTTCTCGACATGCGCGATCTTCTGTTCAAGGTCGAGCCGGTTGACGAAGTAGGTCTCCGCACCGTGGATATAGACAGCATGGTCGTGGAGCTGGCTCAGGGCGCTCAGTTGGTCAATCGTGCCGATTACCCTTTGGCCTTCAGCCTCATCCTGGATAGTATAGACCGGGCCGGCGATATTGCGCAGGTTGACATCGGCGGCCGGATACTCCGAAGACGCCCAGTACCAGTGCCCCTGCAGATGTTTGACGAGCTGTTCTTCCTCGAGCAGTTCGAGCACCACATCCGCATACGGTCCGAAGACCTCAACCTCTTCATCGGCCAGCGGCAGCTCATACGCGGCGCACCGAATATGGCCGATGGCGATATGCGGATTGTCGGCATCAACGACGGCCTGTTCGGGACTCTGGGCGAAAATGTAGTCAGAGTGGGTCATCAGGTACTGGTCCATCGGCGTGTTTTGTCCCACCAGGAAAACGATCGATTCTTCGACACCCCGACCCGCGCGTCCGGCCTGCTGCCAGAGGCTGGCCACGGTGCCCGGGTAGCCGACCAGAACGCAGGCGTCGAGGCTACCGATGTCAATGCCCAGTTCCAGCGCGTTGGTGCTGGCCACCCCCATTATCTCCTTGCTTACCAGTTGCCTTTCGATCTCGCGCCGTTCCTCAGGTAGGTAGCCGCCGCGATAGGCGTGTACCGATTCAGACAAGCGCCGTGACTTTGGCCGCAAGAGGTCACGCGTGTTCTTGAAGATGAGTTCGGCGGCCAGCCGCGTGCGCACAAATGCGATCGTCTGGATGCCCTCCTGCACCAGCGCCGTCAGCAGATGGACGCCTTCCCACAGCGGGCTTTTGCGGTCGCCGCCCACCCGCCAGTGGTCCGGCTTGCCACGCGCGGCCCGCTCCTGCGGCGGCGGGTTCCACAGCACGAACCGCTTGGGGCCGCGTGGTGAGCCGTCATTGGTGATCAGCTCCATCGGCTGGCCGGTGATGCCCTCGGCGTGCTCCCGGGGGTTGGCGATAGTCGCTGAGCAGCAGACGAACTGCGGCGAGCAGCCGTAGTGTTCGCATATCCGCCGCATCCGCCGCAGCACGTTGGCCAGATGCGAGCCGAACACCCCGCGGTAGGCGTGCACCTCGTCAATGACAACGTATCTTAGCTGTGTGAAGAAGCGGTTCCAGCGCGCGTGCTGGGGCAGGATGCCCTGGTGCAGCATGTCGGGGTTGGTCAGGATGATATTGGCCCCGTCGCGAAGCCTGCGGCGCAGGTTCTGCGGGGTATCGCCGTCATAGGTACCGGCCAGGAATTCGACGCCCTCGTCAGGCAGGTTGAACTGGCCGATGCCGCGGAGCTGGTCCTGAGCCAGCGCCTTGGTGGGGTAGATGCAAAGCGCTGTGGCCGCGCTGTCCTCCGCCAGCGTTTCGACGATCGGTATGTTATAGCAGAGCGTCTTTCCGGAAGCCGTCGCAGTGACGATGACGACGTTCCTGGCCTGTCTGATATTCGCTATTGCCTCAGCCTGGTGGCTGTAGAGCCGGCTGGTGTTCTGCTGCTCAAGCGCCGCCTGTACTGCCGGATGCAGCCCGCCCGGCACATCGGCATACACTGCAGGCCGCTCGGGTATGACCTCCACGTGCACGATCTGGTCCGCAAACAATTCGTGGTCAGCAATGCGGTTCAGGAAGGTTTCTACATCCATTAGCATCTCCTAAGCAGTCCATCATCGCGTGGGCTTGTCCGCCGCAGCCGTCGGCCGTTGCCGTAATGGAGGGGCCTGTCGCAGGCTGTTTCGCGAAGCGAAACAGACAAGCCTGGCCCAGCCGTTGTCGTTGGCCGTTTGGGTGCGGAGGGCTCGCCAGGATAGCGTTCTGCGCGGGCCGGGCTCCCTGCGGAATCTTCGATTCCGCCGCTCGACACGGCCCCTCCAACGACAGCTCCTTTCACGATTAGAAGAATCTGCATAACTACTGTTTCTAGCCCGACTCCGTTGCTTCGCAGCGGGTGAGGCCGGCCCACGGCTATCTACTCCCCATCCTTCTCCCGCTTCTTCTTCAGCCTCCGCGCTCTCGCGGCCAGCGACTCGTCCTGCTCTATGGCCGCGCCACCTTCTTCCTCGTTCGGCTGCGTGCCTGGGTCTGTCGAGTCGCGGTCCGAGCCGACCTTCTCCCTTTGCTTTCGCGGGCGGCCGGGGAAATGTGTCGGCGGCTTGTTGGTCTGCTTGCTCATGCCCTCCGGCGCTTCTACACGGCCCACGTCGGGCGGCAGCTCGTCCGAGGGTACGCTCTTTGCGATCCGCTTGCGTAGCTCCTTGTCCAGACTCCTACGCCGCCGCTGCCGCACTGCAACATCAGGCTCATCCAGCGTCTCAGGATCCTCGACGGCAGGGTACTGCGTCTGCGGACGCGGGCTAATCGGGTGGAATATCTGCGGTTCGCGCATCCGCTCCAGGCGTCGCCGCAGCGCCGTCTCCAGACGCAGCTCGTGATCGGCTTCCGAATCGGTTAGTGAATCCACGTCAGCATTCTGCAGATTCGTCATCTCCGCGAGGTAGCCCTCCAGGATCATCAGCGCCGCCCGCTTGGACGGGATATGCGCCTCGCCACGCGCCACGTTCCAGGTCGCGTACTGTCGCAGCGGCTTGCCCACACAGCACGGGCAGCCGTCCTGGCAGGGGCAGTTGCGGATATGGTCCAGCACGGCGGGCATTATCTCATGCAGCATCTCGTAGGCCTTCTCGGTGAAACCCAGACCCAGCGGGTAGCGCTCGTAGATGAAGATGGCGTTCCAGGGCGAGTTGGCGCTGCCGATGGAGTGCGAGAAATCCAGCGTATCGCACGTCATGAAGGTGGGCAGCAGCATCCTGGCCGCATAGCCGATCCCGCGCAGACCACTATGTGTGTCCAGATTCGCCTTGCGGGCCCGCTCCATCAACTCCTCCGGTGGCACCTGCCACACGGCCATTGTCTCCAGTTGCATGGTCGGCAGATCAACGCCGTGCGTGGAGATTGCGTCAAGGGAGTAGAAGTGGACCTTTTCATACATCCGGGTATCGAAATAGGCGGTCACTTCGCCCCAGTAGGCGGTGCCGCTGCCGAACGGCTTTTCGCGCAGGATGTTGTCAACATGATGCACGTCGGTGCCGCCGATGGGCTGTGTGTAGTAATCCACTTCGACGCGCCTGACGCGGGCGAGCTTGCGTTCCAGATCAAGCTCCAGCACCTCGTAGGTGTCGCCCTGGTGCATGTAGATGGCTCCGGGGTGCAGAATCGGTGGCGCATCGAACTTATTGACCTCGCCCACTATCTCGCCGGTGTCAACATCCTCGATCAGCACATTGGCGTCGGCGTAGTCACGCAGCGAAACCTCGTGCTGCGGCGTCTCGGTGGCGGCATGATACCACATATCGCCGATCTGCTTGACCTTCCGGTTCTCTTCCAGGACCCGCAGGACCATCTCGGAATGGCCGCCAAATAAGCAACCCTCCGCCTCTTGCAGCGGCAGTTCGTGGGTAGCGCATCGCAGGTGGGGTGTGATCACGAAGGGGTTGTCCTCATCTATGACGGCCTGCTCCACGGGCCGGCCGAAGATGTAGTCCGGGTGGCTCATCACGTACTGGTTGATGGCGGTATCCAGGCCGATTAGAATCACCAGGCTGTCGCGATCCTGGCGTCCGGCGCGCCCTGACTGCTGGAAGAATGAAGCCAGCGTCCCCGGGTAGCCGACCAGAACACTGGCATCGAGGCCACCGACGTCAATTCCCAGTTCCAGCGCGCGGGTGGTGCTCACGCCCATCAGCTCGCCGCTGAACAGTTGCTGCTCGATTGCGCGCCGCTCCTGGGGCAGATACCCGCCCCGGTAGGCTGACACCTTTTTCACAAGCTGCGGCGCTTCTTCGCCGAGCTTCTCGCACACATAGCGGTAGATCATCTCGGCAGTCATCTTGGCCTTGGAGAAGGTGATGGTGGGCACATCGTGTTGGATCAGCATCGCCATCAGCTCGTGCGCCTCGACGTTGGCGCTGCGCCGCGACCGCCAGTTGGTGGCCCGCACTCGGGGCGGGTTCCAGAACACATAGGTGCGCTTGCCCCGAGGGCTGCCGTCTTCGTCAATCAGTGTGATTTGCCGGCCGGTCAGCTCCTCGCCAAGCTCCTGCGGATTAGCGATTGTCGCCGAGCACGCCACGATCTGCGGCGATGAGCCGTAGTGACTACAAACGCGGAACAACCGCCGCAGCAGGTTCGCCATATTTGAGCCGAAGATGCCGCTATAGACGTGGAGCTCGTCCAGCACCAATACGCGCAGGTTTGCCAGGAAACGCGCCCAGCGCCCGTGCTGCGGCAGGATCCCTGCATGAAGCATATCGGGGTTCGAGAAGATGACTGACCCATGATCCCGCAGCTTGCGCCGCGTGGCGGAGGGCGTGTCGCCGTCGTACACACCCGCCATGATCTCATTCAGCCCGGCGGCCGTCAACGCCTCATCAAATCCCTTGAACTGGTCCTGTGAAAGCGCCTTGGTGGGGAAGAGCAACAACGCCGTGGCCTCGGGGTCGGCCAGCAACGTCTCAATGACGGGCACGACATAGCACAGCGACTTGCCGGAGGCGGTGCCGGTGACGATCAGAGTATCCTCTCCGGCGTGGAAGCTGTCTATGGCCTGCGCCTGGTGGGAGTAGAGCCGTTCTGTGCCGCTGGCCTGCAGCATCGCTTGGACTGGTGCCGGCAGCGGCTCGGCGGGATCGGCGTAGTTAGCCCCACGCGCGGCGACCTCGCGGACATAGACGATCTGCCCGGCGTAATCAAGCGATGCCTCGATTTGTTTCAGGAAGGCTGCTACATCCATTGCATTATCAACGCGCAGGTCGGGCTTCCCGCAGGCCCTGAGCGAAGTCGAAGGGCAGCCCGACAAGAGTTGGTGACTATTCCCGACTTTGCCTCGGACCTGGGCTTCATCACCGTGGCGGCAGTTTCAGCATTATCTCGGCCAGTGTTATCAAATCAAGCACATTGTGCTGCAGAATCGCGATCATCTGGGCGGCATTGGCGGTGCGCACGAATTCGTGATACGCCTCAGGTATCTCGCTGCCCGGGATGTCATTATAGCGCGGCCGGCCGCAAATATCGGCCTCAAGCGTCTGCAGCTTGCAGTCAGGCAGCCTATGTGCCCACGCGCGTCGCGCCTCGTGGAGCAGGTCGCAGTGGGCGAAGTCCGCCTCGAAACGCACGCCGGTGGCCGCCGCCCGCATCTGCACGTACGGCAGGTCGAAAGCCTTGCCATTGAATGAGACCAGCAGGAGCTTGTCGGCGGCTTCGGCGGCGAGCAGCGCAATGACCGCTGCTTCCTCGGCGTAGTTCCGGGCCAGATACTGATTCATCACAAAGCCCTCGCCTTCCCACGCCATCGTCCCGATCAGAAAAAGCGGCGTGCTGCTCAGGCCTGTGGTCTCCAGGTCCAGGAATATCAGGTCTTGTGGTTGCAGGTCGTCCGTTGCGCCAGCGCCGAGCAGAAGTCGGCGCAAGTGCGACTCTTCGCAGGCGAGAGCGGCTTCAAAACTGGGCGAAAGTTCGTGGTATTGCGCGTCCAGTTCGGCCAGCGGGCTCTTGACCAGATACGCCAGGCCGCCAACAGGCGCGGAAACCTCCACACCATCCACCACCTCTTCCAGGCTCACCGGCTCGCCTTGTGGTGGCTGCCACGCCGGCTCAGGCTCAGGCTGCCGCGGACGCTCGGGAATATGGCGGCGAACAGGCGCAGACTGCCGGCGACCTGTCGTGGGATGAAGCTTGCGCAGTTTGCGGCGCAATTCGCTCATATCTCCGGCTCGACGGGCGGACTGTGACGTCTCGCCCCGTTTCGTGTCGCCATCGGTATTGCGGGAATTGCCGTCTTCGTTCACGCCGCTTTGCCTCCGGTCCTGCGCAGCATGCTCCTGCCACAGTGCATTATATAGCCATCCGAACAGTTGTTCAAGTGCGCGTGTCGGCCTGGTGCTATTGCATTTCGATTCAGGCAGGACAATCGAGCCGCGCCGGTGTATTGTTATACTTGATCGCCATAGAGCTACGGACCGGAGGCAGTAGATGCGAGTCTTTGACGAGAATAACATCAACGCGCGGCTCATTCGCGTATCAGAAGATACCCTCTGGGCGGTCTGGAACACCTGGCGCGGTGTCGCCACTCGCGTATTCGCTACATGTATCGGTCCGGAAACCTTTTCGCCCATCCAGCCGCTTTCCGAGACGAGCAATACCCAGGCAAATGCCGTTGCCGCAGCCGCTGGAGACCTCGTGCATTTCTTCTGGCTGGCCAAGGACGACAGCGGCAAGTACATAATGACCCGGCAGCATGACGGCAGGTTCGCCGATGAGGAAGTACTTGTGGAGCTTCCTGCCGGTGCCTTCTGCGGCCATCTGGAGGCCGTCGCGGATGCAACCGGCGCAGTATGGCTTGCCCGTACTCAGATGCTCGACGGACAGGGCAGCGTAGAGCTACTCCGGATCGCAGACGCCGGCATCGTCGCCCGTCATACCTTGCGGGCAGACCATCGGCACAACCAGCGGCCCGCTCTGGCGGCGACTAGCGGCGCCGTGTGGGTGGTCTGGGATTCTTTTCGCGACGGCTCCTACGATATCTACGGCTGCCGTGTTGACCACAACGGCCCTGCTCGCGTCGAGCGCATCAGTCAGTCGCCGCAGTGGAGCACCATCCCGGCGCTGACCGTTGACCGGCAGGGACGGCCGTGGGTTGCCTGGGTGGCATGGCAGGACTGTGTGAACGAGGATCACGTCTTCGACCAGGCTTTCAGCATCGAATGTGCGGTTGGCGATGATGAAGGCTGGTGGGCTGTGCGCGACAACGACGGCAACCCGGCGTGTGTGGACCTGCGCTACGGTCTGACGCTGGGTAAGCCACGGGGCTGGTACCAGAGTTATCGTGGGCGGCGGCGCAAGCCCATTCTTCGGGTGGCCGACGACGGGTCCGTGTGGCTGATGTGGGAGCGCAAGGCCGAGCACAACGGCCCCACCGCCAGCTCTACGGGTGTCCTGCTGGGCCGGCAGCGGCAGGACGGACAGTGGTCGGAAAGACAACTACTCGCAAAGGCCAAAACGTTCTACGAGGTGGAAACCGGAATGCCCTTGCGTGCCGAAGAGTTCCACTGCCTTGCCCGCGAGGTGATAACCGAGCATCTCTTTTTCGACACATGCACTCCATCCCCGGCACCCCCTGATGAAGAAATAGACTGGTCCGAATGGCGGCCCGTCAGCCCTGACGTGGTGGTACGAGAGAGATACGAAGCCATCCCGGAGGAAGATGCACTCACATCCTGCGGCCCTTATACGCTCTACTGGGCCGACATGCACAACCACTCGAATGTGTCCATCCCGCCGTGTGGTGAGCCCGACGAGCTGCTGATGTACGGCCGCGAGAAGTCGCTTCTGGCTATCTGCGCGGTGACCGACAATGACCACTGCTGGGGCGGGCGCACGTACACCGAGTATGACTGGGACTTGTACAAGGGGTGGGTGACCGTCTTCAATGAGCCGGGGCGCTACGTGGTGCTGCCCGGCTATGAGTTCAGCTACAAGGGCACGGAGATGTTCACCCCGTTCGAGGTCATGCTGCAGGATTCACCGGACCGTGTCTGTGCTTTCGAAAAGCGCATTGACCACAGGTCGGTGTATTCTGATGACCCTGACATGGCGATGCTGCGCTGGCGCGAAGCCGGCGATGACCCGATGCGCACGCTGCTGGACCTGGCGCGTGAAAAGGGCTACTTGATCCACCCGCACCACGCCAAATGGGAGATTTATGATGACGAGTTAGAGCGCAATGTCGAAGTCTGTTCCGGCTTCTCGATATACATTGACGATGAGGATACCTACCGCGCAACGCTGTTGGCCGGCAACAAGGTCGGCTTCGTAGCCGGCGGCGACAACCACCGCCGCGCACCGGGCCTTAACGGCGGCCTGACAGGTATCTGGATTGAGCGGCTCGACAGGCCCGGCGTGCTGGCAGCCCTGCGTCGGCACCGCTGCTTTGCCACTGCCGGTGAACGCATCGGTCTGATGCTGCGGGTCAATGACGCCTGGATGGGGGAGACCGTTGTGGTGGAGCAGCCGCCCCGAATAGCGGTCTGCGCAGACGGCCTGCCTGATGAGGATTACCGGGCGGTGCTGTTGCGCGACGAGCAGATCATAGCCGAAGAGCAGTTCTCCGGGAAGCTTGCGATGCAACACGAGGACACGGGCCTCCCACCGGGTGAGCATTTTTACCGTGTCGAGATACATGGCAAGGCTTCGCCCCAATACATGGCCAACACCGCACCGGCCTTCCGCGCTCGCGCCTGGAGCAGTCCGGTCTGGGTTCAGCGCGGCCAGAGGAGCGAGATCAAATGACGTGGTGCCAACTCAGCCTGTGCGCCCTGGCCATCGGCATGGCAACGGCAGTTTGCGCACTACCACAAATACCGCAGGGCATGTCGCCGGCGGATTACTACGGCGGCTTTTTCCCTGGCGAGGAGTGGGCAGATGCGCTGGCGACTGTCCCTCGCGACCAGCGCAGCAGCCCCTTTCAGAGAATCGTCATGGTCGAGCAGGCTCCTACAGGCAAAGACGCCTGGCCAGGCCCGGAGGTGAAGCTCACACCGGGGCAGCTCGATGATATGACCAAGGACATGGAGCCCTATCTACAGGTGACGCCCGAGGACTTCCTGGGCATGGTGCCGCGCCGCAACCGCATCGCCGGCAACGCGCGCGTGATGCCGTCCACCAGGATGGTCAAATGCCCCACCGGTGACGGCGGCTCCCTGGTATGGACGCCCGACCGCCCACACGAGCTCCGCTGTAGCAAGGGCCATGTGGTGGACGTATTCGCCATGTTCCCGCCGACCGGCGTGTTTGAGATCACCGGCCCCAAAGGCGAAGTCCAGGAATATCCTTACCACGATGCCGCCGACGGCAAGCGCATTTACCTCAATGGCGAGTACATGGACTCCCAGCGCGTTTACCACCTGGCGAATTCGGCTCGTCGGCTGGGGCTGCTGTACCGGGCGACCGGAGATGAGCAATATGCCGCCCGGGCGGCCGCTATCTTGTATGACTTTGCCTGTGCGGTCCCGTACTGGCCTAAAATCAGCCGCGGTCGCCCGGGAGTTGAGGGCCGCAAGCGCTTCCGCCCCATCAACGACTATCAGGTTTACAGCGGCATCTGGTATGATAAATACCATTCAGGCACCGGCGGCATCCCGACAACATTGGCCTTAGCCTATGACTTGGTCGTATCGGCCGAGGTGTGGGATGAGCTGGACAAAGTAGCGGCCGATGGCGATGCTCGCGAGGTGGTAGAGCAAGACCTGTTTCTAGACACCGCCAAAGACGCCGTCCGCTACGACGTCCACCACCCCAGGACCTCATCAGCGCTTAGCAACTACATTCCCTATCAGATTAAGGCCTTTGTCTGCATCGGGCGCGCGGCCGGGATGCCCGAACTGATCCACTACGCCTACTGGAAGCAGACCCAGCTTGTCGAAAAGACCCTGATGGCCGACGCGACGTTCCCCGAAAGCCCCTCCTACGGCCGCCAGCACATCTACGGCATGGCGAAGGGGTGTCTGGTCGCTGCCGGCTACACCGACCCGCCCGGCTTTGTCTCGACCATTGACGGCGGGCGCTTCGAGCAACTTGACATGTGGCAGAACATCCCGCAGTTGCGCGACGCTATTGCCACACTGGAGACGATGGTTTATCCGGACAACAGCTACATAATGGTCCACGACACCTGGAGCAAGCTGGTCAGCAGCGGGCATCCGGCACCGGCGCAAACGCGGCCCCTGATGTATCCTGCCTTCGGCCACGGGGTCTTGGCCCGTGGGCAAAGAGATGACGGCGACCAGATCCAGGCACATCTGCACTATTCCGGCTGCTGGGGCCACGAGCATCGTGACATGCTCGGCTTCATTCTGTGGGCCTACCAGGACGAACTGATATCCGACATCGGCTATGCCCACACCTACCGCCGGTTCTCCGACCGGTCGCTGGGTCACAACCTGGTCGTCGTTGACCGCCATAGTCAGCAGCGCACGCCTGAGCATGGCAATCTGCTGGGCTGGCACGTCACTGACGACGCTGTGCAGGTCATTGAGGCCGCGGACGCTCGCGTATATCCGCAGTGCAGCAGCTACGGCCGCGCGCTGTTTCTGGTGCCGCTGGGTGAGCGTGACAGTGTGGTGGTTGACATCTTCGATGTCGCCGGCGGCAGCATCCATGAATGGATGGCGCAGGGCAGTTGCATGACCGAGCAGAGCCTGGAGGTATCCGTCCCGACCGAATTCTTCGCCGAAACCTATGCTGATGACGGCAAGCCGTTCACGCCTCCGGCGGCGGCTGAGTATATCAAGCAAAGAGTCGCCGAGGGGAAACATCCGCACCATCTGGAGCCCGGTGAAGCCGACCCCTGGTACGGCGTTTTCCACAACGTGCACAAGGGCGAAGTCACCGGCCCCTTTGTCGCAACCTTCACCACCGATGACGCCTCGATCAGGCCACTGCGTCTGCACATGTTGCAACCCGCCGACGGGGATGTCTATACCTGTACGGTGCCGAGTCTGCGGCGCTGCTGGGATCCCGCAAAAGGCGGCGAGGATCATTCGCTGGTCGAAAAGTTTCGCATGCCGAAGCTGGTGCTGCGCCGCGACGGCGACAACCTCCACAGCCGCTTTATCGCCGTGTGGGAGCCTCAACGAGGGGAAGAACGGGTTGTGAAAGACATCACCGACCTGGCCCCTGACAGCGATAACCTCGTCGCCCTGAAGATACGCGGGGCCGCCGGTTCGGAGTTCGACAACGTGATTGTGTTGTACACACTCGATCCTGCCACAAGCGAGGCTCTGCCCGATGGCACCCGACTGCAGGGCAGATATGCGGCGATCACAGAGACAGCGCAGCAGACCGACATCGCGCTGTACGATTGCACCTATTTCAAGTCAGGCGATCTGGCAGTGACAATTCAGTCGCGGCCCGCGCTGCCGCTTGAGGCAGTAGTTGCGCTGGGTGAAAATGAGTTCGCTCTGCGCCTGAACGGCACGTGGCAGGATATTGGGGCCTTCCCGCAGGCCCTGAGCGAAGTCGAAGGGCAGCCCGACGCCGACCCCTCGCGTGGGTCGGGCTTCCAGCCCGACTCCGTTGAGTTCGTAGTCGTACAGATCGGCGACAGTCAGCGCGTCTGTCCGGTGACCGTGGTGGAAGCGGCAGGGGACAAGACGATGCTGCACTGCGCCCGCCATCCGGGCTTCACCTACGATGCACAGGCCGCCGAGGCCAAAGACGTGTTCTCGCCGTACTTGACGCTTTCGGGGGAAGCGACCGTAACCCTTCCGAGCCGCGTATGGCTGCGGAAGGCGGCTGCTGACGACAAGTGGCAGGTCCGCACTAGCGAGCCTGTCACGATCGGCTCACAGCGCGTGGGTCCGACAGCGGAGTGGGTGAGTGTCGGAGGCTAGTAGCCGCGGAGCCAGAATTGCGTCACTCGTGCCGCAGGGCGACAATGGGGTCCATGTCCGCGGCTTTCTTGGCCGGCCACAGGCCGAAGAAGATGCCCACTGCCGCGGCGAACAGAAAGGCATACAAAATTGACGTCGGCGAGACGATGGTAGTCCACGCGCCTCCGGATGAAAGCAGCTTGCATATCCCGGTGCCCAACGCGATCCCGATGCCCCCGCCGATGACGCTGAGCACCACCGACTCGATGAGAAACTGCGACAGAATATCGCCTTTGCGAGCGCCGACAGCCTTGCGGATACCGATTTCGCGTGTGCGTTCGGTCACCGACACCAGCATGATATTCATGATCCCCACGCCACCGACCAGCAGCGACACCAGCGCGATGCCGCCCAGCAGTCTGGTCATCGTCTCCCCGGCCTCGGCCATGCTTGTCAGCATCATTGACTGTTTCATGATCCTAAAATCGTTAGGCTGGCCGGTTCGCAGCTTGTGACGCCGCCGCAGCAGTATCTCGATGCTCTTTTCCACCTTATCAACCATGGCCGGGCTTTGCGCTGAGACCCCGATCATGCTCAGATTTGACCGCCCCAGCACGCGCTGCTGCACCGTGGTCAGCGGCGCCACGATCTGGTTGTCAGGACTGCCCCATGAGCCACCGACCTCCTCGGCAACTCCAAGCACCTCAAACGGCATCCCGTTGACGCGAATCCATTCGCCGATTGGCGAACTGCCGTAGAACAGTTCGTCCACGATTTCCTGCCCTATGACACAGACGCGCTTGCGCCCGCGGATTTCGGAGTTGTCAAAGAACCGCCCTTCGGCCAGCTCCCAGTTGCGCACAGTCTGGTATTGCACTGTGGTGCCGGTCAGCCGCGTGCGGATGTTGTTGTTGCGGTATTTGGCCTGCGCGCTGCCGCCGACCTCGGGTGCCACCTCCAGCACGCCCTTGACGCTTTTCTTGATCTCATCGGCGTCTTCGGTCTCCAGGTTGATTACCGGCGTCTCCAGGACGACGCCGCTGCGCCGCGAGGGCCCCGGCCTGACCATCAGCAGGTTCGTGCCCAAATTCTGGATCCGATCCAGGGTTTCCTGCTTCATCCCCTGTCCGATGGCGACGACGATGATCACCGCCGCCACACCGATGATTACACCAAGCATGGTGAGGAAGGACCGCAGCTTGTTGCCAAGCAGGCCGGTCAGAGCGACTCTGATAGCTTCAAGCACGTTCATCAGTTAGTCTCTTCCCCCTCGGCTTTGCTATTGTCCTTGACGGCTCCGTCGGAGACCACCTTGCCATCCAGGAACTGTACCAGCCGCCTGGCATGAGAGGCGACACCGGCGTCGTGCGTCACCACTATCATGGTGATGCCATCTTGGTTGAGCTGGCCAAACAGCTCCATCACCTCGGCGCCGGTCCGCGAGTCGAGGTTGCCCGTGGGCTCGTCAGCCAGTATCAGCGACGGCTCGTTGACCAGCGAGCGTGCGATCGCGACACGCTGCTGCTCTCCGCCGGAGAGCTCGCTGGGGAGGTGATGGGCCCGGTCGGCCAACCCCAGCTTCGCCAGCGCGTCCATCGCTCTTTGCCGCCGGTTGCCCACTCGCGCGTACTGCAGCGGAAGTTCCACGTTCTGCAGCGCGGTCGCTTGTCGCAGCAGATTGTAAATTTGAAACACAAATCCGATCTGTTTGCCACGGACCTCGGCCAGTTGGTCGTCGTTGAGAGCCTCTGCGCGCTGGCCCGCCAGCATGTAGGTGCCTGCAGTGGCCCGGTCAAGACAGCCTATAATGTTCATGAAGGTCGTCTTGCCGGAGCCTGACGGCCCCATGATCGCCACGAACTCGCCCTCGTCAATGTCGAGGTCAATGCCCTGCAGGGCCCCCACCTCGACTTTGCCTGTCATATATATCTTGGTCAGATCTCGAACCTCAACTAGCATCTTTGTCAGCGTCCTCTACCTCGGAGCTGTCGCATCATTCGCGACCTCCTGCGTTGTGCATCGTCCCTCGTGCTTCCGCCGCCCATCCAGTGCGGCAGTTCTGTGCCCGGCGGCGGCGGAATCAGAACTTCCTCCCCTTCCTCGAGACCGTCCAGTATCTCGGTCTCCTCCCAGTTGCTCAGGCCCACTTTGACCTCCCGTTGCTCCAACTGCTCCTGGAGTATCACTTCGACGGTGGCTTCGTCCTTGGCGCGGGTGATGCACAGGTCGGGCACCACCAGCACATTGGACCTTTCCGCCACTTTGATCGTCACATCCGCAGTCATCCCCGGCCGCAGCGAAGTGGGTGGCTTCTCGATATGCACCTTGACCTGGAAGCGCACTACGTTCTGGTCCTCAACGCCCAGGGGGAAGATCTTCACCACGAGCCCCCTCAGCTTCTTGTCAGGAAGCGAAGAGACGCTTACCTCACATTCCTGGCCCACATCAACCGGTGCGATGTCCACTTCATCCACATCTGCCAGCACGTACATCTTGCTGATGTCGGCGATGGTCACCAGCCCGGTGCCCTCGCGCAGGGCCGCGGTGCCTGCGGGTATTACCGTCCCTTCCTCGACTAGCTTTTCCATTATGACGCCGCTGCGGGGGGCAATCACCTGTGTGTATTGCAGGTCGTAGGCAGCGTCCTCCAGCGCCAGCATCTGCCTCCTGACGTCAGCCATCGCCACCTCTATCTGCTTGCGTCTGACTTCGTTTTCCAGCGGGCCCGACTCGGCCTTGTGCAGCGCTGCTTCGGCTTCTCGCACCGTGGCTTTGGCCGCCTTGAGTTGCTGCTCGCGCACTTGTACGCTGCGGCTCTGTGCCCTTGCAGATGCCAGCGTCGCCTCCGCTTCTATCACGCCGGCCTCGTTGACGGTAACATCGTGTTCTCTGAGGCCGATCTGCACCTCGTTGGTCCTCGCCTGCCGCAGCGATGCTTCAGCCTGGACCAGTTGTGCCTCAGCCTGGGCGATGTCCTCCACGCGGCTGCCGGCTTCAAGTTGCCCTAGAGCCTCCTTCGCCGAATCTCGCTGCGCCAGCGCCTGCTCGTACGACTGCTCGGCGTCGTCAACGGCCTGCTTCGACACAAAACCCTTGGCCAGCAGCCCCTTGTTCCGCTGCAGCGATTTCTCGGCGTTCTGCAGGCCGGCTTCGGCACTGCGCAGACTCGCCCTGGACTGTGCTATTTCCTGCGGGCGCGCTCCCGCACGCAGCTTGGCCAGGTTCTGCCGCGCAGACTCCACCGAGGCCTCGGCGCTGGCAACTTCGGCCGCGTGCAGCGTGCCTTGAACGTCGCGCTGGGCCACCGCCTGGGACCGCCGCGCTTTTGCTGACTTCAGCGATGCCTGCCCCTTTCTTATCGCATCCGCCGTGGTTTGCCGCTCCTGCGCCAACTGCTCTTCGGCCTGCTTGAGGTTGGCATGTGCCGACTCCAGACCGGCCTCGGCCTGTACCATAGAGGTGCCGGTCTGAACCTCCTGCAGCGAGGCATTTAGCCGCGCCTGGGCCGCCGATGCACGGGCCGCGGAGACGTTAGCTGATACCTGTTCGACCTTGCTTCGGATCTGGGTGGGGTCACACTGGGCGATGAGCTGCCCCGCCTCGACATAGTCGCCGGCCTCTACGAACATCCCGGTTATCTCGCCGCCGCTGCGTGACTTCACCTCCACCGTCGTCAGAGCCTCGAGCAGCCCGCTGGCCGACACGGTTATCGTCAGGTCCTTCCGCTCGACCGTGGCGGTCTCAATTTCGTACGCATCTTCCGCGCTGCTTGCGGCTTTTTTCTTTTGCCAGTACCATCCCGCGCCAACGATCAGCGCCAGCACCACCACGGCGGTCGCGATACGCTTGAGCGTCACTGGTCATCACCTGCTAGCATTGTTATATCAGTGCTGACGGCTTTGCAGAGGGCGGCCGAGGCGATGGCGTAGTCGTATTGTGCCTGCACTTGTGCCACCTGCGCCCGCAGCAGTGTCAGTTGCGCGTCGGTGACCTCGATGATGATCGCGAGGCCCTCCTGGTAGCGGGCCTCGGCGGCCTCCAGACTGTTCTGCGCATCCTCGCGAGCCAGGCTTGCCGCCTCGATGACCGCTGCGGCCTGGCGCAGACGCAGGTGCGCCGCCTCGACTTCCTCCTGAATGTTGAGCATCAGCGCTGAAAGCCGCCACCGGGCGCTTTCTACATCAGCGCGCGCGGAGGCGACTTGCGCGTTGCTGGCTCCGGCATCGAACAACGGATATGTTGCCCCGATACGCGCCTGCCAGGTCTCGCCGCTGGTGCCGGTATGGCGCCCGTAGTCGCCGCTGACGCCGGCGCTAAACTTCACGCCGTCCTCCGCCTCGGCGGTCTTGAGACCCAGTTGCGCCGCCCGCACGCCCAGCCGCCGCTCGGCAAGGTCGGGTCGCTGCTGCTCCGCTATGGCCAGCAGCGCGTCAAGTTCATTGTCGTAGGTGGTCTGTACGAGCCCATCCGCGACTCTCAAATCCGCACCCGCAGGCAAACCCAGCAGCGCCCTCAGGCCTGCGTGGGTCACATGCAGCTCGGTATCGGCCCGCACTGCTTCCAGCCGCGCCTGCGACACCTCCACCTTGACCGGCAGCAGGTCCGCTTCAGGTGCCACACCGGCGTCTATGCGTGCCTCGACCAATTTGCGGTGGCGCTCCGCATTAGCGACGGTGTTGAGCGCCACGACAGCGTAATCCTCCGCCGCCACGATGGCCCAATATGCCGCAGTCACCTCGTAGGCCAACTGTCTCCTGGCGTCGGCGACACCATACTCGGAAGCCTCTGCCGAGGTCTTCGCCCGGTCAATGCGGGACTTCCGCCCGCTCTCATAAATGGTGTAATCCAGCGCCAGCTCTGCGTCGCGCTGCGTAGTACGTGCACCTATAGTCCGGATTACACCGCCGCCGACGTCCACCGGCCGCCCGAGGCTCTGACTCTCCCGCGCGCTCCAGCGCAATTGCAGAGTCGGATAGCGCAGGCTGCGCTGCTGGATGGCGTTGGCTCTGGCGGCGTCCGCTGCTGCTCTGGCCAGGGCCACATTGGGGTGCCGTTCCCAGGCCATGTCAATGCACTGCTGCAGGCTCAGCGGCGCTGTCAGATCAGGCAGTGAATCGCTCGTCTGGGCCGCCACTTGCACCGTCGCACAAACCAGCGCAAGCACTCCGATCAGTCGCGTAGCTCGGGCTGCCCACAGGCCCTGTGCCACGTCGAAGGGCAGCCCGACACGAACAACGAATGATGCTCTGCTCATGGATTTATCACCAACCAGATGTCAGTACATATCGAGATCGTGTCTTCGCTATCACAATACGCAAGCATCGCATTGCTGCCCGTGGTTGTCGGGGGGTAGCTGCGATGCTTGCCGATTTGCTCCGGCACCCGCTCATTAAGCTTTGTCCTTGCAGGCACAGTCCACCTTCTTTGACGTAACATAGCCGTCGCTTATTCCCCTGAAATGCCGATTATTTATTTTCGGCATGACAGCACGCAAGAGCCGGATGGCTGGCAGCGGTTGTCGGGGGTAGTTTTGATGATTGAAGTGATGTTGCAAAACTCGTTGTCCATACCTTTCCCCATACAACGACCGGGCACCTCCTTTTGCCTCCTGCAAGCTCTCATCTGCGCAGTACGGCGCAGGGGACGAAGGTACTTCGCCAGGGCGCGAGGAATGCCTTTCCACATGGCAAATACACACTTGCGGAGGTTCTGAGCGATGACTGGCTGCCAGAAAACCGGATGCGTCATATTTGTACTGCTGGCCCTGGTTCTGTTATTGCCTGGATGCAAACCAGTGCCGCCCGATTCTGCGATCCCCGAACTGCCCATCCTCACAGAACCGGACGTGTCGGCACCCTACTACACGCGCACCAGAGAGGTCGGCAAAATCGCCTTCACGAGCGACCGCGACGGCAACGCTGAAATCTACGTCATCAACGCCGATGGCAGCGGGCTGCGCAACCTCACTAACAGCCCCGAGGACGAAACACCGCCGGTGTGGTCCTCTGACGGCACCAGGATCGCCTTCGCAAGGAACGGCGAAATCTACATCATCAACGCTGACGGCAGCGGCGAGGTCAGGCTCACGGACAAGCCGGAAGCAATCTGCTTGAGCCCGTTGTGGTCCCGTGACGGCAGCAAGATCGCCTTTAAGACCTGCCCCGAGCAGAGCCAGGACAACGACGAAAACCGCGACATCTACGTCATCAACACCGACGGTACCGGGGAGACCAAACTTACGAACCGGGATGCTGGTTCCGCAATGCCGACGTGGAATTCGCACAGCACCAGGATCGCCTACGCCCGCTTCAGCCAGGACAACTGGGGGCTGTACGTAGCCAACGCCGACGGAAGCCAGCCGACCCGTATTGCCGATGCCCCCTCGCAAGTGGGCTCACCGGTGTGGTGTCCGCGCTGCCGGAGGATCGTCTTCGACAGCCGCCCCGATGAGGTCTCATTTCTCTGCGTCATCAACCCTGACGGTAGTGCGTTGAGGCAGCTTACAGACGAGACCAATGATGGTGAGGCGCCGGTGTGGTCTCCGGATGGCGCCAAAATCGCCTTCTACAGCTTCCGCGATGGCAATCAAGAGATCTACGTAATCAACTTCGACGGCAGCCGAGAGACCAGGCTCACGGACACCCCCGGCGATGACTACGGTCCGGTATGGTCGCCTGACGGTGGCAGGATTGCCTTCGCAAACTTGGACGACACCAACTGGGAAATCTACATGGTCAACGCTGACGGCACCGGGTTGGCGAATCTCACAAATAGCGACACTGGTGAGTTGGACCCACTGTGGTCGCCCGACGGCACCAGGATCGCCTTCCAGCGCAACGAAGATGAGACCGCTGAAATCTACGTGATGGACCCGGACGGCAGCGGACAGACCAATCTCAGCAACGATCCTGCATACGACCTTGCGCCCGCCTGGTGCCCGGACTGAGACGGGGCCGTCCAAAAATGGAAATGGGGGAGAGCTGTGTGACCAAGATAGACTTCAAAAAGGAGCTCAAAGAGCTCTATCAGCCGTCAGCGAAGCAGCCGAGCATTGTCCCAGTGCCGGCTATGAATTTCCTGATGGTTGATGGAGCCGGCGACCCCAACACCAGTCAGCAATATCAGGATGCGATGCAAGCACTTTACGGCATGGCGTTCACCCTCAAGTTCACGATCAAGGGCGCGGACGGACCGGACTGGGTCATCCCCCCGCTCGAGGGGCTGTGGTGGATGCAGGACATGGCCGAATTCAGCCTCGACGCCAAGCACGACTGGCTCTGGACCTCTATGATCATGCAGCCCGAGACCGTAACAGAGCAACTGGTCGAGGCAGCCAGAGCGCAGCTCAAAGAGAAGAAAGATCCCGCCGCGCTTCCGAAGCTAAGATTCGAGAACTTCGATGAGGGTCGCTGCGCCCAGATCATGCACATCGGCCCTTATGACGCTGAGGGGCCTACGATTGCAGAGCTCCATGAATTCATCGCCCAGAAGGGCCACCGGTTGCGCGGCAAGCACCACGAGATCTACCTCAGCGATCCGCGCAGGGCCGCTCCGGAAAAGCTGAAAACCATCCTCCGCCAGCCCGTTGCCTGAGCACCGCTCACAGTTCAATTCTCCTTGCCCTGAGCTTGCCGAAGCGCTGCCTCACGCTTTGCCTCAATCGGTGCGCCGATAGTCCCTAGAGCCGCCTGGCCACCCAGAGCGCACATCGCCGCAGCAGCTCTTGATAAGACGGGTTCTCGAAGGTCTCGATCCCATGACCAGGCGCGCAGTAGCATACCCGTGAAGTCTCGTATTCCCGCACCCACAGCATCGGCTGCGTCTTGCCCTCCCATTCCGCCACCATGAGCGGGTCCACCGTGTCAAATATCTCAGGATCCGTGTAGAGCTCGTCCATCAGCAGGAAGTCCGCCATGCCAGCGGTGATCGGATGCGTCTTGTTACGCATGTGCATCTTGTGTTCCTGGTACGGCCCGTGTCCGGAGTGGTCCCATTCCCACGATGCGCCCAGGATCTTGCGGTACTCCGGCCAGTCGTCGAAGCAGATGGTCGCACAATGCAGCGCCAGCAACCCCTTGCTCCGGCGAAGAAAGTCCACAAGACCCTCACGAGCTGCCCCTGAGAGCTCAAAATGCCACTCATCCCGCCATTCAGGCGTCTGCTCGCACGTCCAGCGCGCGCAGTTCAGCGTGAGCGTGTCAAAGCTCAACAGGCGCCCGTCTTCCACCGCCTCGAGGTCTTCGTGGATTTCCGAGGTTATTCCGGCCTCACACAGAATACTTGCCAGCATTGCTGAGGTCGCCGCATAATCATGAGCTACGCCGCCGCTGAAAATCATATTGCGCATCAATAGCCCTTCTTTCCCTCTGCTGCCGCCACTGTCGTCCAATTCCCGATCTCGAAGCTGTCCCCGGGAGCGATCGCATACACCCAGAACAGGTCGCCCTTTTCCATCTTGCTGCCGTGTGGTCTGGAAGCAGCGCGGGCGCATCGCCCTCTCACGGTGGGTGGCTTGTTCCCATTTACCGACAATCTTTACCCGCACGCGGAATAGAGTTTGGACTTGACAAATCGCGGCTGAGTCTGATACAATCAACACAACTTACCGACCGGTAAGTAAAATAGGAGGATTAACCCGCTAGCCATGACCACAACCAAGAACCAGCAAGACAACAATAATCCCGGAACCAAGCAACGCATTATTGAGGTTGCGCGCCGACTTTTCTCACAACACGGCTACTTAGGCGTTTCGATGAGTGACATTGCCGAGAGAGTCAATATCACTAAAGCTGCACTCTATTATCACTTCGCCGGCAAGACCGAGATTTATCGCCAGGTGCTGGACGAGGTTTTCAATCGTCTCAACTCACTTATTGCCAAAGCGCTCGATGAGAAGACAGTCAGTGAAAGACTACACAAGCTGGTTGAGAGCTATCTTGACTTCGGCCTCACAGAAAAGAATCTCATCAAGGCACTCGCGCTAAAGCTGTCGCCGCTTGATCACGAGATACACAAGCATATTACTCGATTGAGGCAACAAGTCTCAAATGCAATTCGATCTTTGGTCGAGGAGATGTCTGTCGCTAAGCAGTCCGCGCGGAAAGTTGACAGCCGTGCGCTGACTGCCATGCTCATCGCCATGATGGATGGTGTGATTCTGCAACACTCGTTGTTGAATAACAGAATTGATGCCAAAAAAGCGTCAAAGCAAATTCTGGCTGTTCTTGGGCTGAATGTTGAAGGCTAAGCGGCCGCCGGCTTCTCTCCAAAACAAGAAATGGGGAATCAAAATGGAACTCGGCAACAACCTCCACAACGCCACCAATGGACTCCAACTGGGGTTGGCCAGACGATCTGTCGGCCTACTTGCCCAACTTACCAGGTACGCTTCGGCCAATCAGTTAGCCGGGCTATTGCACTTGGTGGAGCTGATTGTCCGCAACCAAGAGACAAGCAAAGCAATTGAGAACTTCAGAACAGAAGTGCTTGGCGAAGCCACTTCATACCAACTGGTCCAGAGAATACAGACAGAGAGCAGTGCTGCCTGTCGAAAAAAACTCGTCGAAAACCTTATTGGCAATGAGCTTGTTTTGGGAACCGCCAAAAGGCGCCAATTCGCTCAACGCGAAGGCTTTAGACCCCCAACATTCATCTTGATTAGTCCTACGATGAGATGCAATCTCAACTGCGTTGGTTGTTCCACCCGCCGCTACATGTATTCTAAGGAAGATGACTGGTCCTTTGAGCTATTGGATCGTGTCTTAACTGAAGCCAAGGAGATGGGGATGTATTTTGTAGTGACATTGGGCGGAGAAACACTCATCAGGGAAGACATCTTCGATGCTTACGAAAAGCACAATGACATTTACTGGCTCCAATACACCAATGGCACATTGATTGATGAAAAGATGGCCAGGCGATTGGCCCAGGTGGGCAATGTCGCTCCCGCCCTCTCTGTCGAGGGCTTTGAAAAAGAAACGGACGAGCGACGCGGCAAGGGGACGTGGAAGAAGATCATGCGAGCAGCAAGATTATTGAAAGAAGAAGGCGTCATATTTGGCTTCTCAGCTACGGTGACATCTCAAAACGCCGAAATTCTTGCATCAGAGGAGTTTATTGATTTCTTCATTGACCAAGGCTGTCTATTCGGCTGGTATTTTCAGTATATTCCAATTGGCAAGAACCCCGATGTAGCTCTTATGGCAACCCCCGAACAACGCAATCAACTCAGGAAATTCAATCACTATGTCTGCGCTAACAAACCTATTTTTATCGGTGACTTTTGGAACGATGGTCCCCGGTGTAGTGGCTGCCTCGCTGGCGGCAATCAGTATCTTCATATCAATGGTGATGGCGATGTCGAGCCCTGCGGCTTTGTTCACTTCGCTGTGGACAACATCAAACACAAGAGCCTAAAAGAGGTTTGTAACTCTGAGTTCTTTCGAGAGATTAGGAGAAGACAGCAAGCAACAACTGCTCCAGACCGCTATTCTGATAACCTCTTGACGCCTTGTCAGATTATTGATCAGCCGTGGGTGCTCCGAGAGATCGTCGAGCAAACTGGCGCTTTTCCCACTCACGACGGCGCAGAGACAATTATCACGGACCCCAAAATCAAAGCTCATCTCGATGAATACTCCAAGAGATTGCATCAGATCATGGATCCGATTTGGGAACAAGAGTATCAAGAGCGACGACCCGAGTATCGCGACCAATCCGCGCCTGCCGCCAGAACACGCCAGCCATTGCCCTGACCTGCCTGCGGTGAGCTTTGCCCAACGGTCGAGCCGAGCTCGTCGAAGGTTGCCCGTCGCCGCTGGGGTACCCAATCCGAAGGAGTGGGTCGGGGGTCTCGCCTGTCCTATTTATCCTCGGCCCCTAACACGGCCGTATTGCCGATCTCGAAGCTGTCCCCGGGCGCGATCGAATAGACCCAGAACAGATCCCCGGGCTTCATCTTCGCGGCAGACCCGGGCTCCTGCAGAGTGAACTTTGCCCCGTCGGCGACGGAGAAACTCTCCGACGCGTTCTCAATCTGCAGCCACGCGCCAGCATCATTCTTGTCCGATGCGCGCAGCCATTTGCCGTCGTAGCAGATGCCGCAGAAGAGCTTGTACTGGCTTGTCATGGTGAGCATCGTGTTCGTCTCCGCGTCAACCGAAGTCACCTTGCCGCGGCCCTCGTACAGCCATGTGTGGCCCAGGTCAAGCCGGTAGCGCTTGCCGCCCGGATGTTCTACTCCCGCCAGCGGGAATGTCTCACCACGCGCGTATCCCGGGTTGTAGAACGTTACGTTGCCTTGGTCAACTGCCTTCACCTGCAGCGGCTTCTCAGCCTCAACCTCCACCACATTTTTCTCCACGTCAATGCTCACTATTCTGCCGCTCACAACGCTCTCAGCCTCGATGCTATTGCCGTCCACGCTCAGCCACTCACCGTTGCCCAGCATCCCGTAATCAAACTTCCCTCCGGTAAAGCACACGGTCGCGAACTGGCCCGTGAGTTCGAAGCTGTGCCCGTCCACCTCCAGCGTCCGCGGCGTATCGCGCTCCGGATTGTGCAGGATGTAGAAGGTCTTATCGCGGGTGGTCTCCACGACCATCGCCACCGGCTCGAGGCCGGGCTGTAAGGCCGTGTACGGCTCCATCTGCACCCGGCGCACATCGCTGATGAAGGTCTCGCCCTTGTGCGGCTCGATGACCGCAGCGAAGATGCTGACACAGGGCTCCGTCTCGCTCTGGTGGCGGGTGACGGTGTAGGCATCCCAGGGGCTTTCGCCGACAATGCCGTAGCCTTCGCCCTTGCACGTTATCACTTCACGTCCCGGCGCCCCGGTCATGTGCAGTCTCAGCCCGATTTGCTGCTCGGGATCGGCAAGCCAGGCCGCCGTCCAGCCTTTGTCAGTACGCGCCCGCGCCACGTCCTTGAGCCAGGAATAGCCGGAAGTGCCTATGTGCTTCTCAGTCCCGAAGGCAATGTCCTCGCCCAGCAGTGTGCCATGCTCTTGCACGCTGAAGGTTGCGTTCTCCTCCGTGGCGATCTCGAAGTTCTCCGCATTGTCTCCGCCCAGGCTGTGCCACAGGTAGTCATGGGTCTTGCCGCCGGCGACGCGGAAGATATCGGCGATGAAGTGCTCGTCAGGGCCGACATTTATGAGCGCCGCCACGCGCCGATAGACGCTGCACTGGTCGTAGGCTGAGGCGCTGCTGACCTCGCAGACCTTGACCGGATTGGTGATGCCGTACAGCTTCAGCGTCCCCATCGAGACCATGTTCTGGGCCTTGATGTCAACTTCGACGGTATTGTGATTGACTGTGCCCTTGTTGAAAGCATGGTGCTTGCCCGGACCGCCGCTGGCCCAGTAGCCGATCTGCATTGAGAGGTCGTAACCGTAGGCGACAGGCTGGAGATGCAACTGGTCCCAGTGTCCGTGAGCATTGCTGGATTGGCTAAAATACACCAGCAGGTGCTTGCGGGTATTGACGTCTTTGCCGGCGCGGAGGATGGCATAGCCGGCCCCATCGAAAAGGACGCTCTGCGCGAGCTTGCCGTCCGCCGGCGCTGTGGGGGCGATGGGGGTCCGCCTGTTGCCGCTGTCACCGATGGCCAGCTTCCGCCCGTCGCAGGAACGCAGCGGATCGCAGCTCAGATACTTGTTGAGCTTGTAGTTGGGGTCGCCTAGCAGGTCGAAGGGCTCCTTGATAATCTCGCCGTCGCAGAAGCCCTCCAGATACTTTGCGGCATTGACGTAGCCCTTGGAACAGCCTCGATAGGATGAGCTGTCCTCCCAATTCATCCCGTCGCGGAAGTGCTCATTGTCCACCATGAGGTTGAGTTCCTCGACCGCGTCCGCAAAGATAATCGGGTTCTGACAGACCATCGCGATGGTAAACACGGCTTTCTGAGCGCCCTGCCCCATATGGTACGAGCGGTGCATCAGTTCATACATGTAGCCGAACAGGTTCTTCTGAATATTGTAGGTGATGTCCTCGGGAGTCAGCTTTCCGTCTCCGTTATAGTCGGCATCACCCTTCGTGGCGAAGAATTCGACAATGGACGGGTCTTTCGCGATGCCTTCGAAGGCGAGGTCATAGGCGATGCTGATGGTTTCCATGTGTTGCGGCTCGAAATTCGCCGGGCACATGCGGTGCAACTGCGCCCATCGGCTCCTGCGTGTGGTAGTCGCTTTCCCTCGCCGGTAGTATTGTGGCCTGTAATAGGTGCGATAGACTTCCGCAAGCCGGTTGAGCAGAATGCCCTGTGCGTGGGCATATTTCGCATCGCCGGTGGTCTCGTACATGATGCTCAGCGCCAGCGCCGGCGGCCAGCCTGAGGGGTCTTTGCGGTTGACTTCGCCGCCATAGGGCCCGCCCCACACGTACTTCTTAATCAGGTCAGCGGGGTAAGTTCTCTTGAAATGGTAAGTCGTCCCGGCTCCGGCGAAGCCTTCAGGCGCAGTCCATCCGTTACCGTCATCAACCACGGTCACTTCCTCGCCGCTAGTCGGGTTCTCGACCTTACAGCCCGGATACCACCACTCCTTGCCGCGGCTGCACTGGTAGTGGTATGGCTGATGCAGGTCAGCGCTGAGGGTACCGCGCATCCCGCCATGTATGGGGCAGCCGACGTGATATCCCAGGCACAGCTCCGACGGCGGATCGGCGGGTATGCGACCGTAGAGGTACTCATCATCCTGCTCGGCCCACCAATCGGCGACCTTCTGCGACTTGCTGACATGGGTCTGGCCATACCAGTCGTCGCTGATTATCATTTCGGAGCCGCCGCCGCCCCAGCTTACGGCGCGTTTGATGGACCGCCCTTTAGTCTTGGGGTATGCCATGATGCGTTCCAGGCACCATTCCACGTGCTGGTCGTACCATTGTTCTTCCTGCTCGGGGGTGCCTTTTGTGGGGTAGCCCTCGACATAGACCTGGCGGGCGAAGACCGGCCAGGCCGTCCCCAGCACTGTGCTGCATATCGCGGTCAAGATCAGACCCGCAACTCGCTTTCTCATGCCAAGCACTCCTGTGCTCACGATCTTCTCAGCTCAGATAGTTCATCATGATACAGTTCGATTCCTTGCCGCATCAGAGGCCCCATTCCAACTATCCTTGCGTGGCACGCGCTTCCACAGCTAATTATCGCGTCGGGTACCCACTCGTTTGGAGTGGGTGCGGCTTCCAGCCTGTCAATGCCTTTTATTTATCCCGTGGGCTTGTCGGCCATAGCTTCAGCGAAGGCGGAAGCTTTAGCGAAGGCGGGGCCTCCCCAAAACATCCCGTGGGCTTGTCCGCCATAGCCTTGGCGAAGGCGGGTCGGGCATCCCGTAGGCCCTGAGCTTGTCGAAGGGCAGCCCGACTCTGTTGTCGTTGTCGTTCTCCCCTCTCCCTGCGGGAGGTATGCAATCATAAAAGACATAAATATTTAGGGGGAAGAACGTCTTTCACACTGTGTGTCAGGTCACCCGAGCAGAGGGATGGTTGACGCAGCGAGAACGGGTCTGCAAGCCGAATTATGTTGCGTTGCCTCGCCCGCTGTGTCCCTAAGTCAAGGCTTATGAACACAACAGTAACTCAGGTTATGATGCTGTCCGCATCGCCGGCAGGCTTATTGAACACGTCGATAAGTGTATTCGACGAGATAGCCGTCTTCTCCTCCTGCGGGCACAGAAACAGATCACATTGACTGTGAGATCGGCGAACATGCTGACTGAGTAGCCCCACATGCGCAGTATGCCCCCCCGCGTTAGCCCACGATCGTTTGACGTCGCAGGTCGTCGTCCGATCCGCCGGCTTGAGGCGAGGTCGCATCTTGGACCTCTGATAAGCGGCCAACTGATGCCGTAGAGCGAGGATCTCGAGCTGCATCGAGAGACGTGCACGGAAGGGAAGGGCAAGCAGAGCGAGAAAGGAACGCGCAAAGGGCCTCAATTCTGCAGACACCACCCAGAGGATCGAAGGTCACGCTGGATGGAGTCGATTCTGCAGGGACTGCGCATGGCCCTGCAGTGAGGGAATCGCCCGCCATCCCAAGCAATATGGGTCTCCGGGAAGGACGCCCGGTGGCGACTGGCTCAGAGGTCCGGGCGTTACCTGAGTGGTCCGTGATGTGTCCTAGTAGATGACAGACCACATCCGCACGCCGGTGGCATCATGACGCTGAGGGACCAGAAGCTAGTCAAACGTACGCTCGCAGGCGACGTTGACGCCTACGGGGTGTTGGTGGAACGCTACCGACACGCTGCCTACGGACTCGCCTGCCATCTCCTGGGGGATTTCGAGGAGGCAAAGGACGTGACCCAGGAAGCGCTCGTCCGAGCTTTCTACCGGCTAGATGATCTGCAGGATCCCGCGAAGTTCGGTCCGTGGCTTCGCCGAATCGTTGCTTCCATATGCGCCGACTGGCGCAGGAAAGAGTCACGTCGGCACGAATCCCAGGGTCCGTGCCCGGACACGGAAGCCGCCCCGCCAGGCCCACATCAGGCGCTGCTCGCCAAGGAGCTCGGAGGCGCCATAGAGGAGATGATCGGGCAGCTTCCTGAGCCGAACCGTCTGGCGGTCATAATGTACTACATAGACGGATTGTCGCACCAGGCGATCGGTGACTTCCTGGGCATCAGTGCGGCCGCGGCGAAGATGCGATTGCGGCGAGCGAGACAGAGAATGCAGAAGGACATCGCTGATCTAGTCGCCGAGACGCTCCAGAAGCACTCTCTCAGGCCCTCATTCTGTCAGGAGGTGGGAAGGATGACCGTATCCTTTGGAATCAGTGGCCACGGGCACACCCGCAGCGTCTTCCCGGACGAGCCATCCAAGCAGCTCTACGCGCGGCTCTACCCTAGGGGCGACATAGCCCAAGCCGCGCCCCTCGCCGCCGTGCCACGCACTCGTGCTGAGGAGCTGGTGCGGCGCTGGGAGCAGCTCTCCGTTGTCGAGGGCACAGACGGCGAGGTCCTCTGTCGAGCGCCGATCCTCACAGCGCCAGATGTCGAGGAGCTGCGGCCGTGGTGGGAGGCCTTCGCAGACATCGCCATGACGGAACTGGAGCGCCGGGTGCCCGAGCTGAGCGCGATGGCCGAGGAGGCGAGAGGGGAAGCGCCGATTGAGAACGCCCTGGAGGCAGTGGTGTACTGGCAGGGGATGTGCGCCGCCGTCGGAGCCGCGCGAGCTGAGGGGCTGGCACCGCGCCTCCCGGGGCCCAAGAGGGCCGACACCGGGGAGTACCACCTGTTCGGGTCTGCCATCGGGAGTGGACTCCCGAGCGGCTACGGCAACAGCAAGTCGGACTTCGGCGACATGGAGGGATGGTGTCTCGTGGCCGTCACGTGGTTCGGCATTGACGGTCAGGCCGAGATGGCTGACTACATGAGGGCGCAAGAGTTCCCGGTTCGCGACGACCCGCTTCTGTGGAGGCTCGTGCGCCCTCTGAGAAGCATGCACGAGCGGCCGCGCACCCGTGACGAGCTGGTGAACCGGATCAAGGAGAGGGACGTGACCGAGTACCCGCCCGACGATGTGCTGGACGCTCTCATCCGGTTTCGCTTCATCACTGAAGAGGAGCCTCACCGCCTGCTCATCCCAGTCGTGGATGAACGAATTGGCACTCCGCTGTATGAGCTTCTTTGCGAGATGCGCGCGGCAATCGGGCCGAAGCTGGGGGCCATAGAACCCCAGCGTGAGCAGGCCGTGCAGCGATGCTCGTTCAAGGACTGCCTCCCGACCGATGTCGCCCATATCTGCTTCCTGAAGGCTTCCGCGTGGCTGACGCCGATGGTCTTTGATCGGGGCCTGGTGCCTGCGCTTCCGCAGGCGGCGTACGCCGACCGGGGCGTCTTCCTGTGGAGGTATCCTCAGGAGGCGCGTTGAAGCGCCGGGTCGGAGCAACGATCCGGCGCCTGAGGCGCCACGGCTTTCCCCTCGCTCGCAGCAAACTTGGAATCATCCGCCTGCTGTGCCACCACTGGGGGAAGACGACTCGGTCCGCTTCAGCTCGTCGCAGGAGGCCGACGCGGTTGGCGCGTTTGCCCGGCGACCCCGGGCTTCCCGTTATGTTGTTTGGTCGTCGCCGGGAGAGGGGAATTGAAGGGGTGAGGGCGGCCGCTGTCGTAGCTGCTGCAGGGGCCGCGTCGAACCGGGTACCCACTCCGAAGGAGTGGGTGTGCCCGGCCCACGGCGAAGATGACCACTGACCACCCACCTTGCGACTCATCCTGCCACAGCTTCGACCCACAGCACGATGTCCTGCTCAAAGGTCGGCACCGCTAGTCTTAGCTGGCCGTCTGCAGCCTGCACCGGCGGCAATTCGCTTAGCTCTCCTGTTTTCGGATCGTACCATCGCTGCCGGTAATCCCCCTCCGGTAGCGCGACCTCGATATGCCTCACCGGCTCTCCCAGCACATAGATCACGTAACAGCGCCCAGGAGCCGCCAGGGCCATGGCGTGGGTGTCCGGGCCGGGGGGAGTCACGCACTCGTCCGCCGGCGCAATTTCCCAAAACGGCACGCGCTCGATGAAGTTGCGCAAATGCCGCCCGCCCTCCAGGATTTCTCGCGGTGGCGGACGGGCGGGCTCGCCGTCTTCGTTAGTCCGACCGGTCCCGCGCCAGTGCGCAAAATCGTAGAAGTTCACGTGTCCACCCGCCGTGAAGTCGCCCCACATCATCTTGCGCACGAAGTTAGGGTCATCGGTGCTCCGGTTCGCGTACAGGAAGAATTCATTGTGGGTAACCGGCTTGCCCGCGCGGTACTTCAGCAGCACGTCGTGGTGGTTCTTGACGTCGGCGTCGCTCGCATACAGTCCGCCGCCTTTGCCCCATCCCCGGTGCTTCACCACGATGTCGTTTGGCCCGCTGACGGGATCGAAGGACGATGACTGCTCGCCCGCGGAGACCAGATGCGATGGATACTGCGGGTGGTCGTGGATGAAGTTGACCAGGTGCGTCACCCATTTTCGGCCGCCGGTCTCGTTGGCGATCTCGTAGATTACATTGTCGAAGTCGGCGGTCTCGGCCAGCACCTTGGTCACGTATGCCTCCTGGATGGCGAGCAGGGCGGGGTTATTGAGTGCTTCGTTGGCTTCAGGTTGCTTCGGCTCCAGGCCCAGTTGATTGACGTTATTGCGGTCGTTGTAGAGGCACCCTCGCCACCCGCCTTTGCTGGTTTGCTCAAAAAGCGTCAACTCAACATAGATATCCAGCTCCCGCGCACGAGCGAGAAAGGGCCTGATTCTGGTGCGGAAGTATTGCTCATTAAAGCGCCTCAGGTCGAACTTTGGTTTCCCATCGCGGGCGAGACCGGGGCCGGTGCGGGCAAAGGCCCAGGCCGGGTTTGACAACTGCGCCGGATATTCCGCAGGCCCATCAATGCCTCCCCACGCGGCCGCATCCTGTCTGACGTAGTTAAAGCCGTACTCGTGCAGCGTTTCGAGGTAATCCCGCCAGTCGAAGCCCTTCTCGTTTTGCCAGATGAAGAACGCCTGCCGGTCGGACGCACCGAGCAGATATACGTGCTTGGTGCCATCGCGGAAGTAGTAGGGGTATTCGGGGTCAACCTCAAGCTGCGCCTGCGCCACGACGGTGATGACACACAGTGTGATGACGGCTACTCTCAGCAACATGACTTACTCCCCAAGCGGGATTTCCCGTATTCCGGCTTGTTGGATCTAGTTTTCTTTGCCGGCTCCAGCAATTCCTTGTGCGTAGCTACTCACTTGCTCGTTACGAGTACAGGCGCAAGGGGCTGGATGTCGTTTGGAGTGTGTATGTCAATAGCTAGCTGCAGAAGAGCATTGCTTGTTCTGGCACGTGACTCGCGTATCCCGGCCGACAATTAACCTCCTCCGCGTGGGTCAGGCTTTCCAGCCTGACAATGCCTTTTGCTTCTCGCGTGGCTCGAGCTTGTCCGCCATAGCCTTGGCGAAGGCGGAAGCCTTGGTGGAGGCGGGGTCTCCCCAAAACATCCCGTGGGTCGGGCATCCTGCCCGACTCTGTTGTCGTTGCCCCTCTCCCTGCGGGAGAGGGGCAGGGGGTGAGGGCCGCCGTTGCCGTTGCAGGCGCGCATGGCATGCGCCCTGTTGCTGCAGCTTGGTTAACGACTTGAGGGCGCACTACGTATTGCCATACGCGGGGGAGCCTACTCGATTTCGATCGTGGTGAGCCAGTCGCGGCCGGCCGGGTCAAGCGCCTGCGGTTTGAGCCACTTGGCGTGACCGTCCACAAAGTAGTAATTGGCACCGCCGTTATGCCGCAACGCCCATGCCGTATCAGGCACCCACGCCACGGCGTCCTCGCCGTCGGGGTTGGCAACTTCGTGGATCCCGCTGCTTTCCATCAACAGGATGCAGCTTGACGCAGCCTCAATCATCGCCAGAGGCTGGCCGAACGGCGGGGTGTGACTACCCGGCTGCCAGTGGGCGTAATTGATCGCGTAGGAGGCATTCATGCCGTAGTCGTTCCATGATCCGTCGAAAGCTCTGCTGGCTATCTGCGAGCCGGGGCAGAAGAAGATCTGCGCGTTCCTGCAGTAGGGCACAAGCATCCCGCGCCAGGTTCCGTCCCCGAAGCTGTCATCCCCGCTCTGGTCGTAGTCCAGATCATCGTACGGCAGCCACTCGTCATAGTCCTGGGAGTACATATAGGCAGCCAGGCCGAGCTGCTTCAGATTCGACAGGCAGGTTGTTTGCCTGGCCTTCTCGCGAACCCGCGCGAAGACCGGGAACAGTATCGCCGCCAGGATCGCGATGATCGCGATCACAACTAGCAGCTCTATCAGCGTGAAACCCTTGCTCATCGCTGGATACCTGTGTTTCGGCTTTCCCACCGCGCGTAGCATTCGTAGCGCACTCATCTAGCCCTATTATCGACGAGAAGACCACCAGGCAAACCGTTATGTGCAATTCGCCGTGACGCGCTGTACGCCCGGCAGACGCAAAACCCCCGTGTATCAGGAATAGATCCTTGTCAGCTTCTCAGATGCAGGCGGCCCACATGCGAAGGTCGCCCCTGAAGACGTCGGGGCGACCTGCTCGCTTTCCCAACCATAGTTCTGAATTGGCTGCCACTTGTTGTGAGCCTCGTACACACCCACGGCAGACATGCTACGAACTGCAAGCGATAATGTGTCAGGTCGTTTCGTACGTTCTCGACAGGTTGAGTGAATTGCCCGCTCGTCCGTGGTGCCGGCTCCTCGGCCAAGACGCTATTTATCGTCCACGATTTGGACTGTGTCGAGGCCGTGGAAGCGCTTGCCCTTATCCGTCCAGCCAAAAACTACGCCCTCCGTGTCACCCGGCTCGAGGTACAAGTGTTGCTTGTGGAAAAATAGCAGCAAGTCAAGGTCGCCGTCTCCGTCAACGTCTGTTATTTCGGCCAATCCGGATATAGTAGGAGCCCCGGCGAATCTGACGCTCTTTATCGCAACCTGTTGTGCGTCCAACGTGGGCGTAGTCAGCACCGCGATATCCACGCGGCCCGGCCGTCTCACGTTTATCACGTTCGGATTGCTCCACGGCTTGATGTCAATATCGAGATGCCGCGTCGTCCCTATTGTGCGGACTAGTGGCTTCATTTTTGAGCCGGTGTTACTGATGCTCACACCGTCAAAACAACCGGCCGTGAAGACGGCGACTAATCCACCTATTACCAACGCTATTATTGACTTTTTCACTGCACTCACGTCCCGTACCACCAACAGTTGCTTTACTGCACATATTATAGCCAGGTACTATCAAGCTCGCGTCAAGTCTAACTCAACGTTTCTACAGATATTGTCATCCTACTTCTCCTGGAGTGCGACCTCAGGACGGCAGGCCAGATGGCTATAGCAGTGAGTTCAGGTACATCACCATAGACTTTGTGTGATTGCAGGCTATGCGCTCGACGCATATTGCCGCGGGTACGCTGTATTACACTCGCGCGTCACAAGCTCTCGCGGCCTGGGGCGGCCGAGCCGTTGCCGTTCTCCCCTCTCCCTGTGGGGTATGCATTACCCACAAGTGGAAGGAAGACGGCAGTGGTGGGAGTGAGAAGAAGATTTGCCTCTGTCGCGTGGCACAAGCTTGCCCGCCATCCTGTGCGCCGAAGCTTCAGCGGAGGCGGGGCATCCACAAAAAATGCCGTGGGTCGGGCATCCTGCCCGACTCTGTCGTCGTTGTCGTTCTCCCCTCTCCCTGCGGGAGAGAGAGGAATCAAAGGGGTGAGGGGCGCCGTAGCCTTGCGGAGGGATCGGGCATCCACAAAAAATCCCGTGGGTCGGGCATCCTGCCCGACTCCGTCGCCGTTGCCGTGTTCCCCTCTCCCTGTGGGAGAGGGGAATTGAAGGGGTGAGGGGTGCCGTTTGCCTTCTGGCCGCTAAGGTTGTGCCGGGGGGCCGGCGCCCGCCTCCAGGTTCTTCGCCACCTCGGCCTGCGTGAGGGCGCGGCTATAGACAGCCACCAGGCGCAGCTCGCCAAGCCACGTGCGGTTCATTGTAAACTCGTTGGCCAGTCCGAAGCGGAAGTCTTGGTCCCAGTTGGACAAATCCCCGCCGACATCGCCTGCGACGGCCTCCTCGCCATTGATGTAGATGAAGGCCATGCCGAGCGCATCTCGCGTGTAAACCACGTGAGACAGTTCGGTGGTCAGAGAGCCGGCGGGCGTATGGCCGATCGGCGGCACGCCGTTATCCGACGTCTCGGTAGTGCGCAGGCGAACGTCGCAGGTATCCGCTTCCTGCCCCAGCGTGAAGTTACGGATGCCGGTGTCTGCCGAGAGGGTCACTATCCGCGCCGGGCCGTCCTGCTCGGTGTTAGCCGGCTTCACCCACGCTTCAATTGTTATCTCGTTGCTCTCCTGGCAGGCCTGGATTATCTTCGCCGCAGGGCCCCGTGAAGCTATTATTGTGCTGGCCTCCAGAGCCAGGCCGGCCGGCAGCCAGCTCACCGACGCTTCATCCTCGATCTCAAGATGCGCCGGGTCGCCGACGCCGGAGACATCGTCAACTGTGGCGCCCTGGCCCTCATCAAATGTGTACAGCGCTTGCAGCCCCTCGACCACGCGTGGTGGGCTTGCCAGGAAAACGAATTCCTTCTGCGTCTCGGGCGCCACCGGGTTGGGATCAATCGCCCTGTCGCGAACCTCGCTCACGGCCACCGTGTAGGTCGCCCCGTCGGTCAGCGCCCCGGTAATCAGCGAAACGCTTCTCTGGTCCGCCGCAAGCAATGCAGCGCCGACCGTGATACCCGGAGTTATCTGGTAGTTCGCCGCGCTTTCAGCGCTCTGCCGCTCGACCGGCTCTGAGAACATGATCACTACTCGGTTGGGATCGCCGCCGGCTATGATTCTGGTAATCGTCGGCGGCGTGGTCTCAGGGCCGGCGCTCTCCAGCACCAGCACGTAATCGGGGTCTTCGGGTCCGCTTGGCGGAGTGAACTCCATCCGCCCGGAATTGTCGAATTCGCCGGCCTCTGTGCTCTCACCAGTGCGCGGGTTGTACCACGATGCCTTGGCGCCCTCGCCCGTTATCTTGCTCATGTCAACCGTAACAGTCTGCCGCACCGGAATGTAGATGTAGGCGAACTGCCCGTTGTCGGAGCGTGCGGCGGGTACGTACGTGCCGCCTTCGCCGCCGCCCTTGCGTATTAGCGACTGGTCAGGCACCAGCTTGTGCCACGCGCGAGCCAGCATCAGGTTCTTCAGATGCGTCATATCGAACGCGCCCGGCAAATCCAGGGCCGCCTGCCATTCAATGCCCGGCTGCCAGCGTGATTCTTCCCCGAGCTTGTAGAACTGGAATACGCCGTTGCAGCCATAGGTATGCCCCAGCGCGCCGGAAAGCACCGCGTTGTACGCAGCCTTGCGAATATCGTGGTCGTCCATGCGCACGCCTTCTCGCCTCAGACCGCTGATGATGTTCTCGTAGCGCGGTTCGCCGTCCAAAGTCGGCTTGGTGGGGGCCCTGCTGTAGTCGCCAAGCACGTCCTGGTAATTTGGGTAATCAATGCTGTGACTCGACTGGATCATGTTGAAGCTCAGCCAGTGCTCATCATGGAAGAACTCCGACGAGCTGTGCCCTCCGCCCCTGGGGTGATAGGTCATCAGGTGGCTGCCGCCGTCACCCTGGGCCAGACCCCCCGCTAGTTCACGGAAAACATCCCCGTGCCCGTCCGGTAGCCGATCGCCCCCGAGCACCCACACGACGTTCGGAGCGCTCTGGTAGCGGAAACCCAGCCACAGTCCATAGTCCCCGGCATTGTCCGCCGTTAGCACCTCGTTTTCGGTCACGAAATCGCCCCATGCCGGAAGCATCGCCAGGATGATGCCTTTTTCCTCCGCCAGCTTGACAATCGCGTCCACGTGCTCGAAGTACGCCTGATTAGGAGTGGCCGGATCATCGCTCAGCCACGGCCTCTGCCCGTCGGGGTTGGCGCGGACGTCGTTCCTGCTCCAGTGGGCGATTATGCACTGAATCACGTTGAAGCCCTTTTCTCTGCGATTCTCCAGGTAGTATTCCGCATCTTCCAGGCTCAGGCTGCTGAACATGGTCCATCCCGTGTCCCCTAGCCAGAAGAACGGCTGGCCGTTACCGTCCACCAGGTATCTGCCGCTGTCACTGACCCTCAGTCTCAGGCTCTCGTCCCCTTGCGCAAGCCCCACTGCCATCACGCTCCAGGCAATTAGAATCGAGCAACAGTACATCAGCCTGCGAAGCCTGCCCTCTCTGAACTGAGTTGCTCTCATTTTCGCTCGTGCTCCTCTTCGGGCTCTATTCGGGTGCGCATCACCTTATCCAAGATTCTTTCGAGCCAGGCGAGGCCCTTTCCTGCTTGATTTGGCATTATTTCTTGGTAACTGCTCACCCTGTGGCTCATGTTTCCCTAATATATTATCGCGTGGGTCAGGCTTTCCAGCCTGACAGCCGTTGCCGTTGTCCCCTCTCCCTCTGGGAGAGGGCTAGGGTGAGGGCGCCGTTGCCGTTGTCGTAGCCTTTCGGAGGGGCCAAATGGGGGATGTTTGGGGCCCCATCCGGCCCAGCCGTTGCCGTTTGCCTTCTGGAGGGGCCAAATGGGGGATGTTTGGGGCCCCATCCGGCCCAGCCGTTGCCGTTTGCCTTATGGAGGGGCCAAATGGGGGATGTCTGGGGCCCCATCCGGCCCAGCCGTTGCCGTTGTCCCCTCTCCCTGTGGGAGAGGGGCCGGGGGTGAGGGAATCAAAGGGCTGAGGCCTGCCGTTCCCAGAAAAACCCGAAAACCATCACAAACATTTCCCATCATTATCTGGTAAAACGCCTCGCTCGCAGAGACTCTAGCTAGTGGGGGACATCTTTCACGGTGCAGTTCTCCGCTCCCCGTATCGCGAGATCTATTGGCTTACCCAATAGAAAAAATTCGCGTTTTATTTTGCAACTCTGCCTGCTGGCAACTAAAGTAGCATTTACTCCCCCCTAGTAACAAAGCCCGTAGTATCAGGGGCTCCTGGCGTCGGCGGGGCTTTACTCCCCTAGAGCAAAACGCCGATTTGACCCCCCTCAGCAAGGGGGTGCTCAGGGGGGTCAAATAAGCACCACTCGATCCGAGCCTCGCCCGCCTTAGCGTTTTCCCAGGCAGGCAATCGCCCGATCAACGGAGAATCTATTCATCAGAGGGCTTTGCCAACAGCAGCCCGCATCACCGCAATCACCTTGCCGGAGGTGCCTGAGATGACACATAAAGAACGCGTGCTTGCCGCCATCCGCAGACAGCCGCACGACCGCCTGCCGTTTTGCAGCCGCATCGAGCTGTGGTACAACTTCCACGCCAACCAGGCCACACTCCCACAACGCTACCAGGGCATGTCGCAGTGGGATATCCAGCGCCAACTCGACATCGGCCTGGTGGGCTATTACGGGGCCGGCGAGGACCTCTTCGCCCTGCAGCGCCACGCTATGGACTACCGCGAGGAGCTGCTGCCTGACGGGCGTGTCGTGACCGTTGCAACGCCTCACGGCACCATCAGCGCCGCCTGGCACTTCCCCGCCGAACTCAAGGGCAGCGCCTCGATTACCATCCAGACCGAGCCCTTCTTCAAATCGCCTGACGACTACGCGGCCGTGCAGTACTTGATCGAGAATACCGAGCCGGTGGAGAACTATCAGGCCTATGCCAGGTTGCCTGAGGCGATCGGCGATGACGGTGTGGCCTTGCCCTGGACCGGCAAGGTGCCGATTCACATGCTCATGGAAGAGTACATGGGCTACGAGGGCTTCTACTACCAGTGGCATGACAACCGCGACCAGGTCGAGGCGCTGCACGAGGCGCTCTGCCGGCAGCAGTTGCAGGTAATGCGCCTGGCCGCCGCCGCCCCCTCGGAGATCATCTCAGTCGGCGGTAACTACGATGAGCAGATGACCCCGCCGCCGCTATTCGCAAGCCACATGCTGCCGTTCTACCACCAGGCGTGCGAGATACTTCATGCCGGCGGCAAGCTGGTGACCCTTCACGGTGATGGCAACATGGAGAAGCTGCTGGAGCTGATTGCCCAGACGGGCGTGGACGTAGTGGAGGCGATAACGCCGCAGCCGATGACTTCAATCAACATGGCGAGGCTGCGAGAGTTGTGGGCCGAGGGGCCGGCGATCTGGGGCGGCCTGGCGGCGATTATCTTCACCAGGACCTTCTCCGAGGACCAGTTCCGCCGTTACGTGGATGAGCTACTGGCGGCGATGGATGGTGATGATGGCTTCATCCTGGCCTTCGGCGACAATGTCCCCACCGACGCGATCTTCGACCGGGTCGAATACATCGCCGACCTCGTCCGCGATCTCAAGTGCTAGTAACTCGGAAACCACATGCGAGGTGAGTCATGAGCGCGGAAGTCACGTACTGGAACAAACTGCCAGAGGGATACCCGGCGGACACGCCCAGATGTGGGTACACCTTTTGGGGCAACTACGACAGTGACTGGGAGTGCATAAAGGGTCAGCGCTGCGGCCTGCCAGCAGACCGGGTTGAGGCCGGTAAGCCGCGCTGTTTTTTCCATTCGACACGCCCGCGGAAGGGCGACACCTCCGTTAAGGATAGGTTGGAGCAGGCTGTCGCCAACCTGCGCTGGGCGGAAATAGTCGAGGCGCAACTCGAGAATGCCGACCTTTTCGAGGCGCAGCTCTGCGGAGTAAAGCTGCCCTACGCTAATTTGAAGGGCGCGAACCTAGAAGATGCCGACCTCAGAGGCGCTACCTTACACGGCGCTGACCTTCGCGGCGCGATGCTATCTGCGAAGTTGCAGGGGGCCAATCTGCGTGAAGCTAAGCTCCACGGGGCGTGGCTCCATGCCCGTTTGGAGGGTTCTGATCTTCGAACAGCTATCTTGGGCGAACTCGATGGCACCGCCACCGACTTGGGAAACGCGAACCTGACGGGCGCACTCATTTCTGGTGCCAGGGTTGTCCCCACGGTGAATCTGAACAAGGTCACGTGGGGCGACGACTACTACCTCTGGGATGAGCGCTGTGCACGCAGACAGGAGCACTGGCGGTGCACTACAAACAGGCTGCCCTGGCTGAAGTGTAAAGCCCCTCCCACCTTCGCGGAGTGTGCGAATATCTACCACGAGTTAAGAGTCGCTTGCCGGCGGGGCGCGCATCAAAACGCCGAGAGCGCATTCTTCGTTCGCGAGATGGAGTGTCACAGGGCCCACATCGATGCTGACCTCCTTGGTGAAAAGTGGCAGAAAGGATGGCGTTACTGGGTCTGGCGGATACTCGGCGCGCTTCTGTTTCCCGTGTGGATACTATTAGCTCTCGTCGGCGGGTTGTTCGGGTGGAAACGGCCAGCCAAACAGTTGGCGTGCGTAGGCTGGTGGCTAATGTACTACTTTGCGGGCTACGCAGAGTGGCCTGGGCGTGTGCTTGCGTGGGCGGCGGGACTCTGGCTCCTATCGGCCGTCCCATTGTGGGTGTGGGGGTGCGCGAATGGTGAGTCAATCGGATTTGGGTATGCTCTGTACATCAGCACCGTGAACCTCACTTCGCTCAATGTACTGACCCTTGGCCCTCTGGACGCTGTCTTCTCGCCAAGCGGCGTCTTCAACGCGGTCGCGGCTGTTGAGTCTGTTCTCGGTGTGGCACTCGCCGCCCTATTCATCGCCTGCATCGTACGCAAGTTCAGCCGCTAGGCCTGGGGGACAGGCAGCACCTGTCCACGCTGGACCGCATCCGCACGCAGGGCAAATGACCTGCTGGGCCGGCAGGATTCCGCAACCTTCTATGCGAATATAGGTCCCAGAGGGTGCAAGCTGGGAGGCTGCAATGAGCGAACAATGGACGAATAAGCTCTACTTCGGAGACAACCTCGATATCCTGCGGGAACACGTGGCCGATGAGAGCGTGGACCTGATATACCTCGACCCGCCCTTCAACTCCAATGCCACCTATAGTGTGTTGTTCACAGAGAAAAACGGCACGCAGTCAGCCGCGCAGATTGCGGCCTTTGATGACACGTGGCACTGGGACATCAGCTCGCGCCAGGCTTATGAGGAGGTAGTGCTTGCCGGCGGGAAGATCAGTGCCCTGCTGTCGGCGCTGCATGATTTCCTGGGCACCAATGACATGATGGCCTATCTGACGATGATGGCCATTCGCCTGAAGGAATTGCGCCGCGTCCTGAAGTCCACGGGTTCCATCTACCTGCACTGCGACCCCACGGCGAGCCATTACCTGAGGTCGGTCATGGATGCTGTGTTTTCGCCAATGAACTTCCGCAACGAAATCATTTGGCAACGCGCACAGCCGAAGGGCCATGCCTACACGCGCTTCTCAAGTGCGCACGATGTGGTGCTTTTCTATGTGAAATCAGCCGATGCGGAATTCGATCAGCAGTACAAGCCGCATGACCCAGAGTATGTAGAGAAGTTCTACAAATACACAGATGAGGACACCGGGCGCCGGTACAGGCTCGATAACCTGGCGAATCCCAACAAGGATCGCCCGAATTTGACCTATGAGTTCCCTCCCGGAAGCGGCGTGGTACGTGTCTGGCGTTGGACCAAAGAACGAATGACGAAGGCATGGGAGGAGGGCCGCGTGGTCATACCCAAGCGCGGCAAAGTAGCTGCGTACAAACGCTACCTGGACGAGATGCCGGGTGCGCATGTTACCGACATCTGGAATGACATTGAACACCTTCACGGATCCAACGCCGAGCGCCTGGGCTATCCGACGCAGAAACCCGAGGCCCTGCTTGAGCGGATCATTCAGGCATCGAGCAATGAGGGCGACATCGTGCTTGACCCGTTCTGCGGCTGCGGGACCACCATCGCGGTCGCCGAGCGGCTGCACCGGCGCTGGATCGGCATAGACCTGACCCACCTGGCGGTCAACCTCATGAAGGCCCGCCTGCATGATAGCTTCGGGCCGGACCTGCAGCGCTACCAAGTCATAAGCGACCCGAAGGATGTCGGCAGCGCCAGAGCCCTGGCCGAAGAGAACCGCTACCAGTTCGAATACTGGGCGCTGGGATTGGTCGAGGGCAGTCCGACCGATGATCGCAAAAAAGGCGCAGACAAGGGCATAGACGGGAATATCTACTTCTTCGATGATGATTCCGGCCAACGCAAGCGCATCATCGTGCAGATCAAGAGCGGGCACGTGACGCGCAACCAGATCGGGGACCTGCGCGGTGTGATGGAGCGCGAGGATGCAGACATGGCCGCCTTCGTGACGCTGCTGGAGCCTACCGCGCCGATGAAAAAGGAAGCGGCGGAAGCAGGCTTCTACCAGCCACCAGGGCTCCTGCCGCAAGTCCCCAAGATACAGATAATCACGATTGAGGAACTGCTGGAAGACAAGCAGTTAGAGTACCCGAGGATAAGCCCCGCCACATTCAAAAAGGCCCCGCGCCAAACCAAAGCAAAGCGCTCCTGACGCCAAGACGTACATCCAGCTACTGCGTAATTGGGTTCTGGCAACGGCATTGTCAGGCTGGAAAGCCCGACCCACGCGGTTTTTTCCAAAGCCTGACCCACGCGGGAGACGGATTAGTCGGTACGGCGCCAGTGCGTGCCGGCAGCAGTGTCCTCCAGAATGATGCCCATCGCCATAAGCTGATCCCGTATCTCATCGGCGCGGGCGAAATCCCTGTCTGCACGGGCACGCTCGCGCTCGCCGATCAAGGCCTCAATGTCCGCGTCCAGGGCCCCCTTCTCGTGAGACAGATAGCCGAGGACCGAATCGGCCCTCTCCAGGAAGCCATTGACCTCCCCGACATTCTGCGCGTCCAGGTCGCCGTCAACCAGCGCGGCATTGACCTCGCCCATCAGGCTGAAAACGGCCCCCGTAGCGCCCGGGACATTGAGGTCATTGTCCATCGCAGACTCGAAATCGGCGTAAGCCTTGTCCACCGCGTCGGCAATCCACTGATTGTGCGCGCCCGCTGCCGGCGAGGCGTTGAGCCGGTCCACAAAGTCCCACAGCCGCTGCAAGGCCTGGGTGCTCTCGCGGAGGCTCTGCATGGTGAAATCAAGCTGGTGACGATAATGGGCGGTGAGCAACTGGTGGCGGATCGCCATCGGCTCGAAGCCCTGCTCCAACAGATCGCGCAGGGTGTAGAAATTGCCGAGGCTCTTGGACATCTTCTGGCCCTCGACGATGAGATGGGCCGGGTGCATCCAGACGCGGCAGAAGGTCTGGCCGGTGGCCGCCTCGCTCTGGGCGATCTCGTTTTCGTGATGCGGGAAGATCAGGTCCACCGCGCCGGTGTGGATGTCGAGCGTTGCGCCCAGGTATTCCATCGAAAGCGCCGAGCACTCGATGTGCCAGCCGGGCCTCCCCGCACCCCACGGGCTGTCCCATGATGGCTCGCCTTCTTTGGAGGCCTTCCAGACCCCGAAGTCTCGGACAGTCTCGCGGTCGTACTCGTCGGCATCAATGCGGCTGAAAGCGGCATCGCCGGGCTGCTGTGTAACATCGGTCCCGGAGAGCCGGCCGTACTTGCTGAAGCTCGCAATGTCGAAATAGACGCTGCCCTCGCGCTCGTACGCATGGCCCTTGTCCAGCAGCGTCTGCACCAGCGCGATCATCTCCGGGATGTGCTCGGTCGCACGGGGATATTCCCACGCCGGCTCGATGCGCAGTGTCTCCAGGTCCTCGAAGAAATACTGCTCGTAGCGGCGGGTATAATCCTGCAAGCTGACACCCTCGGCCTGCGCCCCGGCGATGGTCTTGTCATCCACGTCGGTAACATTCATCACCTGGTGGGTCTGAAGGCCCTTGTAGCGCAAGTACCTGGCGAGTATGTCGTTGAAAACAAAGGTGCGCAGATTGCCGATATGAGCGAAGTCATATACGGTCGGGCCGCAGGAGTAGATCCTGACCGGCTGGCCTGCGGGGACCTCGAACGGCTCTTTCTGGCGCGTGAGTGTGTTGTATAAGTAAAGCATGGTGCTGCTTCCTGGGGGAACCACTTGCGGAGATTTGGAGGACTTCCGCTGCTGTTGATCTCGTTTGCCTGGCTTGCGACTATCTGTGCGCTGCTGTGATCTTTGCGGATATGTAGCGGGCAAAAGCCTTGGCCGTCTCGCGATCGGCAGCGGTGCCGCCTGCGACTGAAACACTACAGCTATAATACTTGCTCCACATGTAAGCGATGGCAGTGGCCCCCGTGGTGGCGTGGGCATAGTGGGCTTTGATGTTGGTGGTGGACAGATACCCGGTCGCACCCTGCAGGGCTTTTCTGCGCAGAATGAAAAAGGCCTTGGCCTTCTGCCACGAATTGTGTCTGCAGATGTCCACTGTGACGATAGTATTGTTGTGCTTGTACGCTCGCTGCAGCGCGCTGGTCACGCCGTAAGAAATGTATTCGGGAGCCGCGCCATTGAACAGATCATAAAGGCCGTCCTGATTGACCGCCGCCTGCTCGGAGCCGCTTACCAGCGCCCAGCCGGAAATCGAGTTGTTGCCCGGCAGCAGGCTGCGCAGACTCACAGCCCCGTGCGCGATGCCGACAAACAACAGGCCGACCAAACCAGCTACAACAGCTATCGTCGGAATTGTCCTGGCGCTCATCAATATGCCTCGTGAGGCCGGCTCTGGGGTTAGCCGGGCGGGCCCTGAGTTTCTTCCTCCTCGGTCAGATTATTCTGGTCTGAGGCCTGGGCGTTCTGGTCGGGCTCGGCCTCGATACTTTTCTGAATATCATCCAAGGGCTCGGAGGTGGCCTTGCGAAACTCGCGCAGGCCCTCGCCGAACGATTTCATAATATCCTTCAGCTTGTTTGCTCCGAATAGCAGGAGGACAACAAGCACAATGCCAACTACCTCAAGAGGGCCAGGCCAGTTCATAGTATCACCTCACGGGCTCAAATACGCGCGATGAATAGGTGTCGGGCTGGAAGCCCGACCTACGCGATTGATTGTATAGTATAGCACATCTTGGCTTCGGTGGCCAAGTAAATGCGCCAGTGGGGTGCGCGGGCTGCTCGTGGGAGTGCGTAACCAGGCGCTCGATTGCTAGCTGCGCGGTTTATTACTCTCAACGCGATTGATCAGGTTGACGGCTCGAGGGGTTCTATTCTTACGCCGGCCAGGAGGTCCTCAACATGCTTCTTTGACTCCGGTACAGCGCCGAAGGTCGAGGCGGCAGCAGTTGCCGTAGCCACCGCCCAGCGGATCCTTTGCTCCAGCGGTTGCTTGCGGATGCTGGCAGCCGCAAAGCCAGCCACCATGGCATCGCCGCAGCCGACCGAACTGACGGCTTCGATCTCCGGAGGCACGGCCCAGTAGCAGCCCTGCTTGGGAGTGACGAATATCGCGCCGCGCTTGCCCATTGACACTATCACAATGCGCACGCCGCGAGCGATCAGGTCATTGGCCGCTTGCATAACGCCCTGAGGCACCGCAAGGGGCGCGCCCACCAGTTCCTGCAGCTCAGCGAGGTTCGGCTTGATCACCTCCGGGGCGGCGTCAATTGCCGAGGCCAACAACTGGTCGCGGGCGTCAAGCACGACCGGCACACGTTTCTTCCTGGCCACCTGCACCATCTCGCCGTAGAAATGAATCGGCACACCGCGTGGCGCGCTGCCTGAAATGATCGCCATGCTGGAGCGGTCCAGCAGCCGGCGCCACTGCCGCTTGAGCCGCTCAACCTCGTCAGGAGTCACTAAAGGGCTGGTCTCGTCAAGCTGGGTCTGGGAGCTATTCGCGGGGTCAATAATATTGATGCAAAGTCGCGACTCTTCGCCGATCGAGACAAACTCGGTGACAATGCCCTGCTGGGCGAGCTTTTCGGCCATGAAGGGCTGCGAGATGCCGCCGGCAAATCCGACCAGCAAGACCTCCGCGCCAAGCGTCCGCAGCGCACGGGCGACATTGACGCCCTTGCCGCCGGCATCGGCCCGGAAGCGCCGGGGCGTGTGGTAGCTGCCCGCGGCGAAATTCTCGACCTCGTAGGTGCGGTCAACACCCGCGTTGGCACACATCACCAGAATCATCAGCTATCAACCTCAACCGACGTCAGCAAGAGTTAGCGGCTTGTCGAGTGTGAGCAGCGTGGCGCTCCAGCCTAGCTCAGCATATCGCCGATTCTGTCGAGTGCCTTCTGGATGTTCTCGACCGAATTGGCGTAGGAGAAGCGCAGGTGGCCCTCGCCGTGCTCGCCGAACGCCGTGCCCGGCAACAGCGCCACGCCGGCCTCGTCCAAAAGCTTGCTAAACAGTTCGTCACTGCTGTAGCCAGTACCTGTAATGTTGGGGAATGCATAAAACGCGCCATGAGGATATAAGCATGAAATGCCGGGTATCGAGTTAAGACCCTCGACGATGATATCGCGCCGCTGTTTGAAGGCAGCGACCATCTTCCTGGGCTCGTCCATTGGCCCGCACAGGGCGGCTATTCCAGCGCGCTGCACGAAGCTGTTGGTGCACGAGTTGGCGTTGAGCATCAGCCTGGTAAGCGCCTCGGCCAGTTGCGTGTTGGAAGCGCTGAAGCCCAGCCGCCAGCCGGTCATCGCGAACGATTTGGAGAAACAGTCAAGCAACAGCGTGCGCTCGGCCATGCCGTCGAAGGCGGCAATGCTGTGCTGCTGACCCTCGTAGATGATACTCTCGTAGGTCTCGTCGGAGAGGACCATGATGTCGTTTTCTATCGCGATGTGTGCGACGGCCTCGAGGTCATCTTTGGTCAGCACGCTGCCAGTGGGGTTGTGAGGCGAATTGAGTACAATCAGCGAGGTCTTGTCGGTCACCAGGTCGGCCAGCTCGTTGACATCCAGGCGGAATTCGTTTTCCTCGCGGAGGATTATCGGCACCGGCGTGGCGCCCACGAAATTGGTCATCGATTCGAAAGTCGGATATCCCGGGTTAGAGTAGATGACCTCATCGCCAGCCTCCACCAGGGCAATCATGCCGAGGAATATGACGGGCTTGCCACCCGGAACGATGACTATCTGGTCGGCGGCATAATCCGCCCCCCGGGTCTTCTTGATGTGGTCTGCCACCACGGCGCGGAGCTCTGAGTCGCCGGCCGGTGGGCCGTAACGGGTGTGACCGGTGTTGATGGCCTCGCAGGCGGCGCGGCGGATATGCTCGGGAGTGTCGAAATCCGGCTCGCCGACCTCCAGGTGAATTATCTCCTTGCCCTCAGCTTCCAGTTGCTTGGCTCGGGCGAGGACTTCAAAACCCTTTTCGGTGCCCAGGCGCGCCATTCTTGATGCCAGAAACATCGCGTAACGTCCCTTCCAGATTCGTTAGTCGCGAACTTCAGGTGGGATTTGCAAAGCAGCCGGGCCACGTTTTTGTCCGTAGCCCGGCGATACCATTGTTAGTCTTGCTCTATTGTCGGAAGCGTGGCGCTCCAGCCTAGCTCAGCATATCGCCGATGCTGTCGAGTGCCTTCTGGATGTTCTCGACCGAATTGGCGTAGGAGAAGCGCAGGTGGCCCTCGCCGTATTCGCCAAACGCCGTCCCCGCCAGGCAGGCCACACCGGCCTCTTCAAGACAGTTCCTGGCCAGCTCGCCGCAGTCATAGCCGGTCTCGACGATCCTGGGGAAGACGTAGAAAGCGCCCTTCGGCAGCAGACAGTCAAAGCCGGGGATGGAGTTGAGGCCCTCGACGATGATGTCGCGGCGCTGTTTGAAGGTGGCGACCATCTTCCTGGTGTCATCCATCGGCCCCTGCAGCGCCGCTATTCCGGCCCTCTGGATGAACGAGGTCGTGCAGGAGTTGCAGTTGGTCTCGAACTTGGCAATAGCCGCGGCCAGATCGGCGTGGCATACGCCGTAGCCCAGCCGCCAGCCGGTCATCGCAAAGCTCTTCGAGAAGCAGTCGAGGATGATGGTCAGGTCCTTCATGCCATCCACGGCGGCGATGCTGTGATGCTCGCCCTCGTAAATAATCTGCTCGTATGGCTCGTCGGACATGACCATGATGTCATTCTCGATGGCAACCTCGGCGATGGCTTCGAGGTCCTCTTTGGTCAGCACGCCACTGGTCGGATTCTGCGGGGAATTGATGATGATCATCCTGGTTTTGTCGGTGACCAGGTCAGCCAGGTCTGTGACGTCGAGACGGAACTCATTCTCCTGCAGAAGTGGGATCGACACGGGCCTGCCGCCGACAAAGTTGATCATGGATTCGTAGATAGGGAAGCCCGGGTTGGGGCAGATGACCTCATCGCCGGGATCAACCAGGGCAGTGATGCCCCAGTAGATAATCGGCTTGGCTCCGGGGACGACGACGACATTCTCCGGCCCGTAGTTGGTTCCCCTGGACTCGTTGATGTGCTCAGCGATTACGGCGCGCAATTCCGGATCGCCTGCAGACGGGCCGTAGTGCGTCCAGCCGTCGTTCATCGCCTCACACGCGGCGTCAATGATGTGCTGCGGCGTGTCGAAATCGGGCTCGCCAATCTCAAGGTGAACGATCTCCCTGCCCTCTGCTTCCAACTGCTTGGCTCTCGCCAACACCTCGAAAGCCGTTTCACTGCCCAGCCTGGCAAAACTATCGGCAAGACGCATCTTCCAACTCCCTTCTGTTTACTGTCGGGCTGGAAGCCCGACCCACGGGTTTGTTTATTTTCTGAGGAGGCTGGCCCCGCTCCGCTTATCCATCGAGCCTGTGTATGATCAAGCCGGTTTTTGCGCGAGTCAGAAGTATTATAGCCGCGCACTCGCCGTCTTGCGCGGTGTAGTAGTTGGTGGTCGCTTCAATAACCGTACCTGGACCCGCAACCGGCAGTTGTCAGATGCCGCAGGCGCCGCGACTACCGCCGCCCTGTATGAGCGTGTGTGACGCTGTGACACTGCCGTTAGCGGGGAATTGACTCGTCCCTACTCTGGGACATCCTGGCGCGGCACACAAAGCCGCCCCGAAGTTGGGCACTATAATATACGGAACCGCGGTATTGTTCAAGTGCTACCCGGCAAAAGAGGAAAAAAACTCCGTCCCCATTTCCCCGGATTGGGCACATGCATCAGCAGGCGGAATTGTGTCGGATTCATTCCTCCGCGTCCGCCTCCGCCTCCTGATGGTCCTCGACGAATAAGCGGAGAAGACTCCTTGATGATGCCTCGACCACTCCCAACTGCCAGGGCTTGAGGTGGGCAGAATCCATGAGCGGAGCGGGCGGCTGCAGGGCGCTCAGGCCCTTGTCGGACGCGTACAGCTTGGCCGCGAAAGTCATGAAGTCCTCATCCGCAGTGTAATCGCTTATCGCACACGCCAGTATCTCGTCACAACGCTGCGGAGAAACTACTGCGACCTTCTCTGCGCTCAACAGGCAGTAAAGGAACGGAACGATCTTGTTCAATGAGAAGGTGTAAGTGGCGTCGCCCGTGTGCTGCGTCATCGTGTCGTCAACAAGCTTGCGTTTGACCCACTTCACGAACAACTCGTCGAGAGCTGTTGGGCGCGCAGCGAAAACAGTCTGGCAGCGCTCAAAAATGGCATTGCGCAGGCCGTCCTGCGTGAGTATTATATCGTCAGGCTCCATGACCGTCCACATGCTACGCATAACAGACCTTACCTCATCGGGATGTTGATCGTCCCAGGCAACGAGGGTGGCCAAGAGATAGGGGTCCAGGTCCTCATAGCCGTATTGTCTGTACCCGTGAAGCCTTACATATTCCCTGAACTGGTTGTCATTAGGTGCTTTCTCCTTGTACAGTCGCAGAAGCGCGTCATGAGGGGGCTTCTCCGACGCCCCGGTTAGAAGCCTTATCGACTCAGGATCGTCGTCTGAAAGCAGCAGAGATAGGTTCGGCTGACTCCACATTTCCTCAGGCAAGGATTGTGAGCCATTGTCTGTATGCTGGCGTAAAAACTTGACTCGCTCCTCGATTGATCCTAAGAGCAAGAATTGGCCGATGAGGTCGCCCGCCAAGTCCTGAGGTGTGATAGCGGACGAGGCGGTCTGCGGGTCCTCACACAACCACGCCCGGCGAATTACAGGCACCAATTCCTCTGAGCGGACTGAAGAGCCGGCGAATTTCATGGCTATGTCAGCCATGCCCCGTCGCACCAGTGTCACCAGGAACCATTTCTCAGATGCGGGCTTGTCGGAACACATCCCCTCCAGGGTCTCCCATGTGCTGGTTGCCTCCTCGTGCGACGTCGGGATCATGCCATACCACTGAGACAAGGCAAAGTCGCGCATATAGTTTGGCGCTTTCTTGTCCAGGAAGGCCACTGCACTCTGCCGGAGAGCGGAAAAGGAAGTCCAAACACTAATCAACCGTCGCAATGCTGTGAAGCACTCAGGCCATTTTTCGGGGGACCGCGGGCTTTGGGCTGTGGCCATGAATACTGATCCCATCAAGGATTCAGCTACGTGTGGGAAAGTCTCTACCATGCACTCGACAAGGTTGAGGTATCGGTCAAGGGCCTTTTCGCGCTCGGCTTCGAACTGCTGAGATGCTTCCTCGATTAGCGGTGTAGCGTTGACATCGGGCAGCAGGTTACTGCCGACAGCCTTAGCAAGCGTGGGGGAAAGGCGGAGTGTTGGATTCTCTGTGTCCAACATTTCCAGCAGCACCGGGATAATGCCGCCGAACATTCCTCCGTGCTTGTGTGCCAAATCCCACTCAGCCCGTGTCAGCGGTGAGGCCTCGTTCAAGCGCTGCAGGAGATTCTGCTGGACGCCCCGCGGCACCTTGCCGATCAGCTTCAAAGCCGCCTCGCGATCCAGCTCGGCCCACGCCTGCACCAGGGCGAGCCATGCAGGAGCTTTCCCGAAAGGCCACCAGCGCTTGCGCAGGCGTTGCTCGCAGTCCTGGAACATACGGCAAGCTTTGTCAGGGGCCGCATCAGCAACCCTGACCGCATTATCTACCTTGGTGACGATCTCGGCGGCGAATCCGTGAAGGCTCTTTGCCGGCCGAGGCTCGACCGCCGCCTGCAACCCCTCGAGAGCCTCGCGATGATCGAGTGGCAAACTTGCGCTTACTTTGCGGAGTTGTTGCCAATAGCGTTCCACAACCTCGGGCCGAAATATCTGTGCAAAGCGACATAACTGTAGCAAGAGCACGGCACGAGGTTCGTCGAGGAGTTTGGGGTCGGAAAGCACCTCATCCACGGGTGCGAGGGCGTCACTACTCTGGGAGCTGCCTGTACTCATGGTAAGCTTCCCCTTCCAGTGCCCAGTGAACGCTTCTTTGGAAATTGGGGACAGTCACCCATTTCTTGCGATTTCTGTGAATTGCGCTCCTACTCCTCTGTAGAAATAGGTGACAGTCCCCAATTTCAGAGTGGCACGGCCCTTCTTGCCAGCCTGTCGAGGTCTCTCGGAACGGCAACGGCATGGACAGGCAGGGATGTTGTTTGCCGTGGGAAATTGGTGACAGTCACCCATTTCTTGCGATTTCTGTGAATTGCGCTCCTACTCCTCTGTAGAAATAGGTGACAGTCCCCAATTTCGCGATAGCAGACCGGTAGGCGTTTGAGCGCCTGCCGAGCGTGCGGCGTGGTGAGGTGGTAATATCGCTCTACAGCTCTGCCAGTGCCGCCTGGGCCTGCCTGGCAATATGTGGGCGGTTGTCGTCCGCGGCAGCCTCTTTCAGGAGTGTCTTGGCCCGCTGTGTCTTGCCGGACTTTGCCAGGGCGTAGCCCAGGTGATACTTAGCCGCCGGGTTGTCCGGCCAGTGCGTATGCACCTCTTCAAGGAGCCTGATGCCTTTTGCAATCTCGCCGCTGCGCACCCAGGTCCAGGCCAGGGTGTCAGCATAGGCGTGGTTTTCCGAGTCTCGGCGGAGAGCCTGGGTGGCAAGGTCTGTGGCTCTGGACAGTTGCTCACCGTTGTCAGCAAGGGTGAGCGCCAAGTTGTTAGCTGCCGGCGCCATGTCGGGCCGCAGCAGCAGGGCTTCCTCATAGGCGGCGATGGCAGCTTCGATGTCCCCTACCTGGGAATAGACGCTGCCAGCGACGAACTGCACCATTGCGTTCTCAGGACTGACCGCTTGCGCCTGTTCTGCAGCCTCGACCGCCTCTTGCATCTTCTTGCTCCTGACCAGAGCGACGATCAGGGCCTGGCGATAGCGGCGCTCTGTCGGTACCAGTTTGACGGCGGCGCGGTAGGCAGCTTCCGCTTCGTCCAGCTTTGCCAGGGATAGGGCGCTGTCACCGAGAGCATAATGCAGCGGGGCGTAGCTGGGATGTTGTTCGATCGGTGTCGGTAGCATGTCGTAGGCTTGCTGGCGTTGGTTCTGGGCCAGCAGGGCCCGGGCGCGGATCACCTGGGCCTCGCGGGGTCCGCTGAAGTCTTCATCAAGTAATCTCTCGGCCAGCTTCTGCGCCTCAGCAGGCTTGTCCTGGCGCATCCTGACCACCGCCATGCCGATTACCGCGCGCGGGCAGTTGGGGTCCAGCTCCAGTGCCTTCTCCAGCGCCTTTACCATCTCCTTAAGATCCCGCATGAGTGTGTAAGCCTGGGCCAGGTGCTCGTAGGCCTCGGCGGTCGGCTCCTGCTCGACACGCTCCTTGGCTTGAGCAAGAGCTTCTGCCGGGCCGTAGTTTTGCGCAACAGCCCGAATGTCGGGGCTCAACTGGGCCAGGTCCTGCTCCTTGCCGCAACCCGTGAGTGTGCTGAGGAGTAATGCCGCCGGCACAACTGCTGCGAGCAGCGGTAGAATCGGAATGGCTCCACTGATACGACGGCTAGTGTGTCTCAACTTGCGCACTCCTTTGCGGGTTCGGAGACAGGACAAGAGCAGATGGCACTTAGCTGGTAGCCTGCGGATCTGCCCGGGCGCGCTGCCGGATAGGGTACCACACACTTATTATACAACATTGAGCCATGGCAGATTAAGCCCCGGCTGCAAATGTGCCCCGGTTTTTTTCATTTCAGCACTGGACAGGCGTTGTGATAGATGCTATAATTATCGAACAGGTGTTTGTGTAGATAATGTCGGGCAGCCCTTCGACTTCGCTCCCTTCGACCCTTCGGCAGGCTCAGGGCTTTCAGCAAGCTCAGGGCGAACACGGGAGGGCCTGCGGGAAGCCCGACCCTCCTTCGCCCTTCGGGCTATGGCGGACAAGCCCACGGGGTTTTTAGGGATGGCCGAACCACGGTTGAAGAGAGCAGAGTGTCATAATATGAACAAGAGAATCATTGTACACGCGGATTTGGATGCATTCTTCGCATCTGTGGAGCAGGCGGAAAATCCGCAATACCGCAACCAGCCGGTTATCGTAGGCAGGACGACAGGCAGAGGAGTAGTCTCGGCCGCCTCCTACGAGGCCCGGGAGTTCGGGGTACATTCGGCAATGCCAATGTGGCAGGCCAGGCAGCTTTGCCCACACGCCATCTTCGTGCCTGTAAACGGCGAGCTTTACAAACGCTACTCGGACCATACCACGCAAGTCTTCCTGAGCTATACTCCTCGCGTTGAACCTGTCTCGATAGATGAAGCGTATCTCGATATTAGCGGCACTGAAAAGCTGTTTGGCCCGCCACTTGAGGTCGCGCGTCAGATCAAACAAAAGATCAAAGGCGACCTCAACATCATCATCTCGATAGGCCTCAGCAGCAACCGTCTGCTGGCCAAAATGGCCTCCGACTGGAACAAGCCTGACGGGCTTGTGTGGATATGCGACGAACAACTGCCGGATGTGCTTGATGAGCTGCCTGTCTGCAGACTGTCCGGGATCGGACAGGTGACCCAACAGCGCCTCAGTTGCATGGGCATCAGCAAGATCGGCCAGTTGCGGGGGATACCGCTGGAGCTTTTGGAAAAAGAATTTGGCAAGCTGGGGCTGCATCTGTACAAGGCCAGCCGCGGCCAGGGCAGTGCCGAGGTGAGAGAATATCAGGACCAGCAGGGCCGCAAGCAGGTCAGTGAGGAGATAACACTCCAGCAGGACAGCCGCGATCTGCACTATCTGCGAATGCGGCTGTTGTCCATGGCTGCCAATCTCGCCCGCCGCCTGCGCGAACAGCGCTCGTTGGGCAAAACCGTCACCCTTAAGCTGAGGTTTTCCAATTTTAAGACCATCACCCGTAGCATTACCCTGCAGCACCCCACTGATAACTGGCAGATGATGTATAAAGCAGCCGAGGAACTGCTGGACAAGATGGACCTTGGTGCCCAGCGGGTGCGACTGGTCGGCCTGGGCCTCAGCAATCTCAGCGATGGCACCGGCGTTAGCCAGCTCAGTCTATTCGATGACGGCCCCGTGCAGGCTTACAAGCTGGACCGGGCGTGCGATCAGATCGTCGAGCGGTTCGGCAACGGCGCTATCACGCAGGCGAGGCTGCTATAGAACCGCGGCGGATGGCTTACGTCCGATGGTCCCGCAGCCATGCGTGGAGGTTGGCAAAGGCTGGAGGGGGAGAGGCGCGCAGTTGCATCTGCTCGCCGGTGGCCGGGTGGGTGAAGGCAAGCTGGGCGGCGTGGAGAGCCTGGCCGGACAGCGCCGCAACCAGCCGGTTGAGGTCTTCCGGGCCCGCCGCGTCGCGCTGGGGATCGCCATAATCGGCATCGCCGATAAGTGGCAGGCCCAAATGCGCCATGTGCACCCTGATCTGGTGCGTGCGGCCGGTCTGCAGGCTGCAGAGGAGATAACTGGCCTGGCGCGTTTTGTCCCTTGCGCCCGGCGGGGTCCACGACCAGCGGTATCGCTCCTCGAGCTGGTAGTCGGTGACCGCCTCGCGACCACCCTCTTCGAGGACGCTCATCAGGGTGCGGTGCTGCGGGTATCGGCCGAAGCGGGTAACGATGCGGTCGCGCGGCTGAGCCGGGACCTCCCAGACCAGCGCCTGATAGACGCGCTTGACCTCCCGCCGCTCGATCGCAGCACAAAGCCGGCGGTGCACCTGGTCATCTTTTGCCACCAGTACCAGGCCCGAGGTGTCGCGGTCGAGGCGGTGCACCAGGCCTGGGCGGACATCCCCGCCGGCGGTGCTGAGTTTTTCGCAGTAGCCCAGAAGCGCGTTGACCAGTGTATCGCGCTCATGTCCCGGGCCCGGATGCACAGCCATTGCCGGCGGCTTGTTGACTACGAGGAGATAGTCGTCCTCATAAATAATATCGAGCGGCAGGTCCTGGGCCTCCAGATGCAATGGCTCTGGTGCGGGGATGGTTATCTCGATGCTCTGGCCGGCCTCCACGGTCGCCGCCGGCTTGGCCGCCTGTCCGTCCAACTTGATATGGCCCTCATCAATGAGGCGCTTCACGACCGTCCGCGAGAGGTCCTCGGCCAGCACGGCCACACACGCGTCCAGACGCCGGCCGGCTTGGTGGGCAGGCACGATATAGACTCGGTTGTCGGGTGTCGGCGTCATTGTGTCGCTATTGTTTGTCGTGAGGTTGGCGAGGCCAGGTGGCTATGAGGATTATTGCGGAAAGCACGAATATTATGATGCTGGCAAGCTGGGCCTCGGTCATGAAGAAGCCTTCGGTGAGGTATCTGGCTGTGGCTCCGGCGCGGGTGAACTCCACGCCAAAGCGCATCACCGAGTACAACATCAGATAGCCGAGGAACAGATGTCCCGGTCTCTTCACGCGAGGCTTCAGATACACCAGCACAGCAAAGACAAGCAAACTGAGCGCCGAGGTATAAAGCTGAGTGGGGTGTATCGGCACGCCCGGGGTGGTGCAGGCTCCCGTCGCCGGGAATGTGACTGCCCAGGGCAGATCGGTCGGCACTCCGTGGCAGCAACCATTGAGGAAGCAGCCGATGCGTGCGAAGCTGTATCCCAAGGCTGCCGCCGGCGCACATTGATCGGCGAGACGGAGAAAGTTGTAGCCATGATAGCGACAATAGAGATACGTCACCAGCACTGCGCCCGCCACGCCACCGTGGAAGGCAAGACCTCCGGACCACACGTCAAGCATCTCGCCAATGGTGGCGAAACGCTGTAAGTTGAGCAGCACATACACTATGCGCGAGCCGACAATGCCCCCGATCAGCGTGCCGAGAGCCACATCTATGATCGCCGCCGCCTTCAGGTCCTGTTGAGTGGCCGAGTACGCCGCCCACAGCGTCCCGGCAGCGAAGGCCACCAGCATCATCACTCCGTAAGCCTTGATGGAAAGCGGCGCGAAGTAATTGACCAGGGCGAACATAACCAGCGCTACGGCCAGCGATACCAGCGCCGACGCCGGCAGGTCCGGGGCCCTGGTCGGCTGTTGAGCCTTGCCATTTTCCAGCCGCTGCCACAGGAACACGAATGCGAATGCCGCCAGCCAGAGGATAGGAAGTACCCCCAAACCCCACGGGCCCAGTTGGATCAGGACTGATCGCATTCGGGTTCCTCCGGCTCTGGCCGCTGCCCGGCTCTCAGTTGCTCAAGTACGAGATGGTAGCCGATCAGCAGTGCGCTGGCCACAATTGCAATGTCGGCGACATTGAATACGGGCCAGAAGTGGAAATCAATGAAATCAATGACGGCTCCGAGGCACAGGCGGTCGTATAGATTGCCGACGGCGCCGCCGAGCAAGAGCGGCAGGCCAATGCGCAGATAGCCGACCATACGCCCCGCCCGCAGGCCACACAAGAGCAGTCCCACAACCATCGCTGCAGCCAGATATGTCAGCCATTCGCTCTGTGCGGCTAGAAGCCCCCAGGCGGCGCCGGTGTTATGTCGCAGACTGAAGCTCATCACCGGCCCCAGGACTCTGAGGTCTTCACCGGCGGCCAGGGCGCGCGATGCTGCCAGCTTGGTTGATTGGTCCAGGGCAAACACAAACAAGGCTATCGCATAGAAGGTGCCGGCCGCGCGGGCACCGATAGCCTTGCCAGCAGGGCCGGCGCTGTCACCGGCCATCATCCGGACAGCTCCTTGCGACACTTGGCGCACGTCGTCGCGTAGGGGAGGAACTCCAGCCGGGACTTGGGGATGTTCTTACCGCAACGATCGCAGATGCCGTATGTGCCGTTTTCTATCTTCTTTAGTGCAGTGTTGACCGCGGCGAGGATGTCGCGGAAGTTCTCGCCGATGGCGGCAACCTGTCCGCGCTCGGCGGTGTCACGTGCCGCGTCACCGCCCAGCTCGTCGAAATCTCTGGCCGCCACGTCGCGGTTGAGAGGATCGCGGCCGGACGCGCGGTCCTCGAGCCGACGGATGTGGTCTTCCAGCCGCTCTTTTTCGGCCTCGAGCGCTTTCTTGAATTTCCTGGTATTGAGCTTACGTTTGCGCGCCATCGATACGTCCTCCTTGAAAGCACCTGCGTGTGCAGGATACATCTATTCTCCCCTGAAACGACAGCTCGTTTGCAGACGGCGGCTGCCGCCATATCAGAACCGTCAGTCCTGCGCTTGGTGGAGCGTCGCGACCCGCTCAGCGCAGCGCGCACACAATCCCCCGTAGCGCTCATCGGCATTGACTGATTCAAGCAGCATCCAGCAGCGCTGGCACTTGTCGCCTGTATTCTTCTCCGCTGCGATGTATATGTCCTGGCCGTCGGCCTCAGCAGGCGCTCGTTGAATCGGCTGCAATTCCACCAGCGACACAATCATCAAGGTCTCAAGCTGCCCGAAGCTTTCCAGGAATTGACGTGTGTCATCATCGGCATATATGACGAGTCTGGCCTCGAGCGGGTTCTCACATTCCCCGCGATCTTTCGCCGCCTCGAGCGCGGCCATCGCCCGGTGGCGGAGCTGCATGAACCGGTCCCAGCGGGCCAGGAGCTCTTTGTCATAAAGCTGGTCAGTGAGCTGCGGCCAGTCGCAAAGCTGCACGCTGTCGGGAAGCGTTGCGTCGAGTCGGCGCATCTGCTGCCACAACTCCTCGGCTGTGAATGTCAGGACCGGAGCCATCATCAGCGTGAGGCCCTTGAGTATCTCCCACAGGGCGGTCTGCGCCGAGCGCCTGTCATGCGCCTCAGGCAGGTCTGTGTATAGCCGGTCCTTGCACAGATTGAGGTAGAACGCGCTGAGATCGGTGGCGCAGAAAGCATGCACCTCGTGATAAAACAGGTGCAGGTCCCAGTTGTCAAAGGCCCGCGTCATCCGCTCAATCAGCCACTGCAGCCGCGCCAGGATCCACCTGTCAACCTCCGCCATCTCTGCGTAGGGCACTGCGTCGGCGTTCGGGTCGAAATCCTGGCAGTTCTGCAGCATGAAGCGGCAGGTGAAGCGGATTTTCTTGTAGGCGTCGGCCACCTGCTTGTGAATCTCGTCCGACGAATACATCTTTTGCCTGAAATCGGCATAGGTAAACCACATTCTGAGCACATCAGCGCCGTACTTTTCATAGACAGCGTCGGGGTTGATCATGTTCCCCTTACTTTTGGACATCTTCTGGCCGGTCTGATCAAGAAAGAACGCGTGGCCCACAACCATCCTGAATGGCGCCGGCCTGCCCATCCCTACGGCGACCCACAATGAGGTCTGGAACCAGCACTGGTACTGGTCGTCGCCCTCGAGGTACAGATCGGCAGGGGATCCCAGGTCCGGGTCGGCTTCCAGAACGCAGTAGTGGCTGGCGCCCGAGTCGAACCAGACCGATATGGTGTCGGGCTCTTTGATGAAGTCTTCGCTGCCACACTCGCAGCGGGTGCCGGCCGGTAACAGCTCCTGGGCACTACGCTCGAACCACACATCAGCCCCGTGCTCGGCCACCAGGTCGGCGACATGGAGGATTACCTGCTTGTCAATCAGCGCCTTCTCGCAGCCCTCGCAGTAGAAGACCGGGATCGGCACGCCCCAACTGCGCTGCCGGGAGATGCACCAGTCCGGGCGATTCTGCACCATGTCGGCTATGCGTTTTTCGCCCCAGGCGGGCATCCACTGTGCCCTGGCGATTTCGGCAAGCGCCGGCTCGCGCAGCTCGTCAATGTTGATGAACCACTGCTTGGTTGCCCGCCAGATTACCGGCTCGTGACAGCGCCAGCAGTGCGGATACTCGTGCTCTACCTCGTCCGTTGCCAGAAGCGCTCCGGCCTGCTGCAGCAGTTGCTCCACCGCGTCATTGTTCTGGTCGCAGACGAGGCCCTCAAGCTCCGAGCCGGCCTCGGCAGTGAAACGGCCAAAGTCGTCGAGCGGGCTGATGATGTCGAGGCCACATGCCAGCGCGGTGGCATAGTCCTCCGGGCCGTGTCCGGGAGCCGTGTGTACGCAGCCAGTGCCTGTCGCCAAATCCACGTAATCGGCCAGTACCACCGGCGAATTGCGCTGGTACAGCGGATGCCTGGTGACGATGCCCTCGAGCTGTTTGCCGCTGCGGCGGGCGATGATCTCGCCCTCGCCCAGACCACACTCGTGCAGCGTGACAGGCATCAAGCCCTCGGCCATCAGCAGATACCGGTCGCCGGTCTCGACCAGGACGTAGTCAGCCGACGCGTTGACCGCTATGGCGGTGTTGCCCGGGATCGTCCAGGGGGTGGTGGTCCAGATGAGCATTTCGGCCCTCGCGCCCTCGGGCAACTCCGGGAACGCCCTGGGCGAGTCAAGGACACTAAAGGCTACATAGATGGCCGGGGAGGTCTTGGTCTCGTACTCGATTTCGTCCTCGGCCAGCGCCGTCTCGCAGTGGTAGCACCAGTACACCGGCCGGAGGCTGCGGGAGAGCAGGCCGCGGTCGGCGATTTCGGCGAAGGCCTCAATCTGGCGGGCCTGGTACTGCGGGCTCAGGGTCAGGTACGGGTTCTGCCAGTCGCCGCGCACGCCGAGGCGCTTGAACTGCTCGCGCTGGACATCAACATACCTCAGCGCCAGCTCGCGGCACTTGGCTCGCCACTCCAACACCGGCACATCGTGGCGGCTCATCCCATATTCTTTGGTCACGCTCTGCTCGGTCGGCAGTCCCTGGGTGTCCCAGCCCGGCACGTAGGGGCAGTCAAAGCCCCGCATGGTCTTGTACTTGATGCTTATATCCTTCAAAATCTTGTTGAGAGCCTGCCCCAGGTGGATGTCGCCATTGGCATACGGCGGTCCGTCGTGCAGCACGTACCTGGGCGCACCGGCACGGAACTCCCGCACTCTGGCATAAATATCAAGCTCTTCCCACAGCTTGACTATCTCAGGTTCTCGCTCGGGCAGATTGCCCCGCAGCGGGAAGTCCGTCTTCAATAGGTTCAGAGTTTCCCGGTAATCCATTACTACGCTCCTCGGGCGGCTGATTAGCGGTATATGCTATCAACAGCTTGCTGACAAGTCAAGGTGTGGGTAGCGGGGGGTGCGAGTTTAGATTGTCGGTGGGTCACAAAAGGCCGGCTGTGGCTGTTCGTAGGGGGGTGATTTATCACGCCCTGCACGCGGCTGCTGAGTGGGCCTTGTTGTAGGGCGCGGGCTCGTACCGCGCCGGCCCTACTCCCTCCACGCTCCCGCTGACTGGGCACAATCAATTGCGCCCCTACAACGGCAACGGCGGCAGGCAGGATGCCGCACCCACTGCTTTGCAGTGGGTACCCGACGGGACTATATTGGGATGCCTGATCCGACGACGCTAGAGCTTCCGCCTCCGCCCCTTCGGCAAGCTCCCTTCGGCAGGCTCAGGGCGCACACGGCAGGGCCGGATGGGGCCCGTGCGTAGGGTGGCGCACGGCCCCGGGACCACCCCGCACGGGGGGGGGCCCCCCCCCACCCAAAGGCGAACGC
>JAUVVY010000038.1 GCA_030604405.1 bacterium | reverse complement strand
GTTGTCTTGTGTACGTCCATCGCAATGTAAGTCATTGTTACGGCCCGCCTTTCGCGATCGGTTTAACGGCTAACTGCTATCCCTTTCGCCATAAGGCGGGCCGTTTCATGTTAGCCCCTCCAACGGCAGCACAATCTGCAATGGGACTCCCCTGCAAAGCTCTAAGCTCCTTTTAGAACTAGAAATCTGCACAAGTACAGAAGGATGCCCGAGCTACGCGAATGATAACCGCCGAATCTATCTAAGGGGCAGGCACACGACTTCGTCGTTGTCGGCGGACTGGTACATCGCCAGGGCGACCTCCAGGCTGCCACGGGCGGTCTCCAAGGTCACGCGCGGACTGCCGTCACTCTTGATGGCGTCGAGCAGGTCCTGGGTCATGTACTGGTGCTCGAAATAGGCAAAATCAGCCGCGCCGCCGGCTGCGGTCTTGACCGCTTCGCTGCCCACGCTGCGGATCTCCTCATCGCCGGGCTGCTCGTCCTTGAAGTCCCAGACAACGATCCGCTCGCCCTGCATGATGGCGGTGCCGTTCTCGCCGTTGATCTCAATTCGCACATCGGTGCCCGGCCACAGCGCCGTCGAGCCCTGCACCACACCCTTCGCCCCATTCTTGTATTCCACAAAGGCCAGTAAGGTATCTTCCAGCTCGACCTGGGGATGCGCGAGGTTGTACATATAGGCGCGCACGGACTCGACATCGCCCATCAGATGATAGAGCAGGTCAATGTAGTGGAAGGCGTGCTGGATGGTCACGCCAGCGCCTTCTTCACGCCTGGAGCGCCAGTCGTCCTGGAAGTAATAGTCGGTGGCGCGGAACCACTTCATGTAGGTATCGCCGTGCAGCAAGCGTCCGAAACGGCCACTCTCGATGGCCGCCTTGATGGCCTCGATCGGCTTGCGGAAACGCACCTGCAGCGAGATGGCGCACTTGACGTTGTTTTGGTCCCGAGCGGCGATCATCTCGTCAACCTTCTGAAGCGTCATCTCGGGCGGCTTCTCGATGATTACGTGCTTGCTCGCCTCCATAGCAGGAACAGCGAACTGCGCATGGTAGGCATTGGGGGTCAGCACGTTGATGATGTCAATGCGGTCGTCGGCCAGCATCGCCTCGAAGCTTTCCGCCGCCTCGCAGCCATACTCGCTGCAGAAACTGCCCAGCCGCTGCTGGTCGAGGTCCACGGCGGATACGAGCTCGGCCTCCTCAGTAGCATTGATCGCCTTGCCGTGGAAAGCGGAGACCAACCCGCATCCAACTATTCCAAATCCGAATTTCCCGTCAACCATTTGTTTCCTCCCTGAACTGTTGGGCTTTGCATGATTGGATGAGGCTTGAATTAGTTTCGTGGGGCAGGCTTCCAGCCTGCCAGAGCCGTAGTTCATCGCCTTATTCGCGGGCTGGAAGCCGGACCCACGCCTTTGGCGTGGGTGCCCACGCGGATGTGGATAGTCTTGCAATGATGCAAAGCTGTGCCGGAACTCCAAAGTGGGCAAGCCTTACGGAATCAGTACGACCTTGAGTGCTGCCATTTTCTCTATGGCATCGAAGCCTTCCTGCCAGCGCTCAAGCGGCAGGATGTGTGTCGTGATCGCTTTCGCGTTGATCTTGCCGGAGGCGATCATGCTGATCGCGCGGTCCCAGCTCGTGTAGAAGGTGGACATGTTGAAGATTATCGTGCATACCTTGGCCTGGGCCGCGTCCCAATCGAACTCCACAGGCCGCTTGCCAGTCAGGCCGACCGCGCAGATGCGGCCGAGCTTGCGGATATACTGCGGCGTAGAGGCGATGGCGGGCGGCGCGCCGGAGCACTCCACCACCAAGTCAGCGCCGCGTCCGTCGGTCAGCTCCATGCACTTTTCGATTGGGTCCTGCTTCTGCAGGTTGACGACATGGTCAATGCCGAGCTCGCGGGCGGTCTTGAGGCGCAGCGGCTCGTCCGCCTCGGTGCCGGTGATCATCACCTCGCGTGCGCCCTCGGCCTGGGCCGCCATCGCCGCCGTCAGCCCAATCGGCCCCGGCCCCAGCACCACCACGAAGTCCTCCGGCTCGACCTTCGCCCGCTCCAGCACGTCGGTGACGATGTTCGCCGTCGGCTCGACCAGCGCGGCCTCCTCGTACGTCACGGTCTCCGGGATGCGGTGCAGCAGATGTGGCGGATAGGGCAGATATTTCGTGAATGCACCGTCAATGCCCCAGCCCGGCGAGCGCTTCTCGGGGCAAATCTGGATGTTGCCGGTGCGACACAGGTAGCACTTGCCGCAGGCCAGAGTGTGCGGCTCGCCGACGACCCTCTCGCCCACCTCCCAGCCCTCAACCCCATCGCCGACAGCCACAATCTCGCCGGCGAACTCGTGGCCCATGATCACCGGCGGCCAGTAGGGGAAGTTGTCGTGCATGATGTGAATATCGGTGCCGCAGACGCCGGCGGCCTTGATCTCGATCATCACCTGATCGGGAGCCATCGTCGGCTCGGGCACATCGCGCAGTTCTATGTTGTCCACGCCTTTTTCGGTCTTCACCAATGCCTTCATGATTTCACCTGACTTTTTGGACTCGGGCTGCCCTTCGACTTCGCTCAGGGCGGTGAGCTTGTCGAACCGGAAGCCCGAGCCACGCGTGTAATAGACCTGGCGCTTTACGCACACCAGTCCTGGATGTACCTGATAAGCACTTCCGCTGCGGTGAGCATATCCTGGATCGGCATGTTCTCCCGGTTGCTGTGCGCTACGCCCAGATCGCCGCCGCCAAATACCACGGTCGGAATAGCAAGCTGGTTGTTGTACCACCAGGCGTCGCACGAGGCGGTCATGGCGCTGACGGCGCAGTCAGTGCCCGCGCCCCGGCACGCCGCCTCCAGGGCCCGCACCATCGGATGGTCAGGCTCGATGACAGTGGCGTCGTGGCGGTAGGTGAAGTCTATCTCGAAATGCTCGGCCAGCCACTCGTCGCCGCAGTTGCGTACCATCTCGTTCAAATCGTCCATGACCTTTTCCTTGGTGCGGTCGGGCAGAATCCCCAAGACGCCCGTGAAGACGGCCTTTTCAGGAGCCTGCGCCGGCCAGTCACCGGTATGAAGCTCGCCGATCGTCAGCGGCGCGGGGTTCTCGAACTGGTCAAACAGCGGATACTTGCCACGGCTCTCGGCCAGGGCGATGCCGTGATACTCGGTGAAGACCTCGATGGCCCTAATCGCCTTCAGCAGCGCCGAGACGGTGCCGCCCGGAGCGCCGGAATGGCCCGACTGGCCGTAGATGGTGGTCTCAAACCACACCGCGCCACGGATCTGCGGATAGATATTGAAATTGCACGGCTCCAGTACGATGGCGGCGTCGGCCGTCTCGCCGGTGCGGGCCATGGCGATGGTGCCGTTGCCACCGTTCTCCTCCTCGATGACCAGGTGGGCGATGACGTCTCCGCCCGGGCTGATGCCCAGGTCGCGCAAGGCCTGCATCACCAGCCACAGGGTGACGAGCTGGCCCTTGGCATCACACGCGCCGCGTCCCCAGACCTCGCCGTCCTCGATGTACGGGTCGAAGGGGCGCTCCTGACGCGCCGATGGCGGCACCACGTCCATGTGGGTGTTGAAGATCAGCGACCTGCCGCCGCCGCAGCCCTTCTGCACCGCCCGCACGTTGGGCCGGTCGCCGTACTCGAGGCCCTTGACCGGCGTGGTGTAGTCAACATCGTTCTTGATGTCACTAGTGATCTCGACATAGCCGATTTCGTCACAGACGCCCTGCATGTGGTCGTGCAGGTACTCGGCCACCGGCCGCTCGCCACCGGCCATCGAGGGCATGCGGATAAGGTCCATGAGTATGTCAGCGGCCTCATCGTGCTTGCCAGCGAAGTAGTCTTTGAGGTTGTCGGCCATATCAATTCTCCCTGAGAATGCGATCGGGGTAGCCCTACCATACATCGTGAACGGTATATCCTTGTGTTCTCGCCCATTCTGTCGCGACGAGGAATTCCTTCATTCTCGTGCGCCGAGGAATAGCCCCACGTATGTGCACAATCAAGCTGACTCCCAGCACCAACAGGAATGTGCCCCAAGCAACGGGAACCAGCCAAGGGGAGGTCTCCAAGTCAATCCACTGACCAAAGGCCAGCTCCGACGCTATGCCGGTATGTATGATCAATGCCAGTGTGAATGCAAAGGCGACGGGTGCGGCAAAAGACCATGCCACCCATTTCCCGTACGCTTCGGCAAGTTGAGCAGCTCGCCTCTTTTCGTCGGCATTCATGTGACGAGCGATCTTGCTTGCGGTTCGTCGCTTGTCAAGCAATATGCGCAATATGGATCCCATTGATTCTCGCCGCCTTATGACGTTGGCGAATCGAAGGTAGCCTTCGCTCCTGGCATATCACGACTGCCATACTGACCAAGCGTCCACTCTGCCGGTGTCATCAAAATGCAGAGTCAAGTAGTCCATGTCCAAGCGAAACCCAGAGAACACGCCCAACGCATAGTCTAGCTCGCACGCTTCGGGCGGCGCGTCGTCGCGTGTCGGGTCCCCCCATCCCGCACGATCCGGCGGGCCGAGAAGTTCGACGACCTCGTCTCGCGTCATGCCCACCAGCTTATGGCGTCGCAACAGCGTACTGACCATCTCGCCGCGTACACAGTAGCCGTCAGCATCGGTCTGGGCTGTTTTCCACTGCTCCTGGTCAAAGGGCAGATTGCCGAACTCCACAGCCAAACACCACACACGCACCGGCCCGGGCTGGAAGATGAACAGCACAATCAACACCGCGCCTACCGGACCCGCGATCCACGCGATCACGACATACTTGCGTCGCTTCCTGGCTGTCCCGTCCTGGACCTTGTCGGACATTGTAATTCATCTCCGACAGCATGGCTGTTGATACAGTCGGTATGTCAGCCCTCACCCCTTCCCCTCTCCCAGTGGGAGAGGGGGAACACTTCACGGCACATTCCTTGCAGACAAGACTCCCCTCTCCCTGCGGGAGAGGGGAAGGGGTGAGGGGGCATCTAGATCTCCCCCAGCACCTCATCCAGGCACTTGATACTCTTTTCAGCCTGCTCTCTGGTAATGCACAGCGGTGGGGCCACACGAATCACGTTGCCGAAAATGCCAACCTTCCCGCACGTGACGCCCTTGCTCGCCATCCGCATGGTGATCTCAGTGGTCAGGTCGGGCGCCGGCTCCTTGGTCGCCTTGGATTTCACGAACTCCAGCCCGATCACCAGGCCCTTGTGGCGCACATCGCCGAGCACTTCGTACTTGTTCCGCAACTTCATGATCTCATCGGCCATGAAGCCGCCGACCTCGTTGCAGTTCTGCAGCAAGTTCTCGCTCTCGAAGACATCCAGCACCGCATTGGCTGCGGCGGCCGAGACCGGATTCGCGCCGGTGGTCGAGGACATCTCCCCCGGGTTGAGCGCGTCAAAGAGCTCGTGGTTGCCCATCAGCGCCGCCGTCGGGATACCATTGGCGATGCCCTTGCCGATGCAGCAGAAGTCCGGGCTGAGCTTGTCGTGCTCCATGTACCACATCTTGCCGGTGCGGCCGAAGGAGGACTGGATTTCGTCATCAATGAACAGCGCGCCCTGCTCGTGGGTCCAGTCCTGCAGCCGCTTGAGAAACCCCTCAGGCGGGATGATGAAGCCGGCACCGCCCTGGTACGGCTCGGTGATGACCGCCGCCAGGTCGCCGATGGATTCATAGCGCATCTTGTGGTCGAGCCACTCCAGGCACTTGTCGGCGCACTCCTGCTCGGTCCTGGAGCCGAAGGGGCAGCGGTAGAAATACGGGTACGGGGCGTAGATGGTGCCGGGCATCAGCGGGCCCCAGTTGTTCTTGGTGGAGCGGATGCCGGCCATGGACATCGCGCCCCAGGTGCGGCCGTGGAAGCTGCCCCAGAAGCTGATGACCTCGTGCCTGCCGGTGACGCGCTTGGCGATGCGCATGGCGGCCTCGGTGGCCTCGGAGCCGGTGCTGAGCAAGAAACACGTGTCGAGATTCTTGGCATGGTCGGGCATGGCCTCCACCAGCCGCCTGGCGCAGGTCGCACGCGGCTCGGTCGGGTAGGCGTAGGGCATGGTCACCTTGGCGACCTGCTCCTGCACCGCCTTGACCCAGTGCGGATGCGAGTGGCCGATGTTGGCGCACAGGACCCCCGAGGTCCAGTCAATATACTCGTTGCCATCTATGTCGGTAATTGTCGCGCCGTGGGCCTCGGCCCACACGACCGGCGCAGCTCTGGCGCGGCAACTGGGCTCGTACTGGTCCTGAAGGTCCAGGATGTCCTGTGATTTCGGCCCCGGCAGATCGTAGTTCTTAGGCATTGTCATCGCCCTTCCATTTATGTGGGTCTGGGGACACAGTCCCCAGCGGGGTGCGGGGCAGAGCCCCGCGACGTTGCCCTGAGGCTGTTGCCTCAAGCAGTTTACACCTCTCTATAATTCCCCTCCAGGACGTGGTCGAGCTCTTCGTTGACCGTGCTGCCGGGCTTTTCGCCGTTGATGCAGGCTACGATGTCATCGAAGATCTTGTAGCGGATCGTCCAGCCTGCCTCCTCCGAGCACCAGCCCAGATGCGCCGACAAAGTCGCCCGGTCAAGCTCAAAGAGCTTCAGGCCGCGGTCGGGCGGCTCCTTTTCATAGACATCAATGCCTGCGCCCTGGATCTGCTCGTTCTCAAGTGCCCAGATGAGGTCCTCGGTGTTGATGACCCCGCCGCGGGCGGTGTTGACCACGTAGGCACTCGGCTTCATCTTCTGGAACGCTTCCTTGTTGAACATGTAGCGGGTCTCGTCATTGAGCGGAGTGTGGATGGTGATGACGTCGGCCTGCTGCAGGAGTTCGTCGAAGGTCACCAGGTCGTCATCCTGGATGCCCAGCGCGCCCTTCTGCCGCTCGTCAAGGTACGGGTCGCAGACTATTGTCTTGCCGAAGATATTCTTCGTCATCCGATAGACGCGGCCGCCGATACGCCCGCAGCCGACGATGCCCAGGGTCTGGCCGAACATCCGGTGCATCGGCAGCAGGCTGGAGAAGTCCCAGAGCTGATTTTCGGCGGCTTGTTCGAGAATCTTGCGGCTCTCGAAAACCTGCCGGGTGCAGGAGAATATCAGCGCCACGGCCTGCTCGGCGACCTCGGTGGCGCAGTAGTCCGGCTCGTAGGCGAAGCGGATGCAATTGCGCGTGCAGGCCTCGACATCCACATTGTCATAGCCGACGCCGTGGCGGATGATCAGCAGACATTTTTCCAGCGCATCAATGACCTCGGCGTCAAACTTGACCATGTTGACGAGGATGATGTCGGCGTCTTTGCAGGCCTCGATGACCTCCTCTTTGGGGGCTAGCTTGAGCTGGTAGGTCTCGAATTGGACATTGGCCATCTCCGCGAACTTCTCGGCTTCCCAGTCCAGATCATCTTCAATGTAGTCGGTGACAACGACTTTCCAGGTCTTCAATATGCTCACTCCTTATCAATGAACGGCATTGACAGGCGGGCACCCGCGCAGCGGGTCACCTGTCCTACGCGACGGCAAAGGCTAACGGGACATCGGCGAATCGGGACAACAAAGCGCTGGAGTCATATTTCGCTGCAGGTGCCAGGGATTCCTTGCTACAGTGCGCTGGAAAGTATATTGTATCTGAGCAATCCAGGATGCAGAGAGGCAGCATTTGTCGCCGGTACGCTGTGGTGATATAATGGCGAGTGCGTTGATGAATTTGAGGCGGGCATCCGACCCACGCGATAATGATTGAGAGGTACCAACGGAACGGTGGGAAAGCCGGCGAATTGGGTGGCGGCGACTTTTAGCTTTTACTTCGGACAGACCGGAGCAGGCCTGTGCCTGATGTTTCTGTACGTACTGGCCCACGGCGGGGCGATTGGCAACATCATCATCGGCCTGGTGTTGGGCGCCTTTGTGGCGATGTGCATCGTCGGCCTGGGGCTGATGACCTGCCTGAGCCTCGACCCGCAGCGCGTGGAGTTGGCGCTTGCCAGCGTGCCGGCATTCTTACTGTTCTACCTGACGGCGCATATTGCGCTGTCGGGCCCGCCAGGGGCGGCGCTCTTTGGCGGTATGGTCTTCGCGGCCCTGGCGCACCTGCTGATGGTGTGGCTGTTGTGGCACCGCGCAGAAGAGGCGCTGGAAGCGGCCTGAGCAACGCTAGCGCTGTTTCTCGAAATTCGTGTCGTGTTTGCCAGAGAGATATTGTACGACCGACATTCTGTAGGGCGGGGACTTGTGCCCCGCCGCACACATTTTACGACCGGCGCGGTACAAGCCCGCGCCCTACAACGTACAGGCAAGAGGCCTGTCCTACCGCTGGCTTGGGTTGTGGGCAATGCAGTATCAGTTCTGAGAATAAGCACCAGGAGCCCTCTGCCGCTCCGCTTAGCCTCATTTCGTCATTTCCCGCCACAGGGCCGCATAATAGCGCATGACGCGCTCGGGATCGTCACTGGCCTGTATCTCCGCCAGACAGAAGCCCTCGTAATTGATGCTCTTCAGGCCCGCAACCAGCTCATGGAATGGGTAGTCCTGCAGATACAAATCTCGCATGTGTACTGAGCCGATCTTGTCCTTGACCAGCGCGAAGTTGTCCACAATCGAGCCGTCCACGACATCGACATCGTTGCTGTTCCAACAGACCTTGACCTGCGGATGAGACGCGACATCCATGATAGTCTTGATATGGGGGACATGCGAGGTGCCCGGGCCATGAACCTCCAGCCACACCTCGACGCCCTTGTCGGCCGCATAGTCGCCACACTCGGCCAGGGCTTCGCCGATCTGGCGCAGAGTCTGCTCGACCGGGACCTCTTCAGGCAGGTCGTTGGGTCGCACCTTCACGCCGCTGGCCCCGACATCGCGGGCCAGGTCAATGAAGTCAGAGGTCGTCTGGATATTACGGCGCAGTTCGTCGGGGTCCGGCGAGTGGTACTCGCAGGTGCTGCCAAGGCCCCAGAGCACCACATCGGTGTCTTCAAAGCGTTTGCGCACAGCCGCGCGCTGCTGGGCATCAAGCTCCGGCTCGACGCCGTGAGCATGCGTGGTGCGCAACTCGACCCCCTCGAAGCCGGTCGCTTCACAGGTGGCGATTAACTGCTCGAGGTCCCAGTTTGCGGCGAGGTTGTAGGTAACTAGGCCAAGGTGCATTTGAACATCTCCTTTTTCCGAGTCGGGCTGGAAGCCCGACCTACGCGTCAGCAAATAATGCGGCCCAGGATTGATATTGTGCTCCATGCGATACAGGGCCAGAGCGCGGACTGGCAGCGTGCTCCCGCTCGTCGAGCACGTAGCGGACGGTCTGCTGCACCAGACTGCGCATCACCGGCTCGCCAATGCGATCCAGAACGGCGAACTGGTTAATCAGCGCCTGGCCCTGGCCGTATTTGCATACCGCGATCGCGCCTTGCTTCTTGTCGTCATCAGCGTATGCCAGGTAGCGCCAGTTGCTGTCCGTGCCGGCCACATCTATCGGGTAATAGACTACCACATAGCCACCGAACGCATCGGCCTTTGCCCCGCCAAAAAGCCGCTCGTCGACCAGGACAGGATTCGTCGTAGATCTGCCTACTATCAGGCCCATGTCGTAGGGGAAGATCGAGCTGTCCCAGGTAGCACGTCCGTTCTGTTGAAAGGCGACGATATCGCCGCCGGCGTGTACGAATTCTCTGAGCTTGTCGGCGTTGGTCTGGAGCTCGTCATCGGTATCGTACATGATGCAGTTGGTCAGCATGATCAACACATCATAGTTGGTCAGGTCGGCATCGGCCAACTTGCCCGTCAGCAGATCGCCGCTCATGCCGTGGGAGGCCAGAATATGCACGAAACTAGACGTGTCCTTCCCGTACAAAGCGAACCTGACGCCGGCAAAGGGGTTCACGGCCTCGTGCGGCAGCACCTGCTCCTCGATGCTGTGCGCCGCGAGACTGAACGGCCCGTCTCCTGTCACCCGCTCCACGACCACTGTCAGCGGCGCCTCATCAGGCAGCGTGCAGCGCAAGGCCAGCGGCTCCTTGCCATCCGCGCGGCCCGAGGCCAGAACCTGTCCGCAGCGCGGATGGGCCTGACATAGTATCAGATCGAAGTGACAGCCCTCGGCGCTCTGCATCGTGACTTCAAAGGAGTCGCCCTTTTTCGCCGGCAGCTCATAGACTGCGACGGGACTCGCTGCCGCAAGCTCAGGGCCGGTTACCTCCTGGCCGATCTGCATCGGCGCGGCGGCCAGGACGCCGAACGCCTTTGCGGTATTGGGTGCGGTGAAGTGAAGCTTCATGCCTTCCGCCGGCCGGCACAGCGAAACCGTCAGGGCGAGGTTGTCGTTCGGCAGACCCACAAAATCACTGTTGCCGGCCAGGTACGCTGTTTCGTCGGAATAGAGGGGCAGGGCATAGCCTCCGGAGTGCAGGAATACGCAGTAGGTAGTCGCGGCCTGCAGGTCGGCCACATGGCCGCTGCTGCCGCGTCCCTCGCCACCGGCAATGATATTGCCGATCTCAATAGGCGTGGCTTGTTCCGGCTCGGCTGCAGGAGACATCGGCTCTATTGCCGGTGCTGGGTCAAGACTCGCCGCTTGGCCTTCGTTGAGCGCCCGGAAATTGAAGCTGGCCATGAACTGCGGCAGCTTCCAGACGTTGATGAGCAGGCTATTTTGGGCATACAGCGGCGCATAATCGGCAAGCTCATCGGCCTGGGCAAGCGCCTCGCCCATCGCCTGCCGCAACAGCCGGGCCACCTGCCGCTGGCCGGTGAAGGTATCTTCTGTATCAAGGCGCGCGACCGCCTCATTGTACAACTCGGGGCCGCGTCCCAGCGGCGCGTTCATGCCGGCCAGCTTGCTGAGCAGTCCGTAAACTTTCCCGGCCATGTACTTGTTCGTGGTGGTGGCAAACTCGGTGGCTTCCGCCTCTCTTTGCTCGAGCTCGCGCTGCAGGCTTGTGGCGTAGCCGCCGTCTCCGGTCAAAAGCACCATCGCCGCCACGTCAAGCCCTGATACCTCAAACTGCAAATCATCTCCGGACTTTGTCGCCCGGCCGATGTGCAGGTCCTTGTCGAAGGTCATGCTGTAGGCCCTCACGTCGGGCGCGACATCTTTGACAGTGACCCTGAATTTGCGTGCCAGCTTACCCGTCGGCCAGCGCTCGGATTTGTCGCGATAGTTAATCAGGAAAAGCAGCGTGTGCTGGCCCCAGTCAATCCGCTGCACTTCTATCTGCTCGTTATCGGCGGAGGCGGCCTCGTAGTTCTTCTCAGCCTCGACAATCAGGTCGGTAACCGGCTCGACTTCCAGGCACAGGATGCCCAACTCGGAAAGCTTGTAGTCAACTAGCGCCCGGCCGGGCCAGTACATGAAGCCGCGGATGCCGTGAGCCAAGCCGAGATAGGTCTGCAGGCGCATCTGGGCGGCGGTCGGATAGTCCACAAAGTAGTCGGTGGACTGGCCGGTGCGGGCAAAGCCCGAATAGGTCCGCGCCTGCGGGCAGGTCCAGTTGAACTGCCGGTCCATGATCTTCTGATCGTGCTCGAGATAGTGGGCATACCAGCGATACGTGTGAACCGGTGCCGGATACGTGTACGGCGCGCAGATGTCCACAAAGGCGCTGGCCTGTCGCCGGGAGGCATCATAGCCGACGACATCGGCAACGGTCGGGATGTGGGTTTCGTGTTTGCGGATCGCCTCGATATTGGCCAGCATCTCCAGGTTGCCGGGAAAATCATCTTGCAAGAACCAGGCGAGGACCGCCGGATGGTCCTTGAGCTTTTCTATGTGCTCCTCCAACTCTTCGCCCCTGTACTTGGGCCATTCGAGGGCTGCAGTCACCAGCATCAGGTCGTGCTCGGCGCAGGCATCCAGGTGCCGAGGTGGCCCGAAGACGCCGGTCAGGTGATACTTCTTGTAAGTAGGCAGCCTGTCCTCATAAGTGCCCCACGGGGCAAAGAGCAGAAACGGCTTGCCGTCCACATAGAGGCGTTCGTTCTTGAATACGATGTGATCGCCCTTGCCGTCGGCGCGCAAACGCTGCGCCTGTTCGACCAGCTCTTCGTGGGTAACGTAGGGGCTCTGAAGCGTCGCCAGAATGGGCTCATGTTTTTCGGCAAAGGCGTAGCCATCGTGCGCCGCCTCGGCAATTGGCGCGGGGGCCTCGCCGTCAATCTTGCCGGCGATGATCCACAGCTCTTCGGCGTGGCTCTGGCCCGGCTCGCCCAGGAATGGCTCGGACCAGCGCGAGACGTACCATGAGTCCTTGCAAAACACGCAGCGCGTCGGGTCGGTCTGGCCGGGGCGCAAGAAGGCGGTGAAATGCCCGGACGGCTGGTCCCAGATGGCGAACCAGTAACTGTCGGGGTCGGTGCGCATGCCCGCCATCCGCGCATCGCCAAGCTTTTCCACTCGCAATTCCCCGTCCGGCTCGACAAAATGCGTTCCCTGCGTGCCGGAGGACTGCACCATGAAGCTGGCCGGGGGCGGGTCAGGCGGCTGCTTGGCGACGATGTGATAGCGCACCCGCAGGTAGGGCTTGTCATCGAATATGGTCAGCTTCTGTTCAACGGCATAGTAGGGAGGCTGGTCATCCGGCCTCGCCACCCAGTCGAAGTTGACGATGAGAGTGGCCTGATCGTCGGCGGTTTCGATCCGGTACTTGCGGTTCCTGCCCAGAGAGTCCTGAAAAAGCCAGGTTGGTTCGTCTTTGCCCGGGACCTTGGATTTGCCGCAGAGATTGATGACGCCGTGCCAGCCGGGTGTCATCAGCTCCTTGCCGGTGGGCTTGTAGGTCAGGCGGTAGAGTTCGGAGTACTTGACCTCAGCGCGCAAAAGCTCATTTTCCAGGATGTAGAGACCGTCCTGCTTGCTGATGTCCGGCGCGGCAGACACCGGGATGCTCACGAGCAGTAGTGCCAGGCCGAAGTGAACTGCGTTGCGCATCGTTGCCCTCCGAATCATGACGTACCGTCTTTGCCGTGTGGCACATGACGGCTGCACGAGGCTATTCGCCCTCGTCGTATGTGAGTCCTCTCACAAAAGCAAAGCCCCGCTGCTTGTCCCGCGGCGGGGCTGCGCATGTATCGCGTTTTGTTGGCCAATAGGCGTTACTCTTGTCCTAGCTGACGGATCGTACTGAGTACGTTACGCCACCAACTCATCTTTAACAGTTTCGCGTTCTGCCCAAGGGACGGGACGAACATCGTAGTTACGCAACGCGTCAAGCAGGGAGCTTGTAATCTTAGCCTCAGCGTCGTTAAGAAATGCAAACATCCGAGAATCGGGAGGCCGGACATCACGCGTATCAAACCACTGCAATACCAGGTTCTGGATATTGGACTTCTTCGGGACATTGATGGCCTGTACAATGCGCTCCGGATAAGCGCGAGACTTGGGTATCACAAAGTCGAACACATGGTCATATCCCGTCTTCCCGGCGAACTTCACGCGCGGTGTGTAGCGGATAGCGTGCAGATCAAGCCACGAGGTAACGTCTTCCAGGAAAATGCTCGCCACCATTGGTACAGCCAAATAGAAGAGGTCATTTACTGCCAGCATCGCCTGAATCAGATTGTGCTTCCTGAGTGCAAAATTATCGGGGGATGTTCTGACCTGCAGTGCCTCGCTATTGAGCTGGACGCCAAATCCATTCAAAGTGATCCTGAGAAGGTCCTGCCGTTTCTTGGTGTCCAGCGTACAGCCAGAGAGCTTCAGATCTCGGAGAACATAACCATCGTCAGTGAGGATGTATCCCTCCCCAGTCCTCTTCGCGTAGATCTGCAGATAGTCATTATGGCGATCCAGGTAGGGCGTCGTAATCTCTACCCAATCATCAGTGACCTGGCGAAGGTTTGTCTTATCCTTCAACCACTCAACGTATTGATCTAGCAGAGCCTCAATCTCATTGATCATCCAAATAGCGACCTCTGCCGGACGATGCTGGGCGGCTGTGTGATATTGCAGAAGCGCATGAATGCTTGCAGCGTCTCCCAGGCATCCGTAATGTCAGGGAAATCACTTTCAGTAACAATCCTTGCCCACTTATCCCCGTAGCCTTCCACATAATAGTGCAGATGTGGAGTAGAGATTTCCTGTCCGTCTGGATTTCGGTGCGTCGGTCCTGCCAAGTCTAAGCGGCAAAGCACAACTACCTGCCGAGCGCGGTCTTGGTACTTGATTTTCGCTGCGTCAATGCCCCCTCGTTCGATATCGAGCAGGAAGTTCTCCCGTTTGTCCGCAGACACTAGCGGTATGCACACTGAGCCACCCATATCCGGGTAGTGCCACTTCTCGTCATCTGCACGGTGCTTCTCCATCGCAATTAGTGCATCGGCCTCCGCCTGAGTTAGATTGATCTCGGGCATTTGTTCGCTCCTGGACATGCACTGGCCATCTTTGGTGAACCGTGGCCTGTGGCCGTTGTGATATGCTCCGTCCCACTCCACCTCGGCCCAGTATATTTTCGCCGCCGAGATCGCGATTCCTGCTCGCACAACACTGCGCCGCACTTATTACGGCATTGCTGCCCTGTAAACGTGCACGCCGAGCCAGCCGAAGCTGTCCTCGAATGCGCCGTCGGTCACCGCGACTTTGCTGCCGCCCTCGTCCTGGGGGCGGTCCTCGAAGAGCACCTCAAGCTCGCCTATGCCCTCAGGCAAGCCGTTGATCTTGGCGGCGACGGGCCGCTCCTGCGAGCTAACGGCGATGATGTACAGCGTGCCCTCGTAGGCCCTGGCCAGCACGTTGACGGACGGACAAGAGATATCCTCTGCATAGCCGTAGGGTCGGAAGTTCACTGTCGTCGGCGAGCCCCCGGTGATCTCCACCTGCAGCTCGACATCTTCGCCAAACAGTATCGCCTGGTCGAGCTTGCCATCGCTCATGAGGTTGGCAGCGGCCCGCTTGTAGCCGTGCTCCCAGGTTCTCTGCAGAATTTGCAGGTCGCGCTTGTGCCAGTAGGAGAAGACCAGTATCCCCTTGGCACCGGAGGCGAGGCAGGACCAGAAGTCGTGATAAGCCTCCGCCGGCGTGATGACATCGAACTTGTCGTCCTTGTCGTAGAACAGCATCGGGATGCCGATCAGGGTCCTCTGGCCGTTCTTGTAATCGGGGCCGACCTCATAGCCGGCTAGCTCGATGCCCTTTATGCATTCCTCCGTCCGCCAGCGCACCCAGGCACGCGGCTGGTGAGCGTACTCGGTGTAGGTGCCGCAGCCGATGATGTCGAGGTACTCAACATACTTCGCCACAGCCTCTGCGGTATAGTGGCCGGGGATGTACATGTAGTTGGGGCGCTGGCGGGGATCGTACTTGCGCGTCCACGCGCTCAGGTTCTTGAGCAGGTCATATTCATTCTCGCGCCAGTAGCGCAACTCCTCAGGAAAATCCCACCACGCGAGGTTGCCATAGGCCGCCAGTACCTCCATGTCGGCCTTGGCCTCCGCCTCGGTCTGAGGTCTTTCTTCTATCTTGAATGTCTTGCCCGTCTCGCCGGCTTCCTCTGCATTGGCAGCTTGCGCTTTGTCGGCTTTCGGGTCTGCCCTGGGCTGGTCCCCGGCATCGGCTGGTCTCTCTACAGGAACCTGTACCTTCGTTTTGCCCATAAGATGGGCCAGCGCCAGCCAGCCGGCCTCTTTGGTCAGGTCCAGATAATCCGGCTTAAAGCCATACGTGTGGCCTATGATCCAGCCGGCTTCTCCGGCCTCAGCCATCGCCTCGGTGTTGCCGATCGAGTACAGCCCCAGGGGAAAGCGCTTGCCCTCAGGATAGACCAGCTTCGCCGGGTCTGTTGCATCCTGTGTCCTGGCGGTCGTGGCACAGACCATCACGGCTGCGGTGAGTGCCAGTGCGAGCGAGAACTCGTCAAGTCCTCTCATCAGATGTCTGTCTCCTTCGGTATGGGAATAAGGACGACCTATAAGGCATTCGCGGGCTGGAAGCTGAGAATGCTGACGCATTCTCCCCTGACCTTTGCAAAAGCTGCAAAGCTCAGGCCGCGCTACGCGTTCCAAAACGTATGGTGAGTATGCTGAACAGGTACAGCCGGCGAGCTTCCAGCACGAACTCACCCGGCCTATCCGCTTGCCTGCAGCATCCGCTCGACTGTGCCGCGGGCTCTGGCGGCGATGTCCTCGGGTATTTCGATGGGGTACTGCATCTTCTGCAAGGCCTCAGCGACCTTGGGCAGTGTTATCTTCTTCATGTTGGGGCAAACCGCGGCCTGGATGGTATAGAAGGTCTTGTCGGGGTTCTCGTTTTGCAGCCGATAGGCCATTCCGTACTCGGTGCCCAGGATGATGTCTTTGGCGTCCGTTTCGCGAGCATACCGTACCATCCCGCCGGTTGAGAGCACCGCGTCGGCGAGCTTTCGGACCTCCGCCGGAGTTTCGGGGTGCACTATCACAGCCGCGTCCGGATACTTGTCCTTGGCCTGGCTGATAGCCTGAGGCGATATGCGGATATGGGTCGGGCAGTAGCCTTGCCAGGCGATCATTCTAGTCTCCGTATGCTCCTGCACCCAGCCGGCCAGATGGTGGTCGGGAATGAAGATGACCTCTTCGGCGTCGAGGCTCTGCACGATCTCTACGGCATTCGCCGAGGTGCAGCAGATGTCGCTTTCGGCCTTGGTCGCCGCCGAGGTATTGACGTAGGCGACCACGGGCGCACCGGGATGCTCTTGCTTGAACTTCCGCAACGCTTCCGGGTCCACCATATCGGCCATCGGGCAGCCGGCGTCCTTGTCAGGCAGCAGGACCGTCTTTTCCGGGGAGAGCAGCTTGGCGGTCTCGGCCATGAAGTGCACGCCGCAGAAAACGATGACCTCAGCGTCGGTCCCAGCCGCGATCCGCGACAGCTCCAGCGAATCGCCTAAGTAATCGACGATGTCCTGAACCTCCGGGATTTGATAGTTGTGGCCGAGGATTACCGCACGTTTTTCACGTTTCAGGCGGTCTATCTCTTCAACTAACTGTCTGGTATCTGTCTGCGTCATCAAAGCAACACCCTCACAGCCGCACTGCAAGCATTATCACTGCGGCTAATTATACTACTTAGCGATTCTTGTGCCAATCTTGAGCAGGAACTTGACGAAGTCGGGTATAATGAGGTTATATACGGCAATGGCCGCACCAGCGATGTAGCATCGTTACTCACAGTTGAGGTTGATGAAATGGCGCTACTGAACTCTAGTAATGACAAATCGTATCGTGAGAAGTTTTTCGCGTCTGCGACGTATCTCTACAAGGCCCTGCGCTACTTGGTATTCGTGTATGTGATCGGCTCCGCCCTGGCGATCATAGCTATAGCGGTGACCTCCGGACCTGGCAAGGCCAGTTTCTCTCTCAGCTTAGTGCTTGTAGCCTATGGACTCGCCGCTCTGGCGGCGGCGATTCTCCTGTACGCGTTCGTACAGGTGCTGATTTTGGCGTGCTGCGCCTACGGCGAATGGCTCTGCGAGCAGAGAGAAGATAAAGATTCCGGCGAGTGACCACGCCGCGGCGTCGTGGGTGCAGGGAAGATCGCCTGGCGCAGTGTCGGAAAAAGGGACAGACCCCTTTTTCCCTTTCTTATCGCGTGGCACAGGCTTTCCAGCCTGTGTGCTAGGAAAAAAGGATCTCTCCGCTTTCCCCATCAAACTCCCAACGCCTCGCGGGCGCGTTCTATAGCCTCGGAGGGTTTGAGGTCGGCAGCCGCCTGCCGCGCCGCCTCAAATTCTTCTGGCTCCATATCTTCGCCGATGAGGTCGAGCAGGTCCTCGCACGTGCCCTTGAGGAAGGGGTGGTTGTCGAGGAGGCGGGCGGCGAGCTCGGTGACGCTGGCGGCTTCGGCGAGGTTGCCAGTGACGCGGAGGACCTCGCCGGTGCATTTGAGAGCGCGGCCGGAGGAGCGTTCGTCGCCATCCCAGTCCCAGTCAGCGTTGAGAACGCGCTCGATTTCGCTGACGGCACGGTCGGCGCGACCGGTGCGCGCACAGGCCTCGCCCATCGTTATGCCCGCCCAGACCAGACGATCTCCTGTCAATTCAGGTGGCGGCCAATCTGGATACAGGTCGTCAGCCAACTCCACGCCCAGAGCCCACAATTGCGCGTAGTTGATGGGCTGGAGAGTCCCGGCCAATTTGATGGCAGCCGTCTCCGGCGCGAATGACGACGCCATGCGGGCGGCCTCGCGAGCAAGTTGAATTGCCTCCGCTACGCGCCCGGTCAGGGCATGTGGAGCGATGGCATCCCTAGTTGTGTAGAACTCGACCATCGGATCACCCCGCAGTGCCGACTCGCCGACTGCGATAAGCTCCACTGATGCTCGATACGCTTCCTCGATTCGTCCGCCGAGCAGGGCCGCCGCGATGAGACGAGAGAGACCAGCCGATCTGTTGCGACCGGGACCGTCTTGAGGAAGTTGCGCGAGAACATATCGCGCACACTCGATAGCGCGGTCGTGCATGCCCAGCAAGGTGTAGATAAGGGCCATTTCCAGGCAGCGTTCCGGTGCTGGCATGTACTGCTCGGCTTCATCAACCCAGCGCCGGGCCAGATCCGAATCCCGCGTATCAAGCGCACAATGACAGAGGACCACAAAACACCTCCAGATACGGCTCTCGTCCTGTGATGCCTTGATTGCAGCGAGTACGTCATCTGCGATGTCAAGGGCCCTCTGGAACTCATAGGCGGTGTGGAGTTGAACGAGGACCGTGTGCGCGAGACAGTATGTCCACGGCTGTCCGGGATGCTGCTGCGCCCAGCCCCAGGCCTCCTCGGCAACCGGCAGCAGCGACCGCGCAATCGCGGGCCTGCCGTTGACCAGAGTGTTCAATGCTTTTGTCAGGCCCTCGATGCCTTCGGGGCGGTGCTCCAGAGCAGCGTAGTGGAGGCATTGAGAGAGATTGGGAAGCTCGGTCTCCCCTTCGCTGAATGAGGGACCTGGCTCTGGTCCCGCGATTGGCTCGAACAGGGCAGCCCCCGCCGCCGTGAAGTAGGTGTGGAAGGCGGCTCTGACGTCCTGTTCTTCGCCGGCGTCCTGCAGCCTGTCGGCAGCGAACTGTTTGATGGTTTCGAGCATGTAGTAGCGCCGTCGGCCGAGGACTTCGCGAGTGTAGAGCAGTGACTTATCGTGGAGGCTGATGACGCTGTCGGTAGCGCCCGCTCCGCAGACGCCCTCGGCGGCATCCGGGAAAAAGCCGCCCTGAAACACCGACAACATGCGGAACACGCGCTCCTCGTCTTCCTCCAGCAGACGGTAGGACCACTCGAGAGTGTCCTGGAGGGTGCGCTGCCGGTCGGCAACCCCGCGCACGCGCGAAGTCAGAACACGGGACTGCGGGCCGAGTTGCTCCACTATCTGCTCGGGCGTGAAATCGCGTATCCAGGCCGCGGCCAATTCCAAAGCCAGCGGGATCCCATCGAGGCGCATGCAGATTTCGGCAACAGCGGCGGCGTTATCGAGAGTAATCTCGAATTCCCCGGCGATCGCCTGGGCCCGGTCCAGAAACAGATGCACGCTGTCATATTGCGACAGTGTCTGCCAGTTGATCGGCGGCTCCGGCACCACCAGCGGCATGACCTTATAGATATGCTCGCCCGCAACGCGAAGTATCTCGCGGGAGGTGATCAGAAGGTTGATTCCATCGGCGTGCTGGACTATGTCAGCGACCGTGTCGGCTGCGGCGATTACATGCTCGAAATTGTCCAGGACAACCAATAGCTGGCGGCCACCTGCGTATTGGGCGATCTGCTCAACGGCCGACTTCTCAGGGGCTGGCTCTATCTTCAGCACCTGCATGATGGCACCAACTACAGCGTCAGGCGAGGTGATCTCTGCCAGCTCAATCTAGAACACGCCGTCGGGGAAATGCTCCATGACGTGGGCGGCTGCCTGTTGCGCCAGCCGGGACTTGCCGCTGCCGCCAGGGCCGGTGAGTGTGATAAGGCGTTTTTCCTGATCGGTCAGCAGGGCCGCGAGATCGCTAAGCTCCTTCTCCCGTCCGACAAAACTGGTCACCTGCGCCGGCAGATTCGTGGGCACATCATCAACCGTGCGCAGCACCGGCCATTCTTGCTGCTCCCAGTGCTCCAGCGTTAGCTGGTAGAGATGCTCCGGCTCGCCCAGGCCGCGGAGGCGATGCCGGGCCAAGTCAGTTATGACCACTTCGCTCTCTGGCTCTCCGCAGGCATCCATGAACGCTTCTGTTGCCAGGATCTGCCCGCCATGACCCGCCTCGCAGATCCGCGCCGCTCTGTTGACCTCCGGCCCGAAAAAGTCTTCTCCGCGCTGCCAGGCAGCACCGAAATGCAGCCCCATCCGCACTCGCACGCTTTGCGGCCCGTGCTGCGCCCAGTTGTACTCCTGCAGCCGCTGCTGGGCCTGCAAGGCGAACCTCAGGGCCGACTCAGCCTCTGAAAACACAATGAAGAAGCCATCGCCTTCTTCTTTGACGACTTCACCGCGCAGGTCTCCGCACAGCCCGCGCAGCAGCTCATTGTGAGCTTCCATCGCCACCATGAAGTCATCGCCGAACTGCTCCCACAGCGCCGACGAGCCCTCGATGTCGGTGAAGACCAGTGCCAGTCCATGCTGTGCTGATGGCTCAGCCATCGGGAACCCACCTTCTGTTCACAGCGTTGTGCCGCCCCGTCTCCGCACCACATCCCGCACTGCACATCTAACATTAACTTAAGTAAGCCCTGGTAGCAAGGTGAAGGCACACGGCGGGTGCCTGTACGAATTGTCGGTAGAACGTTTTGCCTGTCGCATCACAGCGTCGGCCGTAGGGGCGCAATTCATTGTGCTCACTCAACAACTTTGGACGCTGTCATGGATGGCCTCACCGATAGCCAGAGCCTTCGCGCTGTCCCACAGGTCCGGCCCACGCCCAGAAAAGCCAGCCGCGCCTGCTTCCGTTCAGTCATGCTCAAACACCTTTTCCCGGGAGGCTATACATCTCCATTGGCAGGTTGTTTCCGTGCCGGCGCGGAATTTTCCTTGTCACGAGGCATCATTCTGTAATGGTCAACACCGCAGCCTGGACTTGCAGTTGACATTGCCTTGTAATTGTGTGCTCTAGATTTCCTGACGACAACCTGTGCAAAAGGCTGAGGAAAATGTGGGTAACTTTCGCGGATGTGGGTAATGTGGACAGGGCTTGCTGTCTTTCACCAGCCTTATCAACACGACGAGGTACTGCGGCGCTTGACCTAGAGCTAGTTTTCCACCAAATCCACGTGCCTACTACTACGACTACTAGCCTTTAATATAGAATCTAGTACCAATACAACCCGGGGATAACCTATATCTCGCCCTCAAACATCTATTGTTTGCATACCACCTCCGAAGATTACAGAGCATTCAATTCAGCCACATCTCACAGACACGAATCTGGCTCTTAACACCTGGCATGTGGATAGCAACAGTGGACAAGTACCCGACAAGAGATGTACAATTATGCAGTCCAAATCCATACAGACTTCTACCAGGCTTTCGGCACCGTTGCATCTAATGCCTGATCCGTTTACGGTGGGCAAGCAGGCATGGCGGTAGCCGGTGAGGAAACAGATGGCCAGGCGCGTTGTCACACCGGTCTGGCGTGGGGACGTGGCTGTTTGTGGATTTGATCCGGGCGGCTTTTTTTGAGCTTTGCCTGTATTGAGCCCGCCGAAGTGTCGAAGTGTCTCTACTGAGCTCGTCGAAGCATGAATATCCAAGGGAGGTAGTTTGAGCATGTTCAGCGTTACCTGTGAGCAGCACACGTTGTATGAGAAGGTGCAGCTTGTATCGCGGGGCGTATCTGGCCGCAGCACTCAGCCGATCCAGAATAACATCTTCTTGCAGGCGGCTGCGGACAACTTAATCCTGGTAGCTACCGACATGGAGTTCATCGGCGTGAAGACGACAATGGCGGTAGAGGCGGCCGAGGAAGGTACCATAACCGTGCCGGCGCGGATTCTGACCGATCTGGCGGGAAGGCTGCCGCCGGGACCGGTGAGCTTGGCCGCCGACGAAAGCAATTCCTTGAAGATAACCGGCAAGCACTCGGACTTTGATATCCGCGGTCTGCCGGCCGACGATTTTCAGCAGCTTCCCGAGCTTGACGACCCTACCAGCTTCTCCATGACGCAGGCCGATCTACTTGATATTCTAGACCGCACAGTCTTCGCCACTTCCACCGACGAGACGCGGCCGATCCTAACCGGCACGCTGCTCAAGATATCAGGCAAGAAGTTGGAGACGGTCGCTACCGATACCTATCGCCTGGCGCTGTATGAGAGCCTGCTTGCCTCCGAGGTCCAGCGCGATCAGGAGGCGATCATTTCGCGTCGGCCATTGGTCGAGCTGCAGCGCATACTTGACCCGGACGCCGAAGAAGAAGCCGAGATACACATTTCTCAGAATCAGGTTGAATTCGTCGTGGGCGGGACGGTGATTGGTTCGCGGCTCATTGATGGGCAGTTCGTCAACTATCCTAAAGTGATCCCTACAGGTGGCGACAAGAAGATCACTGTCAAGTGCGATGAACTTGCAAGTGCTTTGGACCGCGCGCTTGTCGTCGCCAGGCAGGACGCTTACCGAGTAGTCTTGCGCGCTAAAGGCGAGACCCTGACGGTCAGCGCCAAGAGCCAGGATGTCGGTGAGGCTGAAGAGACCCTCGAGATCTCGCTGGAGGGAGACGAGGCCGAGATCGCCTTCAACGCCGAGTTCATGCTCGATATGCTGGGGGCAATTGACAGCGAAGAGCTGCTCATCGAGCTTTCCGGCCCGCTCAACTCCGGCCTGCTGCGCCCCGCGGACGATGAGAACTACCTGTACGTCCTAATGCCCATGCAGATCATGTGAGGCGCCGGGATTGCACATCACCAAACTCGCTCTGGAGAACTTTCGCATCTATCCGGAGCTGCAGATGGAATTCTCACAGGGGCTGACTATTATCGTCGGCCCCAATGCGTCTGGCAAGACCAGCTTACTCGAAGCCATCCACCTGCTGGCCACCACCAAGTCACCACGCACGCACATTGACCGCCAGCTTGTCCGCTCCGGCGCGCCCCACAGCCGCCTGCAGGGGCAGTTTGTCTCCACGCAGAACCAGGCAACGAATATCTCGATAACCCTGCCCGGTGAGCACGCCGGCGAAGCCGAACAGATCACCACGGCCAAACAGGTCAAGATGGACGGCGCAGCCATTGACAGCGTCTCGCAGATGATCGGGCGCGTGCCGGTGGTGATGTTCTCCACCGAAGACCTCAATATCGTCAAGGGTTCGCCGGGCTACCGGCGCAGATTTCTGAATGTGGCCACCGCTCAGTTGCGGCCCCGCTATCTCGATGACTTGCAGCGCTATCGCAGGGCTTTGAGCCAGCGCAATCAAGTGCTAAAATCCATCCGCCATGCCGATGCGCCCCGCAGCGGCCTGGGACCGTGGGACACCCAGCTTATCGAAGCGGGAGCGGCACTCGCCGCAGACCGGCAGGAGTTCACACAGACGCTGAGCGAGGCCGCCGAACTGGTGCACGGTGATCTTAGCGACGGTGCGGAGAGGCTGGTGCTTTGCTACCGGGGCGACTTGGCCGACAGTGATGATGACGAGGCGCGCAAGGGGCGCTTTGCAGAGCTGTTGGCACAAAACGAGGACCGCGATGTCGAGTACGGCTATACCACCGTCGGCGTGCACCGCGACGATTTCTCCATCATCATCAACGGTACGGCCTTGCGCAGGTACGGCTCGCAGGGCCAGCAGCGCACCGCGGCACTGAGCCTGAAGCTGGCCCAGGCCGATGTGGTGACGGCATGGCGTGGGGAGCCGCCGCTCTTGCTGCTCGATGATTGCCTCTCCGAGCTTGATGTCTGCCGCGGCAGCCGCATCCTGGAACTGGTTCAGCACCTGCAGGGGCTAATCATCACCAGTCCGGTGCTGAATGAAGTCCTGGCCGCGCGAAGCGATGCCGACTTTTTCCGGGTCGAAGACGGCAGAATCGAGCAGACAACGCCTGGCGCGGCCGAAATGCAGTGAGGCACAGCGACTTGAGAAGTTTCAGGGATCTTGGGAAGAGAGACGGCAAGTTGGGGCCGCTGCAGCGGGCGCTCAACGACTATCTCGCCTCCACTGGCAACCTGCAGCGCGGCACCTCCACGTTGTGTATCGAGCTGTGGCCGCAAGTGGTGGGGCCGTGGTATGCGCGCAAGACGCAGATTCTGGGTGTCGAAAATGGCGAAGCGCGCGTGCTTTGTGACGCGCCGGCCACCGCTCAGCAGTTGCAGATGGATCAGGACGAGATCATCAGCCGGCTCAACGAACGCCTGGGCGGCAGATATGTCAAAAGTATCCGGGCGTCCAGCGCGGGCCGCGCCGCCGGCAGTATCGCTGCACAGTTGAAGCGCCCGATGCAGATTGTGATTGAGGACGCAGAGCTGCAACAGGTCGCCCTAAGCGAAGAAGAAGTGGCCTTCTGCGAGGCGGCTGCCAGCGAAATAGCCGATGAAAAACTCCGCCGAAGCTTCCTGAAGGCACTGACCAACGACCTCAAACGGCGCCGTCTGAAGCAGCAGCGGGGATACCGCAATTGCACCATCTGCGGGATGCTGCACAACGAAATCGGCCCCTACTGTATCGCCTGCGCCACTGCAGTGGGCAGCGGTGCGGCACAGCGGCGGAAGGAGTGAGACAGTTGGCCCAGATACAACTCAGGCAGCTTGACGAGTTCCGTTGGCTGGTGCCACAGGACAAAGGCCTGGGCATGCGCACCGACGGCATGATTTTCGCAGATGAGAAGCTAATTGAGGACCTGCGCAATGATCCAACGCTACAGCAGGTCGCCAACGTCGCGACGCTACCGGGCATAGTTGGCAAATCGCTGGCCATGCCTGACTGCCACATGGGCTACGGTTTTCCTATTGGAGGGGTGGCGGCCTTCGACATCCACGAAGGCGTCATCTCGCCCGGGGGCGTGGGCTATGACATCAATTGCGGCGTGCGGCTGCTGCGCAGCGATCTGAGCCGGGACGATATCGAAGACAAACTTGAGGACCTGACCGGGCGCATCTTCAGCAGCGTGCCGGCCGGCGTGGGCAAGAGCGGCTCCTTTAAGCTCAACCGCAAGCAACTGGAGGCCGTGCTTAACGACGGGGCGCGGTGGGCGGTGGCCCAGGGCTACGGCACCGAGCAGGACCTCCAGCACACCGAAGCCGGTGGCTGTATGCCCGGTGCGGACGCCTTGGCACTGAGTTCGCGGGCCCTGGAGCGCGGCGGCCCGCAACTGGGCACTCTCGGCTCCGGCAACCACTTCCTCGAAATCCAGGTCGTTGACCGCATAGATGACGAGCAGGTCGCGGCCGCCTTCGGTCTCGAGCAGGTGGGCCAAATCTGCGTGATGATCCACTGCGGCTCCCGCGGTCTGGGGCACCAGGTGTGCGATGACGCCATCGGGGTGATGCTCAAGGCCGCCAAGAAGTACGGAATTGAGCTGCCCGACAGACAGTTGGCCTGCACGCCGGTGGATTCGCCGGAGGGGCGCACCTACTATGCAGCCATGGCCGCTGCTGCCAACTACGCATGGGCCAACCGCCAGGCGATCACGCACCAGTTGCGCGAACGCTTTGAGCAGACGCTCAGAGTCGGCAGCGAAAAGCTCGGGCTGCGGCTGGTATATGATGTCGCCCACAATGTGGCCAAATTCGAGAAGCATCAGGTCAACGGCTCGGAGAAGGAACTCTGCATACACCGCAAGGGCGCCACGCGGGCCTTTGGGCCGGGGCACCCGGAGCTGCCTGATGATTACCGCCAATACGGCCAGCCGGTGCTGGTGCCCGGAGACATGGGCACCGCGTCTCATCTGCTGGTGGGCACTGCAAGCGCCATGGAGCAGAGCTGGGGCTCGACCTGCCACGGCGCGGGCCGGCGCATGAGCCGCAAGGCCGCCCTGCGCAAACAGCACAGCAACGAGGTGCGCGCGAAGCTCACACAGCAGGGCATCGTGATCCGCTCAGTCGGCAAGAAGACGCTGGCCGAGGAGGCCCCGGAAGCCTATAAAGACGTTGACGAGGTCGTAGCCGTCTGCCACGGTGCAGGCATATCCACGCGTGTGGCCCGTCTGCGGCCGCTGGCGGTCATCAAGGGCTGACCCGCGTGCTTACAATACGCCGCGTAGCTCGGGCAGCGGCGTTCAGTAGCTCTCCGCACGTCACACGCACGGGTGGTCTGTCCGCTGTCCAGATGGCCGGCGCCACAGGAACAGGTGACCGAGACGTTGAGGCTGATCCACCACCAGGGAGATGGCGCCCATCAGGTACAGGAAGGAGAACAGCACGTGCATCTGCTCGCCGCGGAAGCCCATCACCTGCCCGTCGAAGAAGGCCTCCACGACCCCGGGAGCGACCAACTGACCGGCGAACAGGGTAAACAGCAGCAGCGCTTGGCCGATCGACAGCCGCAGTGTCGCCAGCATCACAACGGCCAGCAGCGACTGTGCGGCGGTGAGCCATATCTCCTGCATCTGGAACTGGCCCATCGGCAGCGGGTGTTGCAGGGTACCGGACGACACGGCGAACACGCCCGGGATCATCCCCACCAGCAGTGTCCACTGGTTCAGCTTCGCCGACAGCAGGCTCCCCAGAGCCAGTCCGGCTTTCGCGCGCAAGGCGAACAGGATCGCCACCACGAACTCCGGCGCCTCGGACGCGAGCGGGGCGAGCCACTGGACCAGCAGGAACTCGTTGATGCCGAAGGCCTTGCCGGTGCCCAGCAGCCCCTCGCAGAAGTGTTCGGCGGTGGCGACGATGGCCCCCGCCGCGAACAGGAACAGCAGGATCGTCCAGACCCTGCGCGTGACACGCGGCAGGCTGCAAAGGTAGGCCCCCGGCCCCTCGGCCTCGAGTTCTTCGGCTCGCGGGCGTCGCCCCGCCAGCACTATGTACCAGACGAACAGCCCGACGAAAACTATGCCGTCGTACCAGGCCAGGGTTCCCTTGATCGGTATGAGGAACGCGTACAGTGTGGCGATCGCCAGGAAGCGCACCTCCAGGCGGCGCTCCTCCTCCAGTACCACCTGACGGCGTGTCTTCACCCAGAAGATGATCGCCACCACCGCCCATGCGACCCCGATGATGAGTCTATTGGCGCCGGTCATGTTGGCGATGGCGTATTGCGAGTAGTCGCCGTCAGGAAACTGACCCGCCTGCCAGGTGAAGTACATGTCCACGGCGTATTCGGGGAGCACTGCGATCAGGGCGACCACGGCCAGTGCCAGGGCTTGGGACACGTCCGCCTGGGCCGCGTCGCAGGCCCATACGAGCAGGAAGGCAGCGGCCATGATGGAGGCGCCGGACAGCACAGCAGTCAGCGGAGCCGACAGCTCCGCGTGGGCCAGGGAAACCACGACGCCCGGCAAGGTCACGAAAGCGGCAAGAACAATGGGGAAATACGGCTTGCGCACCAGCATTCTCTCCTCAGGGCGTGCAGCCGAGATCCAGCCACACGCAGTCATTGCGCATGGCCAAAGGTCTGACACCCGGAGCAAGACCGGTCGGGAGACCAGAAGAAACTCTTCGTGCTGTTGGCCTTCCCGGAGCGGCCTCAGGCCGCTCTGCTACTCCCCTGTGGCGGGCGGCACAATTCTAACAGATTGGCGTTCCAGATGCAACACGGCCAATAGCGCTGATGGGCCGGCTGAGGTCCCCGTCAGTTCCCTGCAAGGGCCTGGTCCGCTGCGGCTTGCGCCGCTACATCATTTGGCTTATAGTTGCATTCGGAAGCCACGAGAGTTGGACCGCCACCGGCGGCACCGTCGAAGGAGTGTGCTGGGCGATGATTGATCGCAACCTGCTCAGAGAAGAACCTGAGAAGATCCGCGAGGCTCTCAATAACCGCCGGTCCGACTTTGACCTCGACCGGCTCATAGAGCTGGACGAAAAGCGCAGGGAGTTGCTCGAAGTTGAGCAGCTCCGCGCCAGGCGCAATCAGCTTTCCCAGCAGATCGGCCAGATTATACGTGACGGCGGCGATGCTGAAGCTCTGAAGGCCGAGGTCGCCGCGCTCAAAGACCAAATCGCCACCATGGAGCCGGAGCTGGAGCAGGTCGAGGCCGAATTCGAGCAGATGATGCTGGAGATCCCCAATATACCTCTGGCCGAGGTGCCCGTTGGCGAGAGCGAAGAAGACAACGTCGTGGTCAAAGCATGGGGCGAGCCCCGCCAGTTCGACTTTGACGCTCTCCCCCACTGGGAGATCGGCGAAAAGCTCGGCATCCTTGACTTCGAGGGCGCAGCACGCATCGCGGGCGCGCGCTTTGTCACTAATATCGCTGCCGGCGCGACACTGGAACGCGCCCTGATCAACTTCATGCTCGACACCCACATCCGCAAACACGGTTACACCGAGGTCTTCCCCCCGTTCCTGGCCAATGCCACCTCCCTGACCGGCACTGCCAACCTCCCCAAGTTTGAAGACGACCTCTTCAAGACCCTTGACGGCTACTACCTCATCCCCACCGCCGAGGTGCCGCTGACCAACATGCACCAGGGCGAGATTCTGGCGGCGGCGGATTTGCCCAAACACTACTGCGCATATACCGCCTGCTTCCGCCGCGAGGCCGGGGCCGCTGGCCGCGAATCGCGAGGCATGATCCGCCTGCACCAGTTCCACAAAGTCGAAATGATGAAGTTCGTCACGCCCGAGACCGCCGCCGACGAGCTACAGAAGCTGATCGAGAACGCCGAAGCGATTCTGGAAATGCTGGATCTGCCGTACCGCCGCGGGGCGCTTTGTACCGGTGATATGGGATCGCAGCCCCGCCAGACCTTCGATCTGGAAGTCTGGATGCCCGGGATGCAAATATGGACTGAGATCTCCTCGTGCAGCCAGTACGGCGATTACCAGGCGCGCCGCTGCAATACTCGCTACCGGCCTGCCCCCGAGGCTAAGCCGGAGTTCGTTCATACGATGAACGGCTCCGGGTTGGCGACCGGCCGCACCGTCGCCGCGATCCTGGAAAACTACCAGCAGCCCGATGGGACGGTGGAGGTGCCCGAAGCTCTGCGGCCGTACATGGGCGGCATGCCGGTAATCGTCCCACCGCTGCCATAAGCCAGATACAGACGCGTGGGGTACCTACTCCGAAGGAGTGGGTCGGGCTTTCCAGCGTGCCACCAAAAGGGAGGCTGAAAGATGCTCGCCGGAGCAGTGGCCGTGATACTGCTGCTCAATGGTCTGCAGATCGGCCTGCCGCAGCCGGCCTTTGTGCAGGATGGCCGCGCCTGGGTGCCGGCTCGTGCAGTGCTGGCGGCGGCCGGGTACCGAGTTCAGTATCTTGCGGACCGCAACTGCATGGTAGTCAGCGGCCATGGGCCCACCGCAACCATCTATCTGAATAGCCGGCAAGTCACCCTCGGCCAGGAGAACAGAACCCTCGACGGCCTGCCACGTCACATCAATGGCACTCTCTACCTGCCCGCCGGCTTCTTTCCCCTCATCGGTATGGCGATGCAATGGGACGCTGAAACCAAATCGCTGCACCTGCACACGCAGCGGCGCGCCCCCGTCAATGTGACCATCCGACAACTCAAGGACGAGCCGTTCCGATACCTGGGGTGCTGTGTGCAGGTGCTGGGCGAGTACGCCGGGCCGCCGCCGGCCGGACGGAGCGACTGGCGGCTGCGTGGCCGCTACCAACTCATATCCTGCGTGTTCGGCGAGATTGAGCCGGTCGCTGCCCTGCCACAGCCGCCTTTGGCGCTGCCCTGCGGCTACCGGCTGGAGGTTGTCGGGAAAGTGGGCATGTCCAGGGACGCAGCTTTATACTTAGACATTCTTGAAATCCAGCAGCCGCCGGGACTGGCCGCACTGACCTGCATCCTGAGCACCGCCCGCGCTACTTACCGCCCGGGCGAGCAGGTGCTCATCGAGGTGGAGTTGAGCAATCATACAGATCATCCCATTGAGCTTGGTTCCGCAGTCAGCGCGCAGCTCACCATCGCCAAGCGTAGCAATCTGCAATATCGCGCGGGTCAAGCTTCCAGCCCGACTGCGCAGTTGTGGGAGCAGCCGCTGGCGCTTCCCGACGCTATCCAGCCTGGCGACACACAGGTTCTGACATACCGCTGGGCGCCCGATAAGGAGGTCGAGGCGGGCGACTGCCTGCTGGACCTTTACACAAATACGGAACTGTGGGCTCACCAGTGGTGTTTTACAATACAGGATACGCTGTCCGCGGAGGGGGCACAACAGCGATGAGGCCGGAGGACCAGATAGAGCACAAGCCCGGCGACGATCACACCGACCCCAACCTGCTGGCTGCTGTGGGTGGGTATCACAGCCACCGGCGGGCCGGCTGGTACCTCGCCCTGGTGCTGCTGGGCTTCGGCCTTGGTGCGGTGCTGGCCCTGGCCGTCGGACAGCAGAGCCCCTCTGCGGGGATTGACCAGGCACGCCCCAGCGACGCCTCGGCACCAGCTCCGGGGCCTACCCGCGTCGGCTTGGTGTTTGCCACGAGCACAACTGCGCCGGAGAAAACTCCCGACATGCTGCCTGCCGGCGTCAAGATTATCTACTGCCACTTCCGTCTCCCCGGCGTAAAGGATATTCGTAGCCTGTCGGGGAGTTGGTCGTATGACGGACAAGCGCAGGGCGAATTACTGCCGGAGGAATTTGTTGGCAAGATCACTTCCGGCGCTGCCGTGGGCTACGCTATCATGCAATCGCCCTCAGAGGCAGGCTTCTCCAAGGGCATCTATGAAGTCGCGGTCAGCACCGCCGAGGGCGTGGTGCGCGAAAGCAGCTTCGTGGTGGTGCAAGCGCCCGACAAGATACTCGACCAACCTGTCCCGCAGGCTGTTGGCGTTCAGGTCACCGATGCCACCATCTGCGCCGGTGTCACAGCAGCTGGCGAACCGCAAAGCCCCCAAACCACCTTCGCCACCGATGACGAAAAGATCTACATGGCCTTCAAATTCAGCAATGCCGAGCCCGGCAGTGTGGTGAGAATTGAATGGCTCTTTCACGGCGAGGCGATACCCTCCGCCGTCCGCGAGATCACCCTGGAATCACCCCAGGGCTGGGGTCACGGTTGGATTGGCCGTGACGAGGCGACCGTGTTGGTTCCTGGCAGCTACCGCGCGGTGGTCAAATCGGTGCCTGACGGCGAACCCCTGGCCAGCGCCACCTTCCTGATCAAGGCCGCACAGTAAGCCCCTATCCCGCATTATTGATCAACGCGTAGGTCGGGCTTTCCAGCCCGACGCCTTTACGGTTAACCTTGCGCCCGTGCCCCTACTCGACAACCGCCACCGCGTATATGTCCAACTGCGGCACGGTGAAGCTGACTAGCCGGCCGCCTGCTGGCTCTATGATTTCATAATCCAACAATACTTCCCCGGCCATGTCCGGTGACAGCAGCCGCACTTTGCTGACCTGAAAATCGTCCGCCACCCGCAGCTTCACCTGCAAGTTCTTCTCCGGATGTATCTCAGCATCCCATTCGCCACGCAAACCTAAAGCCTCCAGCTTCGGCCATGGTTTGCCGCCCCAGGTGCCCTCTTCCAGCAATGTCAAGAAGCCTTGGTTCAGCCCGCTCTGCTGGGCCTTTTGCGGGTCGCGCCACCACTTGCTGCCGTGCCTCGTCAGTGGGATGTTGAAATTCACCAACTGCACCACATACTGCCCGCCTGCGCTTTTCATCACCGTCAGTTCCGTGGTCAGCGGCTTATCTTCAATCTCGCAGGTCATCGGCTCAGCCATGATCTGCCGCAGCGCCGCCGGTATCCGCCGCAGGTAGGTCGTCTTGTCGTATTCGGCTCGAGGGATGCCTGTTTTCATCCAGCGGCTCAGCCCCTCGCCGAATCCAAGCGGGCACTCGCCCAACGGCAGGTAACCTACTGTGCCCTTATTCATCGTTTTTTGCAGCGGCTTGTCGCTCTGCGCCCGTCCGACCAGCAGCGGCGCATCGTCGCGCTTGCGCCCCCATTCGTCATAGGTGCCGATTTCACCGAACAGCACCAATTTGCCACCCGCATCCGCGAACTCAACGAGTGTCTGGTATTGTGCGTCACTTATCACCGGCACATGGGCCAGTACGAGCGCCTCCAAATCCTTCAGCCCTGCGGCACTGATGTCCCTATCCAGCACAGCGCGGAATAGAATCCCGTCCTCCCACAGCAGTTGTGAGGCCGGGAAGCACATCGTCGGCTGGTTGAGATAGGCTTGCTGGGTCGAGGTCCAGATGCCAACATTCGCTTCCATCTTCGCACGCACGAACAGCTCTGCGTGGTCCTTCCAGAAATTGTTGTACAGCGTCACCGCGTCCTGCTGCAGCGCGCTCATCACATTGAGGTATGTGTAGGTGGCATCCGGCACCAGCCCGTTGGCATGAGTGTTGGCGATCCAGGCCTTGGTGATGTTCTCGTGCCCCGGCGACTTGGGAGTATGCCACCAGCCGAGAGCAACCAACATCACTATCCCCTTGTCGCCGCCGACTGCCCTCAGATAACGGTACTGATAGGCGTGGGATGTAATATGGAAGCCGTCATAGTTCTTGAATTGCTCATTCTCCGGCTCTGCTACAGTGACTGTCGGCTTGCGCGGGTGCTCGACCAGGCCGAAGCTTTGCGCCTCATCAATCAGGTCATACTTCAGCGCCGACCCGTACGCACCGTGGAAGCTCTGCAGCAGGTCCTTCCATGACATGCAGTAGTTGCACGATATGGCGAAATCCGGGTCTTTCTGCCGCGCATAACCCTCCAGCATCTGCAATAGGTCTGGGCTGGCGTGAGCGCGAAATTCCTGCCATCTCATCCACAACGCCGCGTTATCATCTGTCTTCTCCAGGGGCGGCTCGACCTTATCCACATCGGCAATGCCCAGTATTGCGGTGATCTCCGCCTCAGTGCAAGTGCTCTTCAGAAACTCTCTGAAGCCTGCCCTGCAGTGCTCGCAATAGCACGCCCCCTTGGCGTTCCATACACCTGTGGAGTCGAGATAGCAGCCGTCATAGCCCACGTCAATCATCATGTCTATGATGCCTCGGGCATAGACTTGAAACTCGGGGCTGTTGGCGCAGAAGTAGTATCCGGCCGGGCCCTGGTAGCTATAGGGAATGGGCTCGCCATCGGCAGTCACCTGGAGGTATGTCATCGGGTCGGTGGCGGGGCGCTTGCCGAAGTAGTCTGAGTACTGCTGCTCCCAGCGGCTCTCGAAGAAGTCGAACCACTGCTTGAGCGGGCCGGTCTCGCCCTTGGGTCGTTTCGCGGGCGCATCCTCGTAGCCGTAGAGAAAGGTGCCGGGATGGTAGCCGAAGACCTTGATGCCGCGCTCGTGCAGAAACGCGATGTCCTTTTCGGTGATACCGGCCAGGCGGTCATACTCCTTACGCTCCGGAGGGTTAATGTAAGGCAAGGCCCCGATCAGGACGTGGGTGACGCCCGCCCCCAGCGGGAACTGGTTGTATTCTTCCTTCACAACTGTTCCGTACGCGTGCATCCAGCACCACCGCATATTCCCGTACAGGCACGATTCGATAGTCAACTCACCAGCCGCCTGGGCCTGCGCAACGGGCATTTTCCAGGCCATCAAAATGGCCGCCGCCATCGCACAAAACAGCACTGATCGAACGCGCTTCATTTCCCTCGCCATCCTTTCGTGCTACGGCATGTATAACCGGCTGATTGTGCTCACTTTTCCATGGCTAAACTGTGGAAAACGATAGCTCTGTGCGTGCCCAAGAATGGACTTTCGCCTCTTTAATTTCGTCTGTACGCAGTTTTCCACAATGGTGATGCTTGGTGGCAGAATGTGGAAAAGTCTGTGGTAAACCGCTTGCAGAGGCCGTTTTCTGTGGATAAACCCGCGAAATTGTGCCCCGACACACTATTCTTGTGCACAACGCTCATCTTGTTTTCCCCAAGAATCTCCCCAGGCGATGCCGTTCACCCCGATGTAACGCCTAAATGCACAGATTTGTGAACGCCCGTTCGCATGGATTGCCGATAGTAAAGCTCATTTGCCCCTTTTCGGGTGCCATAATCACCGCTGCCAGCGACGCCGCCTCACTGGGGTTGTCGGTATGCCGACAGATCCGGTTCTCCCCCGCATGATCCGACAGAATCTCCATCATCCCGCTGACGTCCAACTCTCCGCACTTCTCATGCAGAAGCTGCTGGGCGCGGCCCTGGCGATCAATGCTGTTGACACTCGGCGCCTGCGCTCCCTCGTACTGCCGCATCTGCTGTGAGATGTAATGATTGGTATGCGCGTACACTCCGCAGCCGTCAGGGCCAAGTTCCGCCGCAGCCGTCGCCGATGTCTCCAGCCCCACCATCTGCCGCTGCGGCCCGCCGACATAGAAGTGATGCCCGGAGGCCCGCGGAGCATCTTTGATCGCATCCACTGCCTCGTCAAAGGTCGCCTTGCCAAGCGCATTGTTGATGGTCGCCAGGTAGATCACGCCCGGCCGGGCGTCATTCGAGATCAGATTGGTATTGCCTATTGCGATGCCCGCCTCGTTGATACCGATGAGTGATAGACACCCCGCGGTGGTGATGCCTATCGTCGCCGGGCCATTTTTCGGCTTGCGCCTGATGCATATCACATACTCAGCCGCCGCGAAGTCCATATCCCACGTCTGACCCAGATACAACATTCCGTCAGCCGTTGCGGGTGGCCCGGCGGCGATATGGGTACATTCACAGGTGCCGGCAAGCCCCGCGGTCACCACGTCAACATAGTCGGTATAGCCGTTGCCGATTAGCAGCCGCTCGGGTTCGATATTTCCGCCTTCACAGATGCCCAGAAACTCCTCATAGGTGTCCGGGCAGTAGCGTTCGTGATAGACCAGATGCTCGCCGGCAAGCTCCAGCAGATCGCCCACCTGGTAATCGGGACGGCACTGCCTGGCCCGCTGCAGCGAAAGCTCGATGCGGATTTCGCACATCTGCTCGGCGCCCTCGCGCAAGGCTTCCCCGTGCTGCCGGCCCATTTCCCGATACGACCCTGAGACTTCAACACATTCAGCGCACAATATGCCCACCTCCGCTGCTCAATTCCCCACTCGCCTCATTCCTTCCTTCCGAAGGTCTATGCCGTGGCAACGCGGAACTGAAGCTGGTGCTGCACACCTGTGACGGCTTATAATGAGTCGCGCAATGCGTTGAATGAGGAGAACCGATAATGAGCAAGCCGAGGGTATGGTACATCCAGACCGCCAGTCACACCGAGAGGGCATTCGACCCCGCCGATTACAAGCGCATGTTGGACACCTTCGACGTCACCGTCAACGAGACCGACAAGCGATATACATCCGCAGACGTCGCCGCCGAAATAGCGGGCTTCGACGGCCTCGTCACCGGCTGGAGCAACGCGCCCCCTATTACCAGCGAGATCATGGCGAATGCCGACAAGCTCAAAATCATCGCCCATTCCGCAGGCTCAATCAGACACGTGGTATCCAGAGATGTCATTGACAATTACCTCATCCCCCGCGATATCGTTCTGTTTTCGGCGAACCACGCCATCGCTTACAATGTCGCCGAAAGCTCTGTGGGGATGCTGCTGATGGCCTGCCACTGCTGGGCGCAATTTGCCGAGAACTTCCGCGAAACGGGCGTCTGGCGAGCCCCGGCCATCCGCTCCAACGCGCGCTTCCTGATGGGCTCTACCGTCGGTATTATCAGCGCCTCGAAAGTCGGCCGCGAGGTCATCAAGCTGCTGAGCGTCTGGCCGCTGGAAATGGTACTGTACGATCCTTACGTAACCGAGCAAGAAGCGGAAGAGATGGGCGTGGAGAAGGTGGAACTGGACGAGCTCTTTGAGCGCTCCGACCATGTCACAATTCACGCGCCCAAGCTGGAAGCCACTGACAACCTCATCGGCGCGGAGCAGTTGAAGCTGCTGCGCGATGGCGCTACTTTGGTCAACACCGCCCGCGGCAACTGCATAGACCACGAGGCGCTCCTGGCCGAAGCGGCTGCCGGTCGCATATGCGTGGTGCTCGATGTCACGGAGCCGGAGCCGCTGCCCGCCGACAGCCCGTTCCGCACGCTGAAGAACGTCGCCATCACGCCACATGTTTCCGGGGCTGGATTCTACGGGTATTATAAGATAGGGGAGACGACGGTGGATGCCCTGGAGGCCGCTTTTGCAGGCAAGCCGGTCGCCGGGGCTGTGGATTACTCCAGATACGACATCCTGGCGTAGCGTGCGAAAACCATCGTTATGCCGCTTACGAATTCTCATCCTTGGCGCGTAGGTCGGGCTTCCCAGCGCGATAGTTGTTGTCCTTGTCGTTTGGAGGGGCCGCATGGACGGGAGTTTGCTTACAAACTCACGGCCATCCGGCCCAGCGGTTGCCGTTCTCCCCTCTCCCGGGTACCCGCGCCAAAGGCGTGGGTGAGAGAGGGGAATTGAAGGGGTGAGGGCCACCAAGCAGGAGGTCACGAATGCCGGGCCAACAAGCCCAGCCTTACTTATCCATCGTCATTCCCGCCTACAATGAACAGCACCGGCTGGCCCCTACGCTGCAGGCCATTATGCACTACCTGCAGCGCAAGAGCTTTGCCTGGGAGATCGTGGTCGTAGATGACGGCAGCCACGACGCTACCTCTCAGGTGGCCGAAGAAGTTCTGGCGGACACCGACCACCAACTGCTGCGCAACGATCCCAACCTCGGCAAGGCGCTGTCGGTCAAGCGTGGTCTGTCGCAGAGCCGTGGCAAGATTGCGCTTTTTAGCGACGCCGATCTTTCTACTCCCATTGATGAAGCCGACGGGCTGCTGGAGGCCATCGAAAACGGCGCTGATATTGCCATCGGTTCCCGCCAGATCCGCGGCTCCAGGATTGAGCTTCATCAGCCCTGGTATCGCGAGTTGGCGGGCCGCACCTTCGGCCTCGTAAATCGCATCGTGTTGCAGCACGGTATCCCCGACACCCAGTGCGGCTTCAAGGCTTTCACTCGTCAGGCCATTGAGCGCATCTTGCCGCACCAGCGGCTCAGCGGCTGGGCTTTTGATGCCGAGCTAATGTTCATCGCCCGCCGACTGGGGCTGACGATCGCGCAGATTCCGGTGCGCTGGGTGAACGACCCGGGTACCAAAGTCAACATGTTCATTGACGGCCCTAAGATGGTCTGCGACCTGTTCCGCATCAGGTGGCTGCACCGTGGCCTGCGCGCAGACAGCAGCGGCAGCGGTAGCTCATAGACATGCAAACCAATCCGGCCCGAAAATTCCTCGACGCCTTCTTTGGCCTGCTGGTCATGGGCGCTCTGGCTCTCTATGGTGGTCTGCGCCGCATCTTTTCGCGCCGCCATCGCCTGCCGCTTTCGGAGCTGGGCGTGAAGAACCTGCTCGTCATCAAGCTCTGTTGCCTGGGCGATGGCGTGCTGGCCGGCCCTGCGGTGCGCGCTCTCAAGCAGGCTTACCCGGATGCCCGTCTCACCCTCATCTGCACTCCCCGCAATGTGGACGCCTTCCTCGGCCGGGACTTTATTGACGAACTCGTCACCTTGCAGCTCACCGGCCTGGGCGGGATGAAGGAGCTGTTGCGTGCCGGGCCTCGGGCACTGCGGCAAGCCCTGGTGGCGACGCGGCGTTGTCGCCCTGATATTGCCGTGGACCTGGACCTGTATTACAAGATCACTCCCATACTTGCTTTCCTGAGTGGGGCTCCGATCCGCGCCGGCTTCGACACCGCTGGCAAACACCGTGGCTATCTTTACACCCACAAAGCTCCCCGCGACCCGGACAAGCACGAACTACTGTGCTTCCTCGACATTCTCAAGTCCCTGGGCATCGAGACCGATGACATGGCGCTCTCGCTGTGGCACGATCCGGAGGCTGCTGATCGCGTCGCTGAACTGCTGGCTGACGGAGGTCTGCAGCCGGGCGACAGTTATGCCGTCCTGGCCCCCGGCAGCAGCAAGAACTGGCCGGTCAAGCGCTGGGCGGCTGACAACTTCGCCGCGGTTGGCAAGTATGTCTCCGCGCAGTTTGACCTGCCTGTGGTGATTACCGGCGCACCCTTCGAGGCCCGGTTGGGCGAACGGGTCGCCGACTCCGCCGGCCCACGGGCGACAAATCTTGCAGGCAAGACCAGCATCCGCGAGACCATCGAACTGCTCCGAGGTGCCGTCGTTCTCATAAGCAATGACAGCGGCCCGATGCACCTGGCGGCTGCCGTGGATACGCCTGTAGTGGCTCTCTTCGGCCCTACCAACCCCGACAAGTGGCGGCCCTGGGGCGAGCAAGCACGGGTAGTCACCTCCGACGACTGCTCCAAGGCCCCGTGCTACTACCTGTCGGCCATGCCCCGCTGCGATGCCGCCGATTGTCTCGGCAGGATCAGCGTCTCCCAGGTCACCGCCGCGCTGGACGAACTCCTCGCACACCCATGAGCGGCACGCCCGCCTCTGGAATTCCACTGCCCGAAGCTGCTATCATATAGCACGCAGCTTATCAACAAGCCCTGTGCCGAAACCATGACACAACAGCAGATCCCCGAAAAGCAAGCCGGCTCGCCGCGCATCCTGATCATCAAGCGCAGTTCGCTTGGTGACATCGTGCACGCCTTGCCGGTTGCCAATGCTCTGCGCGACACCTATCCCGACTCCTACATTGCCTGGTTGGTGGAAAGTCACTTTTTCGATATTCTTGATCGGCACCCGGCCCTGGACGAGGTAATCACCATCGAGCGCTACGCCGCTCATCAGGTCAGTAGCCTGATACGGGACACTCTGCGGGTGCGCGGCGAATTGCTCAAGCGGGATTTCGACTGGGCTGTGGACCTCCAGGGGCTGCTGAAGAGTGCCTATTTGCTGCCCTGTACGGGGGCCGAGCGGCGCATCGGTTTGCGTCACGAACGCCGCGAATTGAGCCATCGCTGGTGCAACGAACTGGCGCCCGCTTCCCAGCAAGCACATGCTGTCTTGTGCTGCTTGCAGATGGCGCGCTACCTGGACTGCGATATCAGCAGCCCCCGCTTTGACCTGCATGTGGACGCGGACGCTGCCGCGTGGGCCGATGAGACGCTGGCTGAGGCGGGCCTTGACGGCTCACGGCCCCTGGTCGGCATCAACCCGGGCGCCTCCAGTCCGCACAAGCAATGGCCTCCCGAGCGCTTTGCAACTGTGGCGAACGTGCTGCCTGACGTTGACTGGGTGATCTTGGGCGGCCCTGGTGAGGTAGAGGTGGCTCAGCAGGTGGCCGGGGAAGTAAAGACGCCCCACCTGGTCACCGCCGGCCGCACCAGCCTCAAGCAACTTGTCGCCGTCATCAGCCGCCTCGATGCCTTAGTCACCGCCGACACCGGCCCCATGCACATCGCCGCGGCCCTCGAGGTCCCGAGTGTTGCGCTTTTCGGGCCCACCGATCCTGCCAAGACCGGCCCCTTTGGCGACATCCACAGGGTCATCTGCCACCCTCAGGATTGCAGCTTCTGTAAGCGCAAGCCGACCTGCCGCGATTACCACTGCATGCTTGCCATCACGCCACAGGAAGTCGCCGATGCTCTGGCCGAAGTCCTGCAGCGGCCCACTACTGCACGCAAACACACCATACCTTTGTAATTCCGGAATTTCACAACCTACGCCGCGCGGGCCGTGCTTCCCCCAAGAATCCGGTGGGTCGCGCTCTCCACAAAAATCCCGTGGGTCGGGCTTTCCAGCCCGACAGCCGTTGTCTGATTCCGCAAGCCTCAGGCCTTGTCTGACCTGGCCGAATAGCTCCAGACCTGGTTCTGCACCTGCGCCTGTGGCGGCTCGGGCACTTCGCCCGGCCTCAGCGACGCCGCCAGTTCCACGCAGGTGTCCTCGATCGTCTGGCCGGCCTCGGGCACCAGCTTGCTGCTCATTGCCATGCGCACCTCGTAGCCGCCGCCGTTAGGCCCGAAGGCGTCCGCCGTCGGCACGTACCCGATGCAGCCGTTGGCCAGCTCCACCGCGTAGGTGAAGGGGAACTGCGACCGCTGTTTGATGTTGAGCCCGAACTGGCAGAAATACTCGGCCGGGTTAGACACAAACACCGCCGGCCCGATCTGTATGGCCTGGACCTCGCAAGTTACTTCCGGCTCGACCTTGTTAGCCTCGTGCAGCAGCACCGCTTCGCGGGCGAAGAGCCAGTTGTGGTCATCAGGCGTGCCAGACTTGACTGTCGCCAATTCCTCCTGGAAGCGCTCTTCGCTCACCTCGCGCGTCTTGATCTTGATAATCTTCTGCAGCGCCCCGAGCGGCAGCAGTTCCGCCGCCTCCGCCATGCACAGGACCTTGAGTGCCTCGGCACCGACTTTCTGCCCGACGCGACGCGACCATTTTGGCCCGGACTCAGACTCCCGCATTGACAGGTTGTCAACCTGCGTCACGTCGCCACATGCCCCGTTGAGGAATACTACTTCCCCGCCGCCCACTTGTGCGCCGAAGCCTTGGCGACGGCATATGCCACTGGTGATGCACTCCCGCATCCAGTAGATCCAGTCGGCGGAGGCTCCGGGGTTGCCCGTGGTGCCGTGGCAGGTGAAGTTGACGATGCAGCCGAGGAAATCGCCGTTGGGCCGCCAGCAGCCGACCACCCCGACCTCGGGATCCACCGGCCCGGCCGGCTCAATAATGCCCGGGTTGCCCTTGCCCGGGTGTGTCATCGTGGTGCCATCTTTCATCTTGAAGCGGCGGTTGAAGGCGACCGTCGGCTCATGACCCCGGCCGATCGAAAGCAGCGCTTCCTCTTTATTGGCATCGGCCATGATCACCGCGGTGGCGATCTGTTTGGTGAGGTGCTCCAGGTAGCACAGGTCGGGCGCTGTGGACTCCTCCTGTGCCAGGCGCTCGCACAGCTCCGGGTCGCAGGCGTGGGCATAGTCGCCCGGCTTGGCCCCCATCACCGGACCTCCGGCATGGGTATGCGAGGCGCCGACCATCACGTGATCGCCCGGTATCCCTGTCTTCTCCTCGATCATCGCCCGCGCGGCCTCAACTACCGACCGCTTGATCGAAAGCGTATCGAGCCCGACAAGCGCCACTCTCTCGCCATCGCCCTCGATGACTATCGCCTTGGCGCAGCACGGGTCATGGATCGCCTGGTGAAAGCCCTTGCTGAAGCCGCCCGGCTTTTCCATGCCGATCGCAGGCGTGATGTCTGCAGACGCGAACCCTACTTGCATAATACGGCCTCCTCAGATCACTTGCCGAATGATAATCGTTTCCCTGGGCCCGGGTTATTCGCGAAGACCATCGTACAGAAGGCGAAACTGCCCTTTGGCAGGCTCTCTTCGGCAGGCTCAGGGCGCGTATTCGGCTCCTCCGAAAGCCAACGTCTAACCTTTTCAGCGCGTGGGTGGGGCTTTCTACAGTAGTTATGCAAATTCTGCGTAACTCAAGTTGTAGGGCGACGGTGTGGCGTCGTTAGTCGTAATGGAGGGGCCTGTCGCAGCAAGCTTCGCAATGCGAAGCTTGCAAGCCTGGCCCTGCCGTTGTCGTTGGCCGTTGCGGTGTGCAGAGCACGCCAGAATAGCGGTCTGCGCGGGCCGGGCTCAC
>JAUVVY010000035.1 GCA_030604405.1 bacterium | reverse complement strand
GCCGAGCGCGAAAAACTGCGAGCTCTAATCAAGATTTACGAAACGACCAACGATATCGACCAAGTCTTTGCTGCCGCCGGCTGTGCATAGAACCTACAAAATTTGCATAACTACAGTTCCAGCCCGACACATTGTTGGCGGATGGCCGATTGCCGCGGTTTCAGCGTTGGCTACATGCTCTCCGGCGCGGTGATGCCCAGGATGCCGAGGCAGTTGGCCAATACCTGGCGCGTGGCCTCAGCCAGCGCCATGCGCGCCGTTGACATGGCTATGTCATCGGCATTGAGCACCTGGCAGTTGGTGTAGAACTGGTGGAAGAGCTGGGTCAGCTCGCGCAGGTAGGTCGTCAGCCGGTGCGGTGCGCGGGCCTCGGCGGCGCGTTGCAGCTCGTGCGGATAGTCCGCTAACTTGCGCATCAGAGCTGTCTCGAATGGGTCAGCAAGCAGCGACAGTTGCGGCTCCGGCGCGAACTCGAAGTCGCGGGCCTCGGCCTGCTTGGCGATGCTGCAGATGCGGGCGTGAGCGTACTGGACGTAATAGACCGGGTTCTCGTCCGACTGCTTGACTGCCAGATCGAGGTCGAAGTCCAGGTGCGAATCGTTGCTGCGCATCAGGAAGAAAAACCGTGCGACATCGCTGCCGACCTCGTCAATCAGATCGCGCACCGAGTATATCTGCCCCTTGCGCTTGGCGAGCTTGACCGTCTCCCCGCCCCGGATCAGGCGCACGTTCTGATAGACGATGATCTCCACGCGCTCGAGGTCAAAGCCGCACGCGGCCAGGACGGCCTGCAGGCGCGGGACATAGCCTGCATGGTCGGGGCCGAAGATGTATATGAGGCGGTCGAAGCCTCGGGCGAATTTGTTGGCAGCGTAGGCAGCATCAGCGGCGATGTAGGTCGGGCGGCCGTCGCTGCGCACCAGCACCCGGTCGCTCTCATCGCCGAAATCCTCCGTCCGCAGCCAGGTCGCCCCCTCGTTCTCGTAGGCCATCCCCTTTCCGGTCAAGCCGGCGATCTCGCGCTCGATGTCGCCATTGTCGTACAGCGACTTCTCGGTGAACCAGACGTCGAACTCGATGCCGAAATCCTGCAGATCCTGTTGGGCCTGCTGCACAATTTCACCCACCAAGAAGCTGAAGAATTTGTAGGCCGCTTCATCATCAAGCGGCAGGTCGGCGTACTTCTCACCGTGCTCGTTTGCCAGTCCCTGGCCCATCTCGGTGACGTAATCGCCGTGATAGCCGTCCTCCGGGAATTCCACTTCACGGCCCAGCGCCTGCAGGTAGCGGGCCTGGATAGACCTGCCGAAATTCAGCGCCTGGGTGTTGTACGGGCCGTCATTGACGTAGTACTCCCGCTCGACTTCGTGGCCGGTAGCCTCCAGCATCGCGGCCACGCAGTCCCCGAAGGGCGCTGCACGGGCATTGCCGATATGGATCGGCCCGACCGGATTCGCGCTAACGAATTCCACCTGCACCTTCGTGCCGGCGCCCACCGAACTGCGGCCGTACCGCTGGCCGCTTTCGAGGATCTCCGCTACGGTGTCGGTGAACCAACTGCTGGCCATGAACATGTTGATGAAGCCAGGGCCGGCGACTTCGACCTTTTCAAGCGGGAGTTTGGATTTTCTCAATTGCTCGGCTATAGCTTCCGCAAGCTGTCGAGGGGGCATGTTGGCCTGCTTGGCCGCGACCAGGGCGATATTGGTCGAGAAGTCGCCCATCTCAGGGCTGGGTGGGGCGGTCAGTTCAATTTCAGGCAACTCAAAGTCGGCGATACCTTCGGCCTCGGCGACTTCTCTCAGTGCTTCGCCCAGCGCTTCCTCAATCCGATCGCGTATCATAGCCTTGCCTCTGTGCGGCTGTGTTTCGGCAACGTCCTAGAAATCGAGCCAGATGTGTAAGTTGGCGTGGATATAGTCAAGCAGATGCATGGTCAGGATCAGGCCGATGAGCATCTGCGGCAGGCCGCGTACCCATAGCGAATGCAGCCATGGCACGCGCCGGTCCGGGTCCTGACGCCAGCGGTCGAGCAGGGTCTGTCCGGCCTTCATGCCGGCCCGCAACTGCGCCGGCGTCGGTGGCTTGGTAGTGAGGTAGTTTTGCACGAAGTAGCCGGTATGGTAGCGAAAACGCCAGCCAAGCAGGCCACCCAGCACCGCAAGGGCCAAATGCACCGGCAAGAGCAAGAAGAATAGCAGCGCCGCCAACAGCACACCGAAGAGCAGCACGGTGCCGCAGCGGGCGTGTACCCGAGGCATTTCGACAACATCGTCGTAGCGCAGATGACCGAAATGCTCCATAGCCGCGACGACCTTGTGCTCGGCAGCATGATAGCCTGAGAGCGCCGAGAGGCGCAGGACTAGTAGGAAGTTGACCATGATGAGAGCGTGAATCAGCGAGCGCCCGAAAGGTAAATCGAGGCCGATGCCCTGGTCGGCGATAACCTGCAGCGCCGCCCACGGCAAGGACAGTCCGAAAGCCTGCTGCAGCAGCCAAGCCTCGATGTAGGTGGCGACTACGGCCACGGCGAGCAGGGCTATGATATATGCTCCACCGAGAAGCAGATGCAGGCTGCTGGCGGAGCCGTACGTCCCGTTGGAAAGATGTACGCCAAGGGGTAGAGCCGTACCGCTTACCCTGCCTGGTCGGGCCCCGGGCACAGCGCGGCTCGGCACCTGTGAAGGCGGCTGTGGCTCCCCATAGGGCACATGTTGCTCGAAAGCTGCGTTTTCGGTGCTTGCGTCGTCGCGCATCAGTGTGCTATACTCTGACTTTCCTGGAGCAATCTAGAAACAATAAATGGCGCCTCAATAGATGCGTCATGCCGAAATGAGCACCCGGCAACACAGAAGGGACTGGAGTATCTTGGCAAAGGTTTGCAGAGTTTGTGGAAAAAAGCCTGGGTTTGGTTCCAATGTCAGTAATTCCCAGCGGCATACGAAGCGGAAATTCATGCCGAACCTGCAGCGCATCAGGGTGAAGCAGCCGCGCGGCGGATCGAAACGCACGTGGGTGTGCACCTCCTGCATCCGGGCCGACAAAATCCAGAAGGCGTAAGCTCTACCCCTGTCTGCATGACTTGCAACGGCCGGGCCAGGTCCCGGTCGTGTGTGTTACGGACACGCTGTTATCCGTCCTACACGTGGGGCGAATTATAGCACAGCGCCTCAAACAGGCGCAACTCAGCGCAGGCGGCGCCTACACCCCAAATCCCGTGGACACCGGGAGTCGGAAGGCCCGGCCAATGAGCAGACGTACCGCTGCCATCAAGACCCTCGGCTGCAAGCTGAACCAGTACGAGAGCGAGCAGATGAGGGTACAGTTGGAGAGCCTCGGTTACCAGATGGTTGACTACGAGGCCGGGGCTGGGTTGTGCATCATCAACAGTTGCACCGTCACCTCCCGCACCGACCGCGATACCCGACGCCTGGCCCGCCGCGCCAAACGCCTCAACCCCAAAGCCTACGTCGTGGTGGCCGGCTGCTATGTGGAAGTGGCCCCCACGGATCTGGAAGCGATTCCCGAGATAGACCTGCTGCTGCGAAACGCCGACAAGAGCCGACTGGCTCAACTGCTGCCTGCTGCAGAGGGCGCATCTGATACGGCTGCCTCTTACGGCGACGCCGGGCCGATTATCTCCGACTTTTCCGGCCACACGCGGGCCTTTGTGAAGGTGCAGGAGGGCTGCAACGCCCGCTGCGCCTACTGCATCATTCCCGATGCGCGCGGGCCGTCACACAGCGTCGAGCCAGAGCAGGTGCTGGCACAATGCCAGGCGCTGGTGGATGCCGGGTGCCCTGAAATAGTCTTCATCGGCACCCACCTGGGGCAATACGGTCGCGACCTGGACAGCGACATTGACCTGGCCCAACTCATCAACCTGGTCTCCCAGTTGCCGATACCGCGGCTGCGCTTGAGTTCGATAGAGCCGCGCGAGATTACCCCCGAAATCGTCCAGATGCTGCGAGATGGTGGCCAGGCGCTTGTTGGCGCCCTCACCCCCGACCCCTCTCCCGGCGGGAGAGGGGCAAAGGCGAACAACGGACTAGGGCGGGTGCTTGAGGGCGATGGCGAGCTGGCTGTCTCCGGCAAGCTCTGCCGGCACCTGCACATCCCGCTGCAAAGCGGCTGTGACAGCGTGCTGGAGAGAATGAATCGCCCTTATGATACGGCCTTTTATGGGGAATTAGTGAGGCACATCATGCAGTTGCAGCCGGCGACCGGCATCGGCGCCGACGTGATGGTTGGCTTCCCCGGCGAGACGGACGAAGAGTTTGAAGCGACGCGTCAATTCATTGAGGACCTGCCGCTTTCGTACCTGCACGTGTTCACCTACTCCGAGCGGCGTGGGACACCGGCTGCCGAGATGCCTGAGCAGGTTGATTACGAGCTGCGCAAGGCCCGCAACCATGTCCTGCGCCACATCTCTGAGCAGAAACGAGAGCGGCTCGCGCAAAGCATGGTCGGCAGGTGCCTGGAGGTCGTGCTGCAGACTCCGCAGGAGGACGGAACAGTGCGGGGGATAAGTGACAACTATTTGGAGGTTGATGTGGCAGGCGGAGCGGGGAGGTCCGGCGAACTGGTCAAGGTCGAAATAGATGCCGCCAACGATTCGCGGCTGTCTGGCCGCTTGGCGGAATAGAAGACATTTTCAAGGAGATGACAAAATGGCAAAGCTGGCTATCAACGGAGGCGAGAAAGTTCGCACCGAGCCCTGGCCGTCGTGGCCGATATGGGACGAACGCGAGATCGAAGCTCTTCAGGCGACGGTACGCAGCGGCCACTGGGGCCGGCTGTACGAGGACTCTCAAGTCGAAAAGTTCGAAAAGGCTTTTGCGGAGTACCAGGACGCAAAGTTCGGCGTCGCCGTAACCAGCGGCACTGCCGCGCTGACCGTGGCGCTGAAGGCTGCCGGTGTTGACATCGGCGACGAGGTCATTGTTCCGCCGTACACCTTTATCGCAAGCGCAACCTCAGTCTTGCAGAACAACGCTGTGCCGATCTTTGTGGATGTTGAGTTGGAAACGCGGAATATTGACCCTGACGCGATTGAGGCGGCGATCACACCCCGCACCACGGCCATCATGCCAGTGCATTTCAGCGGCCGGGCCTGTGACATGGACCGCATCCTGGATATCGCCAAACGGCACGACCTGGCCGTAGTTGAAGATGCCGCCCACTGCTGGGGCGCAACGTGGAATGACCGCAAGCTGGGTGCGGTCGGCGACATCGGGGGAGTAAGTTTCCAGGAGGGCAAGCACATGACCGCCGGCGAAGGTGGCATCGTCTTGACCAATGACGAAGAGCTGGCGGGCAAGGCGTTCTCCTACCACCACATCGGCCGCATCCCGGGCCGGCCGTTCTACGAGCATCATTACTGCGGCTGGAACTTCCGCATAACCGAGTTCGACGCCGCCGTGCTGATGTGCCAGCTTGGCCGGGTCGAGGAACAGACACAGCGGCGGCATGAAAACGGGCTGTACCTGGACGACCAGCTCGGCCAGATTGCGGGCCTGACGCCCCTGCGCCGCGATCCGTATATGACCCGCATTGCGCGCCATAGCCCCTGCGTGCGGTATGATGCGGAGGTTTTCGGTGTGCCGTGCGAAAGATTCATGGAGGCGCTTCGGGCCGAAGGCGTTGGCTGCGGCGGCGGCTATCCGCACCCGCTCTATAAGAACCCACTGTTTGTCGAAAAGCGCTTTGGTCGCATCACCGAGATGATCGAGTATCCCGACTACGGCGACATGTATCTGCCCAACTCCGAGCGGCTGTGCCAGGAGCTTATCAGCTTCAGCCAGACCTACCTGCTCGGCACCCGCGAAGACATGGACGACATCGTCCGCGCCGTCGAGAAGGTCGCGGATAACATAGAGGAATTGCGCTGAAGCCGCCGTTTCTTGCGCCCTCAAATGATACGCGTACGGGAGCTGGAACCATGCCCCAGGCGATGAGTTTGTGGGTACCCGCATTGGTACTAGGTGCGCTGCTTTCGAGCCTTACCGTTGCCAGATGCGACGAGAGGCTGTACGCTGAAAATGGCGAGCATCCGCGCTTGCTTTGCACCGCGGCCGAACTGGATATAGTCCGCAGCCGTCTCGATGACGAGATCGAGGCGATCGCCTACAGGCGGCTGCTGGAGAAATGCGACTCCTACCTCGACCCCGAATCGCCACATTATGTCAACTGGCAGCAGCAGCACAACGAGATCGGGTGGGACGGCGGGAAGGCCAACCTGTGGGAGGTGCGCGCGGGGGCCTGGATGCTGACCAAGCGCTATGAGGAGCTTGCCTGGGCCGGGGTGCTTTCCGGCGAGCAAAAGTACCTTGACGGCGCGAAAAATATTGTACTGACGATCGTTCGCGAGCGGGTCATTGACCGCATCGGCGGGACGAACTACGGGCGCGAGTACAACGGATGGCTCAGCCAGCCGCTGGACGCCGGCCACTCCAGCCGCTCGCTGGCGGTCTTCTACGACCTGCTCTACGACCACCTGACTGAACCGGAACGCGCCGAGGTGCGCGAATACATCACAGGCACCTATCTCGCGTACCTATACCCCTATATGACCAAGCTCAAGGAGTCGGATCGCTACCCGGCCATCCTCGGCCACAATATGCATCTCATCGGCAACGCCGCCGGTGGCCTGATGGCGCTGGCGATCTACGGCGAGAGCGGCCACTCGACGGAGCAAGAAAACGCCTGGGTCAACACCTTCTTCGAGGGCATCGAGGGCTTTCTGGAAATCGGCATTGGGGAGGATGGTGGTGCGCTGGAAGGGCCGGGATATACGAGCGCATGCCTGTATTACGGGTCGGCCCTGATAGATGCGATGCGGCGGGCCGGAGGCAAGAATCTTTCTGAAGGCCCAGCGCTGCAGAAGGTGCCTTACTATTACCTCTACGAACTGCGGCCAAACGGCGATTTCTTCAACAATATCAATGACGCGTGGTTTTCGGCCCACACTGTTTTCTTTCCCCTGTTTGCCGGGGTGTATGACGATCCGGCGCTGACCTGGCTGTGGGAGCAGACAGACGGCTGGCGGCACGATGAAAGCAACGTCTTCGGCGACACCTGGTCCGGCTGGGTGCCGGTGCTGCCGTACATAATCCTCTGGCACGCGCTGGCACCGCAGGCCAAGTCGCCTGATGAGTTGGGTAAGCCCCTGAGCAGCAAATTCTCGCGCCGCGGCCTGGTCAGCATGCGCACAGGCTGGGGCGAAGAAGGCTGCTTGTTTTCATTTCTGAGCGGCGGCCAGCCGGATCAAGGTCACGCCCAGTACGATGCAAATCACTTTGCGCTGTACTGCGGAGATGGCATTCTGGCTTATGATTCAGGCTACGGCGCGCGTGACACCGATGACCACAACAGCCTGCTCTTCGACGGCAAGGGACAGACCGTGCGCTGCAACGAGGGACGCATCATCGCCTATGAGCCCGGGGAGATAGCCACGTACGCGTGTGGCCGCGCCGGGGACTTGTACGATAATGAGGCGCTGAAGAAGTTCGACCGCCATGTCTATTTCGTCCGTGGCCCCCACGGTCCTTATGCGGTCGTCTATGATGAGGTTGAAGCCGACGAAGCGGAGCACAGCTACACGTGGCTGCTGAACATTCACGCCAACAACGCATTCGACCTGTCAGGCGAGCATGCGGTTGTGGTTGATGAGGCAAGCGGTTGGCAGATGGACGTGCTGCTTTTTGCGAGCATTGAGCCGGAGATAACCACCGACATGAATGAAACTAAGGCCAGCGCCACTGCTTCGGTGAAGACCCATCCGCGGCTACGGGCTGAGGTGAAGACGGATCAGCCTCCGGCGTTCCTGGCGCTGCTCTATCCCCACAAGCCAGGAGCAAAGCTGCCACAGGTGACGCGCGTCAACGACCGTGCGCTTCGCGTCGCCTGGCCTGACTACGTTGACCTGGTCGCTTTCGGCCCGACGCAAACTGCCGAAGCCGAAACGCAGGACATCGCTTTCGTGCGCACAGAACTGTAGGGAAATTGGGGACAGTCACCCATTTCTCCAGAGCAGCAGCAGTGCAACTTACAGAAATCGCAAGAAATGGGTGACTGTCCCCAATCTCAACGTAAGAATATGAGCAGGGCCTGACCGATCATTATCCGGTCAGGCCCTTTTCGCCACCCCCACCCATCCCCCCCTGGGGGGCACCACATACAACCTCGCCCACCATCCTCCTGCTCATCACTACCTGCGTTCGCGACTACCTCCCCTGTCTCAACTCATTTGCGCAGCAGATACATCTTTGGGTCACTGCGCTGCTGACTCTCACCACCGTGTGCATACCCGATGCTTTGCAGCCAGCAATACGTCCTCTCATAGAAGTCTTCGCGGCCCTCGAGCCCGAGGTGGTCCTGGTAATCAGTCACCACCAACTGCTTCTTGCACCGAAGATGGTTGTAGATGGACAGGACCTGTTCAGGTGTGGCCACTTCGTCTTCGCGGCTCATCGTCACCAGAGTCGGTGCCCTGACCTCCGGGGCGAAGTTAAAGAAATCGAAATACGTGATGCTGCGGCGGAGTTCCTCATCAGTCTTGCGGTTGGCGCTCTTGATGCGGTCCAGCGGGCGCAGCACGGTCGGCGCATCGGCGGGTGTGCCCATCTTCAGATAGTGAAATCCGGGTGCCGGCTCGTGGACGGCGATGAATGCGACCAGGTCCGGCTCCAGCGCGGCCAGGGCTACTGCGACGGCCCCGCCCAGGCCCTCGCCGATGATGCCGACGCGCGGCTCGTGAACGTCCGACTGTGAAAGGATATATCGTAGGCTGTGGCGGGCCGCTAGCACGACATCTCTGAGCGGACAGGCTTCCCTGTCCGGAAGGCCGGCCGTGGCCCAGCCATCGCGGCGCGAAGAGCCCGGCAGCAGCGTAAGATGCAGGCTTACCTTGCCCTCCAGCGGAGCGATGTAGTCATCATCAGCCCACCAGTCGGTAAGATGCAGGATCGGCACCGTAAGCGTGGAGTCCTTGCACTCGGTCATTTCCGCGCGACAGGTTTGCTGGCGGCCGCTGGCGAAGCTAGAAAACGGCTTTGCTATTGACGCAGCGGGCACCTTGGCCAATGCGGACTGGTACGTAGCGGTGCTCCAGAATGAGTAAAAATCATCCTGCCTGGTGAGCTCGGGGAGCCACTCTTTCCATTCGACAGGGATACTCCAGGCGGCAGTTGCAAACAGCAGACAGATTGCGGAAGCTAAGATGTGGCGGTACATTTGTGTGTTACTTCCTTTCATTTCCCATTCGCGTGGGCCGGGCTTCCCCTTCGACGGGAGTTCGCAAGCGAACTCAGCTCAGGACCGTGAGCCTGTCGAACGGCAGCCCAGGGATACAGGTGTGTGCGTGGCATCGCTACTATCGGGAGAAGGGCAGCTGCGGCCTGTAAACTGTCTGTAACCGGGGAGTCAATTCAGCCATACGCTGCGCGACGAGATGATGAGACGGACTCAGTTCCTGCGCGCCGCCCAGCGGGGAATGTGGAAGTAAGCGTCTGGGAGGAGTGAAGATGAATCCGACAGAGCTGTGGCTATGTGAAAAAGTGTACCGCACCGGAGCCGGCGGATACTGGCAGGCTATGATGGTTTTCTTCCTGGTGCTGCTTGTGGCAGGGATGACGGCATATATTATCGTGGCGGGACGCATCAACCTGGCGGAACATCCGCTATACGTGGCGATGCCCGGCGCGCTTTGCCTTCCCGTCGCCCTGTTCGCACTCTCGGCTTTTCTGCGCGAACGCAACAGCAAAGTAGGAATCTGCTACGGTGGGGTCTTAGTTCAGGACTGGCTGGGGAGGCGCGAGTTCGTCGCATGGGAGAACATCGCTGCGCTTATCCAGTTGACCACATGGGGCAGTGGCCTGGCCCCCAGCCGGCGGCACAGGCTGGCAATGCGCGTGATCGGCGACCGCGGCCGCGTCAGCACCTTGCGGCTTGCCTACGTTACTCCGGGCTCGGCGCCGCAGGTTTACGACGAATGGGCCGGACTGCGGGATGAGATCATAAAGCGGCGCAACCTGCTGTTCGACCCGGATGAGTCGGTGGGCCACGAGATCGAACCAGAAAACAAGGGGGCCTGGACGAGCGAGCGGCGGGTCTGGAAATGACATTGCAGGAAGGTACTCGGCCGCGGGCGTCAAACATATACATAGTGAGACTATTGCAGGTGGTGAAGACAATGAGAACCCTTGGCGTGACGTTGCTAGTGATTTGCCTGACTGTCGCAGTCGGTTACTGTGACACGGTCTATTACCGGACGGCTGACGGCTCCTGGGCGAGCATGGAGGCCGCGGTCGAAGACGGGCGGCTGCATATCGAGATCGGCCCGCAAGCTGCCCCTAACGGGGAAGCCGTCTTGGTTATCAACAAGCCCGAGTGGATGGTGCTGGATGATACCGATGCCCCTACACTGTTGGGGCTGAAGGTCAACGGCGAGGCCCGGCCCACCTCGACCGATACATTGCAGCTCGGGTGCCTCAGTGGCGATACGGCTGATGTGGTTATAGGCGTCAAGGACGACAAGAACCCGATAGACGCCGCTGGCGCCAGCTTCCGCCTCGGGGATGCGCACGATGTGACGGTTGAGGTTGATACCAGCGGTCTCGGGCCCCCGAAGACTTCGGGACGCATGGTGGTGAAAATGTCAGGGGTGCAGGCCGGGCAGTATCAGGGCACGCTGAGGCTGTCTGATATGGCCCCACTGAGTAATTCCAGAAGCTGGCCTGTCAGCTTTACCGTCATGGGCATCTCAGTCAGTGATGACAAGCAGAGCGTATCGCTGGCCGGCCTCGGGGCCGGGTATCTGATGGCGACTGGGACGAAGGAACAGCAGCTTCTGCTGCCCAACGGCCTGTGGGCCAAGCTGACCTCAAATATGGGGGGCACGTATCTGTATCCGCGCGAGTTCACTGACGTTGAAATCATCAAGGACACTGAGCAGGAGAAGACGGTGCTGGTCACCGCCAATGTTGTGGACCTTGAAGACAACCCGACCGAAGGCCTTGGAAAGTTGGAATACGAGCTTACAGTGCGCTCCGACACGCCGGCGTTGCTGGTCACCACCCGCTCCATCAACATATCTGACAAGGATATCAGCAATAGCCCCAACTGGGGCTGGCTCCCGTGTCCCTACTATTGCACCCCTGAGGGTCAGCAGGAATGGAGCAGCGGCGGGGATAAGGCCAGATACAGCACTATCGGGAAAGTGGGCTGGCTGTGGCTGGCGCCCAGGACGGAAGGGCAGCCCGGTCTGCTGTGGGTCTCGGCGGACAGCTTTGGTGAATTCATGGGCGGGAGCATCCTGTTGTACGGCAGCGGAGGCACGACCAAGCCTGGCGAATTCGTCGCAATGAAGCTCGCGTTCGCTCCGGCTGACAGCCCCGCCGAGGCGGAGCAGATATACGAGGACCTGGTCGCAAAGGGCCTGGTGACACCGGTCGAAAAGGGTGAATAATCCTATGAAAAAGCTTGGCGTGACACTGCTGGTTCTATGTCTGGCTGTTGCAGCGGGCTATTGTGACAGGGTTTACTACCGCGCGGCTGACGGATCCTGGGCGAGTATCGAGGCGCCGGTAGAAGACGGGCGGCTGCAGATCGAAATCGGCCCACAGATCGCGCCCGGTGGCGAAGCTATCCTCGTTGTTGACAAGCCCGAGTGGATGGTGCTGGACGATACCACGCCACCAGAACTGAGCGGATTGAAGGTCAATGGCACCTCCCGGCCGTCCTCTACGGACACGCTTGCCCTGGGTTGCCTGACCAGCGACACTGCCGAAGTGATCGTGGGCATTAAGGACGACAACAATCCCATATCTGCCGCCGATGCCAGGTTCAGTCTAACGGGCGCGCCCGGGGCAGAGGTGGATGTTGATACGAGTGGTCTCGGCCCGCCGAAGACCTCCGGGCGGCTGATGGCGAAGATGTCGGGCCTGAAGGCAGGCACCTATGACGGCGTGCTCAAGCTCACCGACATGGCGCCCCTGGGCAATGCCAGGTCATGGCCTGTGAGCTTCACCGTCGTGGGCATATCGGTCAGCGACGACATGCAGAGCATATCGCTGGCCAACAGCGCCGGCGGCTTCAGCTTTGAGCCCGGTCTCAGCAAGCAGATCGCCTTGCCCGTTGGCATGCAGCTCTATCTGACCGGCACCTTGGGCGGCTGGGTGTACCCTCTTGAACTGACCGACGTGGCGGTGATCGAGGATACCGCAGAAGCAAAAACGGTCCTTATCAAGTCCACGCGTCTGCAGGATGATAAGCAGGAGCCCGTTGCGGATGGCAGGGCGCGGATCGAGTACGAACTGACAATCCGGCCTGATACGCCTTGTCTGCTGGTCACCAGTCGCCTCTACAACATCGGTGAAAACGAAGCCGACGGGCAGTTCTTTTGGGGCTGGCTGCCGGGCGCCTACTTTGTCACACCGACCGAGGGCAAGCAGGAATGGGAGGGCGTGGCCAAGGACGCATACCTGGATATCGGCAAGGTCGGCTGGGTGTGGCTGGCGCCGCGCAGCGAAGACAAGCCGGGCCTGGTATGGATGTCCGACTGCAGGTTCAGCCAGAGCAGATTTGACACCATGATACTGCATTCGCCGTCCGCCAAGCTGAAAACCGACGAATTCGTGGAGATGCAGTTTGCCATCGGCCCGGCCGACACCCCGGCCGAGGCAGAGGAGATATATAACGATCTGGTGGAGAGGGGCCTCGTACCCGAGCCGCCAGCGCCTGAAGAGTAACATAACGCTCCGCCATTCAGGAGATAAATGTCGGCAAATAAAGACGATTTCTCAGACCGGCCGGCGTGTGTGTGGTGCGCCATAGGAACATGGCTGACGAGATTCGTGCGTGAGCGCATGCCCGGGTGGGAAGGCACCGGCGATGCCCCAGAGCCTTCTACCCGCGAAGTCGGCGACCGGGCCGAGAACGTGGGGCGCTGGTATCTGGAAAAGCACGGCTACCAGATACTTGAGACCAACTGGTGGGCACCGGGCAGACGCGGCGAACTCGACATCGTGGCCTTCCGCGACAATACCCTCATTGCCGTCGAGGTCAAGTCGTATCCCGCAGGCGAGTTGACGCCCGCAGAATCGCTGCCCTCGGACAAACGCAGCAAGCTGGTGCGGCTGCTCAAGCAGTATGCCAAACACAAGCGGCGCTTTGACTGCAACCTGCGCGTGGACTTACTACTCGTCGAATGGGCGGAGAAGAACAAGGTGGGGAGCATCAAGCACATAGAGAGCGCCGCGACGGACGACGACCTGTGAGCCGAGGCGCCGGGGGTGGGTGTAAAGATTGTCGGTAGGTCTATTCGGCGGGGCACAAGTCCCCGCCCTACAGACCGGCGGTTGTTGTAGGGCGCGGGCTTGTACCGCGCCGGTCGTGTTATACTCCGGCTGCCGACAATTGGTACATGCACCCAGGTGCCGCCAATGTATTGTCCACGCGGGCCGTTTCGTGTAGAATATGGCTACCACACATCAATACGTTCCCGTAAGGGGGCGTTTTTTCGCAACCAGCTTCGAAGACACGGAGAACATCATTGTAGCGAGGCAAGGCTATGTCTGCAGGCATGACGATAACCGAAAAACTGCTGGCGAAGGCGGCTGGAAAAGACAGCGTGCGGCCGGGCGAATTTGTGACCTGCGAGCTCGACCTGGTGCTGGCAAATGACATCACCGCGCCGATCGCCATCGAGCAGTTTGGCAATATGGGCGGGACGCAGGTATTCGACCGCGACAAGGTCGTCCTTGTAGCCGACCATTCGACACCCAACAAAGACATCAAGACCGCCCAGATTGTCAAGCAGATGCGCGAGTTCGCTCGCGAGCAAGGCTTGACCAACTACTACGAGGGTGCCGGCAGCGGCATCGAGCACATCATCCTGCCCGACAAGGGTCTGGTGCTGCCCGGCGACGTGGTTATCGGCGCCGACAGCCACACCTGCACCTACGGCGCGTTGGGCGCATTCTCGACGGGTGTCGGCTCTTCGGATGCCGGCGCGGCGATGGCGACCGGCGAGACCTGGTTTCGCGTGCCGGCGACGCTGAAGTTCGTCATCGCGGGCGAGCTTGGCAAATGGGTCGGCGGCAAGGACATAATCCTATATACTATCGGCAAGATCGGCGTTGACGGCGCGCTGTACCGCGCAATGGAATTTGCCGGCTCGGCCATCGAGAATCTGCCGATGGCCGGCCGCTTCACTGTCTGCAATATGGCCATCGAAGCCGGCGGAAAAAACGGCATCATCGCGCCCGATGAGAAGGTCGAGGAGTTCGTGAAAGGCCGGGCGCAACGCGCCTACGAGTGCCTGGCCAGCGATACAGATGCCGAGTATGAACGAGTCCATGAGTGGGATGCCGGCGACATTGAGCCACAGGTCAGTTTCCCGCACCTGCCGGAGAATGCCAGGGGGATTTCACAAGTCGGAGACATCACGATACACCAGGCGGTCGTCGGCGCATGCACCAATGGGAGACTGGAAGACTTGCGAATTGCCGCCGAAGTGCTCAAGGGCCGTCAGGTGGCTGCCGGCGTACGCTGCATCATCATCCCCGGCAGCCAGGAGATTCATCTGCAGGCGACCAGAGAGGGCCTCGTGGAGACGTTCCTGGAGGCCGGCTGTATGGTGAGCACTCCGACGTGCGGGCCGTGCCTGGGCGGGCACATGGGCGTGCTGGCCGAGGGCGAGAAGGCCATCGCAACCACCAACCGCAACTTCGTGGGCCGTATGGGCCATCCCGAAAGCGAAATCTATCTGTCCAGCCCGGCCCTAGCCGCCGCCTCCGCAGTGGCCGGTAAAATCTGCAGTCCTGATGAACTCTAAGCGCGGTGAGAACATGATATCCAAGGGCAAAGTACACAAATACGGCGACCACGTGGACACTGACGCCATCATCCCGGCGCGCTACCTGATGACCACCGATCCTGACGAGCTGGCCTCGCACTGCATGGAAGGCATTGACACTGAATTCGTCTCTCGGGCCGAGCCAGGCGACATCATTGTAGCCGGCAAGAACTTCGGGTGCGGAAGCTCGCGTGAGCATGCACCGATCGCCATTAAGGCGGCCGGGGTGAGCTGTGTCATCGCGGCCAGTTTCGCCCGTATATTTTACCGCAACTCCTTCAACATCGGTCTGCCGATTATCGAGCAGGCAGAAGCTGCTGCCGCGATCGATGACGGCGACGAGGTCGAAGTGGATTTCACCGACGGTCTGATCAGAGACTTGACAACAGGTGATGAGTGGCGGTTTGCCGCTCTGACCGGCCCGGTCGCCGAACTCATCGAGGCCGGCGGGCTGGTTAATCTCACGCGCAGCAGGCTGGGAGCCGGCGGATAGATCATGCTACCGATCGTTGCCATAGTCGGGCGGACCAATGTGGGCAAGTCCGCGCTGTTCAATCGCCTCGTCGGCGAGCAGACTGCGGTGGTTGAAGACGTGCACGGCATCACCAGGGACCGCATCTACGCCGAAGCGGAGTTGGATACACGGCGGGTGATGCTGGTTGACACCGGCGGCCTGGCCGGCGCTGAGCACGATGAACTGATTACGCAGGTCAAGCAGCAGGCGATCATGGCCCTGCAGGAAGCCGATGCGTTGATTCTGATGGTGGACGGCCAGGAGGGCCTGACCAGCCTCGACTATGAAGTGGTGGATGTGGTGCGGGCTACCGGCACGCCGTGCGTGCTGGTCGCGAACAAGATGGAGAAACTTTCTGCTGATTCGGCCGACTTTCTGTCTCTGGGCATGGGGCCGCCCATTGACGTCTCCGCCATTCATGGGCGCGGACTGATGGAGATGGTGGAGGCTGTAGAGGACGTTCTGCCGGCTCCGGAAGAGGCAGGCGAACTGCCCGATGAGCTGGCCATGGCGGTAGTGGGGCGGCCCAATGTGGGCAAGAGCGCCCTCGTCAACGCCATCCTTGGCGAGGAGCGCGTCATTGTCAGCGAGATCCCCGGCACCACGCGCGACGCCGTTGACGAGGTATTCGAGCGCGATGGGCAGACCTACCGCATCGTTGACACTGCCGGCTTGCGGAAGCGTTCACGGCGGCAGGATACCGAGTACTACTCGAGTCTGCGCACCTTTCGAGCCGTGGCAGGTGCGCATATCGTGCTGGTGATGATTGACGCCAGCGAGGGCATCGTGAATCTCGATGCGCGCGTGGCCGGCGAGGTAATGGAGGCCGAACGCGCCGTCATCATCGTGGCCAACAAGTGGGACGTGGTGGCCAAATACGCCGAGCCGGATGAAGATTACCCGGATTTGGACTACAATAAGGTCGAAAAGACTCTGCGCAAGGATTTCGAGCGGATCGTGCGCCATGAGCTGAAGTTCCTTTCCTATGCGCCTCTGGTATATACCTGTGCACTGACCGGCGAGGGCGTGGACGAGTTGCTGCAGCGTGCCGGCCAAATCAGAGAGCAGTTCGAAAGGCGCATTGACACCGGCCCGCTCAATCGTGTGCTGCGGGACGCCATAGCCGCGCATCACCCGCCGACAAAGAAGGGAAGGCAGCCGCGGCTCTACTATGCCACACAGGTGCGCACTGGCCCACCGACGTTCGTAATATTCACCAATGATCCGACCCTGATACATTTCTCTTACAAGCGCTATCTGAGCAATCAGTTGCGGGAAGCCTTTGGTTTTGAGGGCACGCCGATTCGACTCATCTGGCGGGCCCGGGGGAAACGCGACCGCCCGAAGGAGTGAATGGCGGATGGTCACCAATCTTGCGGCGGTTGTCGGCTGCTTCTTGGTCGGCGGCGTTCCCGTCGGCCTGCTGATCGCACGCGCCTGTGGCATTGATGACATCCGCAAGTACGGCAGCGGCAACATCGGCGCCTCCAACGTCCTGCGCACAGTGGGTGCCAGGCCCGCTCTGGTGGTCTGGCTGGCTGATATCGCCAAAGGCGCGTTGCCGACGCTTGTCGCCGCTACACTGCTGCATCTCGGCGGCTGGTGGTACGCCGGCGCTGCCTTTGCGACTATCCTGGGGCACTGCTTCTCCCCCTATCTGCGTTTCGCCGGCGGTCGCGGTGTGGCTACGAGTCTGGGCGTGCTGCTGGCACTGGACTGGCGTGTGGGGGTGTTGGCATTGTCCATCTGGATCGTTCTCACATTCGTCACCAGATACATCTCTCTGAGTTCGATACTGGCGGCGCTGTCCGCAACTCCGCTTTACTGGCTTTTCAATGGCACTGCCGATATAGAACTGCTGGTATGCATATTGGCTATGGGCTTGCTGATTGCGGTGCGCCACGCGCCAAATATTGGCCGGCTCCTGAGCGGCACCGAGACCAAAGTCGGCCAGAAGGCCAAAGAGCTCCAAGAGGACGCGGAAGATGAACAGCAGGCGGACGAGGGCTGAAAACGTGACCTGTGCGGTGATCGGCGCCGGCGCGTGGGGTACGACGCTGGCGCGGATGCTGGGCCAGCAGGGCTGCCGTGTGCGGCTGTGGGCACGGCGCGCCGAAGCGGCCGAGCAGATCCAGATCACCCGTGAAAACACCCGCTATCTGCCAGGCTTCAAGCTGCCCGATACCGTCGCCACCGATTCGGACTTGAATGTCGTACTGACCGGCGCTGAAGCCGTTATCATTGCCGTGCCGTCGCCGGGGTTGCGGGATGTCAGCGCGCAGATGGCCGGGAAAATGGCCGATGAGGCGCTGCTCATCTGCGCCACCAAGGGTCTGGAGCGGGACACCAGCAAGCGCATGAGCGAGGTACTTACCGAGGAGTTGCGACCTCCCGACCCGGATGCACTGGTCGCGCTTTCAGGGCCGAATCTCAGCAAGGAAATCGCCCAGGGGATGCCGGCGGTGAGCGTTGTTGCCAGCCCTGACCGGGCGGCAGCCGAACGCGCCCAGGGCCTTTTGAACAATAACCTCTTTCGGGTTTACACGAATTGTGATATAATCGGCGTGGAGTTGGGAGGAGCGCTGAAAAATATTATTGCCATAGGTGCCGGGATGAGCAATGGCCTGGGCTATGGCGATAATGCGAAGGCCTCCCTGATCACCAGGGGCCTTGCCGAGATGTGCCGACTGGGCCAGGTTCTGGGAGCGATGCCGGGGACGTTGTGGGGTATAGCCGGCGTCGGCGACCTGATTGCTACGTGCAACAGCAGATTGAGCCGCAACTGGAATCTGGGTTATCGGATCGGATGTGGCGAGCGGGTCGGCGACATCCTTGACAGTATGCACGATGTGGCCGAGGGGTACTATACGGTCCATGCTGCAAAGCAGAAGGCCGAACAGGCCGATGTCGAGGCGCCCATAACTCAGGCCGTGTATGAAATACTGTACGAGGGCGGCTCGCCGCAGACGATTGCCCGGCGACTGATGAGCCGCCGGCAGCGGACCGAGCATGAGCCATGGCACGGCCCGGAAGTCGGCGACTGGTAGAAAAACTGCCTGCCGTGCAGGAATTGGCAGGCCATTGAGCGAAATACAAAACGGGTATCCATAAAATCTGGGAGGTGCGCCATGGCGGTTACCGCTGGCAAGTCCGACATCGTTGATGCTGTTGCCGAAAAGACAGGCCTTACCAAGAAGGATGCGCAAAGTGCCTTGGAGGCTGTACTGGAAGCAGTCACTGAATCTTTGCAGCGCGGCGAACGTGTTCAGTTGACAGGTTTTGGGACATTCGAGACTCGCTACCGCAGGGAACGCATGGGCAAGAATCTGCAGACTGGCGAGACCATCACGATACCTGCCACCACGGTGCCCGCCTTCAAAGCAGGAAAGGCACTCAAGGAAGCTGTCAAGTAAGACGATTGGGTCGGGGCGTGGCGCAGTTTGGCTAGCGCGTTGGTCTGGGGGACCAAAGGTCGCCGGTTCAAGTCCGGCCGCCCCGACCAGACAACGGTTAGGGCGATTCCGCGCCCGACCGTTCCTAGTACTACAACGAGGCTTCCTCATTTTGGGGCGTGTAGTGCCGAAGAATCCGGTCGTACCATAGGCGAGGAGAGGCCCGGAACGGGCTTCTTCGGTGCTTCCAGTCGCTCAGAATGATACACCACCGACAACTCTGCTTGTAGCACTAGCACCAGTTCCCCAAGATGGCAACGCGGCAGTGGTCAGAGTCGCAGGCCCGGCCGAATCGTGCAATGGTGAGTCATCTCAACAAGGGGACGGGGAGAATGAAAGGACCTGTCTACCAGGACGAGGCAGTGACCATCTACTGCGGAGATGCCCGCAATATGGAGGCATTGAGCCGCCAGTCCGTGCAGTTGATTGTCACGAGCCCGCCTTACTGGGATATCAAGAACTATCGCAACAGCAAGCAGATCGGGCTTGGCGAGTCGTATGAGGAGTACCTTGGGCAACTGCATCTCGTGGCGACCGAGTGTAAAAGGATACTCGCGCCTGGCCGCTTCCTGTGCTGGGTCATCGGCACGCGTGTCTCGCACGGCGACCTGAAGCACATACCCGCCGACAGCATCGAGATTTTCGGAAAGCACGGGTTCACGCTAGGCAAGGAGTTCATCTGGAAGAAGCCCAAGGGCACACAAGGACTGTGGCAACGGGGGACGACCCAGTTCCTGAAGGACAATCCTTATCCTTGTTGTGCGGCCATCAACATCCAACACGAGTTCGTACTGGTGTTCCAGCGCGAGGGCGCGTTCGAGCCCCCCAAGCACGACAGGCTGTCGGAGAACTTCATCAAACGCGTCGCTTGGAGCGTCTGGGAGCTTGACGTGTCCAAGACGAAGGGCCATCCCGCGCCATTCCCGCTTGAGTTAGCTGAACGGTTGATCTATCTGTTCTCCTATCCCGATGAGGTCGTCCTCGATCCTTTCCTTGGCACGGGAACAACAGTGATCGCTGCGCGCAAGGCTGGCCGCAAGGGGATAGGCTATGACATCAGCGAGAAGTACTGCGAACTGGCGGAGAGCGAGTTGAACAAGCACATGGAGCGACTGGTAAAGGGGGAGTGATGAATGCCGCGCCGCCCTCGCTTCACCGTGTGGTACGGAGAGGCCAGACACCTGGCTGAGTTCGTCGTCCGACACACGTCCCTGCAGCAGTACTCCTGTGAATTCCGCCAGATCGGCGAGAAGGGAAGCGACTTCGCAGCAAACCCGAAACTGATCCAGGACATCCTCTACCTGGACAAGCCCGACGTCATTGTGACCTCAGGGAAGCCCGAGAAACCCATCGTAGGCCTGGAATTCTCTGCGCACGCACCGACAGGTCATGACTGCTTTCAACCCATGGCGCGGGTTGTTGCGTCCCTTGAGTACGGTGTCCCGTTCGCGTACGTTTTTCCTCAACGCAGGTGGGTGCTGCGCGCAGGGAAGGGACGCTGGGATGAGTACAATCCATTGGTCTTCAAGACGCTCGTCCAGATGTCACGTTTCCACGGTGTTCCGGCCTTGGGCTTCCTCTGGCCCGCAGACAAGGAGCGTGGTGACGCGGAACAGGGATACCTGGTGTGTGAGAAAAGGGGCTATTGCCTGCCACGCGCGGGCGCCCCCGAGATCGAGCAGATGTGGGCATTCGTCAACCTAGCTGTGGAGCACCACCTTGCGAATGAACCGTTCTCTAAAATGGTGTTCACCGAGTACTACGCTGAGCACCAGGACAGGATGTCGGGATGGTTTCATGCTCGGGGCGGCAATCGGCGGCGTTGGTCGCCACTTACTTCGTGCACTACGTTCGACGATCTGAACCAAGTGCGGGGAATGATCCGGCAGCGCACAGGGGTGTGGATACCCAGCTTCCCCGACGAGATGAAAGCTCGTGGGCAGACGGTCATCCATCACAACTACTCGAAGAGCTTGCGCAGCGATCCGTACGCTGGGGCGCTGACAGCCGTGGACTACCTGCGGTGCCGCAACGGGCCCACCCGCCAACACAGGTTCCGCAGCCTGGCGATCCACTTCAGGGAAGCCTCCATCAGCCAAGTAGTGGGTAAAGCACAGAGATACCATGAGCGCGATTGTCCTCTGCGCAAGGAGGCGGACGACGCGAACCTGAATCCTTAGTACTCGCTCCATCTGCGGGAGGGATGTCGGTACACAAAGCAAAAGGAGATCCGAACCATCTGCGCGTTTGCCAACATTATCATCTTCAAGGATGGGGTCATCATATGAGCCGCGGCGAGGTCGCCGAGGAAGAGATAACGCGTACGCTGGCAGACCGGCTGGAAGAAAGGGGCTGGGAGCTGTCCAGCGTGCACTACCCGGGCACGCAAGGGGGACCTCGCTTCCGCAGAGTTGTCCCGGGCCAGCGGGCGCCAGACGCAATAGTCCCGGACATCGTTGCTCTGAGGGGCACGGACCTGCTGGTGGTCGAGTCAAAGCCAGCGTACTCTGTTGCCGACGTCCGGAAGCTCGCCCGGCTCGCGAGCGACGCCTACCACGATGATATCCGCAGAGCTGCAAGGGTAGAGCGCGTTGAAGAAGCGAATCTTGTAACGGGAGTCGCGTTCGCTGGGGAATGCCCTGAACCGCCGCCAGCGGGGTTGGTTCTGTTCCTCTACGAACACCGCGGCATCGAGGTCCGCGGCGACGTAGCTCTGCCCCCATGAATGCGATAAAGGTCAAGTGACTAGTGCTACAACGAGGCTTTGTGATTCTGGGCCGTGTAGCGCCGAAGAATCCGGTCGTGCCATGCGCGAGGAGAGGCCCGGAACGGGATTCTCCGCTGCTTCCAGTCGCTCAGAATGACACACTACCGGCAACTGTCGTTGGAGTACTAGCATTGACGTCACTACGGTCACTCGCAGAGTGGGTGGTGGTTGTCGTGCCAATGCAAACGCTGAACGCAGGCCGCCCACTTTGATTCGCGGGCGGCTTTGCCATATCCGCCACTCGGCCGCCGTCTTGACACGCTCCTTGGCGGCCAGGGAGAAGAACCGACATGGATTCCCGCGAGATCTTCGAGCAGACATTCGCCCGCTACAATGACCACGTAAACCCCGGCATCGCCACACTCACCAAGTTCATGGGCCTGGAGACAACTGAGCACCGCGCCGAAGGCTGCTACGTTTATGGACCGGAGGGCGAGGCGTATCTGGACTGTCTCGGCGGGCCGGGCGTATTCACCATCGGCCACCGGCACCCGAAAGTGGTCGCCGCCCTCAAAGACCAGCTTGAACTTATGGCACTCAGCAGTCACATTCTGCTCGACCCGGTGATGGCCGAAGCGGCCGAGCAGGTGGCTGCGCTCTGCCCCGGCGACATCCAATACGTTTTCTTCTGTAACAGTGGCGCTGAAGCCGTAGAGGGGGCCTTGAAGGCGGCGCGCATGCACACAAGCCGGCCTGAGTTCGTATGCGCCGAAGGCGGATTCCATGGCAAAACCTTCGGTGCGCTTTCGGCCTCCGGGCGCGATGTCTATAAGACGCCGTTTGAGCCATTGTTGGCTGGTTTCAAGCATGTGCCTTTTGGCGACGCCGGAGCGCTGGCCGCGGCCGTCAATGACAATACCGCCGCGGTGCTGCTGGAGCCGATACAGTGCGAAAATGGCATCCTCGTTCCGGCCGATGGCTATCTCCAGGCCGCCAGGGAGATCTGTGATGACAATGGAGCGTTGCTGATACTGGACGAGATACAGACCGGCCTCGGGCGCACCGGCAAACTCTGGGCCTGCGACTATGAGAGCGTGGTGCCTGACATCATGACTCTGGGCAAAGCGCTCGGCGGGGGTATGATGCCGATCGGGGCATTTGCTGCGAGGGCGGAAGTCTGGGACATATTCAGTGATAACCCGTATATCCATACCACGACTTTCGGCGGCAACCCGATGGCATGCAGAGCCTGCACAGCCGCCCTGGACGTGCTGCAGGAGGAAGATATTACGGGCCTTTGCGCCCGGCGTGGCGAGCAACTGCTGGCAGGAATGCAGCAGGTCGCCGCCGAATTTGACAATGTCATTGCAGGTGTGCGCGGCAGGGGCCTGCTGGTCGGTGTCGAGTTCACGGACCCGGACATCGCCAATTTGGTCATTGCCGGCCTGATCCAGGAAAATATTATCACTGCATTTACACTCAATCAGCCGAAAGTGGTGCGTCTGGAACCGCCTGCACTGATAGCCGAGGCTGAAATCGAGCGCGTCGTCAGCGCATTCGGCCAGGCGGCGGCAAATACCGTGGAAATGCTGCAACTCTGACGAAAGACTGTAGGTATGATGGACAAGCGGATACGTCTGATCGTAGCAATCATCGCAGTAGCAGCGCTTGTCGGCTGTGGGCGCGGCAAGCCGGGCGAAATCGGCGAACCCATGCAGCCGGAAAAGCCTCCCTTACCCTCGCGCACAGTCCACGTTTTCTGCTATCACGGCGTCGAGCCGGAGACCGAAAACTTCTACTTTCACCGCAGCGCCGATTTCGAAGAGCAGATGCAGACTCTGGCCGATGAGGGCTTTGAGAGCATCACCTGCAAACAGCTCGCCGACTATCTCGGCGGCACAGAGGACATCCCCGCAAAGTCCGTGCTGCTCAGCTTTGATGACGGCAACCTCTGCGTATATGAGAATGCCTGCCCGATAATGGAGAAATACGGCTTCAAGGCCACTCTTTTCCTCAATACCGGATCCATGGGCGGCGAGACCCAGATGAGCTGGCAGCACGTACGCGACCTGCACTCCAGGGGATACGAGATTGGCGCCCACACTGTCACCCACGCCAACCTGACGAAACGCGCCGAGAGCCAGAGCGTCGAAGAGCATGAGGCCAGTGTCGTCAAAGAACTCACTGAATCCAAAGAGCAGATCGAACAGATGATTGGTGAGCAGGTAGTCGCGGTGGCGTACCCGTACGGGAATTATGACGAATTCGTCATGTCGGCGGTCCGCGAGGCGGGCTATCGGCTCGGTTTCTCGATTGACAGAGGCGCGGTTGACGAGCAATCAAATCCCTGGCGTCTGCCCCGGCAGATGGTAGTGCGGGACAATTCGCTCAGGACCTTCAAGCGATGGCTGGCCCAGGAGCCGCTGCATCTGGCCGGCCTCTCCCCATCAATTGGCCAGGTGGTCAGCCAGACCGACATTGAAATCCGCGCCCGTGTGCTCGACGATGATGTCAACCCCTCCGCCTTGTCGGTCGAGGCGGGCAAGGGCACGAACCTGAGTGTGAGTGAGGAGACTAACGAGATAGTCATCACCACGACGCTGAGCAAAGGGGCCAACAATGTCCGGCTCCAGCATCCGGGCAGCCCCTCGCGAGAGAGGTCATGGGTCATCGTGTGCCGGCCGTGATCTGGCGGTTGTGACACGGATGCGTACAATACCATGCGCCAAGAGCCCTTGAGACTGGTCAACCAGCAGTCGCCCAGCAGCTTGCGCCGCCAGCGCCAGGCCCAGCAGCGCTCGAGTTGCTGCTGCTGCCTGGTGGTGGTCATCTCTCTGATAGTTGTGCTCATCGCCTTTCGCGGCCCGGCCGCAAACTGGCTCGCCCGGGTCGGCAAGCGCCCACAGCAAACACAGCCCAGCGTTCTTTTCCCCCTCGAATTGGCCGCTAACAAGCAAGCCTATTTCCGCTATGCTCTGGTCGAGCTGCGCGCTACGCTGGTGGATCACCAGGGACGGCCGGTCATCGCCGATGAAGACCTGCTTGTCACTGTCACTTGCGACGGCGAGGTAGTGACCACCATCGGCAATGTGAACAAAGTACGCCTCAAGTATAACCGCAGCAAGCAGCAGTACTCGACCTACTGGCCGGTGCCCTGGAACGCCAAGCCGGGACACTACGCCGCCGAGACGCGCATCGAGATAGCCGGCGCGGAGAACTGGCCGTGGCGCACAGAGCAGGAGCAGAGACAAGCCAAGGACGAACAGCCTGCTAAGATAGGGGGCAAAACATGGTGTGTGGCGCGGGTGCGCTTTGAGATTCTCGCTGCCGAGAAGCCCGAATTTGCACCTGGTACTTGCATCGCCACCTGGGAGCCGGACTTCCGTGCCACCGGCATCCCCAAGCCCGAAGGCGGCACCGGCGACTGGAAGACCATGCTGGACTGGTGCGAGTTCATTGGCGCCGATACTTTTTGGTTCCGGGGCGCGGTTACCGAAGTGTACCAGGGCAAGTTGACGATGGAGCAGCCCTTCAACTCGGTCAACCTCGAGGCCATTCCCAAGCTCGCCGCCGAGGCGCACCGGCGCGGCATCAAGTTCGGCGCATGGGCCGTCGCGTATGCAACTTATCCCACACCCACGGCGAGGAATCCTACAGGCAGCAAGGCGAAGAAGCCGCCTTACGATTTCGCCCTGGACGTCAGCCGCAGCACCGGCGAGAGATTGGAGCGCGAGTTCATCTCCCTGCTGGACGAACGGCGCATCGAGCATCTGGCCGATTTTGCCGCTGAGATGCAGCAGCATGAAAACGTGGATTTCATCGGCTTTGACTATTTCCGCACTGATCGTGGCGGCTACGAAATGGTGGACAGATTTGCCCGCGAGATGCCGGTGCGCTTGCCTGAGCGATGGGACAGCTACACCACCAGCCAGAGGCAGCGGCATGTGGTCGTCAGGGTGGAAGAGCAGTGGCAGAGCGACGCCGACTTTTACGATTGCTGGAACTGGTGGCGGGCCCACATCGGCGCTCACATTCTGCGCAAGATAAAGGAGAAGTCACAGGCTACCAAGCCGATCTGGATCTTCGTACTGAGCTGGCGCCACGGCGTGCAGCATGGCCAGGATCCGGTGATGCTCACCGACGCAGGCGTGGGCCTGCTGGCGCCGATGCTTTACCAGGTGAAGAACCGACAGATGTTCGACACCATGACGAGGGAGTGGAACGAGTATCTGCGGCCCGACCAGGTCAACATAGCTGTCGGCGACCAGGTGGATTTCTACTGGCATCAGAAGATGCTGGTGCCTGCCGCGCCTGAGGAGCTTTATGATCGCATCGTCACAGCGCACCAGGGGTATCAGCCTGGAGATGCGATGACGCGGGGCGCATTCTGGCACGACATCAGCCGTGCGGCGGTATGGGGCGACCGCGGACCGTACCCGGGCAGGGAGTGGGGTCTGGCCGGCGCCGCGGCGTTCACTACTATACGCAATAACTGGGGCGTTCATCCTCTGCGCGTCAGCCTCCAGAGCTTGCAACGCGGCAGCGGATCGGCTTTTACGGCAGACCTCTCGATCGAGAACCTGTCAAGCAAGGAAATCACCGACATATCCGCGAAGCTGATGGACACCCCACTAATCGAGAGCACCGGCAAGCAACAGCGGCGCATCAAGGGACTGGGACCGAAGGAGACGATTTTGGTGCCGTTTGAGGGGCGCGTTACCGGCCCCTCCACGGCGCGGGCCGGCCGCTTCATGGTCGCCTTGCGCGTAACCTGGCCGCGCGGTGATTACGGCGAGCAGTTCCGCGCCGACCTCCCCTGCCAGCAAACGGTGATGAAGTACTTGCAGATCGGCTCTAGTGAGCCGAGAAGGGCCAACTAGACTGGCGGCGAGCAACACTGTGTGGCGGCCCTCGCGACCGCACCAACCGACGACACAGGAAGTACCGCGCTGATGACGCAGCAACCAGATTATACCCGGCCGGGAGCTGGAGAATTCGACGAAGTTGCGGACTACTACGACTACCTGATGCGCAGCGTCCCGTATGCCCGCTGGGTGGACTACGTGGAGAGACTGCTGAAGCGCTGGGACAAGCAGCCGGTTACGGTACTGGACCTGGCTTGCGGCACGGGCAGAGTTGGCAGCGAGATGATCAAGCGCGGATATGACGCGCGCGGGGCTGACCTGTCCGAGCCGATGGTGTACCACTGCGCACGTCAGAGTCCGCCACTACCCGCGCTAGTCTGCGACGCCGCGCAGATGGCGCTGGCCGATGAGAGTTTCGATCTCATAGTCAGCCTGTATGACAGTCTCAACTACATATTGGACCCACGACAACTCGCTGCATGTCTGCGCGAAGCTTACCGGGTCCTGCGGCTCGGCGGGCTCTTGATATTTGACCTCAATACTGAGCGCGCGCTTGCCGCCGGCCTGTTCACTCAGCACAACATGCGCAGCAGTGAGCCGCTGCAGTACAGTTGGGAGGCGAGTTGGGACCCCAGGACCCGCATCTGCAGGGTTGACATGCTGTATTACTGGAACGGCGACGGCGGCCCTAAGCCTTTCCGGGAAACCCACTATCAGCGCGCCTACAGCAACGACGAGGTGCTCTGCATGCTGCGCCCGGCAGGCTTTAGCAGATTCGAGTCGTATTCGGCGTACGGCTTCAGGGCCGTAACCACCCGTAGCACCCGCGTCTATTATGTGGCGCTGAAGGAGTGAAGCGTTGTGAGATTATTGGTGCGGAGCGGACTCATTATTGCTCTCATGTGGGGACTTATTGGCGCTTGTGGCTGCGGCAAACCAAGCGCTGAAGGCGTCGCTGACACCTTCGTGGCTGCGATGGTCAGCGGGGATACTCTGGCGGCGGCGCAGCACTGGGACTATGTCACTTACGCCCGCAAGCAGAATCCGGACTGGGACACCTTTGCCACCAGCCAGAAGAACCTAATAATCAAAGAGGCCAAATTCGCTGAAAAACGCGCCAAGGAACTGGACTACTGGAAGCTGCATTTCCTCCGTGGAACTGAAGTTGACAACATCATCGAGACGGGCGATAGCGCCATCGCGCAGCTCAAAGGCGGCCGTGCCGGCGAGCTCAACCTTATCAAGATTGAGGACGCCTGGTATGTCAGCGCCATCAAGTAGCCGCCGCAAGTATGACTAGCTCAGGCCACGACCGGTGTTTCGCGCTTTGTTGTGTGCTACCAGGCCGTCCAGCCGCCTTCGACCCCGATAATCTGCCCGGTCAGGTACTGTGACGCATCGGACGCCAGGAAAACCGCCGGGCCCTTGATATCCTCCGGCCCTGCCATCCGCCCCAGCGGGCAGTGCTCCTCATAACGCTTCACGAATAGCGGGTCCTGGTCGTTGAAAAGCCCGCCGGGAGCCAGACAGTTGACACGCACTCTTGGTGCCAGCAGAGTCGCCATCGACCGGGTCAGGTTGATCATCCCTCCCTTGACGAATGCGTAGTCCGCCGGCGAGGTGACGTCTGTGCCCTCGTATATCGGGAAGGTCTGGCCGACCACCCCATAAATCGAGCTGATATTGATTATCGAGCCACTCCCGGCCTCATACATGTACTGACCCAGATGCTTGCACATCATCAGCACGCCAGTCGCGTTGACCTGCATGTAGTCGGGCCAGTAATCCGTCTCCGTCTCCAGCAGGTTCTTCACCGGAAATCTGCCCACCGCGTTATTGATAAATATATCGAGCCGTCCGAAGGCGTCGTCAATGTGGTCGCGCAGGGCCAGGATGGAGGTCTCATCTCCCTGGTCGAGCTGGGCTCCGGTCGCGCTGCCGCCTGCCTGCTGCAGTTCTTCGGCGTACTGTTTGCACCGCTCCACGTTCCGCGAAGCCACGATCACATGCGCTCCTGCCTCGGCCATCGCCTGGGACAGCCAGCGCCCGTAGAGACCGTAGCCGCCGGTCACCAGCGCGACCTTGTCCTTGATGTCGTAGAGTTGCTGCACTGTTCTGACTTCATTTTCGTTTGCCATGCTTATCACCTCTTTGCTCAATTCCTCTTCACTTCAGCACTAACCTGCCTTGAAGGGTTCCCGCAAGCGACGGCGAAGTGTTTGTAAGCAGGATCTTGCCTGCGCAGACCACGATAGCCATCAGGGGCGCCGGCTAGTGGCTTGCCGGGATAGAAAAGTGGTTTCAGACAAGGGAGGAACGCAAATGTCGGGCATAAAGCTGTCGGTTCGGTATTACCGGTTGGGTCCCCCGGGGGACGAAGAGTACATTGAAAGCAATTTCGATTTCGCCACCAGGGAATTAGCCATACCAGCCGAGCAGATGGGGCTGGTGCTGGTGGACTGCTGGCACATCCACCCGTATCTCAGTCACCTGGAGCGCGGCGAGGAGATCTGTGAGACTGTGCTGGCGCCGGTGGCCGAGGCCTGCCGCAAGCTGGGAGTCGCCGTCATCCACGCCCCGTCTCCCGGACAGGCGAAGCTATACGCGCAATGGACGAAATACGCCGCCGATGCCGAGTTGTTCGACGCGGAGCAGCCGCAGCCGGACTGGCCTCCTGAGGACATGCGCAAGCGCCAGGGCGAGTATGAGCAGTTCGGTAAGGAGGAAGTACCGCGCATGAAGAAGTGGCGCGAGGAAGAGCTGTCGAAGCGGAGGATAGTTGACTGCCTGGAACCACAGCCGGACGATTTCGTCATCGCCACCGGCGACCAGTTGCACCGCCTCTGCCGCCACGAGGGCATCATGCACCTGGTCTATGGCGGGTTCGCGGCCAATATGTGCGTGCCCGGACGCGACTACGGTACACGGGCTCTCAACCAGCGGGGGTACAACGTCATTCTCCTGCGCGACGGCACCACTGCTATCGAGGCGGCGCATACTCTTGACGGAATGTGGCTGACTGAGGCGGCGATTCTGGACACCGAGATGATTATTGGCTTCACGGCCACATCAGCGGATTTCCTGACCGCCTGCGCCGCAGCCACTGACTGACACAGATGAGCTTGTCAGTAGCGCCCCGTAGGCGTAGGAGTTATTCCCTTGCGTAGAGCCACGCCACCGGCAGGCTGCGGAACTTCATGTATAGCCGCGCGGGTTCGGCTTGCTTATCAGTGACCCAATAGGTCAGCAGGACGCGATCCTCCACGAAGTTGACGCTGCGGTAGGCGTAGGTGTGAGGCCCTGCGGGCTCCAGGTCACGCTTATGGTGCCAGGTCTCGCCCTCGTCCGAGGAGACGGCCGCTGTGAGCGAGAGCGGCGAGTCCTCGGCGCCCTGGTCCCAGATGAGCAGCAGATCGCCCGTCGCCGGGATACGGCTGATGGCGGAGTGGGCTGACACGGCCGCTGCTATGCCCATCGGCTCAGCGTCGGTCCAGGTTAGGCCCTCATCACTGGAGTATGAGCGATATATCTGGCCGAGTTCGGTGTGGATGATCATCAGCAGACGGCCGTCCGTCAGCTCCACTACCCCCGGCTCCATGGCACCGCGTTTGGCGCAAGCGATGTCTGTCTCGCTTTTCGTCCAACTTCGGCCGCCGTCGTCGGAGTAGAAGACAGTCGAGACAAGGACATGATTGATTACTGAGCAGTCGTCTGTGCGCTCGAGCGGCGCGATAATCCGCCCTGATGAAAGCTCTATGACGCGCGCGTTGATCATCACGCAATAGCCGTCACCTTCGGTAACCATCACCGGCTCGCTCCAGGTCTGCGTTTCATCTCCGGAGCTGCGCACGAACACCTGAAAGTCTGAGCTGGAGTTTCTGCGGCCGTAGAAAAACAGAATGTCACCGGAGCTGATGCGCAGCAGGCTGAAGCACATCAGGCTCTCCTGAGTTGGGTTCTCCACGAGGGTATAGGGCTCGCCCCAGGTTTGCCCCGCATCATTGGAGGTCATCGCGGCGACGCGGGTGGGCGCCTCGGGAAAACTGCCGGCATGGTAGTCTGCCCAGACCAATAGCAGCCGCCCGTCGGCAAGCTGCACGATGTCGCCATCATCGGTGTTGCGCTCAACCTCCGGAGGCGACTGTATCAGTGTCAGTTCTATCTCTTGAGACAATGCGCTCACTCCTTAGCTGGAACTACGAAATTGGGGACTGTCACCCATTTCTCGCGATTTCCGTGAATTCCACTCCTACTCATCTGCAGAAATAGGTGACTGTCCCTAATTTCCCGACTCAATACACGAATATCATGTTATCGGTAGTGCCGGCGAGGGCGTCAACTATCGCCCAGACGCCGCATGCAGTGAACTGCCCCAGGATGATCCCCATGAACACCATTATGCCGACGCGAAATGCCCGGTAGCCGCCCAGGTGCAGTACCAACGACTTGATTAGCCAGCCGAGGAATATGGAGAACCACAGATCAATGACCGGCGTGGTAGGACCGATAGCGAAGCCGAGCGGATGGAACGGCCAGCGCGGCAACTGGTAGTGCAGCACCGTCAGCAGCCACATCACGCCGGCGCCGATGCACAAAAACAACATCTTGCCGGGAGATGGGCCCTGTGGGTTATGTATGTGGTTGTCCACGAACAGGTACGCCTGTTTTGGGCATCCCGTGAACAGCCAACTGCTCAGCCACACGGCGCCTTCGTTGTATCCCTCGTAGATGGTGATAACCGTGGCCAGAATGCCACAGAGAATGATGGCGACGACAACAATAGGCACGAAACCGCGCTGCTTGCCCTTGATCTCACTCCAAAGCTTCGCCGCGTGTGCCGTAAAGGGCATCATAAACACGCGAATGTCCGCAACCCAGACAAACGTCATGCCCAGTGTTGCCAGCCCGGCCGGGCCGATGTAGCGGCTGCCGAGTATCGAGGCGGTAAAGGACTGCGGTACCAACGCGGCCCTCGACACCGGCACACCGCCCTGGATCGTGGCTCTTGTCAGAGCGATGAACGTGACGAATGCTCCGAACAGAAAGACGACAATGCTCATTACGTTGAGGCCTGCCAGATAAAGCCAGCCGATCATAACGGTAAAGCCGAGCAACAGACAGCCGACGATAATCTGCGGGGCGGCGGCACCCTCTTCATTCCGGTCTGTTGGCGTGCCAGAAAACGCTTTTTTGAAGATATCAATGATCGGCCGCCTGGCTGTGTAGAAGCCATAGACCACCAGCACGATCATCGCGCCCATCGTCTGACTCGAGATCGCCGGCGTGCCTGCGCCATACACTTCTCTGGCTCCCAGACCGATGCCCCATATCCGCATCAGCGGATTCTGAAACTGCGTGAAAATCGAGAAAAACCACAGACTGAACGCCAGGTCGGTGTGGATCAGGTATGTAAAGGCGATGACCGAGGGGTTAGTCCACAAGCGGAAATAGATGTTCTCGCTCTGAATCGGCACATTGAGAGTGGTGCGCAGGTGCAGTAAGGGAAGCGTTTTTGCATAGTAGGTCAGCGCCACATACGAACTGATCAGGAAGGCGACGGCAAAGCCAGTCCACATCAGCTTGTTGCCGAACAGGTCGGCAAGCATCTGCCTGTCGCCTACGCCTCGCGCCATCTCGATCGGCAGGCGCATCAACGGATAGACAAGCCGCTCGTGGTCTGACCAGTGGCGATGAAACAGCAGTGTGATGCCCAAAGTGGCCGCGTAAAGACCCGCGATGAACACCGACCACGCAAGCAGCGGAACTACCCAGCCCTCCCAGGGGATGGCGTCACCGCGTGGCAGGCCTTCGTAGAAATTGTCCACCAGGTACGGGTCTTTCGGCACCGCCCAGTCGGGCAGTTGGGTGACAATGTCCTCCGCCCACCGGTTGGCAGGAGTTGCGTAGTACTGCGCCCCGGTCATGATCGGGATGAGTTGGCCGATCATCCCCCACGTTGGCACCGCTGAGGCGATCAGCAGCATGATGAAGACCACAATCAATTCGGGCCGCGACAGAAACGCCCGCCTGCGCGCAATACTGAGCAGAGGGTTGACGATCGCAACCAGCACCAGAAAGACAAACACCACGCCGAAACCCAGCGCGGTATTGGCGGGACGGGTGCCCTGGACTACGAGGTTCGCGTATGGGAAACCCAGGCCGACGAAGGCGACGCCGATGATACCGACTACCAGCGCCCGCCCTGTTATTGCGGGGCGTTCGTCCTCGCTGCCTTCAGGGATGGGTCTGGCCTCAGTTGCCAAGTGAATACCTCACTACGTTTGTGTAGAGGGCGATGGCACGATAAGGAGCGAGACGGCTCATTGCTCAGACGCAGTCTCGTCGTCGTCCTCGCGCAATGTGCGGAACAGGCTGAGTATGTCATTAAAGCCCCCGACCCCACAGATGGCCACCATCAATCCAAAGGCCAACAGCGCAACGCCCAGCACCACGAGCCATACGTCTCCGATGGTGAGTTCAGCCAGGTCCATTTATGACTCCTCCTCATGGTCCGACGCCTTTGCGGCGGTCCGCGACTTGAACAGCAGAGAGCCTGCGACGAGACCCACGGCGGCCGCGATGATGGCGGCCACCGAGGTTTTGGTCGAGGTTATCCATTCGATGCCCCAGGTCTCCCACGGCAGGATGCCGAGGACGGCGATGAGCCCGGCGACAAGTGCGATCAGGGCCCCCGTCTCGTTGGCTCGTCTCCAGTATAGACCAAACCCTATGCAGGCCATCGCGCCGGCCAGGTAAATAGTCCCGGTTACCGCCATGTATGTCCACAACGTCATCGGGGCCTCGTACCACAAGCCCCACACCAGCAGGAAAACGCCGATGAGAACGATGACCGTGCGAGTGATGATGAACCGGCCTCGCTCGGATAGGTCTGGCGCTTCCAGCACTTGCGGAACCCGCCGCAGCAGCCATGCCGCGCACGGCACGCCGGCCAGGAAGCCCAGGACTACCCCAGGCACAGTTGGGGTCGCGAACAGGTTGAGCACGCCATAGGCAATTCCAGCCACAGCCGCGCCCCCAAGCGTAGCGGAGACAGCCCCGGCAATCCGTCGGCCGCGCGGCCCGACCCGGTACAAAGGCGCGATAACGTCCTGAGTGATTACCGAGGCCCAGCAGAGCAGGTAGCTGTCATGGGTGCTCATGAAGCCGGCCATCATGCCGGCGGCCAGGATGCCCAGGAAGCCTGATGGCAAGAGCCGGGCGAAGAACACGGGCATGGCGTACTGGCTGTTGAGCCTGTCAGGCCCATCGCCCAGGAAGGCGGCGGCGAGTTCGGGCGTAGCGGTGATGAAGGCCAGGGCCGCTGCACCCCAGGTGACCGGTATGACAACGCGGGCGAAAAAGGTGATTGATGTCCAGCCGTACAGCCTCTGAGCGGTCTTAGGACTACGGGCGGCCAGCGCGCGGGTGGTAGCTGTGGCCCACAGTGCTCCGCCGGCGACGGCCAGATAAACCATCCACACCACATACCACCAGCCGTACCCGTCGGTGGCAACCGGGTTCATGCCGCTCGGCCCGTGCTGGGCAACGGCGGTGTCAACGATATTGTCCCAGCCGACGTGCCCGACGGCCCAGACGGTTGCGATCACCATCGCCACGCCCAGAACCACAAACTGCACGTAGTCGGTGATCACGACCGAGACCATGCCCCCGAAGGTGGTGTATAGCAAAACCATAAACAGCATCCCCGTCATCAGTACCTTCAGGCCGAAGCCGGTGCCGATGCCTAACATGCCGGTCATGAAGCGAGCACCCGCTTGCAGGAACAGGCCCATGTTGAGAATACCGGCCAGCGCCAGAATGACGCCACCTACGACCCTCGTGCGGATGCCGTAGCGGAGTTCGTAGTACTCCGGGATGGTCATGATCTCAAACTTGCGCAGCGGATAGACGATGAACCCCGTCAGCCCAATCAGCAGCATGCCCACGAGCCAGCAGAGGCCGATGACGTAGGCAGACAGGCCCCGCGTGAAGCCTTCCTGGGCATTGTACATTATCGTGACCAGCCCGATCTCCGTGCCGGTCATGGTGGCGATTGCCAGGTAGATGCGCAGACCGCGGCCGGCGATAATGAAATCGGACAGATCGCCGACATAGCGGTTGACCCACACGCCCTTGATCACGGTGCCAACGAGATAGACGATGACGATGATCCAGTCCAGAGTGCTGAAGTTGGTCAGGAATACCGGGGAGTCCATACATGTCCTCTCGGAAATTGGGGACAGTCACCTATTTATTGCGATTTCCTCAGTCCAGGCTTACGACCTGTCTCGTTGCGGCGCTTTGGAATGCAGCGTCGAGTATGCGCATCATCTGCCGCGTGTGCTCCCACGGCACTGGCGGCGGCTTGCCCTCGGTCAGATGCCTGTGCAGGGCCAGATAGTATTCGTCGGAGCTTCTGTCAATCGTCTCGATCTCTTCTTCCACGAGTCCGCCGGGCTGACCGCTGCGCACCACGCCGTCCTGGAAGGTGCCGTCGGAACCGACGACTATGAATGTGTTCAGGTTGGCCCTGATGGTCACATTCTGCTCGATGTGGGCTGTCACACCGTTCTGGAAGCGGACGACTACCACGAAACCGTCCTCGACCTCATCGCTCCACACGCCGGTTGAGAGGTCGGCATAGACATCCTTAACAGGCGCGTGGCCGAGTATCTGCAGCACGCGGTCAATGTGGTGCGGGCCGAAGTCGTAGAGCAGCCCGCCGCCGTAGCGTTTTTCGGCCCGCCACTGCGGACGGTACTCCTCAACCCCGTAGGTGCGCATGATGTCCGAATAGCCGAGACTAATCAGCTTTATCGCCAATATGTCGCCCAGCGTGCCGCTCTCGACAAGCCTCACCGCCTGCAACTGGTGCGGAAACCAGCGCGCGTTCTGGAAGCAGCACAGCGTCTTTCCGGCCTTGGATGCCGCCTCGCCCATCTCGTCCCACTGGGCGACGTTCATCGCTGGCGGCTTCTCGGTAAGGCAATGCTTGCCGGCCTTCAGGACCTTGATGACATGGTCATGATGCATCGCAGAAGGTGTCGCAACCACGACCAGATCAATGTCCGCGTCATTCAGCATTTCTTCCAGGGTCTCGTACCCGCGCAGGTCAAATTGCTCTGCGACCGCCTGCAGTGTCTGCGGCGTCGGATCGCAGCCGGCGACCAGGTCGAATTGATCGAGGCGGTCCAGGGCTTTACAATGGAATTCGGCTCCCATACGCCCCAGGCCAGCAACAGCTACTTTGATCTTCTCCATCCTTTTACACTCCGCTCATTTGCAGATTATGATAGCACTTCCTTGATGCTTACAAAGCGCTTTTCAGCCGCCGACTTATAGCCGGCCAGTGCCGTGGCGAGAGCAAGTTTGCCGTCCTTGCCGGTTACTGCCGGTTGTTCCTGGCGGCGGATGGCGGCGCAGAAGTTGCGCATCTGGTTGATGTAGAAGTCGTCGCGCTCGTACTGCCGTTGCTCGTGCGTCCACTTACGCGTGCCTGCATCGTAAAGCGACACGCGGCTTTCGTCGTAGCTATATTCGACCGTGCCGTCTGCGCCGATAATCTGCCCGCCGCGCTTGTAGTTGCGCTGAATGTCATTGCAGAACATGTTGACAAGTGCGCCGCTTTCCGTGCGCATAGCCAGCACTGCTCCGTCATCAACGTCAGCGTCCACGTCGAGCATGAAATGCTCCGTCAGACACGCGACTTCTGCAACCGGCCCCAGCAGCCAGTTGATCAGGTCCAGCTCGTGGGAAGCGTTGTAGAGGACACCTCCGCCGGTCGCGCGACGGGCCGAGTAGAGCCTGGCGTATTCAGGCCGGGCGTCGCCGATGTACGCGCCGCAGTGAATGTCGGCCATATAGACGGTGCCGATCGCACCCCGCTCGACTGACTCATTGGCCCGCTGAAGCAGCGGATGGTGGCGCAGCGTGTAGCCCACCTGCAGCACCAGGTCGCGCTCCGCTGCGGAGTCAATCAGCTCATCAACGCCCTCCATATTCACTGACATCGGCTTTTCGACGAACACGTGGCAGTTGTGCTCTACGGCGCGCTGCGATTGGGGGATGTGCTGGTCGCTCGGGGTGCATATCAGCACGGCGTCGAATTCGTCCAGGTCCGCCTCGGCATAGTCGCTCAGCCCAGGCTGGGTCCCGTACAGGTTCTGCATCTGCTCCAGGCGCTCTGCTCTGGGATCGCACGGTGTCACCTGAACATCCGCGCAACTGCCCAGGCACCTGATGTGCCGTTCTCCGATCGAACCACAGCCTACGACAAGCAGCTTGTCCACGGTTCTATTTCCTCCGAACGTACCTTGCTTGCGGGCAGCCGCGTGATGCCCGTGCCTGCCTTTGGGTTCCCTCTGCGTGCGCATTTGTCCTGCAAAGAAAAACGCGGGGCCGAAGTCTGCCTTCAGCCCCACGTGGGATCGGATCACTGTGTTCGTCGCGTCAGTCGGGCCGTTACCAGCCGAGCTTGTGCTCGATGCCGGAGACAGCGTCATAGCCGCGCCACATCATCAGGTGGTCGAGGATCGTCAGGCGCGTCATGGCCGCTGCCACTGCACATATCCGCCCGCAGATCGTCGCATCGCGGCGAGTGATGGCCTCCAGTTCGGCCTCTTCCATCGTGGCCATGTTGACCGTCCGCTGGGCGATTGAGATGGTGGAGGTCGGCTTGACGGCGATGCGTGCGATAATATCCTCGCCGTTGGAAATGCCGCCGTCCATTCCGCCGGAGTTATTGGTACGGAAGCGGATCTTGCCGTCTTTCATGTAGGGTATATCGTTACATTCCGAGCCCTTCATCGTCGTCACGCCAAAGCCCGCGCCGATCTCGCAGCCCTTGACGGCCTGGATGCTCATCAGCGCATGTGCCAGGCCGGCGCTGAGCTTATCAAAGACCGGCTCGCCCAGACCCGGAGGCACGCCCACGGCCAGGATTTCGACGACGCCACCGACGGTGTCACCCTCGTCTTTGACCTGCTTGGTGTACTCTATCATCTGCTCGGCGGTTTTCAGATCAGGGCAGAAGATTTCATTCTTCAGGGAGTTCTCCTCGCGCTCATCGAAGCTCAGCCCCGACACATCGGCCTCCATGTCCATGAGCTTTTTGACGTAGGCGACCACTCTGATGCCTTCGCGCGCCAGTATCTTCTTCGCCACCGCCCCGGCGGCCACACGCGCGGCCGTCTCACGCCCGCTGGCCCGGCCCGCCCCGCACCAGTCAACGTAATCCCCGTACTTGATGCGGTAGGTGTACTCCGCATGGCCGGGCCGGATCAGGTCCTTAGCGTCCTCGTACTCCTTGACGTGCTGGGGCAGCGTGTCCACGTTGTAGATAATCATGCCGACCGGGGCGCCGGTGGTATAGCCGTTGAGCATGCCGGAGAATAGCTGTACCTGGTCGGTCTCCTGCCGCGGAGAGTCTATGGCGCTCTGGCCCGGGCGGCGCTTGTCGAGCTCCTCCTGAATGTCGGCATCACAAAGCTCCAGGCCGGGCGGCACGCCGTCGCAAATGGCTGCCAGCGCCTTGCCGTAAGACTCACCACAAGTTGTCACTCGGAACATCCTGCCGAACGTATTACCTAGCATTTCTGTCTCCTCCTGGGGTGCTAGTGATTACCGACCTTGCCGCGTAGGTCGGGCTTCCAGCCCGACATCTCTGTCATGTCTGCGAAGGGCCGGCCGTCTCGATGTTTGCACCAAGTCCCTGCATCAGCTCCACGAAGTTGGGGAAGGTTACTGCCACCGACTCGGCGGTTGAAATTATCGTCTCTCCCGCGACAGCCATGCCCGCGAGCGCCAGGGCCATGACAACCCGATGGTCGCCATGACCTTCGACTTCGGCCCCGCGCATTTGGCTGCCTCTGACCACAAGCCCGTCGGGCAACTCCTCGATATCAGCGCCCATCTTTCCCAGCTCTGCGGCCATCACTGTTATGCGGTCAGTTTCCTTGATGCGTGCCTGGGGCACATTGTCCAAAACCGTTTCGCCCTCGGCGAAACACGCGGCAACAGCGAGGGCGGGCAGTGCGTCGGGCGTGGCATTGAGATCAAACTCGCAGCCGCGCAGACTCCCGCCTCGCACAGTCATTTCCAGCCCGTCAATCTCGATCTCTGCGCCCATCTGCCGCAGCATATCCACCACGGCTTTGTCGCCCTGTGGGTCAGCCATATCGAGGCCGGTCAGGGTGATCTCCGAGCCGGTCACTGCCGCCGCGCACATGAAGAATGTCGCGGATGAGAAGTCTGCCGGTATCTGGCGCTCGAAGGCCCTGTACATCTGTCCGCCCGGTATCTCGAAATGCTCGAGTCCCTGGGCCTCGTACGCGATTCCCTGGCGGTCGAGCCAATCAAGGGTCATGTACACAAAGGGGCGCTCGTGCAGAAGCGTCACGTGAATGTGTGTAGCGCCTGGTGCCAGTGGACAATTAATCAGAAGCGCGCTCAGAAACTGCGACGTTGGGCATTCGATGGCGCAGTTTCCGCCGCGCATAGGCCCTGATATCGTGGCCGGCGCACAGCCGTTGTCACGGTCGGAAACCGCCTCCGCGCCGAGTTGATTGAGAGCACCCAGCAGCGGCCCAATGGGCCGCGTCTGTATCTGCTCGTCGCCGGTAAGATGTGTCGTCCCCTCAATCAGCGCAGCGGTGGCAGAGATCGTCCGTAGGGTCACGCCGGAGTTGCCCACGTCTATGACATGGTCGGGTGCTTGCGGACGCCCAGCGACGCCGCTGACGATGATGTCTTGTGCGTCGTCCTGAGTCCCCGCGCCGATAGCGTCTATGGCTCGCACGGCCGCTTCGGTGTCAGCAGAGCGCAGCGGCCTGATCAGACGGCTTTCCCCCTCGGCCAATCCAGCGATGGCGAGAGCCCGGATAGTATGGGACTTCGACGCCGGCATCGCGGCGCAGCCGTTCAATTGTGATCTTCTTACTCGCAACTCCATTGTGACGACATCCTATGGGAAGGTGAGACGTCCGGGCGGATGGAATATTTGACTGTAAAAGATTACTTGAACAAGCCTCACAATGCAAGCTGGAAATTGGGGACAGTCACCTATTTCTGCTCAGGAGTAGGAGTGCAACTTAGAGAAATCGCAAGAAATACGTGACTGTCCCCAATTTCCCAATGTAACATCACGAGACTCTTGCAAAACCCCATTTACATTTTGTCGGGGACGGGGTAGAATACTGTTCGTTGGGTAGTCAACTTGAGCAGAGAGAGAAGGTGTCGTAATGAGAAAGGGTTTTACGCTTATCGAATTGCTGGTGGTGATAGCAATAATTGCGATCCTGGCGGCGATACTCTTTCCGGTATTCGCTCGCGCCCGCGCCAAATCATGGGAAGCTTCATGTCTGTCAAACGTCAAGCAGATTACGCTCGGAATCCTCATGTACACCCAGGACTACGACGGCTTCTATCCGATCCAAAACTACCGAGTGCCCGCCGGAATAGTGTACGGCAACAACATCTACTGGGTCTATGCGATCGATCCCTACATTAGGGCCGGTGTCCAGGGACAGACATGGGTAGGGAGTAGCTACAGCATATGGCAATGTCCGGGGGCGCGAATTGAGCCCGCATGGTACATGGGGGCATACTCACACTATGCCATCAACGTCCGACTCTCCCGGTTCCCCAGCTACCTCAAGAAAGATTCGGAGGTCAGGTGGCCGGCCCAGACCATGCTCATCACTGAGGGCAAGTACTGGCATGGGACAGCCCAGAAGTGGTTTGGCTGGTCGTATTCCTGGGGATTTCAAGATGGGAGCCAGCGTACCCGTTACGACCATAACGGCAGGGCCAATGTAGGCTTCTGCGATGGTCATGCGAAGGGCGGCACACCGGGGCAATGGGCGAGTGGAGAATATAGAACCAGCCCGTAACACTGTCCGCAAGGCAGAGCCCACCGCCGTGCCTGCAAGCCGCGAGATAGTCCACTGGCGTGCCGCGGCCAACGCTTGAGGTGCGACTATGGCCAAGCCGCCCGACCCCTTCTGGGCCAGCTACCCCGGCCTCCAAGCCCCCAACTACACCCAGATGCCCAACGAGGTCTGCGAGGTGCTTCTACCCCGCCTCAGCGAGTCCCAACTGAAAGTCGTCTTAGTCCTCGCCCGCCGCACTTTCGGCTGGCACGAACCCCTCACGGCCGCCACTCTCAACGACCTCGCGGCCGCTTGATGGCTATGGTGGGGGGATATTGGCGTCGGGTGAGGGAGAACACCGTCGGGCAGTTGGTCCACGATAGCGTTTTCATGCGGCTGTGGATGGTGGACGAGCCTGGGACCGAAGTCATCGTCGGCACGGCTCCGGCCTAGCGCTATTGATGAATAACTGGCTGCTGGTCACGGATGTGGACGGCAGCGGCATTACAGTTGAGCCGCCTCCGGCGTTGGACCTCAAGCAGCGGACATACAAGGTCTATGCTGGCGAGCCGGGGAAAATGCACTTACTCGGGCCTCTGCGCGGCACAGCCACCGAAACCATCTCCGACGAATGGGGCGCAGGAATATACAGTCTGCACAAGATCCTTACTGACGAATACAGTGGCACAGAGACCGGCCAGGAGATCGCCATCACCCGCCTCGAAAAGGGCCATGACACCGTTTTCGTTACGAACTACGCGTACAGCACTTACAACCGCGAATAAGGCTTGGGCCCATTGACACGACCTCAGTATGCAATACATTGTTGAAGCCGGCCTCCGAGGAGGATTGATCGCATGTTTAGCAATCGTCTTTACGTTATGCTTGCCGCCCTGGTGCTTCTCAGCGCCACTGCGGCCGCGCAGGACCTGTCTCACAACGGCAACTGCGAGCAGGTGGCAAATGGCAAGCCGGTCGGCTGGGGCACCTACGATGCAGTCGGCGAATGGGGCTCACTGGAAGAGGGTTACAAGGGCAAGGCTGCTTACTTCATCCCAGCGCCATTCAGGCCAATCGAGACGGGCGATCGCGCTGGCGAGGATTACCTCAGTTGCGCCCTGGTTCAAGGCAGCGCCAGCGGCACAAGCGGCGCCGATGCTCTGGTCAATGAGCCGCCCGCCGATGCCAAATACTACCGGGCCGCGCCGTCCGCGAACGCCTACAAGGTCGGCTTCTGGATAAAGAGCGAGGCGTCTGAGGTCAGCGCGTCCGTTCAGTGCTGGCGTACCGACGCGGCGAAAGCGGCAGATCGCTGCGGCAGGCCGTCGCTCGTGAAGGTGCCCAGGACTGATGAGTGGACTCACTACGAGGCTACTGTCGCTGTCCCTGGCGAGACCAGGAAATATGCAGTAATGTTTCAGGTGCATGGGTACAAGAACGATGGCCTGGAACTGGGCCGCGTGTGTATTGACGAAGTCACCATTGAAAAGGAGACCGTGAAGGGCATGACCGCCGATGACCTGCCGCGGATAGAGATTCCCGAAAAGCCCGCACTCCTGGTCGGCAATACCCCCCTCGAGGAAGTGCTGGCTGACTACCGTGCTGGTGATAAGTCGGCGATTTCGCGGGTAAATGGCACACTCAGCACCTCCAAGAAACTTGCGGAGAGGCCTGATGAATGGTACCGGCAGTTCTACAAGAGCTTCGAGCCGCGCGGCGTCTATACCGTCACCTGCCCCATACACCCCTTCAAGACACGCTATTACAACGATTTCTCGTGGAGCATCGAAGAGCCGTGGAAGCTGGTGTGCAGGCACTGCAAGGCCGAGGGGCGCGAGTATTACTATTACCCAAACCCCGACTATCCGGATGATGGCTACGGCTGCGCGCCGACCGACGAGGTGTGGGCGCGGACTCATGACGAGGCGTGGTCGCAGGCCCACGACAACATCCCGCACGATCGCTGGGATGGCAGCACCCACGGTGACGCCGGCGGCGGCAGGCGCTTCTATTTCATGGGCAAGTATTATGTCAATGCCATCCTGCACTTGCAGCGCACGCCGGTGCAGACCCTGGCACTGGCCTGGCACTACGCTACCAAGCTCTTCCCGCCGGACAGTGACGAGTACAAGCTGGCCGATACCTACGCCCGCAAGGCCAAGCTGATCATGCTCTGCACTTCGCGGGCGTACCTGGGCGATGATTACCTGGCTGCTGCCGAGGGTATCACACCGCAGCAATTCCAAAGCCGCATGGAAGACTTCTATCAGCCCTCGGAAGGCGACAAATGGCAATACGAAGAGCTGACCGGCTTCCGGCCGTTCAATGCGAGCGACACGACAGTGGGTGATCCGTTGTTCGAGGACCGGGTCAAGAGCCGACCATTCGGCTATTACGGCCCGTTCATCGGGGCCTGGAACTGGCGGGCCGGCCAGGCGAGGACATTGCTCGAGGCCAATTGCATGCTGCGGGAGGCCTTTAGCGAAGACGAGGACGACCTGCGACGCATCTGCCAGCGCTCGGCGGTATCAGTGCCGGGCGACAAAGAGCGCGTGGCGATGGGGCAGGACCCGGTCGCATTCTATCTCAAACGCGGATGTGTCGAAATGGAGCTTCGCCCCTACACCATGGTGGCAGCGGGCGACAACCTGGCCAGCTCGACGCTTACGCCCGTGGTGCGGATGGGGCTGATGCTGCGCGACGACAAGATACTCGCTAATGTGGCCAGGGACGTGTACTACTTCTACCGCAACCATCTCTCACAAGACGGCCTCGGCGCTGAGGGTTCACCCACCTACACTCCCTCCCTCACTGGCATTATGCAGGTCCTGCATGGCATGAAGGGTGACTTCGACCAAAGCGCCCCGTACTATGACGAGGCAGACGGAATCAACCTGTTCAAGATGCCTGTTTACAGGGACCTCGTGAGCAAGATGCTCTACTACGCAACCGAGGACGACTACTACATAGCCTGGGAAGATTCCGTATATAGCGCCGGCAGGCGCAGCACCACTCAGTTGGCATACATGGAGAGATATGGCGGCGGGATACCTGAAAAGCACCACAAATACCTCGACATTACCAGGCGAGATGATGGGACGGTCGGCGTGAGCTTCAACCGCAACGTGAAGCTGCCGCCGGTGCTTGTGCACGACCGCCGCAAGGCGATTCTGCGGGCCGGGCCTGCCGAGTCGCCCACCGTCGTGTCGCTCAACTTCACCAAGGCCTGCGGTCACCTCCATAATGCCGTCATGGACCTCGTAATCCACGCTCACAACCAGGAGCTTGCCTCCGACCTCGGCTATCTCGGCTCCGACCATTTCCTGCGAGCGTGGCTCAAGTCACACGCCGGCCACAACTGCCTGGTCCTGCGCAAGCCGGACGGCAACCCCAGCGGCACAACCAGAATCCGTGGCGACTTGCGCAAGCATTTCCTCATCGCACCCCACTGCCAGGTGGCCGACTCCGCCGAATATGACGCCGCCGACTGGGCGGCTTTTGACAACGGCGAGACCGGTGAGATGAGCCGACAGGTCCTGCTCATGACCCCCTCGGAGGACCACCAGTACATTATTGACATTGCCCGCGGCCGCGGCGGCCAGACCCATGATTACTATTTCCACTCTCACGGCCTCGCCTTTGACACACAGAGCATAGACCTGACGAAGGTCGAAGACCCGGACCAGAGCCTCTACGACTACAGCGGCTGGACTTTCAGCGCCTCCAAGTACTTCGGAGCGCGCAATATCCGGGGGCTTTCAACCGGCGTCGCACAGGGGCCGTGGCAGGCCACGTGGTCGCGGATTGACGACTATCGCGGCCAGCCGGCCCCGCGTAGGTCGGGCTTCCAGCCCGACTCTCCCCTCGTCCATGAGGACGTGTTCCTGCGGCTGTGGATGGTTGACGCCCCGCGTAGGTCGGGCTTCCAGCCCGACTCCTCCGAGGTCATCATTGGCGATGGCCCGGCCCAGCGGCATTTCAAAAACGAGGACATCGGTCGCAAGATGAAAATCGTCTGCGTACGCCGGCCCAACACCGAAAAGGTTGACAACTTCGTCGCAGTCATGGAGCCGTACAGGGACAGCCCGTTCATCAAGAGCGTCCGGCGCCTGGAGCCAGGTGTTGATGACCAGTACACGGTGGCATTGGCCGTCGAGACGATCTACGGCACCGATTATGTAATCGCCTATGGTGGCCCGAACAAACCCTCGCAGGTCGTGGTAAATGACGCGGAGCACACGATCTCGACTGACGCGGATGTGGCCGTAATATCTTATACCAATGAGGGGCGCGCCAAGCTGCTGCTGGCCGGCGGCACCTACCTCAAGGCCGACGGCTTTGAGCTCGCCCTCGAGGGCTCTGCCGAATTCACGGGCCGCCTGCTGGACTTCAGCGACCCCGATGACACTCTGACTATCCAGGCCGAGGCTGCTTTCCCGGTCGGCGAAGTGATGGCAGGCCAGCCGATCATCGTCCAACATGCTGAGGACCGCTCCACATTCGCCATCAAGTCAGTCGAGGCTCTCGGTGACAACAAGTATCTGATCCACCTCGACGACCAGCCGCACCTGATGGACAACTGGCTGCTGGTGCGTTCGGTGAGCGACGACGGCATAGTCGTGGAGCCGCCACTGATATTGGACAGCAAAAGGCGCACGTTCAAAGTCTATGCCGGTGAGCCCGGAAATATGCGGCTGCTGGGGCCGCTGCGCGCAATTCGCGCCACTACCATCCGCAACGAATTCGGCACCTCAATGCACAGCATTCGCACCGTTCTCACCGACGACTACAGCGGCGTCGAACCGGGCCAGGAGATCGCCATCACGCGCCTGGAGAAGGGCAGAGACACCGTTTCAGTGACCAACTTCGCCTACGTAGCGACAGACGCAATCTGAACTCATCATTGCGTGGGCTTGTCCGTCACAGCCGTGGAGACGGCGGGTCAGGCTCTCTAGTGCTTGTTTTCAGAACTCATGCTGTATTGTGTACAAGCTCTCTTGTAGGGCGCGGGCTTGTACCGCGCCGGCCGTATAATACATGCAGCGGCGGGGCACAAGTCCCCGCCCTACAGAACGCCGGGTGTTGTGGGCCGCGCGTTCATACCGCGCCGGCCGTATAATACATGCAGCGG
>JAUVVY010000048.1 GCA_030604405.1 bacterium | reverse complement strand
TTGGACCGGCAGCGGGCTTGTCAGCCGCGCTTTGCCGAGTTGTATCGTTTACGTGGGCCGATAGAGGCGAGCATCTCAGAACTTGTACACTGCTGCGGGCTGCGGCGGAGTCGCTACCGTAGCGGTGCGAAGCGAGCGTTGCACGCGATCTTCGCGGCGACCGCACTGAACGTGCGCCGGCTGCTGCGGTGCCTGGCGTCGCAAAAGACCCCTAAAGAGGCCCTTGCTTGTGTTTTTTTGTCGCTGCTGCAGGCGGCTCTGAGGCGCGCGTACAAGCCGCTTGGGGCGACTCGACGCCGAATCTCTCTCGATCAACAACAACTCTGGCACATCGCCTTCTCACATACATAACCGCCTCCCAAACCAGCCCCAAAGCAGCAGCGTTTGGAAAGCCTGTGCCACGCGATCAATGAAAGGCATTGTCAGGCTGGGCTTCGACAAGCTCCCTTCGACCCTTCGGCAGGCTCAGGGCTTTCAGCAAGCTCAGGGCGGACACGGCAGCCCCTGCGGGAAAGCCCCGCCTTCGCTGAAGCTTCCGCCTTCGCCAAGGCTAGGGCGGACAGGACGGCGGGCAAGCCCAGAGGCAACGGCTGCCCTCACCCCTTTCATTCCCCTCTCCCGCAGGGAGAGGGGAGAACGGCAGCGACAACGGCAACGCAGGCAGGCAGGATGCCCGCCCCACGGGAAAATACTTTGGAAGCCCGAGCTACGGGATAAGAATATGTCTAACGACATTCACAGGCTGGAAAGCCTGTGCCACGCGATAAATGAAGGGCATTGTCAGGCTGGAAAGCCTGACCCACGCGAGAGTACTTGGGATGCCTGACCCACGCGACAGGAATTAAGGAAGGCCGATTCCGACGCGAGCGGAATCGAGAACGGAGAAAGCAGCTACATGACCTCACAACAGCGCGTCATGACAGCACTCGACTTCCAGCAGCCTGACTATATGCCCCTTCATGTCGACTTCTGGCCGGAATTCGTCACCGCCTGGAAAGCGGCCCACGATAACTCCGATGATGTGGACCTCAGGGCTCACTACGGCGTGGACATCTATATAGCCGTCGGCGACGAAAGCACCTATATGACCAAAGCCGCCACCCTCGGCCACGAGGATGGCTATGAGATCCAGCGCGATGGCTGGGGCCGGACCATGCGCGTCAAACCGGACGCATACTTCATGCACCAGATTGACAATGCCTATGACGAGAATGGCGAACTGAAGTACGGGGACTTCGACCCGCCGGATTCGCCCGAGCGCTATGCGAGCCTCGACGCGGTCATGGGCGAACTCAAGCAGAAATACTGCGTGTTCGCCAAGACCGGCGGCCCCTTCATCCGCACCTACTTCATGACCGGCGAGGTCAACCTGCTGATGAACATGGCCGGCGATAAGCAACTCGCCAAAGAGCAGGTCATGCGCACCGCCGAGCATCTGGCCGCAATCGGCGTGGAAGAGCTGCGGCGCTGGGACCTGTACGACACCGGTGTCTGGATCTTCGACGATATGGCGGCGACCGACCTGCCGATGTTCAGCCCGCAAACAGCCGAGGAAATCCTGGCTCCGGCCTGGGGCTACATGGTAGATACATACAAGGCGGCCGGGGCCAAAAAGGTGATCCTGCACAGCGACGGCAATATCGGGCCGCTGCTGGATCTGTTCATTGACCTGGGCTTCGATGGCATCAACCCGGTGGAGTACAAGGCCGGCCTGGATTGCGTGAAGCTGCGCGAAAAGTACGGTGACAAGCTTGCTCTGATCGGCGGGCTGTCGAACGGTCTGATTCTGCCGCGCGGCGACCCCGAAGAAGTCAAAGACCACGTATTGCGAATGATGTCGGCCGGCAAAGAAGGCGGCATGGTGCTGGGCACGCACTCGGTCGGCCATGATATATCGCTCGACACCTGGGAGCTGACCTATGAGACCTATCTGCAGTACCGCGACTACCCGCTGGCACTGCCGGAGGAGTATTGAAACGGCCGTCTGCAAGCCGTTGCGGGTGACTTCACAACCAAACGTCAGGAGGCTGGCGGATGTCTGAAAAACATGCGGCGGGCTGGCTAGTTGCCGGAATAATCATAACGGCGGTGATCGCAACGATGGAGCCTATAGCTGCGGATGGAGTCGAGCAGGAATTCGGCGCTGAACTGTTCACGGACCTGGGTGAGCCGGTGCACCGCAACGCCCTCTACAGCCATGCGTTAGGTGAGGATGCCGGCGGCGACCAGCGCTACTACCAGGCTTACAAGGGGAATCCGTGGTTCCTACTGTCGCTGGACCCGCATACCGGTAAGGGGGAGGAGTACGACCTTGGGTGCGCAGGCAACCCCTATGGCATCTTGTGGGCCAGCAATAAGAAGCTTTACATCAGCACCGGCGGGAGCGGCATTGACGCTGTGTTTAAGTTCGATCCGCAGACCCGGACGCTGCACGACCTGGGCCGCCCTACCACCACCGAGCACGTGGTATGGACGCTGTGCGAAGCCGAGGATGGCAAGCTGTACGGCGGCACCTACCCCAGCGCCAAACTAATCAGCATTGACCTGGAGACTGATGAGACCGCTGACCTGGGGCGGATCTCGCCCGACCAGCCGTACATCCGCTTCCTGGACAGCAAAGGGCCCTACGTTTACTGCAACGCCGGGCCCAGCAAGCCCGCCATCTGGGCCTACAATATCCACACGGGCGACAAGACCCAGATTCTGCCCGAGCGGCTGCGAGAAGGCGGCGGCTGGGGGACGGCCCAGAAGCGCTCTGATGGTGAGGTTTACTGCAGCCACGGCGGCGCGAACTTCAGAATAGACGGCCTGAAGCTGGAGCCGGTGGAGGAGTTGCCGCCGCCGCGGCCGGAGAATCTGCAGGGCAACCCGACAAAATGTCCGCTGCGGCTGGCAGACGGCTCGACCATCACCGTGGATTCGCAGAGCGGCCCTGAGAAGCGATATTTCCTGCGCCCGGCAGACGGTGAAGTGAGCACCGTAGGCTGCGATTACGAGGGCACGGCTACGCGGCTGTGGTCGGTCATCTCAGGGCCCGATGGCCGCATCTACGGCAGCACCTCCAGCCCGATTACGCTGTTTGCTTACGACCCGCAAAGTGGCGCAAGCGAAGTTCTCGGCGACCCGATCCACGTCCACGGACAGATCTACAGCAAGCTGTGGCACCAGGGCAAGCTCTACATGGCTGCTTACGGAAAGTCGCGGGTGACGGTCTGGAACCCGCAACGGTCGTGGGATTTCGGGGTCGAAGTGGACAGCAATCCGCGCTATCTGGGCTCGTGTCACATCGGGCGGCCCTCCAGTCTGATCCTCGCGCCCGACGAAAAGCATCTGCTGCTCGGCGGCGTCCCCGGCTACGGAAGCGTCGGCGGAGTGATGAGCGTGATGGAGCCGGACGAGCCGTCCACGGAGGTTATCGAGGGTATCGTCGGTGAGCACAGCATCTCGGCAATGGTCAGACTCCCCGACACGGACCTGATCTGCATCGGCACCACCTACCGCGGCGGGTCGGCCTCCGTCACCGAAAAGTCCGACGGCCGGCTGGTCCTGTGGGACTACAACAAGCGCGAGACAGTGTTCGAAACGGTGCCGGTCGCGGGTGAGGGAACGATCGCTCAGTTGATCTGCGTGGATGGCAAGATATTCGGCACCACCGCGGACACCGGCTATCTGCTGGTCTTCGATCCCGCAACACGGCAGGTCGTACACACCGCCGAGCTGGGGCATGGGCCGGGATCGCTGTTCGGCTTGGCCTGCCGCGAGGCGGACGGCATGATCTACGCCATCTCAGGTGACAGCATCTTGCGCATTGATCCGCAAGACTATAGCATACAGCGTCTGGCTACGTATCCGGGGATGGGCTTCGGGCTGGCGTTCGGCCCCGATTCGCTTTACTTCTGCGCCGAAACTCACCTGATCAAATGCCGCCTGCCCGACTGACAGCAGGCATAGGTGCTATTGCTGATCTGCGTTGGCGCCTTGCTTTGGAGAGGGCTTCCTGGCGCGGAGTCCATCACACCGACGGCGTCATGCAATATACCGTGAACGGGGAGTGGGTGTCCGACCGTCCGGGGTACATGGATATGCAGGGGTATCTCTTGGTGCGGTGAGTATCTGCTGAAGCTGGCGGAGAGGTATTGAGCGGTGGCGGAGGCCGACTTGCATAGAGAGCCAGTGGGCATTATAGTTAGATGCGACGAGCCACGAAGTAGCGCCATATGGGAGGCTACCAATGGAGCCGCAGAGCGCAGGGATAACGTGGAAAATAGTTGTTGCCGATGCTTTGCGAGAATTGGGCGGGGAAGCTCATCTGACCCAAATTAATGAAGTGGTCGAGGGGAATCCCAAAACCGCCACGAATCTGACGTGGCAGGCCACGATAAGGCGCGTCGTCAGGCAATACAAGATATTCGAGCCTGTGCCGCCGGATGGTAGTACTGGAATATACCGACTGGTCGAGGTAGAAGTCCCCCGGCCGCAGCCAGAAAAGCTTGACTCCGACGAGCCAACGATCAATCATGGAATAGCGCAGGGAATGCTGGTGGGACTTGGCACTATCTACGGGTATGAGACATTCGTGCCGAAAACCGACCAGACTACGCGAGAATTTCAGGGGAAAAAGCTCGGGGAACTGGTAAGCGTGCCGGACTACACGCCTGAAGAGCCCAATGTAAGAGAGATTAGGGAGATAGACACATTGTGGCTTATGGAGGACGAACAGGGACCATATCCTGTGTACGCCTTCGAAGTGGAACACACGACAAGGATAAAGAACGGGCTTGATAGGTTGCTGAAGATCCCGGGGCGATGCAGTACAGAGCTGTTTGTACTCGGGCCGACCGATGAGCAGGGAACTCTATTCGAACGACGTGTAAGCCAGGAACCTTTCCGCACCCATAAGCATAGATTCCGCTTCCGACTTTACGCAGAGTTGGAACAGCTTTACAACGCAGTGGTGGAGCATGTGGAGCGCCGGGATGAGTTCGGTTTGGTAGAGCAGTATAGGAGACCATAGAATCCGGCCGTGAAGGTCATGGAGGACGTAGCGTCAGTAACACTGACGCTTGTCAACTCCCGAAGCGTAGGAGGCAAAACACACAGTGGCGATTCGGGAAAGGCCCATCAGGTACTACACACTCTGGGATGTGGACATGAACGCATGGGAAGAACCAGAGGAAGTAGACCACACGCGTGAGGGAGCCAAAATCATGCTTGTGGAAGAAGATGCAGCCGTCTGGCTACAGAGCGGAGGAGACGAGATTGGAATATACCCACAGCTTGATGAAGAAGAACCTCGCGTGTACATCCTGACGCTGGGAGAACCTCTCGGAGATCTCCAGGAGCTTGAGGACGTAGAGGATGCATTGAGGATGGCCGAAGAGTACCTGGCGCGCAGCGACGGCGGGTCTTAGGCCCAATCCACCCACACGGGGCTGGACCAGGCCATCTCCCAGTCGTGCTGGATCACTCTGATGTAGTAATAGACGAAGGGGGCGCGAGCCGGCGCCTCGAAAGCATACTCGCGCATGTCTGAAGCATCAGTCCACTGCACCTCAAGCAGCGGCGTGGCGTTGCCCACCTGAGTGTGTACGGTGCGACCGTTGCGGACTATCTCCACGGATTCGATCGGCGCAGTGCCGGCCACGTAAATGTCCAGATTCCGCTCCGCCATCGGCTCCATCGCCAGTTCCGTCCCCATCGGGCTTTCGTTGAGATAGAAATCAAGCAGGATCCTGACGCCAGTGGTGGCATAACAGCGGCGTGACCGCAAGCCCTCGAAGAGGTCGCGCCTGGTCAGCCTGGGGGAATAGACGCAGGCATAGCCGCCCCGGTAATAGCGCAGGGCCTTGCCGCCCTCGACACCCGGGCCACCAGGGATTGACAGGTGCGTGTCCGAGGAGCCGATGAGGCCAAGCCGGTGGCCCATCGCCAGGGCGTCCTGGACGAAACGGCCCTCGGAATGATCGCTGAGCTTGCGCGGACAGCCGCTGTACTCGCTGCAGCCCCACTTCGAGTAGATCTCGACCAGCCGCATCAGCTCATCATCGCGGTCGGCCCAGTCAACGCCCTTCAGACCGACGCCCCCGAAATCTTCCGGCGCGCTGGAATGGTGTGGGATGACCAGAGCGTCCTTGCCGCAGAGGCAGTCGAACAGCTTCTGGGCGGTGTTGCTCTGCTCGTCGAAGGGCCGGAAGAAGGGCTCGTCGTCATTGAGGTAATAGACATTGCGGTCGCCGTATGACCTGTCGCCGGCGGCCTGAATGTGAGTGAAATCGTCGGGGATAAGCTCCGCTTTCCAGTCAGACTGCCATTCGAAGGCAAGAAAGGCGGCGAATTCGTCGTCCACGGTGTAGTGTCTGGCGGCGCGCTGGAGGTCGGCCCAGTTGGTGTCGGTCAAGGGCGGCCGGGCATCGCGGTAGCCGGTGCAACTATGGCGGAAAAGCTCGGAGACGCCGGTGATTGCGGAGAAATCGAGCCGGGCCACATCGCGGGCGTAGTGATAATACTGGTCAACGTCGCAAGTGCCGCCGGAGAAGAAGACCTTACCGTGGATGTCGCCGAAATAGACCTTCAGCTCGTCCGGCTCACACACGCGCATCGGATTGGAGACGGCTTGCTGGCCGGTGTAGAGGTCGCGTGCGGTGATGTAATAGATGCCCGGCTGATCAGCCGTGGCGGACAGGGCGAGCCGCCCCTTTGACATTTCGGCCTGGAGCAGTTGCTCATCGCCGGTGTCAACCTCGATGGTGGCGTAGTGAGAGGCGGCGATGTTGTCGAAATCGTCGCGGGCGTCAATGTGGGCCGTGAACTCCTGCCCGGCCTGCACGCCGCCCGGAAGGTGGATGCTGAGATGATCCGTCGGGCCGGCGATGATGCTCAGATCGGCGGTGTCCTGCGCGTAACAGGCCTGTCCGTCAATTTCGCGGCGCAGGAAGAATTTGACCGTAGTCGGGAAGGCCACGGTGGACATCTCAACAGGCTGGCCGACTTCGGGGTTGTGAATTGTAACAGTCAGCGTATCGCCGGCATTAAGCTCGCCGTCGGTGACTTCGACAACGATCGCGAACGTTGGGGTGTCGGTGTAGGCGCTGTAATTGCGCGGTGTCGCTGAAAGGGCCAGGCGCGCGCCCGAGCTGGCCTGTGCGGTGACGTAGTTGGGTGCATCGGGGTCGTTGAACTGTGGCGCAATCCAGCGGTGCTCGCGGCGTTCGAACAGGAATCTGTCGCCCCTGGTCGCCTTGAATTTGCCGAGCGTGTGGACTAATGTGATGTCGAAGCTGTCTCCGACCCGGACCGCGTAATCGGGCACAAGATAGAAGCTGCCGAGATCGGAGTTGACCGTCGGAGTGACGCTCATTTGGCTGTCTCCTTGCAGGTGTGAGGCTTGCCTGGTCGGAACTATACTTCGCTGTGGAAGGCCGAGCGGCCTCCGCGCTGAGAGTATCAGCACATCTAACTACTCACGTTCCTAACCCCCTAGCCCCCTTCCCTACGAGGGAAGGGGGAATGGAAGAGTGATAGGTGTTGTAGCCTGCCACCTCATCCTCCGCACACGCGGAAGCTGAGTAGTTGCCAGCATATACATGCGCGCATAGGAAAGGTCTGGTTGATTGATGATCCCACGACACGATGTTGCGATTGGCGGCATGAGCGATGTGGCGGTGTACGCTGTTGACACCCTGGTCGTAGGCTCCGGCGCGGCAGGGCTCAACTGCGCCGAGTGCCTGCACCGGCTCGGAGAGAAAAGCCTGGCAATCGTCACCGAGAGGCTTGGGGCCGGGACCTCGAATAACTCCGGCTCGGACAAGCAAACTTACTACAAGCTGGGGATCTTCGGAGACGTGCCCGATAGCCCGATGGAATTCGCCCAGACGCTATTCCAGGGCGGCATGTGCCACGGTGATACGGCCTATATCGAGGCGCTGGGGTCGGTGCCGGCGTTTTTTCATCTGATCGAAAATGGCGTGAAATTCCCTTTCAATAGCTACGGCGCTTACGTGGGCTATAAGACCGACCACGACCCGCGCCAGCGTGCTACGTCCGCCGGGCCGAAGACCTCGATACAGATGTTCGGCGGCTCGCTGGAGCAGTGCCGGCGGCGCGAGATAGCGATCTTCGACGGCTATGAGATCATCCGGCTGCTGACTGCCGGAAGCGGCGAGGACACACACGTCATCGGCGCCCTGGCGCTGAATAAGGAGCGTCTTTCCGAGCCGGATCATGGCCTGACGGTCTTTGCGGCCAATAACATCGTGCTGGCTACGGGCGGGCCGGGAGAGATGTTTGCCACCAGCGTGTACCCGCCCGGGCAGATCGGGAGCCACGGCCTGGCGCTGCAGATCGGCGCCTGGGCCAATAACATAGCCGAGTTCCAGTTCGGGCTGGCCTCGACCGGCTTCCGCTGGAACCTGTCCGGCTCGTACCAGCAGGTCGTGCCGTGCTACTTCTCCACCGATGCAAAAGGCGGCGAGGTGCGCTACTTTCTCAATGACTACTATGAGACGATGGCGCAGGTGGCGAGCAATACCTTCCTGAAAGGCTACCAGTGGCCGTTCCACGCCGAGCGGCTGCAGGGCTTCGGCAGTTCGCTCGTGGATATCGCAGTGTATGAGGAGCGCAACCGGGGCCGCAAGGTCTATATGGACCTGTCGCGCAATCCGGTGGCCGGCGAGGGCATGAACGAGTTCTCTCTGGCGGAGCTTTCGGAGGAGGCGCGGACGTATCTGGAGCGCTCCGGTGCCACCGCCGAGACGCCCTACGAGCGGCTGCAACAGCTCAACCCGCTGGCCATTGACATCTACTCCGAACACGATGTTGACCTGAATGAGCCGCTGGGGGTGGCGGTGTGCGCGCAGCACTGCAACGGCGGGCTGAGTGTCAATCTGTGGTGGGAGACGACGGTCAAGCACCTGTTCGCTATCGGCGAAGTGGCAGGCACCCACGGCGTGCGGCCGGGTGGCAGTGCGCTGAATGCGGGGCAAGTCGGCGGCCGGCGCGCGGCGCAGTACATCACGGCCCGCTACAAAGCCGAGGCCCCGGAGGTCGCGCAATGGCTGCCACAGGCCTGCGCGCAGATCGAGGCCGAATTCGGACACATCGAGAAGCTGCTGGAGGGCTCGGGATTGCAGGCCGAGGAAGTTCGCGAGGGCGTACAGAAGACCATGGACATCGCGGCCGGCATCGTGCGGAAGCTGCCTGAGGTCGAGGATGGGGCACAAGATATTGGACGGCTTCATGGTAGGCTGGCCGAGCAACAGCAGCGGGTCAGTGCCGGAGAGCTGCCATTTGCCTACCAGAACGAGCACCTGGCCCTGACCGCGCTGATTACGCTGAAAACGATCCAGGACCTGATCGCGCGCGGGGGCGGCAGTCGCGGCGGCTATATGATCGTAGATCGGAGCGGCGACCGGCTGGTAGCCACGAAGAACGGCGATAGACTGCCACACCGGAGTGAGAATCTCGAAATGCGCCAGGAAATCATCGAGACACGCTGGGATGGGCAAGAGTCCGAAGTGAAAGTGACGCCGGTTCGGCCGCTTCCTGATGATGATTCGTGGTACGAGACGATCTGGCGGCGGTGGCGGGCAGGGGAGATTTATGACGATTAAGGCAGCGGCTTTGCAAGGGGGGAGCTTTTTGGAAAAAGCTCCCCCCTTGCATCCCCCCTCAAAAACTTCAATAAGGGGCGGTTGGGAGTCGCTCAGCCGCTTGATTGGTACAAGATGGCAGGGACTAAGGCGATATCTTCTTTGCTGGTGAAGCCGGCTGGGCCGGATTGTAACCTGGCGTGCGAATACTGCTTCTATACTCCGAAAAAGGCCCTCTACCCGCAGTCCAAAAAGCACCGCATGTCCAGACAAGTGGCCGAGGAAATGATCCGCCAGTATATGGCCATGTCGCCGCAGGGGACCACCTTCGCGTGGCAGGGCGGTGAACCGACACTGATGGGGCTGGACTTCTTCCGCCTCGCGGTGGCCCTGCAAATGAAACACGGCGGCTCCGGGCAGATCGTGTCCAATGCGCTGCAGACTAACGGCACGCTCATAGACGCCGAATGGGCGCGGTTTCTGCGGCGCTACCGCTTCCTGGTGGGAGTGAGCATTGACGGGCCGCCCGAAGTGCATGACAAATGGCGTGTGGACCACGGCGGCGGGCCGACACTGGACAAAGTGCTCAAGGGCGTCCGGGTGCTGCAGGCCGAAGGCGTGGAATACAACGCGCTGGTGATGCTGACCTCCCACAGCGCCGACAAAGTCGGCCTGGTCTGGGAGTTTCTGCGCGAGCAGGGCATAGATTTTTTTCAGTTCATCCCCTGCCTTGAGCGCGACGCCGAAAGCGGTGAGATGTCGGAATACTCCGTCACGGCGGAGCAGTATGGGGAGTTCATGTGCGAGGTCTTTGATATGTGGTGGGAGCCTGAGTGCCCGGAGACTTACGTGCGGCTGTTCAACGACCTCGTTGAGGTCTATGCCGGCGGCGAAGGGCCCTCGTGCATGCTCAAGGAGCGCTGTGGTGAGTACGTGGTCATCGAGCACAACGGCGATGTCTATGCCTGCGATTTCTTCGTGGACCGCGAGCACTGCGTGGGCAATCTGCTGAAAACGCCCCTGGCCGAGATAGTGGCATCTGAGAAGCTGGAAGAATTCGCGCTGGCAAAAGGCAATGCCGGGCCGGAGTGTGAGAGTTGCCGGTGGTGGCAGCAATGCTTCGGCGGGTGCCCGAAGGACCGCATCTACGGGACCGGCCGCACGGATTGCGCCAGTTATCTGTGTGCGGGGTACAAGATGGTTTTCGAGCATGCCGATGCGCGCCTGCGGGAACTGGCCGAGCAGTATCAGCAGGAGCGGGGCCAGTGCGAGGTCTAGAAGCGGTTTCAAAACCTCGTTTTCGGAGACTCACAGGCTAGAAAGCCTGTGCCACGCGAACGCGTTGGCCTCACAGGCTGGGCTTCGACAAGCTCAGCCCCTACGGGAAAGATGCTGCTGCTTCTTACCCAGGGGACAGTCCCTAAAGTGACAGTCCCCTCGTGATACGCGGCTGGTGGAGGGGGACTGTCCCTTTAGGGACTGTCCCCCCATCCACACCGGGTTTTGAAACAGCTTCCAGAGACTCGTTGAAACCGTGCGGCTGAATTCGTAGTCTGAACACAGAAAAAGCCTCCGCCATCCCGGCAGAGGCTTTCGTGTTTCTCTTAGGCGATCGCTGATCAGGTCTCTTTGCGTCTGCGGCGGAGGGCAAGGGCAGCCAGTCCCAGGCCAAACAGAGCAATGGTCCCCGGCTCGGGGACATTGTTGGCGTACTTCAGGTCGTAGTCGGTCTGGTCCTGGTAGCTGATGTGGGCGTAGCCGTACTCGTCCAGCGCCAGCGAGGTAAAGGAGCCGACGTAGCCGTCGCTGTCCACCCTCTCAATGCCCCACGAAGACCCATCCCACGCAGCGTACTTCAGGTCCCCGTTGGCGTAGTCGAAGTAACTGATGTGCGCGTAGCCGCTGCTGTCCAGCGCCAGCGAGGTATACCAGCCGACCTTGCCCCCGCTGTCCACCGTCTCAATGCCCCACGAGGACCCATCCCACGCGGCGTACTTCAGGTCCTCGTTGGTCCAGTCGTAGTAGCTGATGTGCGCGTAGGTGCTGCTGTCCAGAGCCAGCGAGGTATCCCAGCCGACGTAGCCGTGGCTGTCCACCGTCTCCTTCACCCAGGAGGAGCCATTGTAATACGCGTACTTCAGGACCAAGTTGTCCCAGTCGTAGTAGCTGATGTGGGCGTAGCCGCTGCTGTCCAGCGCCAGCGAGGTAAAGTAGCCTAGGTCGTCGCCGCTGTCCACCGTCGCAATGGCCCACGAAGACCCATCCCACGCCGCGTACTTGAGGCCGCCGTTGGTCCGGTCCAAGTAACTGATGTGGGCGTAGCCGTTGTTGTCCAGCGCCAGCGAGGTATCCCAGCCCACGTCGCCTTCGCTGTCTATCGTCTCAATGCCCCACGAAGACCCATCCCACGCCGCGTACTTGAGGTCCTCGCTGATGTGGTCGACGTAGCTGATGTGGGCGTAGCCGCTGCCGGCCAGTGCCAGTGAGGTATGGTAGCCGACCCCGTCCCCGCTGTCCACCGTCTCCTTCACCCAGGAGGAGCCATTGTAATACGCGTACTTCAGATGGTCGTTGGTGTTATCGTAGTAGCTGATGTGGGCGTAGCCGCTGCTGTCCAGCGCTAGCGAGGTACGGGAGCCTACGGAGCCGGCGCTGTCCACCGTCTCAATGCCCCATGCGTCCGCCTGGGCCAGGCTTGTGCCCAGCCAACCCAGGGTGATAACCGCCAATACGACTATACGCCGCATAATAAACGGGTTCCTTAGTAATTTGTTCGTCTGGCAGATCGCCATTGTTGTATCAGCAACCTACCACACCCTCTACTTTCGCCGAGATGCTGGAGATTCCTTGTCTAGTCAGATATTTTTTCAAGAAATTTACCTTGCAGCTTCTGGGCTGCGCCAATGGCGTTTGCCGGACAGATCACGTACTGCGCGCGCTGACGCCATATCTGCCGGGCTCATGGATCAGGAGGGACCCTATGCGATGCACAGGTCCGCCTCAAAGAGCTGGGCGAGCACTATAAGCAGGAGCGGGGGCAGTGGGAGGTCTAGAAGCGGTTTCAAAACCTCGTTTTCGGAGACTCACAGGCTGGGCTTCGACAAGCTCCCTTCGACAAGCTCAGGGCGGACACGGCAGCCCCTACGGGAAAGACGCTGCTGCTTCTTACCCAGGGGACAGTCCCTGAAGGGACAGTCCCCCATCCGTGCAGCTCAATTCATAGTCCGAACATAGGAAAAGCCTCAGGACTGATGCCTGAGGCTTTTTGATTCCCATCCTGCAACCGCCGGCCAGTCAGGTTTGCGCGTGCGCAACCTGGCGGCGCCTAAGGCCTAAGGCTATCAGTCCAAGAAAGAAGAGGACCAGCGTGGCCGGCTCGGGCGCAGCGTCGGGATTGTTGGCTTTCGCATACTTCAGGTAGCTACTGGTATTGTCATAGTAACTGATATGAAGGTCACCGGTGCTGGTATCGAGCGCGAGGGAGGTGTATTCACCGACGTCGTTTGTACTGTCCACAATCTGATTCAGCCAGGAGGTGCTGTCCCAGTAGGTGTACTTCAGATCCTTGTTGAATTCATCCCAGTAGCTGATGTGTGCGTAGCCGCCAGCATCCAACTGCAGGGAGGTGTACTTGCCCACATCCACGCCCCCGCTGCCGTCCACGATTTCGGTTGCCCATGATGAGCCGTTCCAGCGCGTGTACCTCAGGTCTGAGTTGGTTACGTCATAGTAACTGATGTGTGCGTAGCCGCTGTCGTCCAGCGCCAGAGAGGTGTAATGACCCACGTCGTTCGTACTATCCACCGTCTGGTTGACCCAGGTCGAGCCATCGTAATATGCGTACTTGAGGTCGTTGTTGGTATTATCATAGTAACTGATGTGTCCGTAGCCGCTGTCGTCCAGAACCAGGGAAGTGTATTGGCCGATGTCGTCGGCGTAATCAACCGTCTGCTGCAGCCACTGCGCGCCGTCCCAGTAAGTGTACTTGAGATCTTTGCTCGTCTCATCCCAGTAGCTGATGTGTGCGTAGCCGCTGGCGTCCAACTTGAGGGAGGTGTACTTGCCCAGCTTGTCGATTTGTGTCTGATCGGCAGTGTCGGTTACCCAGTCCGAGCCGTCCCAGTAGGCGTACTTCAGGTCTTTGTTCGATTCGTCGTAGTAACTGATGTGTGCGTAGGCATCGTCGTCCAGCACCAGAGAGGCATATGTGCCTACCTTGTCTCCCGCGGTGCCATCCACGGTGTCGGTTACCCAGGAGGAGCCATTGTAGTAGGCGTACCTGAGGTCCCTGTTGGTCTCGTCATAGTAACTGATGTGTGCGTAGCCGCTGGCGTCAAATGCGACGGAGGTGTACTGCCCGGCGGCGCCGTCGCTGTCCACGGTCTCAAGGGTCCATGAGAGGTCTGCCGCCGCTCCAGCGGCGAACACGCACCCTATCAGCACAACAGCTATCAGTACGTTCTCAGTGGCACACACAACCATACGATCCCCTATCAGCATACGGTCGAACCAGGCTGCTACCAGGTGATAAGGCAAGAGCACTCCAGAAGCGTTGAGTTGGAGTTAGACGGACCTAGAAGCTAGTCTCGCGTATCACAAGTATCAAGCATATAAATGAGTGCCGGTGCAAGTACAGTGCAGACAACAAGGCAACTGCCAGGCGCCTACAGACGTGCGCTACCTCTATCACATATAGAATACCCCGACCTCGCTCTTGTTATGGTCAACTATTACTCAAAGATTGGTAAAACGTGGGCATGATATATGTCGGCAGGGGTGGGGTGTAAGGAGGTGCGAATAAGCCGCCAAACAAGACATAGACACGGCAGATTGGCAGTGTGACAAGGGATGACATCGTGGGGGCGGCTGCTGATCGCCTACCGAGGTGCGGAGCCTGAGGGGCTTATGAATATGAACCGCGCGGCGACCAAGGATCGCCGCGCGGCGTTCGATTATTCAGCGTACATACAGTCCTGTTAGTTTCTGCGGTCCGGACGTAGCTTACTTGCTGACACTGACGGTGACGGTTGCCTTAGCGGTAGCCGTCACTTCCTGGCCGGTGTCGGTGTTAGTCCCAGTAGCCGTGGCCGTGTTGGTCACAGACTTTGACCGGGACGACGAGGTGACGGTCAAAGTAACCGAGAGGGTTGCTTGCTCTCCCGGAGCCAGGCTCGGAATTGTGCCGACTAGGAAGTCGTCGTCCGCGGTCTTAGGTGTCCCGTTGTCATCGGTAACAATTATGTCTGCCAGCGGAGATTGGCCGGTGTTCTCTACAGTGTAGGTGTAGGTCACCACAGTGACCGGGCTGGCGGTCTTGGTCAGGGAGAGGGCACTTGACGGTGGGCCGTCCTTCTTGCCCTTCTTAACGTCTACAGTTGCCTCGTCACTATCCGTCACTTCTTGGCCAGAGTCGGTGACCGCAGTAACCGTGGCGATATTGGTCACACGCTTCTTGCGTGATGACGAGGTGTTGGTCAGAGTCAAAGTAAGTGAGAAGGTTGCTTGCTCTCCCGGGGCCATGCTGGCAATTGTGACGACGAGGAAGTCGTCGCCTGCGTCCTCGGGCGTGCCGTTATCGTCCATAACGGTCACATCGTAGAGGGTGGTCGCACCAGTGTTCTTTACGGTATAGGTGTAGGTCACCTCGCCACCGGACGGTACGGTGGTCGGGCTGGCGGTCTTGGTGAGTGACACACCGGGGTCGGTAGGCGTGGCGTCCCCAATGCACACTTCTGCCCAGTCGCTAGCGGTCAGCTCTTCGCCGCTGTCTGTGACCGCAGCAACGGTTGCGATATTGGTCACACAGCCCTCGCACGGCTCAGGCTCGTATCTGCATGGCGGGGAATTGTGCACGGCCGGCACTGTGACTGTGCCGAAGCCACTGGCGCCGAAGGCCGCGCCACTGACCACCACCGTGTAGCTGTTGAAGTAATCCCAGCTTGGATTGGGCTCAGGCGGGGAGTCGGTAGTATAGCCGTAAAAGGCGGGTGACTGGTTGAGGTTGGTGGTTAGCGACGTGCTGCAACTCACCACGTCCGCGGCGTCGCCTGTGATCATGCTGCCATCGCCGCCGGTAACGCCAAGTGTGCCGTAGCCCGAGGGATACGAACTGGAGGCGGTGATGTAGTCAACCTCGAAGGCCAGGACCTCGTCGCCGGCGCCATTGGTGAGACTGAATTCTGCATTGTCGCTGTTGACGCGGTCTTTGAAGGTGGCGAGTCTGTGCTCATGATAGCCCGTGGCGTTAGCGCCGTAGGTATTGTCAACTACGTTCCTGCTCTGAATGTAGGTAATCTTGACGTCTCCGTTAGCCAGTACCTGGGTGGAGAGGAAGCCGACGTTGGTAGGCTGGCCGTCTATGTCGGCACACATCGGGAGCGTCAGGGTCACGGTGAAGGTGTAAGTTTTCTCCTCTCCGGGGTTGAGGACTGGAATTGTGGCGACCACGAAGTCATCGGCTGTGGCCCCGGGGGTGCCGTTATCGTCTATAATGGTCACATTGTAGAGGGTGACGGTACCGATGTTCTTTACCCTGTAGGTGTATGTGACCTGGCCGCCCTGCGGGACGACAGATGCGTCGGCCGTCTTCTCGAGTTCGATACCGGGCTCTTCCTCAGGGAGGTAGATCCCTGCATCCCAGGTCATGTCTGCGGTGCCATTTGTGAGCATCACATTCTGGGTGCGACCGGTCAGCGGGTCGGCGTCAGAGTCCACTGTATCGTCGCTGCCGGCGTCTTGCTGGGTAAACTCGTAGCCGGTGGGACAGTCGAACACTAGGTAATACTCACCGCACGCAACGCTGGGCAGGTGGTAATAGCCCTGTGCATCGGTGGTTCTCACCCAGTCGTAACCGTTTAACACGCGGTGGAGGGTCACAGTAACACCCTCGACGCCCGGCTCGTTAGAGTCCTGAATGCCGTCCCGATCGAGGTCGAGCCACACGAAGTCTCCAATCGTTGCGGTACAGATGGCCGCGGCCGGCCCAGCCAGCACGCTCACCAGCACTACTACGATCCCTAATGTCAGTATCGAACGCGAAATCATTTTCTTTCCCCCTTATGAAATTGTCACTTACTCGAAGATTGTGCACTCGGACAGTTGGCGCGCACTAGTACAATGTCTTACGACCTCTTCTGTCACGTGGCAGACACGATGATGGCAGATAGTACGGCATTGCATCAAGACTTCTTGTGAAAGGGCACGGACAAATATCACTAGTGCAGCCCGGGTGAGAGACTATGGCCGTAGTTGCGCCGCTCATATTGCTCAGGTCGGCGGCACTTGCTGCAGACACGTATGACGCACACTCCGGCCGATACTCATGCCGTCGGCGGGCATCATCAAGTATTGCTGCGACATATTGCTGTGAGTGGGGGGCTTGTTATCGCTCGTCACACCTAACGCCTGGGGGGAGGCGACGCCAGTTATGCAGCGCGCCACCTTCGCGGTGTCTCGCCAGAGTATGAAACAATCTGTTTCGGATGTCAAGGTTTCTTGCGAGACTCTTTTATTGCATTGGCCGCGGAGAGCGCTTGGCGGGGCTGGAATTCGGCAAGATCTCGAGTATATCGGGAACAGAGGCAGAGAGTTGGTGGCGCAGATTCGCAGTGTGATGACAGGAATCGGGCGTCCACATGGACAAATAGCATCTGGGATAGCTACAGGCGTACTAAAGAGGACAGGTGATAGCAAGTGACATCACGAGAGCGGCTGTTGACTGCGTACAGATGCGAGGAGCCGGACGGGCTGCCAATTATGGTCCGCGGTGTGCAGCCCTGCGACGAGCAGTGGGTCTCCACGCGGCACCCGTCGTACGAGGCGGTGATAGAGGTGGTGGCCGAGCATGGCGACCATCAAGTGGGCTGGGGCGTAGGCAGAGGGGTTCTGCTTTCTGGCACCGATGAGGCGTACTACTCGAGCGAGACGGCGCCAGGCGATGACTGGAATATCATCACTACCACGCTGCACACGCCTGCAGGTGAGCTGGTATCGCGGCGGCGTGAGAGCAACCGCGGCCTGCCCGGGCTGAGTATGGACTACCCGGTGAAGAGCCCCGAGGATGTGGAAGTGGTCATGTCGGTGCCCTACGAGCCGATGCAGGTTGACCCGATTGGCTTCTTCGGGAGGCAGGAGCGGATCGGTGACAGCGGAGTGGTGCTTTGCTCGATCGCCAACCCAGTACACATCGTCGCCAACCTGCTGGGCAGCGAGCTTCTGGCCATCTGGAGCATCGAGCACCGGGACGTGATATTGGCTCTGATTTACATGTTTGTGGAGCGCACCTGCGACATCCTCGACCAGCAACTGACGGCCGGTGTCGGGCCGGTTTACTCGATGGCGGGCGAGGAGTACGTCACCCCGCCGCTGCATTCGGCTAGAGACTTCCGCGAGTTTTGTGTCGAGCCGGAAAAGGAAATCACCAAACGCATTCACGCGGCTGGTTGCCTGCTGCACACCCACTGCCACGGGCCGCTGGATGATGTGCTGGAGGACTTCGTTGACCTGGGCAGCGATGTGCTGCATCCGATCGAGGCTCCGCCGCTGGGCAATGTGACGATCGAAGAGGCGAAGCAGAGGCTGGGAGGACAGATCTGTATCGAGGGGAATATTCAAATCGGCGACCTGTACGCCGCGCCCACGCAGTACATAATAGATGAGGTCAAGCGCAACATTGACGTAGCTGCGGCGGGCGGAGGCTATGTGCTGGCCCCGACGGCCTCGCCACACACCGATGTGCTGGAGCCGCAAACTGTAAGGAATTACGTCGCGATGGTCGAGACAGCCGTAGAATATGGTCGGTAGGAGGTACTTGACTTCATTCGAGTTATACTGTCGGCGTGGCATACGGCATGAATTGACGGCATTGCCTAACCCCCTAGCCCCCTTCCCTGGTAGGGAAGGGGGAACCGAAGGGGGATAGGACTGGAAAGCGTGATCCAGGATTCGGGCGTAGGTGCGCAGGCGAGGGCTGACTAGAAAGAAGAGCGAATAGGATTGTGCCGACTTATGCAACTTAGGATCAGGAGGTCATAACATGTCATTTCAGGTTGGGACTGGCGAAGTTGACGTTACCGCGCCGGTGGGAACACTGATGGGTGGCTTCGGAGGGCGCACTCACGGGGCCGTCGGGATTCATGACCCGCTGCGGTCCAAGGCGATCGCTGTCAGCGATGGTGATAACACCGCGCTGATAATCACCAGCGACATACTCAGTTTCCCGTATGATCTCGTGGACGATGTGAACGGCGAGATCGGCAGGCGCTGTGGGCTGGCTCCCGAGCAGATAATACTCAACAACAGCCACACGCACTCCGGTCCGTTGATGCGCGGGGTCAACGGCATGGGTGAAGCCGATGAGATTTATGCGGCGAATCTGGTGGCGAAGCTCGGAGGGCTGGCGGAGATGGCCGTGAACAGTATGCGGCCTGTTGCGATCACCAGCCATCGTGGGCCGCTGCAAGTCGGCATCAACCGCCGCGAGCGCACCGAGGCAGGCATCATCCTGGGACGGAATCCGGAAGGTATCGTGGACAAGAAAGTTGATGTGCTGCGGTTTGCGGACGAAGACGGCCGGCCGGTCGCCATCTGGTTCTCCCATGCTGCCCACGGCGTGGTTCTGGGTGGTGATAATTACTACTTCAGCGCTGACTGGATGGGCTACGCGCAGCGGGCGCTTGAAAAGATCTACCCGGGGACGCTGGTGGCATTCGGCCAGGGCTGCTGCGGGGATATCAATTCGGACCCGGTCGGTGGGACGTTCGAGGATGCGCGGCGATTGGGTACCCGTGCCGCCGGTGGCGTGATGATGGCGGTGGAAAGTGAAGGTGTCGAGCTCGACGGGCGGGTGGCTTGCGACAAAGTCAGCGCGCAGGTGCCGCAGGAGGATCCCCCGCCGCTGGAGGAGACGGAACAGAAGTTGCAGGACTATCAGCAGGCGCTGGCTGAGGCACAGGCCGCTGGTGAGAAGGCAGCGATCCAGAACGCACAGGCAGTGGCAGGCTGGGGCACTTACATCCGGGACCTGGCGGCCGCCGGAGCCACCGACCAGACGATGCGCTTTGACATCAGCGCAATCGCCCTCGGCCAGCATGTGATGGTTGGGCTAGCGGGTGAGGTCTTTTTCGAGTACGCTGTGAATATCGCAGAGCGCTCGCCGTTTGAGCGCACTACCGTCCTGGGTACCACTAATGGCTGCGTGTCGTATCTGCCGACCGCGGCGGAAATTCCGTTTGGCGGCTATGAGGTGGACGGCTCGATGCGGTATTATATGCAGCTCTGGCTGAAGCCGGAATGCGAACAGGTGGTACTCGACGAGGCCGAAAAGCTGCTGAAGGGGCTGCACGACTAGCAGGGCGCGTTGCAGTGGCGCTGACGGAGCCTGTTGGCGGACAGGTAAGACAAAGCGGTCGAGGAAGGGAGTAACAGGAAATGAGGTCCATAGGTGGGATGCCGGGGGTCGTTTTGGTTGGGGTCGCGTGCGTGGCGTTATGCGGCCCGCTTGGCGCTCAGGTAGAGGTGCCAAGTGTCGTCTGCGTCAACCCGATAGCGGGCTTCAGCATCACGATACCGGAGGATTGGGGGATGGGATCGGGCACGCTGAAGGACACGGTGATGGGTATCAACTATCCGCTCTACCCGTCGTTCTGCGCGCCGGTGATCTCTTTTGCACGAGCGCCCGGAACGGCGCAGGAAATGGCGCAGGTTGTGGCTCTGTGTTACCGGCCTCTGTCCGCCGCGCCGCCCCAGGTTCGGCCCACCGGCCGGGGCGAGGAGTGGGAGGTGACCGCTACCATTGACGGTGGCTTGATGGGGCCACTTGCGTGCCGATGGCTGTGTCGGAAGGACGGGAATGTCGGCTATGTAGTCAGCGCCATGGTTGGGACGCAGTACGCCGCCACCTTCGCCGAGGAGATAGACACGGCGCTGGACACGTGTCGCCCGATCAAGCAGGGAGCGATCCTGCACTACTTGCGCGAGCCGAGCATGGACGCGTTCCGCATGATACTGCCGTACGGGTGGCGATACGAGGGGCATATCTACAGTGGTGTCAACTGCCCGGCGGCCTACGTGTATAAGATCCAAAGCCCCGACGGGCTGAGCGGCTGCTTCTTTTCTCAGCCGGTGGAGGGGCACATGGCGAATCCCACGCTGGAGATGGTCGCCGGCGAAGTAGTGCTTCCGGCGCTGCGCGAGGACGTCCCTGACGTGCAACTGGAACGGTTTCATCGGCTGCCCAGGGCCGCTATGCATTTTACGCACTTCCACAGGTTCCTGTCAGCCAATACCCTGAATATCAACGCGGACCGAGCCTTTGCCGACTACCTGGGCACTAGCAACGGCGTGGCGATTCGGATCCGGGTGAACCTGTGGCTGAACTGGATGGCGACGCTGCCGGGCATGGCTCCGTATGGTCACGTGATGATGCGTGGTGAGTGGGCGCCAGTAGCCAGGTTCGATGAACTGTACCCGCTTGCCCGCGGCGTACAGGCGTCGCTGTGGGAGACTCCGAAATGGCGCAAGCTGCTGCTGCAGACCACCAAGGAGGTGCTCGACTACCGCAAGGCGGTGTTCGAGCATGCCGCTGAGGAGTGGGACGCCTACATTCGTAGTGTGGACCGGATCGTGGACCCGGCCACCGGGGAGTATCAGGAAGTACCCATGGGCGCCGGCGATGTGGTCAAGGACCTGGACGGGAAAATGCATCGGTTGCCCGAGGGGGCCGAGGTGCCAGCCGGCGCGACAAGAGTGCGGCAGCAATGAGATGGGTAACTACTGACCTACCCCCGGCGGATGCCATACATCCGCCGCCCCCTTCCGAGACGGAAGGGGGCAAAAAGCTCACTGCCACATTCGGGGGACAGTCACGAAACAACTGACTGTCCCCAATTTCAAGGCAAGGCTTTGCCCGTGGCCTGGGACTAGCCGACGGTTTGTTCGAGTGCTGTCCGCGTCCGCTGCAAGAGCTCATCGCCGATGGCATCACGGGCCTCGGGGCTGTTGCCCTCCCAACGCATCACCAGCTCTTCACCAGTGTTGGAGGCCCTGATGAGCGCCCAGCCATCGGAGAAACTGATACGCGCGCCGTCCACCTTGAGTATCTCGTGGTCAGGCTCGTAAGTTGCTGCGACCTGCTCAGCGACGGCGAACTTGTGCTCATCCGGACACTCCAGCCGCTTTTCCTCCGAGGTGTAATAGACCGGCGCCTGCGCGACTATGTCCCGCAACGACTTGTCTGTAGCCGCCAGGCTCTCCAGCAGCCGCGCAGCAGCGAAGGTGGCGTCATCAAACTTGATGTAAGGGTTTCTGAAATAGCAGTGGCCGGTAGTCTCAAAGCCCATCGGCGCGGCCGTCTCGCGCATGCCTTCGAGGATGAAGGGATAGCCGCACGCGCGCATTTCGACGCGTCCCCCACGGCTTTCCACATCGTCAATCAGCGACTGCGAGCAGCGCACCTCAGTGATGAAAGTCTGTGGGCCTTCTTTGAGTAAGCTGTGACATATCGGCATGACATAGGCGTCGGGCCAGACCATCTCGCCGGTGTGGTCAACCACAGCGATGCGGTCGCCGTCGGCGTCAATTGCGATGCCCAGCTCCGCGCCGGTGGCGAGCACTCGTTCGGCCAGCGGCGTGACACTGCTGAGCAGCAGAGGGTCAGGGCCGCGGCCGGGGAAGGTGCCGTCCGGCTGCTCGAATAGCGTCTCGACGTCGGCCCCGATATCCGCCAGCAGCCTCGGGGCGGTCAGAGTGCCGCAGCCATTGCCGAGGTCCAGCACCAGCTTCACAGGCCGCTGCAAGCTGACCTGAGAGGCGGCGATGCTGAAGTACTCGTCATAGATGTCGCGCTGGGTGCAAGTGCCCTGACCAGTGGGGAAATCTCCCGCCACAGCCGCGCGGTAGAGCTCCTGGAGCTTCTCACCGTAGAACGGCCACTCGCCCTGGCGCAGCTTCACGCCATTGAACTCCGGCGGCTTGTGGGAGGCGGTCACAACCAGACCGCCGTCCGCGTTCCATCTACCGATGGCGAAGTAAAGGAGTGGTGCAGGCACCTGGCCGACGTCCGTGACATCGCAGCCGGCACTCGTCAGGCCTTCAATGGCCGCGTCGGCGAACCCTTCGGAAGTCTCGCGCAAGTCGCGGCCTACGACGACCCTAGCGCCCTGGGGTAACCAGCCGGCATACGCCTGAGCGATAGCGCGGACCACCTGCGGGGTAATCTGATCGCCGACCGTGCCCCTGATGTCGTACGCTCGGAAGCTCTCTTGCGGGATGCGCATTGTTGTGTCCTGGTAGTGAGAAGAGAGTTGCCTGGAATACCGGCATATTCTGTGTTGCAGTTTCTATACCAAATTCTATTTCTACTCGGGAGCCTGGATTACCTGTTTTATCCGCCGCCCCTTGCGAACGGCAACGGTGACTCGGTACGCGACAGAATGAGGAATGCTTTATTCCAGCTAGCCATTGACATACACGTTGCGACACGGAAGGGGGCGAAAAAGCAACAGCGTCGGCCCCAGTGTGTGCGTTGGTGCATTTGTATGCGCCGCCGCTCTCTTGGGCTATGACGAACAAGCAAGGGCGCAATGAATCGCGCCCCTACAACAGCATCATGGGCTATTGAGATGGGATCAAGCCCAGCGATGTCGCTCTCGTGGTTTGGCAGCCACTCAAGCCACAAGGTGAGGGGTTGTCCTGCTGCACAGACAGGATTTTGCTCGCCGGTCAGTAGTCGAGGCTGAGCGGCTGGCGGATGCGGGCGAGCATCTGGTCGCCGACGAGCAAAGCGAATACAGCCATATAGTCGCCAGGCGCTACGGGTCTATCCGAAAGCGTCATGCCGTCCCACTTTATCAGGAACGGTGCGCCGCCGGTATGGGTCCAGCGCTGCAGCACCGTTCCGCTGGGCTCCTGTATCTCCGCGACAATGCGCTGGCGGGGGATCTTGCCGCCGAGACCCAGGCTGAAGCTGACGAAGTCTGCATCGGTGGCAGGCCGCGCAGTGATGCGCACGTCCTGAGGCACTTGTGGGTCGGCGGGGGAGATAACACGCACGCGACGTACTCTCTCCGAGGTAGCGCCCTGACTTGATGTTGCGGTTACCCGCAGCACGTAGTCGCCCGGGCCCGGGAATTCTTCGCGGTGCATGAACCTATTGTTCTCTATAGCGACCGGCTTGCCGTTGACCTCGATTCTGGCCACTGCAGAGGAGTCGCCAATTGCGCCGCCGATAAAGACGTAATTGCGGTTGCTGACCAGCAGCGCCACGTCGCCCTCGGCGGGTTGGATCAGCACAGTCATGTGCAGCAGTTCATCGTCGTCCGGGGCCAGCGCTGGCTTGTCGGCGACAGGTTTCTCAACGACCGGCTTGTCAGCGACAGGTTTCTCGGCAACCGGCTTGTCGGGAAGCTCGCGGTCGGTGCTTGTCGTCTTCTGCCCGGCGGCAGTGGGCCCGCTGGGCAATTGCGGCGGGTATGAGCCACCGGCAGTTGTACGCACCGCGGCTGGCGCGACATCGAGCTGGGGCGGGCGTGGCCCATGTGTCGGCTTGGGGAAGCTTACTGCGACCGGCGGAGTGACCACCTGCGCTGCCGGGGTCACTGAAGTCTCAGGCACCTCGCTGCTATGCGGCTGCGGTTTGACGGCAGTTTGTGGTCGTCGGGTAGGAGCAGGAAGCGGAGTCGTCGTGGTGGGCAGGGACTGGTCGGAGGCGTAAGCGACCTGCACGGGCCGGCCCCGGCCCCGGCGATAGGCGTACAGCCCGGCATTCTCGCCGCCGATGAGCATGTGGTCTTCGGCAATAGTGGGGCTGGTGGTCAGCGGCTCGCCGGCGAAATGCTCCCACAGGAGCTCGCCGGAATTCAAATCAAGCGCCCGCACGTAGCCGTCGCGACAGGTTACGTAAAGCTTGCGGCCGGCGACGATGGTCGGGGATGATGACACGGCGGCGGGCAGAGATCGCTGCCACAGCTCTGAGCCGTCCCTGGCCGACAGTCCAAATACGTGGCCGTTTCTGGTGGCCACACACACGACGCTGCGGGTGATCGCAGGCGCAGCGACCACCGGGCCGGGGACAGTTGCAGTCCACTGGATGTGGCCGGCGGCGATGCCCAGGGCCCAGATGCCGCCGGCGTAATTGCCCACGTAGGCGGTGGCCTGGTATATGGCGGGCGCTGCGGTCAATGGCGCGCCGGTATCAAGGGTCCAGACCCGCTCGCCAGTGCTCTCTGCAAAGGCATAGATTTTGCCGTCGGTGCTGGCACACAGTACCGCGCTGGCGTGGGAGGTGGCATTGATGTTGTCATCCAGGCCGGCCGGGATCGGATACAGGCCCTTGGAAGCGCCGGCTACGATCGGGCCGCCGGTCTTTCGCACCCAGCGGAGTCTGCCACTGCCGCTCTCGACGGCGTAGAAGCTGCCATCGCCGGAGCCGAAGAAGACCAAGCCGGCGTCGGTCACCAGGGGGGAGCCGGTAACCGGCGCGTTGGCTTCAAAGCGCCAGGCCAGGTGTCCGGCGGGGATCTCGCCGTTTACCGGAGCCCTGATGCAAAACAACTCGCCGCCCTGAGTACCGAAGTAGATGTGGCCTGCGGACACCGCAGGCGTGGAGACAATCGGGGAGTTGGCCGGGAAGCGCCAGAGCCGGCTGCCGCTGTGAATGTCCAGGGCGTAGAGCCACTCGTCGTGGCTGCCCACATAGACCACGCTGTCGAGCACTGCCGGGCCAGTACGGATGGGCCCTTCGGCCTTGTATGTCCAGGCCAGGTGCACCGGGGGCGCAAAGTCCACACCGGTTGCCGAGGCGGACCGGGCATCGCCGCCACCACGCGGCCAACTGTGCTCGTCGTAGCGGGGGAAGAAGGCGGTGCGGGTAGAAAGCACGTAGCCGCGATCAAGGTCCCGATACGCCAGCGCAGCGCAGGCGCCGAGGCGTGCTACGGAACCGCCACTACTGTACCAGCGGGTGTCGGATGTGGGCCTGGTGACCCGCGGCAGCTTGAGGCCCCACTGGATCGGCGTGGTCAGCATCATGCCGACCTGCCAGTCGCTGTCAACACTCTGCGCAAAAGCCCCAAGGCCAAAATCTTTCATGAAGCGGTGGGCTGTGATACCATAGCCGAAGTCGTCGTTGATTATGCCGACTGAGCCGCGCAGTATCGTGTCATCGCCCAGAGGTGTATCGTAATTGAATAGCGCGGAGGTGGAGTTGGAACCACAGGCGTTGAAGAAATAGCTGGCGGTAACATTGCTGCGCAGGGTCAGGGGCATAGCGATGGCTGTATCAACGCCGCCAAGGAGCTTGGCGCCGCCGTGGGGGGTGTGGAGGTTGAAGTGCGGGACGGCAAAGAATATCGGCGGAGGGGTGAGGTTCTCCGTCTCCTGGGCGAATGCTGCGCCGGCCAGAAGCAGAGTTGTCAGAGAGCATACAGCAACACACAGAGGCAAGGCCCGTCGCATAGTAGGCCCTCCAAGCAGCAATATTGAGGTGTATAGCTGTTTATAGCCTTTTCGGACTAATCTTATACCATGTTTTACACGAAAAGTCAAATCGGGCCGAGAGGGCGGATCTTGCGAGAGGCAACGGCAACGGAGTCTGGCAAGAACAGTAGTTATGCAGATTTATGATGCTACAAAGCACGCAGAGCTTTTTGAGACGATTTCATTGCTAAGTCGCTGGCCGTTGGAGGGGCTAACATGAAACGGCCCGCCTTATGGCGAAAGGGATAGCAGTTAGCCGTTAAACCGATCGCGAAAGGCGGGCCGTAACAATGACTTACATTGCGATGGACGTACACAAGACAAC
>JAUVVY010000084.1 GCA_030604405.1 bacterium | reverse complement strand
AGGGACTTCGTGCATGGCTGGCGTGAGCTGGTCAGCGCAGGTCAAGGAGCTCATAGATCTCCACCGGCTGCTCGCGGTGCCTGACTTCGACGCTGCCCAAGGAACGCACCTCAACTATGTCTTTGACCTCCTCATAGGTCTTCTCGCCAATGACGATGTAGGCTGGCCCACGGGAGGCGATCTCCTGCAGGCGCGCGGCAACTACAACCTCGTCGCCCTCCACCTCCGTCAGGCGTAGGGCGGCCTGGTTGTCCCCGGCGCGCGACAACTCCAGAAGGATGGACAGTGCCTGCGGTGCGTCAAGCTCGAGCAGTAGCCATTTGGCTGCATTCACGATCTCGGGTCTCGGCCCTGCCGCTGACCTGCACCCTATTCCCCGGGCAATAGCCAGGAGTGGTTCACGACTGTTGAGCGTGCTGTGTTCACGGCCGGTACGGTTCTACTCGTCCCCTCAATATCATAGCTGAATGCCTAGTTTACCGCCGTGGCTGCGCAGGAATTCCACCTGCTGACGGTTCCCGACACGCGTCGCCACGTCCAGCGGCGTCTTGCCTTTCCCGTCCTTGGCGTTGACGTTGGCCTTGTGTTGTACCAGAAGCCTGACCACCTCCAACCCGGCTCCCTGGACCGCCCGGTGCAGCGGCGTCCCTGCGCCGCAGTCTCGTGCGTTGGCATCGGCGCCCCAGGTCAAAAGGAGGTTGACTACTCCCGGGTGATTCCACCCGGCGGCATTGCCCAGGGGCGTGGTTCCACGACTGTCGCGTGCGTTGATATCGGCCCCGCGTTCCAGCAGCAGCTTGACCACTTCTTCCAGAGCGCTTTCCTCAACATCTTGGTCCATGCTTGGCCCGGTGGCCGTGTGCAGCGGGGTTTGTCCATGCTCATCTTTCGCGTTGATGTCAGCGCCATGTCCCAGGAGGAGTTTTGCCACCTCTAGCTGACCGACAAGCAGGGCCATGTGCAGCGGCGTCCAGCCGTTGGCCTCCGCGGAGCTGACGTCAGCCCCGCGCTCCAGCAGGAGCTTGACCACCTCCGTAGCGCCGCTCTCGGCCGCGTAGCGCAGCGGCGTCGAGCCAGATCTGTTTCTGGCATCAACCTCAGCGCCGCTTTCCAGGAGCAGCTCGATCACCTCCAGGTGACCTCCCCAGGCCGCGCCGTGTAACGCAGTCTCCTGTTGATCATCTTTGGCGTCGGCCTGGGCACCGTGGCGCAACAGGAGTTCCACCACTGCGATGTGGCCATGCCCCGCGGCCAGATGCAGCGCAGTCTTGCCCAAGCCGTCGTGAGCGTTAGCGTCCGCGCCCTGAGCGAGATACTCTTGCACCTTCGCCGCATCCCCAACCTTGGCAGCAATGTGGAAGGTCCAGATGGCCCCCCTTTCCAGCAGCAGCCCCATCACCTCGGTGTCACCCGTTGCCGAGGCGTAACGCAACGGCGTCTCGCCCTTGTCGTCTCTGCTATTGACATCGGCCCCGTGCTCCAGCAAGAGCTTGACCAGTGTGACATCATTGTGTCCCGCTGCCGAATGCAAGGCCGTATTGCCTCTGTTGTCCGAGGCGTTCACATCGGCCCCCAGTTCCAGCAGTAGCCTTGCCCCTTCCGTCCGAGGCTCAAAGGACCCGGCAGCCATGTGCAGCGGGGTGGTGGCATACTTGGTGGTGACGTTGGCGTCAGCCCCTTCCCGCACCAGCAGTCTCACCATTTCGAGATGGCCAAAGATGACCGCCACGTGCAGCGGGGTGTATCCCCAGCCGGTTTCCTTGGCGCTAGCGTCGGCCCCGGCCGCCAAGAGAAGCTGCGCGGTCTCGTGCTTGCCGCTCTTGGCCGCCCAGTGTAGCGGCGTGCGCCCCTCGTGGGTTGCGCCAACGTCCGCCTGGTACTGCAGGAGCACGCGGACCATCTCCACGTCGCCCGCATACGCCGCCTGATGGAGCGGGGTTGCATACCAGTATTGAGTGTAGGCATTGACGTCGGCCCCGCCTTCCAGCAGGAGCCTGGCCACTTCCCGGTGTCCCCGGCAGACCGCCCGGTGCAGCGCCGTCTGGCGGTCGTTGGCCAGTGCTGCAACGTCGGCCCCACGTCGGAGAAGCAGCCCGATCACCTCCGAGTAGCCCGCGTCGGCCGCCCGGTGCAAGGCCGTCCAGCCGCGGTTGTCCCGGGTATTAAGGCCGGCTTTGTGCTCCAGTAGAAGCTCGGCCAGCGCCACGTACCCCTGGGTGGCGGCCAGATGAAGGGAAGCCCATCCAGAACAGTCCCTGGCGTTGGCGTCGGCCCCATGCTGCGCCAGCAGCCTCGCCACCTCCAGGCTTCCGACGTGGACTGCCGCATGAAGCGGAGTGGAAAGCGCCTTGGTACGAATGCTCGGACCAGCACCTTGAGCCAGCAAGAGCCTGGCCATCTCAAGCTTCCCTGCCCCCGCCGCCACATACAGCGGAGTACCCCCGCCGTTGGCGCGAGCATTGACCTTAGCGCCGCGGCCAATCAAGACCCGCGCAACGGCCACTTGACCGTGAAGCGCCGCCACGTGCAAAGCCGTCCAGCCGTTCTGGTTCTGCGTGTTGGAGTTCACGCCACTCGCCAGTAACTGCTTGACCTTCGCCACATCTCCCGCTTTGGCGGCCTGCAGAAGATCGGCCTGGCAGGCACCCGCTGACAGTATGACAAGGCTGACAACTCTCACAACCACCGTAAGCTTTTTCATTCCCTGCGTCTTCCTCCTGTTGGGATCGCCCTCCATGACCTCCGCGCCTCACCCCGGTCGCCTGACGGACAGTCAGCCGCGCCAGGGACTTCGTGCATCGCTGCCGTGAGCTGGTCAGCGCAAATCAAGGAGCTCATAGATCTGCACCGGCTGCTCGCGGTGCCTGACTTCGACGCTGCCCAAGGAACGCACCTCAACTATGTCTTTGACTTCCTCATAGGTGCTTTCGCCAATGACGATGTAGGCTGGCCCACGGGAGGCGATCTCCTGCAGGCGTGCGGCGACTACGACCTCGTCGCCAATCACGGTGTACTCCATGCGCCGGATATCGCCGATGTTGCCTGCCACAGCCTCGCCAGTGTTGACGCCGATGGCCACTTCGGCGACCGGCTTGCCCTCCGCCACTCTCTTCTGAGCTAGCTCGTTAGTCCGGTCGCGTATCGCCACAGCCGCGCGCACCGCGTTGACCGTGTCCTCCGGATCCTGCACCGGCGCTCCCCACAACGCCATCACTGCATCGCCGATGAACTTGTCCAAAGTCCCGTTAAACTCGAAGATAACGTCTATCATTACAGAGAAGTGGTCGTTGAGCAGCGCCACCACATCTTCTGGTGCCAGATGTTCCGCCAGACGCCCGAAACCTCGGATGTCGGCGAAAAGGACCGTGACCATCCCCCTCTTTCCGCCCAGCGTGATCTCTTCGTGGGTCAATATCTCCTCGGCCACCTGCTGGCTTACGTACCGGCCGAGGGTCCCTTTGACCTGTTCGCGCGTTCGAGCAATTATCCCCTGGGTGCAATTTGAGCCATAAGCCCACACCCCGAACATGGCTAGCAAAGGTACAGTCGGACTTGCGAGGATGTTGAAGGCGGCCGCAACATACCTGAGGCCAACCAGCACAATAACTACCATAAACAATGTCAGAAGTGCCGTCCACCACGGGCGGAAAGATGCGCTCATCGCGCCTCCCCATAAGCACAAGGCCCAAAGGATCAGCAGATTAACCCACTCAGGAGCGGGCCTAATGACGCGCGATTCGGTCAGTATGGGTATCATCTCCGGAGCTTTGTCCGGCAGCGCCTCTGCGACAAGCGCGGCCACTGTTCGATCCAAGGCCTTAAGCCGGAACTGAGCATCAGGATCGCCGAAGGTCGAAGGCGAGCTCATGTACACGGGCGAGTAACCTCCTACGTGCAGTACGTCTGCGACCTGATAGCGGATATCATCAGGCAGACAATTGCCCGGGGCTTCTCCGGTCATTATCCGTCCTGCGCTGATCAGTGCTCTGCCTTCATCATCAAGGGCGATGGCCGTTGTACCAATCCTCAGTTCGTTTCCGTCGCTGGCAACTTGCTCTCTGGAAATGCCGAGTACATGAGCCGCAATCAGTGGTGCCAAGGCGGCGCTGTGCTCTGATTGTGTCTCTTCGCGAAGGCGCGTGCGGAAGGGGCGCTCCGGCTCGTTTCTATCGGCCTCAAACCACCCGGTCTGCGCTGAGTGCACCCCGTATTGGCGAGGATCAGTCTCCGCAGAAGCCACCAGGAAGAAAACGCCCTCAGCTTTTTCCAACGTTGCCTGTAGGGTCCGCATTTCTTGTTCAAAAGAGCCTTCGACAAACCTTTGGGCACTTTCTTGTCCCGTCGGTGTGTGTGGTTTGAGATACTTGGTTCCCCGTCGCAGGTCTTCGAAGGAGACACACATGACGACAAATGCGTCCTGGCTGAGGTGTTCTTCGAGTTTCTCGATAAGTTGGGCTAAGCGGGTGGGCCGGGTGTGCTGAAGTGGCAACGAGATGAATTCCGATTGCGGCGCCAGAGCAACCACAATGTTCTCGATTAGCCTGCTCCGTGCAGCCAATAGCCGCTCTCCGACCTGCGCATCAAGGTCCTCCAGCACCCGGAAGTGAATGGCTAGCGACCCGAAGAGCGCTACACCGACGCCGATGAATAAGCCGGCCAGTATCGGTTTTCGCGCTAGGATGCCCAACCGGAGGCTGGTAACCATGGCTGCTTCACGTTCTTCGCGCGCGTCAGCAAGCTCATACCCTCTTAGCCACAGAAAGGCGCCGATGGCCCAGAGCAGAGGCGCGACTATATTATTGAGGCCGATCTCTACGACCATAGTGTTCCACCAAACATTTGAGGGCTCGCGGCCCACGATCCTAAGCGCGATCGGCAGGAATTCCGCGCGGCCCACTAGCCAGCCCAGGCCCAAGCACAGTACGATTCCGGCAATACGTGCCGGCGTCCATGCGCCACCTGTTCGGGCGGGCATCCGTCCGCTCCTGGCCTCTGCAGGGACCTTTGCAATCCGCCATACCCACCGTGCAAACCACGTATCTGCTGTTACCAGAGAGTGGTAGCCGCTTATCGCGAAGATGACAGCGATATTCAAAGTGAAAAGCACTGATGAGCCACCGTATCCGAAGGCAAGGTAGAAGATGTCACCACCTCTTCGCATGGTCACGTACATTATTATGACCAGTAGGCCAACCAAAGCCCCAAAGCCTATAAGCCCGGCCCTTGTGGCCTCGGCAGCCGGATGTCTGTCGTGGCCTGAGTCAAGTAGCATCGGATCGGCCCGGCGGCGCGCCATCTCGGCCCAAAATGCTCCGCTAACGCCCGCCAGCGTCACCAGGCCCAGCAATACTAGGGCCTGAACCAGGACACTCGGTGGCCCCGAGGCCCGCGCAGTTGCCATCGCCTCGTTGAAGTGTCCGGGTAACTGCACAAACCAGCCCAGAATCGCGACAGCACAAGCCGGTAGCGTACATAACATCGCTGCTATGCTGCCCACTAGCCAATGACTGAAAGCTCTTTGCGAGCCTTGCACCTCTTCGCTCATTTTGGGTGCCTCCTAGTGTACCTCGCTATTGCTCTATGCTTGCCGCACCATCCTAGTTGGCGCGCTAACTCCCGCCGCCCCGGCGGAGTTGCTTCCTCGAGCCGCTCCTGCTCATCATCTGGCTGAGCAGTCGCCGGTAGCAGCAGCAACAGGCCGGTCATTGCCCCGATGAGCCAGGCTTGCGCGTGCGAAATTCGACTATGTTGCTCTTCCGTCATCGTTCGGGTGCCTCAAGGATGTCTCTTGGCTTCCCGCCT
>JAUVVY010000093.1 GCA_030604405.1 bacterium | reverse complement strand
AGGGACTTCGTGCATGGCTGGCGTGAGCTGGTCAGCGCAGGTCAAGGAGCTCATAGATCTCCACCGGCTGCTCGCGGTGCCTGACTTCGACGCTGCCCAAGGAACGCACCTCAACTATGTCTTTGACTTCCTCATAGGTCTTCTCGCCAATGACGATGTAGGCTGGCCCGCGGGAGGCGATCTCCTGCAGGCGCGCGGCAACTACGACCTCGTCGCCAATCACGGTGTACTCCATGCGCCGGATATCGCCGATGTTGCCTGCCACAGCCTCGCCAGTGTTCACGCCGATTGCCACTTCGGCGACCGGCTTGCCCTCCGCCGCTCTCTTCTGAGCTAGCTCGTTAGTCCGGTCGCGTATCGCCACAGCGGCCCGCACCGCGTTGACTGTGTCATCCGGATGCTGGAGCGGCGATCCCCACACGGCCATGACCGCATCGCCGATGAACTTGTCGAGCGTCCCGCCGGATTCGAAGATCACATCTATCATAGCCGAGAAATAATCATTAAGAACCTCGACCACCTCTTCAGCAGGCAACGTCTCAGCCAAACGTCCGAAGCCCCGTATATCCGCGAATAGCACCGTGACCTTGCGCCGCTGGCCGCCGAGTTCATCGACGCCCTGCTCGAGGATCTCTTGAGCTACCTGTTCGCTAACGTAACGACCGAAGAGCCGCACGGTGCGCTCGCGCCCTACCTCCACAAGCTTTCGGGAGCTTTCGATCCCCAGGATCCCCGCTGCCACTAGGCACACAAGCGGCGTTAGAATAGGAAAAATCACGTCGAAGTACTTATAGGCTACGACCAGGTCGCCCGCTAAGACTATGAGTCCCACTCCGAGGAGGCCTGCAGCCCCACCCGGTCGAAAATGGGCACCAACTATACCGGCCAGAATGCTGACTACAAAGATCAGGATAATGGCGCTGGCTTCGCTGGCGTAACCTGTCTGCGGCTCATATGGTTCGACCAATCCCCGGGCCATCGGCCTTTTCCGACCCAGCGCTTGCCACAACGTCGTGTTGATGGCTCTCCCCGCCAGCGAGAGCAAGGGAGTGCCGGTTTCTCCCGAGCGATTAGGGCCGATAAGCACAACCGCGTTCTCACACTGCTTACGCAACAGGCGCACGTCTGCGGGCGTCGGAGAACTGAAACGCTCTGCAAATTCGCTCAACCAGATAGGCCGCTGGGCCCAGCCGCCCGCCGATGTATCATCCTGTGCGACTATCATTTCAGACCGCCACGGTATCCTCTCCTGAAGCCAGTCGGCCCGCTCGTTTTCATCGAGTCTCATGCTCAGCGGCCAAAGCGGTAAGCCCCACGCTGGAGAAAGTAGTGGAGTGGCGTCGCCATCCTCGTCGTATCTAATCACACTGGCAGCCGCCCATAAGACCACACTGCGTATCCCCTCCTGCGGGCGTAAGTCTATTATTTCGCACGAACTAGATGCGTAAGAAGCCTTCAAGTGGCCTATCTGTCTCGCTACGTCAGCAAGTGGGTCCGCCATTGTCGGTACCCGTTCACGCGTCAGGAACAGGTTGCCCGCCTCGCCGACAGTCTCTGCCAAGCGCTCAAGCGCTTTACGCTCCGACGAATCCTGCCTGCCCCGTCCCGGGCAAGACGTGCTCGGGTACGGCCAGCACGATGGCTGCAGCGCCTGCTTCATTCACGCGTTGGATGACGATCGCCAGATTAGATGCCAGTTGGGCGCGATTATCCAATTCACTGTCAGCGACGTCAATGATGCTGCGCCGGACACACAGTGGGGCCCGTAGAGGCCGGATTTTGAGTAACTGCTCCTGGGCGAAGTGCTCCAACGCACCTGCCTTGTTGTAGTGCACCGCCAAAGAGCCCCCGACTGCTACTAGCAGACCGCATAGCAGGCCCAGCAGCCACGGGCGACGAGTAAACGCTGTGGGACGCCACGCTTTCGCCCGCTCCCGCCTTTCGTGACGGCGCCAATACTCCCCCGACATTGTCTCATCCGTCATCATCAGCGCAAGGAGTAGCAGGCCTCCAAGACCAAAGCAACATGCCTGTAACCACGCAGATCGCACAGTATCATCCCACCCTTGCAGAGCATAGAACAGCGGCAAGATTGCGGTCGGTATCAGTACCACGTACAGAACGAGCCGACGGCGATAGGTTGAATGGGCCTTGTCTCGGCGCGGAAGCAATACGCCCCGCAGCCCCGATAGCCGGCATACGAGGCGCGCAAAGTAGGTGTCATAATCAATGCTTGCCAGACTTTCCGCTGCGGCCAGGGATCCAAATATCCACGCCGCGCTCCACGCCTACGTGCCCATTGGCCCGAAAACGTAGTAGCGCAGTGCAGGAATGAATGTGGCCGCAAAGAGAAACGGCACTATGGCCCACGCGGTAGCGTACATCCCCACGTTCACGGCCCCGACGCTGAGGCTGCGCAGCGACGCTGGGCTTCCTTCCACCTCGCCCGGCACGTGCCGCATCGTAGCCAGCAAGCCGGCAAGTAACACAGTAAAGGCCAGCCAGCCAAGCACCAGAGTGATACGCGAATGGACTGCCAGAGAGCCAATCGCGAGCTGGTACTCGTCGCCTAGTTCGTTTACGAGTTCGGGGTGCATCCAGCCCCACCCAGCGATGGCAGTCGGGATCAGCAATGCCAGCAGGGCCGTGACAGCACCAATCAGCGCTAGACGGTTGCTAGACACAGGCTCCTCCGGAGCGGACGCTTGAAGTTGCGCCGCCGGAGGCTGCACCAGAACTAATCGAGCGACCAAGAGGGACAGGCGCGTCCAGGCTTTTTCGAGGGCATTTGTATGGGAAAAGCCATACACACACGCAAGAATGGCTGTGAGCCACGCCAAGAGCCCGCCGCCTCCGAAAGCGGCATAGAATGGTCCGAGGATGGGGCTGGACCAGGTAAAAAGCCCGGCAGCCAGCGCACCCAGCAAAGTCATGGTCGCTACCGTCGAGCCGGCTATGATGCTGTCGCGCGCGCTGGGCATTCGCTCATTATCAAGGCGTACCGTCGTCCCCCACAGCGCGCCCATTCCAGCCAAAACGCCCAGGTAGATGCCGACCATGGTCAAGTTGACATAGGGAACCACTGTGGGTGGCCCTGTCGCAAGGCCCTCAAGGAGGTCACCGCTCTCTGCAATCCGCTGCACGCCCTTTGGCAGGTACGCCAGAGCGCCCTTGCCCAGCAGCACATGCAGCTTAGGGATAAAGGAGGTGATTGAACCGACAATGACGGGAGCGCTGCCAATAGCCAGCGCGGTCAGCGCCCCGAGCGCCGCCCCGAGCACCGCTTGCCATGTCAAGGCAGCTTGCTTCTTGGCACATACCACGTCGAGCAAGGCCACCACGCCCAGCAGTGCTTCCCGCCGCCCCGGCGGAGCTGTTTCCTCGAGCCGCTCCTGCTCATCATCTGCCTGAGTAGTCGCCGCTACGGCAGCCCTCCTTTTTCGACGCCACAAGTACAAAGGGGCTGCGATGCGCAGGACAGCCCGCGCCCCCACTACCACTACCGTGGCTAACACAACGATAATCAATAGCGGAGTGCCAGGCACCGCCTGCTCCCACCAAATGTCTGCTCGCCAGTACAGGAGCACACACACGGCTAGCCAGAAGACCTCAGAACCAGTGACCCTCTTCCACCAGCTTCGTCTCTGGGAAACACGCTCACTCGCAGTCGGCTCGGGCGGCGCGGGGACACGGCACAGCCACCATATCAACCTACCCCCGAGTGTGTTGCGCTTGTCCAATTCGTTCGCGTCGCCGAAAAGCCCAAGCAGGGCCCCGACGCCTAAGCCGAGCACCGGCGGGGAATATTCTCCGAACACCAAGGGGCGCAGCGCGGGAAATGCACCAGCGAGGGTGATCCCTGCACCGAGGGCCATCGCCCCGCAAATGGTCACAATACGCACGGCCTCGGCAGCAGCCCGGGGCTCCGACTGTCCCTCTTGGTTGGGGCCGCCGATCGCCCAACCGAGGAATCCGCATAGGGCAAGAAAGAAGATGGCCCGGGGTCCAAAGGCAAAGAGGGTGTCAACGATTTCGCGCCTACCGATAAGAATCGCCGTAAAGGGGTCCTCGAAACGGAAAAAACAGACCTCGAATACGAGCTGGGTGATCGCCGGTAGCAGCAGCAACAGGCCGGTCATTGCCCCGATGAGCCAGGCTTGCGCGTGCGAAATTCGACTATGTTGCTCTTCCGTCATCGTTCGGGTGCCTCAAGGATGTCTCTTGGCTTCCCGCCT
>JAUVVY010000037.1 GCA_030604405.1 bacterium | reverse complement strand
TCTACTCTGGCAGTTGCGGGCGCAGCGCAGCCGGGTGCGGACCAAGGGCCGCTGCCGCCGTGGGCCCAGCCGGGCCAAGGGCCGCAGATCGAGATCACGTGCAAGTTCGTGGAGGTTGTGCCCGGAGTATTCCCGACGAAGGAGATGGTGACCACAAGAATCACGCAGGCATGGCTTGCCAAATCAGTCAGCGAAGGCAAAGCTACGGTGGTAAGTGAACCCCGCATAACCTGCTCTAACAACCAATGGACGCGAGTTGGGTTCTATGCGACCGTCTTCTCTGCCGCTACTACTGAATACGACCAGCACGGTCAGCGCATCACATCTGAAACCGAGCGAACGGACATGGGGAACTTCCTGATGGTCAAGCCGGTCTTGCTCGAGGATGGGAAGATCGCGATGGACCTCAAAATCATTCTCACAAATGTTGCTGGCGTTGTCACTGGTCCGGAGGGCGAAGTCATGCCCATCAGGGTCACACAGGAGACCCGTACCAGCCTCACCGTAGCTGACCGGCAGACGGTGACAATCCGATGTGGTCGTCTTCTTGGCAAACACCTGCGGCCTTCCCCCGCATATCCAGAAGCCGGCGTTGACAGGGAGCGCAGAGAGATGCTGATCATGATCACGCCCAAAGTGCTCGAACCAGTGCCTCCTCAAACACCAGATAAGCCCGAGGCCGCCAAGGAAGCGGAGAAAACAGAGTAACAGGGGATGTCAGCGGCCAGACCGCTGGCTGCGTCTTATACACGGAACAGGCCCATTTGCAGAGGCGAGTCGCCCGAGTTGGCGACTCGCCTCTTTTTGCTGCTGCCCGACCGGAAAGGTAAATCACGCCCGCCAGCGAAAGAATGCCAGAGGGTGCCTGCATCCAAGTCAGTGCTACACAGGAGGTCAGAGGGATGGCTTACAGCCACGAACGTAACTACGGCTGCCGGGTGAATGATGAACTTACCTACCGCGGCCTGCGGATGATGATCATCGAAAATGAGCTCATTCGCGTGTCCATATTGCTGGATAAGGGCAGCGATATATTCGAGTTCGTCCATAAGCCCACCGATACCGACTTCATGTGGCGCAGCCCGCTGGGCGTCAGGCCGCACCTGAACAACCATAACATGCGTGCGGGCAGCGATGGCGAGTTTTCGGATTTCTACGAGGGCGGCTGGCAGGAGATCCTGCCCAACGGCGGGCGGGCCTGCGAATACCGCGGCGTCGAGATGGGCCAGCACGGTGAGGTCTGGGGGATACCGTGGCAATGCCAGATCGTCGAGGACAGCCCCGAAATGGTGCAGGCGAAGCTGTGGACGCGCACATATCGGACGCCGTTTCTGCTCGAAAAGACCCTGACCCTGCGCAGCGGCTGCGGGGCGCTGGAGATTGATGAGACGCTCACCAACGAAGGCGACCAGGACATTGACCTGATGTGGGGGCATCACCCGGCCTTCGGGGCGCCGTTTCTGTCCGAGCACTGTGTGGTGTCGTGCGGCGCGCAGAAGGTCGTGGTGGACCCGAATGTACCCCCGGACGGGCGCTTCAAGCCGCTGCAGGAGTTCGCATGGCCCGCCGGAGAAAGCCAGGACGGCGCGATGATTGACGTGCGCCACATTGATCGGCCTGAGAGCAAACTGGAGGATATGCTCTATCTGACCGACCTGACCGACGGCTGGTACGCGGTCACCAACACCGAGAAGCAAGTCGGCTTCGGGATGGCCTTCGACACGGAGGTGTTCAAGCACATCTGGTACTGGCTATCGCTGTGCGGCATCCCGGAGTCGGCAAGCTGGGGGCGCTGGTATGCGATCGCGCTGGAGCCGTTTTCCAGCTACCCGGCGATACTGACCGAGTGCATGAAAGAGAACCGGCAGCTTCAGATGCAGGCCGGGGAGAGTATTAGTACGTGGCTGCGGGCGGTTGCCTATGAGGGGCTGAGGGAAGTAACCGGCATTTCGGATGACGGGGAGGTAAGGGGGAGCTAACTGCCCCTCACCCTACCCCTCTCCCGCAGGGAGAGGGGACAACGGCAACAACTCACAGGCTGGAAAGCCTGTGCCACGCGTTTGTGGCTAATGTGGGGCGGAGCGGGTGAGGGCGGAGAGAATGACTGAACGCGAAGAGAAAAAGCCCAGACTGCTCTTGCACTGCTGCTGCGCGCCGGACGCCACCGCGGTCTATGAGCGGCTGGCGCGCGACTATGAAGTCGTGTGCTACTGGTATAACCCCAATATCCAGCCGGCTGAGGAATTCCACAAGCGGCTCGCAGCGATGAGGCAACTGGCCGAGATAGTCGGCATGGAACTGGTCATTGACGAGAGCGGAGAAGATGAATGGGCAGAGGCCGTGCGAGGCCTCGAAGACGAACCCGAAGGCGGCAGGCGGTGTGACGTGTGCTTTGCAATACGGCTGCAGAAAGCTGCGCAGAAGGCGAAAGAGCTGGGGTGTGAGTACTTCGCCTCGACGCTGACTGTCAGCCCGCACAAGCCGGCGGTGAAGATCAACCCTTGTGGAGAGGCGGCGGCAGACGCGACGGCAGACGCGACGGGCGTTGAGTTTCTGGGCGATGATTTTAGAAAGCAGGACGGCTTCAAGCGCAGTGTGGAGCTTTCGAAGAAGTACGGCCTGTACCGGCAGAATTACTGCGGGTGTGTTTATTCGATACGTTAATGGGCAGAAGAAACAACAAAGGAGAGCGTCGAAGACGGCTCTATTTCGAGTGCCAACACAAGTTAACCGCCACGCTCAGAGTGACTTTTCGGGAAGCAATTCGGGGTGGTTATCTGCCAGCCACTGTAGTGTCCAGTTGCGTAAGTCGGCCACGGCCTGTAGCAAGCTCATGGCTTCTGCCTCGGTAGTCTCGCCGGCCCGGTCATAACAGATCTTGTTGCGCTTGGTCCGACAGGATTGAAAATAGCCCATATTGCGCCCGAGTTCGTCACGTGCAATTAACCCGAAAGCAACCAGGGTCGCATAATGGTGTGCCCGACCCGCCGCGCGCCAGCCTTCGGCACGTAGTACCACCGCCGCCAGATGCAGCATGGCCTGGTAGGCGATGGCGAACTGCCAGTCTGCGTCCAAGCCCTCAAGCTTCGCATTTTCCAGGTCACGAGCGGCCATAACGATCAGGTCCGCAATCTCTGCAGGCGAGGGCGGCTGCCTGTCAATCAGTCCCTTTGCTGCTAAGTCTTCCAAGCTCATCTTCGTCTCCGAGTATGAGAATTAGCGGGCCGGCTGTGATAGCGTTGAGAAAATGGTCGCCCTGCGTGATCCGGCTGCGGTATTCTGCTCGGCTCATCACCACCGGGTTGACCTCGCGGCCCAGCTTGACACCCGCTTCCAATAAGGCCGCGTTGTTCGTCACCACGTCCGGCTCCGGGCCTACTACCATGACATCCACATCACTGTCGGCGACATCTTCGCCGCGTGCGCATGATCCATAGACAAACGCCACGTCAATTTGCGTCGCCAGCGGGGCCAGCGCCTCGCGCAGCACATCGGCCAGGCCTACGGTCTTTATGACCAGCCCGCGCAGTTCGTCGAACACCGGGCAGGAGCGGTCGGCCTGGTAGTAAACCTGCCCGCCCTCCTGCTGGCGGCTAATGATGCCGGCTTTCCAGAGCGAGAGCACTTCGCGCTGCACAGCGGAGACTGCGATGCCCGTGTCGCGTGCAATCTGGCGCAAGTGCAGGCGTTCGTCAGGATGTGCGAAAAGTAGGCCTAATACGCGCCGCCGCGTCTTGGGCCATAGAGCCTGTACGATGGGGCTTGGTGTTTGCATAACAGGAACAATTGTACGCTATTTGAGAACAATAGTCAATCACAAGGCTCTGCGGGCGGCGCGAAAGCAATCTGTTCGACTCGGGCTGCCCTTCGGCAAGCTCAGGCCCTGCGCGAAGCCCGAGCCAGGCGGTTCACAGACCCAAAACGCGTTTGGCGTTGCTCTCCAGGATGTTTTGCTTGGCCTCGTCGGGGATGTTGGCCTCGGCGATCTTGGCAATGCCGCAGCCGGGATAGACAAACGGCATGTGCGTGCCCAACAGCATCCTCTCGCTGCCAAATCTGTCCACCAGAGTCTCCAGCGCCCGCATCGGGCCCTTGACATAAGAGAGTTCGGCATAGACATTCGGAAGGTCGCGAGTCTGCTCCAGGAAGCGCGGCGTCTCTCTGCTGTTGCCGGCGCTGAGGATGATCGTGGCCTCGGGAAGCTGCCTTGCCGCCCAGATGATGCTGTCGAGGGCAACCGGCCCGACCTTCATCAGCGGATGGTGATGGCGCTCGTCCTCGATGCGCACGGTGACTATCACCGGCCAGCCCCAGCTTGCGGCCATCTCAATGAGCCGGAGCGCCGGCGGATCGTCAACACGGTAGCCGTGATAGTTGGGATAGAGCTTCAGGCCCTGGAAGCCGAGGTCTTTGCTGTCCTCCATGTCGTCCTCGACGCCGGGATAGACGGGGCTGAGAACCGTGTATGGTATCAGGCGGCCGTGGCGGTCGTTGATATCCACGTCGCCGATGAGGTCCTCGTTGGCGGAATGGGGGCTGACATAGGTGATGGCGTCAATGCTTCCGACCACTGCGTGGTCAATGCCGGCGTCGGCCATCAGCTCCATGGTGGCCGGGGCGTCATTTACGGGCCACTCGCGGAATGCGTAATTGCCGATGTCACAGCAGAAATCTATCATAGTTGGTATCGCCTTCTTCGTTTAGCAGTAAGTACTCACCTTGCCCTCACCCCTAGCCTCACCCACTTGACCCACTCCTGCGGAGTGAGTGGCCCAGTGGGTACCCGCCGCGGGGAGAGGGGCCAACGGCAACGGCGGCCGGCAGGATGCCCGAGCCACGCGAGCATATTAGCGAAGCCCGTGCCACGCGACAACAGATCTTCACTCCAAGTGCAACAGCTTTGCGGCGTTGAGGCCGAGGACCTTGGCCTTGTCCTCGTCAATGAGATGGCTGTCGCGGACCTTGGCGAGAGTGTAGAGATAATCAGCGCCGCGGACGTCGGTGCCCCAGAGTAATCTGTCGGCCCCAAGCTGCTCCACGCAATACTCGATGTGACCATAGTCGGCGATCGAGCCGCTGCAGTCGGTATAGACCGAGGGCACGTCGCGAATGGCGCGAATGCCCCAGCGGTTGTCGCCGCTGATGTGGGCCATGACCAGCTTGAGTTCGGGGTAGCGGCGGCCGATCTCGGCGCAGTGGACGGCATCGGTCTCGAAGGGGTAGTTGCCGGTGATCTTGTGCCAGGTGTGCTGCATCAGCGGCACATCGCGGGCGATGGCCTCCTCAATAATCGGTTCGACGCACTTGTCGGTGATCAGCGTCGCCACCTCCATTTTGATGCCCCTGGCACCGCGGTCGAAGCCCTTCTGCACCTCGTCAAGCGCAGCCTGACCCAGATTCGCGTGGGTATAGACCAGCGGGACGAAGAAGTCCGGGTAGCGCTCGTAGGTGCGGAAAACCAGGTCATTCTGGCTCCGGACGACGGCCAGGCTGTCGCGGCTGTGTGTCACCGGCTCACTGATGCAGACGTAATCAATGCCGATGCGCCGGGCCTCCTTGACCAGCATGTCGGAGTAGCGGCCGTCGTCGTCATCGTGTACATGGGCGTGGAAGTCTATGAGCATAATTCTCACTTTCCTGGGAGGCCGGGCAAGCTGGCAGGCCCGGTTTTCGTCCTGGTGCTGCTGCACTTGTGGTTATCATGTTTGGTCCTGTGGGCGGCGGAGTTCTTCCTCGTACTCTCTCATCTTCTCGGCGGCGCGGCTGAACTGGACCTCGCACAGCATCTGATACACCCCACCGGCGGTCGCCAGCTCGGCGTGCTTGCCGCGCTCGACGATGCGGCCCTGGTCGAGGACCAGGATGACGTCGGCGTTCATGACAGTGGAAAGCCGGTGGGCGATGGTAAAGGTGGTGCGGTTCTTCATCAGGTGTTCGAGGGCTTCCTGGATAAGGGCCTCGGATTCGGAGTCCAGAGCACTGGTGGCCTCGTCGAGGATGAGGATTCTGGGATCGCGCAAGATGGCCCTGGCGACAGATATACGCTGGCGCTGGCCGCCGGAGAGCCTGGTGCCGCGCTCGCCGACCATGCTTTCATAGCCGTCGGGGAACTCCATGATGAAGTCATGGGCATTGGCCGCCACTGCCGCCTGCACGACTTGCTCGTCAGTGGCATCGGGACGGCCGTACTTGATGTTTTCGCGGAGCGTGCCCATGAACAGAAAATCCTCCTGCATGACCATGGCGATGTTGCGGCGCAAAGAGTTTATGGAGACATCGCGCAGGTCGTAGCCGTCAACGAGGACGCGGCCGTCAGTGGGATCGTAAAAGCGGGGGATCAAATGAACCAGGGTGCTCTTGCCGCCGCCGCTGGGGCCGACGAGTGCCGTCACAGTGCCGGGCTCTGCGATGAAGCTGATGTCATCCAGCACCAACTCGCCCGGCTCGTAGGCAAAGTCCACATGCTCCATCTCGACACGGCCCTCGATCCGGTCGAGCTTGATGGCGTCCCGACGCTCCTCGATGTCAGGAGAGGTGTCGAGGGTTTCAAATATGCGCTCGATCGCGGCCAGCACGCTCTGGATCTGGCTGTTGATAGTCACCAGCATGATGACGGGGTGATAGAGCATGTTCTGGTAGGCACGGAAGGCCACCAACTGGCCCATGGTGATTTCGCCGCTGTAAAGCACCATGTAGCCGCCGTACAGCAGGATGCCGAGGTTGGCAAGGCGGGTGATGACATCGGCGCCGATGTGCATGATTGCGCGCCAATGCCCCAGCCGCATGTTCATGCCGATGCTTTCGCGCACCTCGCTGGCGAACCCGCGCGCCTCCGAGCTTTCCCTGGTGAAAGACTTGACCACCTTGATGCCGGATATGCTCTCCGAAAGCGTGGTGTAAATCTGGGAATACTGCTCGCGGGTGTCGCGTGCGGAGTGGCGGATGCGCCGCCTGATCAAAAGGAAGTGGAGCACAAAAAGCGGCAGAACTCCGATGGCTAAGGATGCCAGGCGGGGGCTGTAGATGAATATGATAACCGTGGCCACGATCAGGGTGATGACGTTGGTAACGATCTCAACAAGCTGACTGCTGACAATGCCCTGGACGGCTTCAACATCGTACAGCACTCGTGACATGATGCGGCCATGAGGGTTGCTATCGAAATAGCGCATCGAGAGGCGCTGCAGGTGCCGGAACAGGCGCCGGCGAATATCGTACACAACGCGGTTGCCTACGAACAGCAGCGTCATCTGCCGGGGGTAGCTGGTAAGTATGCCGATGAAAGCGACTGCGAAGATTATGCCACAGATCAGCAGCAGAAAGCGCCAGGCCTCGTCGCGATAGGCCAGCAGCTCCACCGGCGGGACATTGCCCAACTCGCCCAGCTTTTCGTAGCCCGCAACGCGATCCACCACCGTGCCGAAAAGGTGCGGGATGAACATGTTGAGCATTGTTCCGATAAAGACCAGAGCCAGCGACCAGGCCAGCATCCAGCGGTAGCGGCGCGCGAAGACGAGAAGCCTTAATAATAGCGACATACAAAAACAGCCCTTCGATGTTCGGACAAGGGAAAGTGCGGCTTCGGCCCCCCACAAGTATGCGACTGATGTTTTTGCTGGCGAAAGAAGTACTTTCGCTCGGCCAATTATACCACGCCGTGCAGCAGAGGCAAGCTCTCAACTTTTCATCTGCACTCAGCAGGCCCTGCAGAATGTCGGCAAAATCCCGTTGTTCCCACAAGGAGTCATGTTGGGTCCTGTAGAATACAATGTTAGGTAAGGACACCTGTCTGGACAGTCCAAGGACGGACACGGGCGCGAGTGGTTGGCAAATCTTGAGCTTTAACACAGGTTGGCCTTGCCGGGCAGGATGAAAGGCCTGTAAGTCGAAGGCGCAATCGAGTGGCTGTCCCTGGGGACAGCGATTTCGGTTGTGCTTTATTTTTTTGCATACGGCACAGCAGTCACAAAAAGCAAGCGAGGCGGTATGATTCGCGCTGCCAAGGGGCCCCACCTGGCGATCTGACCCAGAAGCCATTACTCAGACAGGTGGCAGACGACCGACAATGAGTGACTCCGGTCACGTGCTGATCGCAGATGGCGAAGAGGCATTTACCCGCGGGACCGCCGCGCTGCTGCGGGGCGAAGGCTATGAGTGCGATTGCGCACCTGACGGAGCGACCACGGCTGAAATGCTGTGTGCCACGGATTACGACCTGTTAATCGCTGATATCAATGTATGCCGCAATCCAGCACTGTCGGTTGTATGTAAACTGCCGCACGTCGTTGATGCCATACCGGTAATCGTGGTGACCAACGAGTCGCACTTGGATTCCAGCGTCAGCGGACTTGAACTGCCCCTGCTGGCCTACATGATCAAGCCTGTTGAGCCGCAAAGACTGCTGGAAATAGTAAGAGCCGGGATCAACTGCCAACGCAGCTACCGGGCAGTCTGCGTTGCCAACCAGCGACTGGCGGAATGGCAGAAAGATCTGGAGGCCATAAGGAGCCGCATTCGTCTGTTGCCAGCAAGCGTATCACCGATGGACATCAGCAATTTCGTCACGTTGACCATGCGTAACGTGTTTGAGGCGCTGTTTGACCTGAAGCACCTGACCGAGGCCATAGCCAGCCCGCAGCCAGAAGTGAATGTCTGCCAGTTGATGGATTGTCCGCGTGTGGGGGCGTTTGTGGCAGCTCTGCGGGAGACTATCAGCGTGCTGGAGGCGACCAAGAGCGCGTTTAAGTCAAAGGAGCTTGGCCAACTTCGCCAGAAGCTGGAACAGATTCTGGCCGACGCGGAGGGCTCATCATGAGCCTGTAATGCTAAAGTCTTGGTGAGCGGGGCCGAAATAGTATTGGACACACCCCAAATAGCCGTACTGGGTAGCCTTGTCGGACAGGTATTCTGGCCTGTAAGTCGAAGGGAGCCCCGTGCTATGCCCGCTAATGAATCCTCGGGCAACGTCGTTTCCCAAAAAGAGCTCAACACGCTCAGTGCCACACTAGACGAGTACATTCGCCAGAAGGACAACGGCGATGTCGAAATAACTCTTTACGACTTTCGGCGCGCTCACCGCCTTTCCAACGCCCAGGTGCGGCAGATAGAACGCGACTGCAAACGTATAGGCTCGGTTCTGAATCGCACCCTCCGCGCCTATCTCGATCGCGTGGTTGAGGTAGGCTTCATCACGGTGGATCGAATGACTTCACGGCAATACCTGCGCGCGCTGCCAGAGGATGCGGTTTTGGCGTCGCTCTGCTCGCCTGGCAATGCTTCGGAGGTGCTAATCCATCTGGACCGTCCGCTGGTGTGCAGCGCCCTGGACATGATGTTGGGCGGAACGGGGCAGGAGCCCGACATACCGCGGCGCGCAATGAGCCAGATGGAAGTACACCTATTCCGATCGCTTATCGAAGAGATAATCACCGTAGCCAAGATGGCCGCCAACTGGTTTGAGCGGGTGCCGGTCGAGATCGGGGAGATCTATCTGTCTCCCATCACCGTGGACGTGGTGGAAAATGAGGAATGGCTAGTGTGCGCCAGCTACGGATTGCGTTTGGGGTCTCACAAAGGCTATATGACCTTCGGCCTGCCGTCTTCGACAATGCACCGCCTGTTGACCCGTGGTGATGAGAGGCAGCTCACTGACGAGGAAGCTGAGAGGGCGGTATTGACGTCGGTGGGCCTCTGCCCCGTAGGGGTAAGAGCGGTACTTGCGAGGTCGCGGCTGTCGCTACGTCACATGTCAAGACTGGCAGTCGGAGATGTCATCAATCTTCACTTGCCAGCCGGCCGGGCGAAGTCCGTGGAAATCGTCATCGGGGGGAAACAAAAATTCACCGCCATCCCAGGGGTACACGACGGGCAGTTAGCAGTACGCATCGTTGATGAAGCTGGGCGCGGCCATCTCGCGGCCTGACAGGCAGCAGGCGTAATTGACGGCCTTGACCGTACAGGCGCCGTTGACAGCGCGTGGTGCCCCGATTCGCTTCAGCCCCAGTGATGCACAATTCCTCCCACGGCAATCCTCTGCGCAGCATATCCTGAAGAGTTTGTTTGCTTCCTGACACGTTTATGCGTACAATGCCGGAGGTCGTGCAGCCGCCTGAACGTACGCAGTACGGCGGGTGCGGACCCAATGCCTCCCAAGTTGTGTGCAAGCCACGCGTATAGGCGGGCTGTAAAGTGGGAATACTAACAATGCCGGCTCCTGGCTGCGTTTGCGAGCATTGGCACGCCTGGACACGGATATATGGAGTCGATTGCACAGCGGCAATGCGGTGAGCGAAAGCGTGTTGTCGGCAAACCTCTGTTCCTACTGGCACAGTTGGCGCTGGCCGTGCTGCTTTCGCAGCAGCAGGGCAGCGCCAGTCAGGCTGCCTATCTTCAGAGCATTACCCCGAGCGCAGTCCGCTTTGTCAATGAACTGCCCCTCTCTGGTGCAGACGTATCTTCCGCAGCCGAAGCAATATCGCGGCTGAGTATTGCGCAGCAGCAGACAGATTCGCAAGCGACGCCGGCCCCGGCAAGCGGAGTTGTCAGTGCAGGTGGCGATGAGGCGCATCTGTACGTGCTCCATCAGATTGGCCACCATGTTGCGTACGCGCTGCTGCCCGAGCAGCTGCGCGCGCGGTACTGGCATCCCTCGCAATGCGCCGACCTGATGGAAGCTGCAACGCTGCAAGACGCAGGGCCGACGCAAGCTTATGATGATTTCTCAGAAGCGGCGGCCTACTTCTTCGTCATCGCATTGGCCAGCTTCCAGCGTGCAGGCGGGGAAGCGGTTGACCCCGGTGTAGCCGCATTGATGGAAAGACTGACAAGCCCCGATTACGCGACTGTACGCTCGAATTCCCCGGTGATGCGCCAACTGGCGGCTCTTTGCCGGCTTTACGGAGAGCTTCTAATCAGCGATCCGCCGCGGGCGTATGCGGATTTCTTCGAGACGGTTCTGGGTCATAGCCGGCGCAGTGCGGCCCTGCCACTGCCGGCGCGGACGATGGAAGAATGGCTGCTGGCCCGGCAATTGTACGGCGGGCTGCCCGGGGTCAGGTTGAGCGCGTCTGTTACTGAGATAGCGGCGCAGTTCACCTACGACCAGGACACAGGCCCCTGCCTGCTGAGCTATGACCCGGCCGCCACGCTGGATGTGAGCGTCAATGGGACAGCCGCCGATGGCAATCGCAGCATGAGTGTCAATGTGGGCGACCGGCTGCGGACCGGCGAAAGCCTGAGCCTGCTGAAACTAGCAAGGCCGACTGCGGTGCTGCTGGGGTGCGGGCTGAGTTGCGAATTGCGGAGCCCGGCGCAACTACATGTGGAAAAGGGCCAACTGCTTGTAGAAGGGCCGGCAGTAATCACCACGCCCACCTGTAGCTTTCAGGTGGCGGCAAGCGTTGCGGTGCGTGTGAACCTCGCCGGGGAGACGACAATCGGCGTGATTTCAGGGACGGCCAGCCTGGGGCGTGCGGGCGGAAATGCGGTGGTGGTGAAAGCGGGCGAGACGGTTACAGTAATGGCCGACAGGCGGCTGTTGGGACCGGGCCGGGCGGTCCCGATGCAGGTGGCCTTTTCGCTGCCGCTGGGAGACGCCGATACTGCGACAGGCCAGCCGACGGCAGCCGAAATCCCGGACATTGCCGCCACGCCGTTACCCCCTGCGGAGTCGCCGATCGTAGTCAGCTCATCGCAGCAGCGACAGGAAGCTGCGGCAACGGCTGCGAGCGGCACATGGCAAGTGCATGCGCCGGACCTGCTGCCTGAGATAGTGCTGTGCTGGGGAGTGGATGACAAGAACCGCCCGTATGGAGTAACCGCCTCTTTCCCAAGTGACGTAGGGCGCATCTGCCTGTATGTGGGGCTTGACTTCGGAGGTACGTCCCGGCAACTGCGGATTAGATGGTGCCATGGGCCCAAGATGCTTTCGGGCCGTATAATCCGCGCAAAGGGCAAGCGGCAGATACTCAATACCTTGACCTGCGGGTCGGAGGGTAGTTTTGCGCCCGGGGAATACGAGGTGACAGTGAATATTGACGAGCAGCCCGGCGCGGTTCTGAAGTTTACGGTGGGTGGGCAATGAGTCAGTGCAGAGGGAAAGATCCTGGCATTGCGCAACGAGAAGGGGGCGCGCTTTGTTGTAGCAAGTGCCTGAGGACGTTGTGCTTGCTCCAACAGGGGGTCTTCTCATGAAGGCAGTGAGCGTGTACGTCGATACAAACGCGATGATTGGCTTTGTCTGGACAGTGCCAAGAGAGCTACGACGCAAGATTGAGCGACGGATAGAGAAGGGGCGGATTGAACTCGCAACCGGCGCCTACACCATCGCGGAGATAGCGGCAGCGCCGCCCAAGCGTAAAGAGAATCGGATTGCAGAAGCGAAGCGGCTCCGCGGTGTCTGCCGAAGGTTCCTCGACGAAAACTATACCTTGGTGGTGGAGCAACTGAGAGCGCTCCCGTGTACCGGACTCCCGAATGCGGTGTACCTCAAGAAAGGCGACTTGTGGATCAGGGCGCTTGACAACATCAGGCAGCCGCTTGACCGTGTACAACTGAAGGCGGTGCAGGAGAAGATGAGGCGCTGCAAACTCGTCACGTACCTGCTCCTGCTGAGGACGTGGGTAGATCCACACTCCTACCGGGACACGCAGCAAGGGAGGATGTCTCCCAGCATGGAAAAATGGGTCAAGTGGGTCATTCATTCTGCAACGCTCACTCAACTGGAAGAAGAAGAGGCGTCCATGCGTCACATGGGCGGCAGGCTCACACTGACACAGGACGAACTCGAAAACCGGCGTCAGGGGAGATGGCAGTTCTTAGCATTTCAACGGCGCGAGAGAGCGCGAGAGTGTGCGTCCTACGACAGCGACCTTCAGCTATCAGGAGAGCAATGGACAGCGCTAGACGTATCAGAATGGGGTGAACTGCCTGCCATAGATTTGCCGCTCGATGTTGGCTATCAGCAAATGTGGGAGTATTGGGAAGGCTGTGTGCCTGGTGGGAATCGCAAACGTCTCCCCAAAGTAAGTGACGTTGTAGACTATCATCATGCCGCTTACGCGCCGTATGTTGACGCGTTTCTGACGTATGACGAAGACCTGAGATGCGCGTTGTCAAGCTCGCAAGTCGCGAGACGGTGGTGTCGTGGCGGCCAAGTCACGGTGTACGCCACGTGGGAGGAGCTGCTAGAGAGCCTTTGGACTCGAGAACCTGCGCCGTTGTGTACGTCGGCAGACTCAGCGATGTCCCTCATCCTGAAGCCTCGGATGCGGAAGTCACAGTAGCGAAGCCCCCTCTTGCTTCCACAGACCCATACTGTTAGAATCGTGGCGTGAAGCTGGCGCTCGCCTATCGCGCCAGTGTAAGCATTTCTGTGCCGACTAACTATCCGCGTAGGTCGGGCTTCCAGCCCGACACGTAGGAAACGTTCGTCCGGCTCTGGAGTGATAGATATGGCATTTCGTCCCATGGTGGGGCTGGAAGTCCACGCGCAGCTTCTCACCGCTTCGAAGATGTTCTGTAGCTGCCCGGTGAAGTTCGGCTCAGAGCCTAATAGCAACTGCTGCCCCGTGTGCACCGGCATGCCCGGGTCGCTGCCCGTACCGAACCGCAAGGCGGTCGAATTCGTCATAAGAACCGGCTTGGCGCTGGACTGCAAAGTCAGCGACTACTGTCGCTTCTACCGCAAGAACTACTTCTACCCGGACCTGGCCAAGAATTTTCAGATCAGCCAGTACGATGAGCCGCTCACCTACGAGGGGCGCATTGACCTGGCAGTCAACGGCGAGCCGTTCAGCATCCGCGTGCGCAGGACACACCTGGAAGAGGATACCGGCAAGAACATCCACCTCTCCGACGGTCGCAGCCTGGTGGAATATAACCGCTGCGGCGTGCCGCTGATGGAGGTTGTCACTGAGCCGGATTTCACGTCCGCGGATCAGGTGCGCGAATACCTGGTGCAACTGCGCCGGCTGCTGCGCTATCTGGGCGTTTCGACGGCGAACATGGACGAAGGTGCGATGCGCTGCGAACCGACGGTGAACCTGGTGGACGAAGCGGCCGGCCAAGCAACCCCAATAGTGGAGGTCAAGAACCTGGCCTCCTTCAAGGCGGTTCACGATGCCGTCAGCTACGAGATAGACAGGCAGCACTGGTGCCTGGAAAATGATGCGGAGATGCAGCAGGAGACGCGGCGCTGGAATGAGACCGAGGCCAAGACAACGGTAATGCGCATCAAGGAATCGGCGGACGACTACATGTACTTCCCCGAGCCGGACCTGGTGCCGCTGACACCGGAGCGGGAATGGGTCGAGGAGATCGCCGAGAGCGTGCCGGAGCTTCCGCTGGCACGAGAGCGCCGCTTTGTGGAGGAGTACGGTCTGCCGCAGTACGACGCCGAGGTGCTGACCGAAGACAAACAGGTGGCCGACTATTTCGAGGCGGTGGCGGCGACGTGCGGAGACGCTAAAAGCGCCAGCAACTGGGTCATGGGCGATTTCACCCACCTGCTGCACGAAAGCGGGCAAACTCCGGACACGTGCAAGCTGCAGCCCGAAAACCTGGGGAAGCTGATAAAACTGATCAATGAGACCACGATCAGCAGCAAGATCGCCAAGGACATCTTCCCGACACTATTTGAGCAAGGCACCACCCCACGGCAGCTTATCGAGGAGCAGGGCCTGGCTCAGATCAGCGACGAAGACGAGCTAGGCGCGATCGTGGACGCAGCGATCGAGGCCAATCCGAAGGCAGTCGCGGACTACCAGAGCGGCAAGGAAAAGGCTCTGGGCGCGATGGTCGGGTATGTGATGAAAGAAACGCGCGGGCAAGCCAATCCCGGGCTTGTGAACCAGATACTGCGGGAAAAACTCAGCGAGTAGCATGGCTTGCGTCACTGTCCGTTTGATGCTTGGGAGTTGAGGCTGCATAAGCAGAAATGGTAATTACTCACCTTGTGGCCTGCAAAGGAACTGCACATGCAAGGACGCCCCGCCGCTGGGCTGTCGCCTTCGCCAAGGCTACGGCGACTAGAATGGCGCGCAAGCTTGTCATCCAGGTTTCTCATGGACGGGCAGGGATGTTGTTTGCCGTAGGCGCGTAACGGCGAATCTTGTCATTAGACAATAAGTGTATTGAAGGTCTGGTCGTGAATTCCGGAATCAGGAATCAAGTATCTGCTTGTTGTAGGGCGCGGGCTTGTACCGCGCCGGTCGTGTAGCGCAATATCTTTGCAGGCCACAACCTATTCGATGTCACTTTCTAGCCTGTCAATGCCGTTGCCGTTGTAGGGGCGCAATTGATTGCGCCCACTCAGCGGGAGCGTGGAGTGAGTAGGGCCGGCGCGGTACAAGCCCGCGCCCTACAACAAGGCCCACTCAGGAGCGGTGTGGAGGGCGTGATAAATTACGCCCCTACGAACACCGAGGCACCACGCGAAGCTACGCCGGGGGCTGTGGAGGTGCAAGTCAGTCATATCATTCATATCAAAGAAAAGCGAACCCGCTCGTTAGGAAAAGGCGACAATACTTAAACCGTTACGCGCCTACGATAAACAACAGGGATGCCCCGCCTTCGCTAAAGCTATGGCGCGCAAGCCTGTCCTCCAGGATGAACTTTTGGGGGCGAGTCGCCACCTGCTGCCTTGCTTGTCCGCTCTTCTAACACCCCAAGCTGAGCAGTTACCAGAAATGAGTACGCTCCCGGACCGTCGGTGAGCCCGAGATGGTATTATGAACAAGGACTTTCAGCTTAAATTCGCGGTGGGGCTGGCGCTAGCGGCAGTGGTGTTCGTGATCGAATATGCCCACTTCACGGAGCGCCACGACAGCCTATCGCCCGGCGGTCAGAGCGCCGAATGGGAGAGCGTGCGCATCCGCGCCAACCTGCCTGAGGCGGATTTCCTGTACGTGCTGACGACCTGCCCATCGTGCCATCCAGCCAACGACAACGTCAGGCGACTGGCGGCCGCCAACCCCGAACTCAATTTCCTCTGGGTTCACCCGAAGCTGGTCAATCTGCCCGCTCTAATGGAGGTCCTGGGCACAAGCTACGGCATTGACAGTGCGCAGCAGCGTGAGATGACGCCGGGGCTGTACGGCCCGGCACGGGCGTGGGTGGGAGTTAAGGAGGTAGAGAACGCCTCGCTGGAGGGCGCGCTTGAGGGGCCGCGGCCATACGAGCGGCTAGGCTCTTCGTGGGAGTGGCTGAAGCAGGGCCAACTGCAGATGATGCAGCGCTTCGAGCGGTACCAGTGGTACGTGATCGCGGTGGCAGGGCTGATTGACGGTATCAACCCCTGTGCGATATCCACCATCATTTTCCTGCTGTCGTATCTGACGCTCAGCGGCATGCAACGCAGCAGCCTGAAAGTAGGGCTGCTTTTTGCGCTGGGCTGCTTTGCGGCCTACTTAGTGATCGGCCTGGGGCTGTGGCGGCTGTCGAGCATGGCAGTTGGCGCCTACTGGGGTCGGCGTATCATCTATCCGTTGATCGCTTTCCCCGCTCTGACAGTGGCGTTGCTTGCCTTCGCCGAGTTCATCGAACTGGTGCGTACCGGCAGCTCGGAAACGATCCTGAAGCTGCCCAGGAGTTGGCTGCTGCGGGTGCACGAGGTGGTCCGGCGGGTAGTGAAGGCCGAACACGCAGTGCTGCTGGCCGTGCCGGTGGCAATTGTTGTGACAGCGATCGAGTTCGGCTGCACCGGCCAGGTGTATCTGCCCACCATCACGTATGTGTCCAGTTTGCCCGGCCAACGGGTGGCTGCCCTGCCGCTTCTGCTGGCGTATAATGTCGCCTTTATTATTCCGCTGCTGGTCGTGATCATCGCCTACCGGATCACGGCAGGCAAGTTAGAGAAGCCAAAGGCGCCCGTGCCATTGAAATACGTGCGGCTTGCAGAGGGCGTGCTGCTGGCGGTGATCGGGGCATTCATGCTGTGGGCCACGTTCCACGCCTGGGCGGCTTGAAGCGATCTTTGCAGCGTCGGCCTCTCGCCTGGCGAAGTTGCGCGAACGCGGAACTCCGTGATACAATAATTGCTGCTCGGGCTGTACTTTTCGCCGCAGTCAGCGTGCGGCCACAAAGTGATAGTCGCCCTTGCGAAGGCTCCTGGAGAAAAGACATGGCATCGGCAGCGGACAGGATCACGTGGCAAGATATAGTGATATTCTGGGCCAAGGTTCTGGTGATGTGTCTGATACTGGGCACTATCTCTTTCTACATCGGCCGCCGCTATCTGGGCACGAGGTTCAGCGAGGGTGAGATCAGGGAAGGCGCTCCGGAGATCGTGGTCCAGGTGCCAGGCAGCGGAGACGATGTAGAGCAGAGCGAGAAGGCCCCGCCGGCGAAGGCAAAGGTTGAAATCGAGGAGCGCGAAGCATCAGAGGCAGAGGCGGCCCGGGCCAACCGCGAGTTTGTGGAGGCCGACCAGGAAGCCGACGTGGAGCGCGATGCCGCAGACGCATCGTCTCAAGACGAAGAGGATGAGAGCGAGGCAGAGGGAACATCGAGCTGGTCCGACTACGCCTCCGAGGAGACCGACAGCGGGCAGGCCGAAGATAATGCCCAGGAGACCGAAAGCACCGAGGACAGCCATTACGTTGTCATCGCCGGCTCGTTTCTCAATCCTGAGAATTTGCAACAAATGCTACAAGAGCTGAAGTCCAAGGGCTACCAGCCTTACATAACCAAAGTGACCATCGGTGACAAGACCTACCGCCGTGTCAATGTAGCGGCATTTGCCAGCCGCCAACAGGCCGACAAGCTTGCCGAGGAGCTGGCCAACGCCGGCTACGAAGTCACCGTGGGGGTGCGATGAGCCCTGGTTCCCCCGCTGGGGCGCATAGTCCTGATCGTGTGCGATAGTCTGGGCATCGGCGCACTGCCGGATGCAGGGCTATACGGTGACAAAGGCAGCCACACCCTGTGCCACGTCGTATCCGCAAGCCGCTTGCAGTTGCCTACGCTGACGCGACTGGGTCTCGGGGCAATAGACGGGGTAAGCTGTCTGCCGCAGTTGGCCCCCGAGGCAGTCGTCGGGCGGCTAGGCACCCTCTCAGCCGGAAAAGACACCCTCGTCGGGCACTGGGAATTGATGGGGCACGTCATGCCAAGCCCGTTTCCCACCTACCCGGACGGTTTCCCTGCCGACTTGATTAGCCGGTTGAGCAGTGCCTGGGGCAGGGAGATCATCGGAAACCGGCCGGCGTCGGGTACACAGATCATCGAAGAACTGGGGCCCCGCCAGCTCAAGAGCGGGGAACTGATCGTTTATACCTCTGCCGATAGCGTCCTGCAAGTAGCCGCCCACGAGCAGGTTGTGCCAGTGGAAGAGCTTTATGAATGCTGCCGGATAGCGCGGCAGCTTTGCGGCGGAGAGCACGCCGTGGCGCGAGTGATCGCCAGACCGTTTGCGGGAGAGCCGGGCAGTTTTGTGCGCACAGAGCGGCGACGCGATTTTCCACTGCCTCCCCCGCAGCCGCTGCTGCTGGAGCTACTGGCGGCCGCAGGCATTCGTATCTGTGCGGTGGGCAAGATCGGGGAGATCTACGGTGGCCGCGGGTTCGCCGAGCAACTGCATACTGCGGATAACGCCGCCGGGATGCGGGTCATTGACGAGCTATGGGAAACCGCCGAATTTGATCTGATATTTGCCAACCTGGTGGATTTCGACATGCTCTACGGGCACCGCAACAATGTTGCAGGCTACGCGGGTGCCCTGGCCGAATTTGATGCGTGGCTGGGCGGCTTTATCACTCAGATGGCCGAGGCTGAAGCACTCGTGATTACCGCTGACCACGGTTGCGATCCGGCTACGCCGAGCACCGATCACTCGCGGGAGTATGTGCCATTGATTATCTACGGCGAGCGCATTCAGCCGGCCAATCTGGGTACCATCGAGGGCCTGAGTTTTGTGGGCGGTGCTGTCTGCGGCCTGCTGGGGGTAGATGCCGGCGAGCAGAGCGTGGATGTCCGGGTACTACTTCGGGACAGCCTCGCGGGAGGAAGCGAGCAATGATTGATGACCCAGGTGCATGGGGCCGGCTCGTGGCAGTGGCGATACCCGCAGGCGCGCTGATCAGTCTGATGATCTATGTCAAGTCCATGGCCGCCGGCCAGTCGGCCAAACAGATATGTCGTGTGCTGGTGGTGTTTTGGGCGGCACTGCTCGGAACAATCGGCGTAATGATTGTGCACCGCAATATGGTCGGCGGGCCATTGGTCGAGGTGGATACGGCCCGACTAAGCGTTCGAACGGGCGATCTGGACGCTTTCACGCTGACGGCACTGCTGCTGTCACTCATTGTCATTGTTGGTCTCTGGGTGCTGGCGATCTGGCAGATAGGGCGGATTCCACCTCCCGGTCAGGAACCTGAGCGGCCAGAAGCACAACAGGAAGATTGCGATAATGCTGTTGACTAGTGTCATACTGTGGGCCATACTGTTGCTGGCGGCGGCGTTTCTGTATTACATCCGCTATGTCGAGCCAAACCGTCTGGAAACCGAGCAGGTGCAGGTTCAGATCAGCGGACTGCCGGCGGAGCTGGCGGGTCTAAAGATAGCCCACGTGTCTGACTTGCACCTGCGCAACAGCCAGCAGGCGATCACTATTGGCCGGCAGGCGGTGGCCGATATCATGGCCCACAAACCAGACGCCGTCTTCATCACCGGAGACATTGGGCACCGCTCCTGGTACGCCGGCCTGGTCAGCGAGGTGCTCGAGCCGCTTGCTGCTGAGCACGGCGTATATGCGGTACTGGGCAATCACGACCTCGATCACTCGACGGAGATGTGGGTATTCTGGGACACGTGCAAGCGCGTAGCCATACCGGAGTGGGTCGCGGCGATGAACGCGATCGGCGTGGACATGCTGTTTAATGAGCATCGTTGTGTACAGGTGAACGACAAGTTGGTCGTAATCGTGGGCGTGGGGGACCCTTCCTGCGGCTACGACGACCTGGCAAAGGCGCTGGCTGATGCGCCCCGTGGCGACCTCAATATTCTGCTGTCACACAGCCCCGACATCTTTGACGAGCCGGGTGTGGAATGGGCTGATCTGATACTATGCGGCCACACGCACGGGGGGCAGTTGCAGCTTCCGTGCATAGGCACGCCGTGGGCGCCGGTGTGGCGTCGGCGCGACCGGGCATCGGGGCTGATGCGGGTTGGGCAAGACACCGTCGGCTACGTCAGCCGAGGGGCTGGCGCAGGAACCGGGGTCAGGTTCAATTGCCCGCCGGAAGTGGCCATACTTACGCTGTCTGACGGCTACGCCGAGAATCTGAAGGTGGTAAAATAGGTAACCGGCAGTATGACTGCCGGGCGGAGCATTGGATCACACATGCGCTAACCGCTGTTTGAAAGAGGCCACATTGTCTTGGATGTAATGGACACGTTCAACAACGTGCTCGTCAGGCTCAGGCTGAGAAAGCTCAAGCCTCAACTCACTCGCGAGCAGGCCATGGGGGCTCGGCCCGTGCGCAATCCGTCGCTGCAGTGGAAGGTCACCGATGAAGAGCTTGTCGTAGTGATCTTGCCACGGCGCGGTGACCTGTCGGGAAAGGTCCTCGGATGGCTGTTCATGGTGCCTGAGCAAAAGCCCATCGAACTGGATGAGTTGGGCTCCCTGGTGTGGCACCACTGCGACGGCGCGCGCACAGTAGCGGAAATAGTTGAGGTGCTCGCCCTCAAGTACAAGCTCAGCCGCCATGAGGTGGAGCTAACGCTGACGGAATACCTGCGCATGCTCGGCAAGCGCGGCATGGTCGGCTTCATGGTTGACAAGAAGGTGGCGGAGGCGGCCGGAGTGGCGGGTCAGGATGTCATCGGGCTGGAGGATGTGGCCACCACCCAGCAGGAACTCGCAGTAGCGCAGCAGCAGGCGGCGGAGGAAGCGGCTGAGACCAAGCGCATACTCGAGGAGATGGAGCAGCCCGGCGTCGAACCTGAGCAGGATGAGGAGCCGGGCGAGACAAATGGCGGCGGCAAAGTACACGACGGCCCAGGCAGTGAGCGGTGAGCCGCGATGCTGAAGAATATCCTGGTAGGCTATGACGATTCGCGCAGCGCCCGCACCGCTCTCCAGCAGGCCCTGGACATCGCGGAAGCAGCCCAGGCGCGGATTCACCTGGTTCATGCGGAGGAGGCTGTTGGCAGCGACGCCGAGCTTGCGCTGATCTCTGAGCCCGGCCCAGTGGAAGCCACCCTCGCAGCGGCGGAGGCAGGCATCGAGATTGAACCTGATGCCCCGCCGGACACCGAGCAGTCGTTGGACGCAGCGGTGGAGGCATGCCACGATGCTAACGTGCCTTGTACCTCGCGTCAGGTATTCGGCAGGGCTGGTGAGAGGCTGGCTCAAATGGCGCGGCTGTACAGCTTGCTTGTGGTCGGCGAGAGCAGTGAGCCCAAACGCGGCCAGCGCCACCATATCGGCAACAATCTGAGGCACCTGCTGAGCCACTGTCCGATCCCGCTGATGATATGCGCACACAACTACCACGCGCTGGACGCCGCGATGCTGATTTACCGCGATGATGCAGCCGGCGGGCGATGCATGAGCCTGGCCGGCGAGCTGTGCTCGGCGCTTAACATCCCGCTGAAAATCGCTGTGGTGGAAATGGCCCCGGAGCACGAAGACCGGATAGCTACCGAGCTGGAGAATGCCCTGAAGGTCTTTAAGGTGGAGTCTGAGCTGCAGGTGTTTGACCGCAGTGCGGCGGAAGTGGTGCCTCTGGCAACTGTGGAATGGGCAGCCAGGTGCGTGATAATGTCTTATGCGCCTGCTATATGGCCGTGGGCGCCTAGCGCGGTGAAAACGGCGCTGGGCACGCCGAACCTCGTGAGGTTCATTGTTCCCTGAGCAGCCCGGCCGGGTGAGAGCGCAACCCCCGTGTCTATCCCGCCGGTGGCGCAGTGGCGATGATAGTGTAGATTACGATCGCGATCATCACACACCCCACCAGCGCCTTCATCAGCCCGGCACCCATGCGTCCCAGAAAAGCACCCCATCCAGCCCGCAGGGCCTCGTTGTGAGTCTTGCCGCTGTGCTTTTCGTAGTAGTACGCCGACACAAAGCCCCCGGCCACACCGCCGCCCAGCGGGGGCAGTATAACTCCGACCACGAAGCCAATCGGCCCGCCGGCGAGCCCGAGAAGCGCCAGAATCGGGGAGAGCACTGCGCCGCCCAGAACTGCCCCGATGATCGTGCCCACCACCACGACGGCGCTGGTCTTGCTGCTGCCGCCGCCTGCCTTGGTACCTAGCGCAGCGACAAGACTGTCGCTGCTTTCAGCGATAAGGGCCATGATCCCCAGGATCAGCAGCACCCACCACGGCAGCCGGTCCCAGCCGGTGATCGCCGAATAGACAACGGCATCAATCAAAATCAGCGTAGTGCCGGGCAGACCCATGATGGCGGCAAGGACGCCGGCAACAAGCACCACGGCAAATACGACGTAACCCAGAATGATCAGGATCGTTATCAGCATGGTAGCTTGGAGTTATCCTGTACTATTCAGTGTGCCCACCGCGGCGAGATAGACGATCGTCTCTGCGGTGCCATCGAGGCCCAGCAGGTGGTTGACCTCGTCATCGAAGAAGGCGCCGACATTGACACTGCCGAGGCCCAGCGCTTCGGCGGCCAGTTGTAAGTGCGCGCCGAGGTGGCCTGCGTCGAGGTAGATGTAGCGGTAGGCGCGGTCGGCGTACTTTTGCGCACAACGAGCGACCACCGCGCCCCAGGCAAATACGACACCGGCGGCGGCGCAGAAGCGCTGGCCGAAACAGGCCTGAGCCATTTCCAGCGAAAAGTCGCCCTCGGCCAGCATCGCCAGACGGCCCTCCAGCACCTCGTAGTGGTAAACGCCGGCAGGGCAGTCGCTGACATTGGAAACCAACAGGTACGTTTCGTTGGGATAAAGCGCTCCGGCAGACGCGGCGGCGCGGAAAGCGTGCTCAGATTCCTGCAGTGTGACGCCGGTGACTGCCCAGACCAATTGCGCAAGTTGCAGCAGGCTAATCGGATCATCTGCGAAGCGGCGGTGCGAGCGGCGGCCGGCAATTGCTTGCCACAGGCCCGGACCATCCCGCTGCGGCTGAGGCAACTCCACATAGCCCAGCGGGTTCTCGTACTTCTTGTACGGTGGCACTTGTGCCCAACCCGGCGGCGAAGGCACTTGGTGACGATGGTATTTGGTGCTGTCTTGATATCTGGGGCCGATGCCCGGGTCCGTGGACATGATATCACCCTTGTGGAAGCAGACACACTCAATTACATTGATACCTTCGCGCCTGTGGCCGATTTACCTGCTCAGAGACTCGAACTCTTTGGTGGCGACGGACAGTCAGTGATTACCCACAACAAAATTAGGGGCCCGCCGCAGTGGCAGGCCCCCGGTGTCGAATTTGTCGAGGCAGTTAGTCACATTGGCTGTAGCCGCACGCGTGGCAGGTGACACAGCCGGCTTCGTAGGTGAGGTTGCCTCCGCACTCAGGACAAGCGCCGAGGTGATTGACGGTGTTGTCTTCGAATTCGATTGATAATTGTGTGCCGCTATCGCTCATGGCGCGCTCCAGGCCCTTGGCGAAGGCGTCGGCGCACGAGAGTATCCTGCCGCCGCCGCGCTCCCAGGCCGGCATGTGACAACTGATGCCTTTGAGCTGTTTCACGAGGTGTTCCGGAGAGATGCCTGAGCGCAGCGCCAGCGACATGAGCCGCGCCAGCGCCTCGGTCTGCGATGACGCACAGCCGCCGGCCTTGCCCATATTGCCGAAGACCTCGAAGGCGCCGCCCTCGTCGCTGTTGACGGTGATATATAGCTTGCCGCAGCCGGTGGGCAGAGCGCGCGTCACGCCAGTGACGGTCTGGGGCCGGGGCTGCGGCTGAAGCGGGATACCGACCTGTTGGGCCTCGTAGGTCTTGGCGGTGGTAAGCACCTGTTCCTCGCGGCTGCCATCGCGGTACATGGTGACGCCCTTGCAGCCCAGTTCATAGGCCAACCGATAGACGTGGTCCACATCTTCGACGGTAGCATCATTGGCGAAGTTGACGGTTTTCGACACCGCATTATCGGTGTATTTCTGGAAGGCGGCCTGGATGCGGATATGCCACTGCGGCGCCACTTCATGCGCGGTCACGAAGAGCCGTTTGATGTCTTGCGGAACGCCTTCCACCTCGGCCAGCGATCCCTTGGCGACGACTTCCTGAATCATCTCGGGCGAATAGAATCCGCGGTCCTTGGCGATCTGCTCGAATACCGGGTTGACCTCCGCCAACTGCGTGCCATCCATGACGTTGCGACTGAATGCGACGGCAAACAACGGCTCGATGCCGCTGGAGGTGCCGGCAATGATAGAGATGGTACCGGTGGGGGCGATGGTGGTAATGGTGGCGTTGCGCAGCTTGAGGCTGTCGTCGTCGGCATTGTAAGTGCTTTGCTCCCAATTGGGAAAAGTGCCGCGCTGTTGTGCCAGTTGCTCGGAAGCCTTGCGCCCCTCGTTGAGGATAAATGACATGATCTGTTCAGCGGCCCCCACGGCTTCCTCGGAGTTGTACGGAATACCCAGCTTGATGAGGGTATCAGCGAACCCCATGATACCCAGACCAATCTTGCGGTTGCCCTTGGTTATCTCCTTGATATCTGGTATGGGAAAGCAGTTCATGTCAATGACGTTGTCAAGGAAGTGAACTGCGGCATGGACGATGTCGGCAAGCATGTCCCAGTCAATGCTGCCCTTTGTGAGTTCGCCCTTGACGACCGTGGAAAGGTTGATCGAGCCCAAGTTACACGATTCGTAGGGGAGAAGCGGCTGCTCGCCGCACGGATTAGTGCTCTCGATCTCGCCGAGTTGCGGCGTCGGATTGTCGGCATTGAGCCGGTCGAGGAAGATGATTCCGGGGTCGCCGCCCTCCCAGGCCAGTTGCACCATCCGGTCAAAGACCTCTCGGGCGTTGAGTTTGCCGGTGATCTCGTCGTTGCGCGGGTTGATCAGTTCGTAATCACGGCTCTCGTCAACCGCTCTCATGAAGTCTTCGGTGACGGCGACGGATATGTTGAAGTTGGTGAGGCTGGACTTGTCCTGCTTGGCCTCTATGAAATCCATGATGTCAGGGTGATCAACGCGGAGGATGGCCATATTGGCCCCGCGCCTGGTGCCGCCCTGCTTGATGGCCTCGGTGGCAGCGTCGAAGACGCTCATGAATGACACCGGCCCGCTGGAGACGCCCTTTGTGGAGCTGACTATATCGTCCTTGGGCCGCAGGCGCGAGAAGGCAAAGCCGGTGCCGCCGCCGCTTTTGTGAATCAGCGCCGTGTTCTTTATCGTTTCAAAGATACTCTCCATGGAGTCTTCAATCGGTAGCACAAAGCAGGCTGAAAGCTGCTGGAATGGCCGCCCGGCATTCATCAGTGTGGGGCTGTTGGGGAGGAAGTGTAGATTCGCCATCAGGTCATAGAACTTATCCTCCCACTGCCTGACGGTTGCTTCGTCGGCGCTATAGAGTGCTTCGGCGGAGGCGATATTCTCTGCCACTCTGGCAAATAGATCAGCCGGGCTCTCAACGGCCCGGCCCTGGTCATCTTTCTTGAGGTATCTGCGCTCCAGTACGGCAATTGAATTGTCAGCGAGGTTGACTTCAGCGCGACCGGCAACAGTCATTATTGCCCACTCCCAGAATGGCTCACCCGGCTTGTGTCTGTTTCTGCGTGTAGCTCACAAGAGCCAGCTTGCGCCGGCCCTGGAGTCATAGCTTATATAAGTTTCGCCCAGTCAACTTGCATGAGCCTACACTATAGGACTTCCAGATGCAGGAGTCAAGAATCTTTTTTCGACCTCCGTTTGCCACTTCCTGCTTGTAAAACCAGTAAAAAAAAGCACCCTCCCCGGGCCGAGCTACGCAAGAGAGGGCGCGATTTCAGACTACGCGAACTAAGTGCACTAAAGACTAGTCGGTGTTCTCGGCCATATCTGCGGCGTGTTTTACCACCTTTGCCACGGCGCTGACTGCCGAACCCTCATCCGGAACGACTATCTTGACGCCCTGCGCCAAACGGCCGGTGCGCCTGATTCTTTTCACTGGAACGCGGATCAGCACGCCTTCGGAGGTGATGCACATGATCTCGTCGTCATCATCAACGACCTGCACTCCGACGACCGGGCCGTTTCTCTTGGTCACCTTCAGCGTCAGAACGCCCTGCGTGTAGCGGCCCTGGGTACGATACTCCTTAAGCGGCGTGCGCTTGCCCAGGCCTTTTTCTGACCCCGTGAGCAAGTCGCGGTCATCGTCGGCGTCAACGACAACCGTGGCGACGATCTCATCGCCCTTGAGCAGCTTGATGCCCTTGACGCCGGCGGCACTGCGGCTCATGGGCCGCACATCCGACTCAGAGAAGCGCAGCGCCTTGCCAAGCTTGGTGGCCAGTATGATGTCCTTGGAGCCATCGGTCCACATGACCCAGTTGAGGCGATCGCCCTTGTTGATGTTGATGGCGATGAGACCCTTACTCCGCAGGGGCGTGTCGTATTCCGCCAGTGCGGTCTTTTTCACCATGCCCTTCTGGGTGACCATGACCAGGAATCCGCCCTGGTCATAGCCCTTGACCGCCTGCCATGCGGTGATGTTCTCATTCGCCTCGATGGGCACGATGTTGACGATGGGCGTACCGCGAGCGGTGCGGCTGGCCAGCGGCACCTGGTAGGCCTTGGTGCGATACACTCGCCCCTGGTCAGTGAAGAACAGCAGCAGATGGTGGGTGGTGGCCACAAACAGGTCCTGGACGCTATCTTCCTCTTTCTTCGACAGCGCCACGATGCCCCGGCCGCCGCGGCGCTGCAGGCGATAAGTGTCCAGCGGCATCCGCTTGATGTAGCCGTCACGGGTGATGGTGATGGCCATATCCTCCTGCGCGATGAGGTCCTCCATCTCGATCTCGTCGGCCTCCGAGGGCATGATGCGCGTGCGCCGCTCGTCGCCCTGCTCGCGCTTGATGCGGCGCAGTTCGGAGATTATCACCTTGGCCTTCTCCTCTTCACTCCCAAGGATTTTCTGATACGCGGCGATCTCCTCTTCGAGCTGTCCCTGTTCCTTTTCCAGGTCAATGCGCGACAGCCTGGTCAACTGGCCCAATTGCATTGCCAGGATACTTTCGGCCTGTCTTTCGGTGAAGTCGAACTCATCCATTAGCCCTTTGCGCGCTGCTGTGCGGTTGTCGCTGGCGCGGATCAGCGCGATGATATCATCCAGAACGTCGAGCGCCTTGAGCAGGCCTGCGACGATGTGCAGCCGCGCTTGTGCCTTGTCGAGCAGGAACTGGGTCCGGCGGGTAATGACCACACGGCGGTGGTCCAGGAAATGCTGCATCAGGTCCTTTGTGTTGCACAGCCGTGGCACCAGCTTGTCGCCGTCAGGCACCAGTACCATCGTGTTGACATTGAAGGCACAGCGCAGGTCGGTGCGCTTGTAGAGCTGGTTGAGCACCACGTTGGGGTTCGCGGTCTGCTTCAGTTCGATGACCACCCGCATGCCCTTGCGGTCGCTTTCATCGCGCAGGTCGGATATGCCGTCAATCTTGCGCGTTTCGTGCTGCTTGGCGACCTGTAGCAGCAGGCCCGCCTTGCTTACCTGGTAAGGCAGCTCTGTGACCAGGATAGCGCTGCGGTTGCGGTCGAGAGGCTCGATAACCGCCTTCGCCTGCATGACCACGCGCCCGTGGCCGGTCTCGTAGTAGTCCTTGACGCCCTTCTGGCCCAAGACGTAGCCGGCTGAGGGGAAGTCCGGCCCGGGCATGATCTTCATCAGCTTAGTGGTTGACAGGTCCGGATCATTCAGCAGCGCGATAAGCGCGTCACAGAGTTCAGTCACATTATGGGGCGGGATCTCGGTGGCGTAGGCCACGGCGATGCCGGAGGCGCCGTTGGCAAGCAGGTTCGGAAACATGGCAGGCAGCACGGTGGCCTCTTCGATGCGCTCATCGAAGTTAGGCTGCCAGTCCACGGTGTCCTTGTCCAGGTCCTCGAGTATAGCCACGGCGACCGGGGAGAGCCGCGCCTCGGTGTAACGCGGGGCGCCGGCTGGGTCACCGTCAACTGAGCCGAAGTTGCCCTGCGGGTCCACTTGTGGATAGCGGGCGTTGAAATCCTGCCCCATCCGCACCAGCGTGTCGTAGATGGATTGGTCGCCGTGGGGGTGATACGTCTTCATGGTCTCCCCGACGATGCTGGCGCACTTGGCATGAGGCCGGTTGGGATGCAGGCGCTCGTCATTCATCGCCTGCAGGATGCGCCGCTGCGAGGGTTTCAGCCCGTCACGCACATCGGGCAGGGCGCGCGCCGTGATCACGCTGAGCGCAAAGCGGCCATAGGAGTCGCGCATCTCATCTTGCAGAGCTATCTGTTCGACTTGCCCGATCGAGTTGCTATCAACTTTGTCTGGCATCAAATCGCTCCTAAGGTGATTCTACGAATACAAACTGGACAGCTTGACATGCGGTATCAGTTGCGAGTAGGAATTCGTGAGGACAATGGCCCCCAAATGAGGACATCTAGATCGATTCCAGCCTTCTGTCGTCGGTTGAGCAGCCTGGCTCAAGCCCACAGGTCGAGGTCGTGGGCGACCTTGGCGTGCTCGACGAGGAAGGCGCGGCGCCTCAGTACGTCGTCACCCAGAAGCGTGCTGATGACCTTGTCGGCCTCCTCGGCCTGCTCCACGGTAACCTGCCGCAGCACCCGGTTCTCCGGGTCCATTGTGGTGTCGGCAAGGTCGTCAGCGTCCATCTCGGAGAGGCCCTTGAAGCGGTTGACTGTGACATCGCGGCCGCCAAGGCTCTTTTGCAGCTCGTCCAGTTCATCTTCGTCAAGCGCGTAGTAGGTCTCGCCTTTGGCCTTGATGCGGAACAGCGGCGGCTGGGCGACATAGACGTAGCCTTTGTGCAGGAGCGGCTGCATATAGCGGAAGAAGAACGTCAGCAGCAGGGCGCTGATGTGGGAGCCGTCAATATCAGCATCAGCCATGATGATGATGCGGTGATAGCGCAGCTTGTCCAGTTCGAACTTGCTGGTGGATTCTGCGTCACTGTTTTCGCCGTTTTCGCCATTGGGGGCGATGCCGGCGCCGAGGGCAGTGATAAGGGCCATGATTTCCTCGTTGTCCAGGACCTTGTCGAGGCGCGACCTTTCCACATTGATGGTCACACCGCGCAGCGGCAAGATGGCCTGGTACCTGCTGTCGCGGGCCTGTTTGGCGTTGCCACCGGCGGAGTTGCCCTCAACGATGAAGAGCTCGCACTCGGCGGGGTCGCGGCTGGCGCAATCGGCTAGTTTGCCGGGCATCCCGGCAGTGGATAGAGCGGTCTTGCGGGTGGCCTCGGCAGCGCGGCGTGCAGCGTCCTGGGCCCTGGCAGCAGTAGTGGCTTTGTTGATTATGCGCTTGGCAACGCGGGGCGTCTCCTCCAGAAAGTCCTTGAGTCCCTCGCCGACGACGGAGTTGACCAGCCCTTCGATCTCGGAATTGCCCAGTTTGGTCTTGGTCTACCCCTCGAACTGGGGATTGAGGAGCTTGATATTGATGACAGCGGTCATGCCTTCGCGGACTTCGTTGCCGGTGAAGTTGCGTTCCTTTTCCTTACGCAGGCCCTGCTCGAATGCGTAGGCGTTGATAGTGCGGGTCACTGCGGTCTTGAAGCCGGACAGATGGGTGCCGCCCTCAATGGTGTGGATCGAGTTGACGTAGCTTACGATGTTTTCGTAGATGCCCTGTGTGTGCAAAATAGCGATCTCAACATCAACATCGTCGCGCACGCGCTGGAAATAGATCGGCTTGTGAAGGGGCTCCTTGCCCTCGGCAAGCGCCTGCACATAGGCCTTGATGCCGCCCTTCTCGTGCCATTTTTCCTCGCGCCGCATCCCGGGCCGCTCGTCCTTGAGAGTGATCGTCACACCGGCGGCCAGATAGGCCAGCTCGCGCAGGCGGGCGGCGACGGTGTCATAGTCGAATTCGACATCGTCGAAGATCTCGGCGTCCGGCAGGAAGCGGGTGTAGGTGCCGCGTTTCTTGGACTTGCCGGTCTCTTTGACCTTCTCACGCGGAACACCGCGGTCGTATATCTGATAGTGCTCATTGCCGTCGCGGCATACTTTCACCTCAAGCCATTCTGAAAGCGCGTTGGTACACGACACGCCGATACCGTGCAGGCCGCCGGAGACCTTGTAGCCGCCGCCCTCAAACTTACCACCCGCGTGCAGGGTAGTCATCACAACTTCCAGAGCGGAACGCTTCTCAGTGGGGTGCCTGTCAACGGGGATGCCGCGGCCGTTGTCGGCTACTGAAACTGAGCCATCGGCCATGATGATTACATCAATCTTGTCGCACTCGCCGGCGAATGTCTCATCAATGCTGTTGTCCACCGCTTCGAAGAGAATATGGTGCAAGCCGACCTTGCCGGTGGACCCGATGTACATCGCTGGCCGCTGTCTGACGCCCTCCAGCTTCTTGAGTACTTTGATCTGTGCTGCGGTGTAGGAGTTCGTCTTTTTCGCCATGTATCACTGCTCCTTACTGATGAATACCAACTCTATACCGTGAATCTACCTCCATATTGAGATATGGTGGGGCAGGCATGTACTGCACGTCAGTCCGCTTTCGAGCGGATAACAAAAGCCGGTATTTCACGATTTATTTGAATAGCGGGGCATGTTTCAAAAGCTCAGATTCTGTCCCTGCTTCTGGGCAATTTCGAGGGGAAAGAGAACTCATTTTTCTATGCTCATATTCTAGCCGATTTGGCCCCAAAAGTCAAGCGATTCAAGGGCTGCTGATGCTCCCATTTTGGACAAATTATGTCTAAGTTTAGGCGCATATATTTATACGCAGCGTCGCCGCGTCAACCCTTGCTGCGAGCGTATGACCAGATGGTGTAAAACGACCTCTGTTCGCGCCTGCAAAGAGCCGTCTTCAGGCATCTGAAACGGGGTAGTCAACATGCCACAAGACTGTAAGAAGGTATGTCGCGTCGTGGCGGGGAATCTGCGACGGATGTACATAGATTCCGGCGGGCTAAAGCCAGGCCGCCGTGCGGTGATTCAGTCGCCGCCGTTGAAAGGGAGTGTACTCATGTTTGGTCCGAACGAGACCGTTCGTGTGGGAATGATCGGGTGCGGAGGCAATGCCCGCGGGCACGCCAGGCGCCTTCTCGGGCTCGACGGCGTGGAGATCGTCGGTCTTTGCGATCCGACGCAGGCCGCTATTGCCGCCACCCGCAAGGTGGACGAGCGGCTGACGGAGGTGCCGGCGTTTGCCGAATACGGCGACATGCTGCGGGATGTGCAGATGGACGCGGTGGAAATCTCCACCCCGCACACCTTGCATTACGAGCAGATTATGGCCGCTCTGGACGCCGGCCTGCACGTCTTGACTGAAAAGCCGATGGTTTGCACCGTCGAGCACGCCGAAGCCGCCGTTGAGAAGGTCAAACAAACCGGCCTGGTCATGGGAGTTTCTTACCAGCGCCACGGGCAGGCCCCATACCGCTACTGCCGCGAGGCGATCAGCTCCGGCGAACTCGGCACCTGCCACTTCGTCAGTTGCTGGCAGTCGCAGAACTGGTACAGTAGCCAGGTCCCACGTGGAACGTGGCGCTCACAAATGAAGTGGGCCGGAGGCGGGCAGTTGAATGACTCGGGCAGCCACCTGCTTGACATCGTGCTGTGGATGACGGGCCTGAAGCCGGCGGAGGTATTCTCGTACCAGGACAATATGGGCTCCGAGGTGGACGTCCTGTCGGCGATAGCGGTCAAGTTTGAAAACGGCGCACTGTGCAACTTCTCGGTGGTTGGACATGCAGTGAATTTCCATGAGGAAATCGCGCTATTTTGCGAAGAGGCCACGCTGGCCATTGTCGGCCAGGAGGTCTGGCGCTGGGAGGGTGAGGCCAAACAAGTCGTCAGCGGCGATGATCTGGGACGCACCCGGGACCCGGATAGCAACTTCATAGGCGCTTTGCGTGGCCAGGAGCAGATACAAGCTTCGTCGGAGGACGGCCGCGAAGTGATTCGACTCAGCGAAGCGATTTGGGAAGCCGCTGCCACGGGCCAGCCGGCGACAGTCAAGCACTGATAGTGCTTGTGTGACCGCGGGCGCTGACGTAGGTAGCCGGACGGCCTGAGAGTAGGGCACCGACCAGGAGCCTATCGAGCGAAATGAGAGCCTCTTTCGCGGTCCGTACGCTTCCTTGACACCTTGAGTGGGCTGGGTTACTATATAATTCGGACTTGAGATGTCGTCTTGCTCGTATTCTTCCAGCCCGCCGTTGAAACCCTCTTAAGTCGTTGACGGGAGGCGTACTGAGTATGGCAGTTGAGTCGGGGGCCATACTGGATGGCACGGTCGAGAAACTGCTCAACTATGGTGTGATAGTGAGTTTGCCTGGTGGCGAGTCCGGGCTGATTCACATCTCCGAGATAGCCAACGAGTATGTGCGGGACGTTTCGGACTACTTCAGGGAGGGCGATGCGGTCAAGGTAAAGGTACTTGCCTCTAAGGCAGAGGGCCGCTACGAACTCTCGGCCAAGCAAGCAGAGCCGCGCGCACCACTTGAGGGCGTCGACATCTCAGCAGATCCTGGCGCTGCCAGGCAGCAAGGTGGCGGCGCGGAATCCTTTGAGGACAAGTTGTCCGACTTCATGAAGCGCAGTTCCCAGCGGCTCAACGAGCTGCGACGCAGCCGGGACAACCGTCGCAGAAAGGGCCGCTGAATACACCAAACCAAGTGCGCCGCCATCCGGACTGGCGGACTGTGAGGCCGACAGGGCGTCGGATTCGCAATCGTCTGGCCTGTGGCAGAACGATGATATTCTTGCCCCGGGCTTATTCTATTCACCCTCTCATTACTTGCACGGGCCGTGAGGAGGAATTGCGGAATGCCCGGTGACGCTATGCCCGACGATCCGCAACAGCTTCGCAAGGAGCTCGAGCGCTACAGGCTAGTAGTGACAGAACTACAGGGCAAGATCTCCGCACTGGAAGACGAGTTGAGCACAGCCGCTACTATGGCGGAAGTGCCCGCCGTCGTCGTCACCCAGCCCGAACTGCGCCAGACGCTATCCCGGCTGATCAGCAAGATAGCCATGATCCTGCAGGCCGAAAAGGTGCTGATTATGCTCTATCAGGCCGAGGCCGGGGAGCTCACAGTGCTGCAGCCGGCACTCGGTGTTACCGACGAGCAGAGCACCGAACTGCGTATCACCCCCGACCGCGGTGTGTCCGGAATGGTATTTTGTAGCGGTCAGTCCATTGTCTATAATGACGCCATCGGCGATGAGCGCACCGATAAGGCCAAAGTTTCGCTGCTGCGGATGCGCAACGGCGTTTGTGTCCCGCTAAGCATCCAGCAACGCGACGAGGAAGAGCGCATCACCGGCACAAAGATCATCGGAGTACTCCACGTCGTCAACAAGCGCTTCGAGCAGGAGTTCAACACTGATGATTTGCGCCTGACGGAGATGCTTGGTGACCAGGCGGCTGCCGTCATATCCAACGCCCAGCTCTACATCGAACTGAGCGAGAAGAAAGAGCAGCTTGAGGGGGCTTTTGAGAGCATCAACGCCGGCGTGATAGTCGTCGGCAACAACGGCGACGTGCGGCTTATAAACCTGGCGGCACGGGGCATGTTCAGCGTTGATGAGCAAGAGCCTGTCGGTTGCCAGCTCTCCGAGGTCGTGCAATCCGCCGAGATAGTGGCTCTTTTTGGCAATGCGGTAGAGTCTGGCGAAGAGATCAGCACAGAGCTAACCGGCCCCGGCGACGGGCGTATATACCAGACCCAACTCACCCTGATGGAGGCCAGGAACGACGAGCCACCGTCGGTGGTGGCCATCTTCAACGACATCACCGAAATCCGTCAGATAGAGCGGATGAAGACTACATTCGTCTCCACAGTCTCGCACGAATTGCGCACCCCGCTGACATCAATCAAGGGCTTCATCACCACTCTGATGGACGACGCCGAGGAGATCTACGACCGCGAGACGCGCCACGAATTCTATGATATCATCGACTCGGAGTGCGATCGGCTCACTCGCCTGATTACCGACCTGCTCAACGTCTCCCGTATCGAGGCCGGTCGCGGCGTTGAACTGCAACTGGGCGAGGTTAACCTCAACCAGATCACCGACCATGTCGTAGAAAGCCAGTTAGCCTACACCTCTGGCCACAATATCCTCAATCAACTGCCCCCGGACATGCCTAATATCATCGCCGACGCCGACAAGGTGATCCAGATACTCGAAAACATCCTCAGCAATGCGGTTCGCTATTCACCGGAGGGCGGGGATGTTATAATCACCGGCGAGGACGAAGTGGATACGATCAGGATCAGCATCAGCGACCAGGGGGTGGGAATTCCTGAAGTACACCGCGACAAGATATTCCAGCGGTTTCACGTCATAGACGACGAAGACGGCCAGGGAGCAGTCAAGGGCACCGGCATCGGGCTTTACCTGGTGCAGCATCTGGCACGTGCTCATGGTCAGAAGGGGTCAGTGTGGCTGGAGCACTCAGAGGTGGGCAAGGGCTCCACCTTCAGTTTTCGCCTGCCCAAGGACCCGCGGGCGGACAAGGGCTTAGACTGAACGATGTTGCAGCCCACCCCCGACGCGGGGGTGCCGCTAAACTCAATGAAATACATACACATATCACGATGGCCTCTTGGTGTCTGGGGCCGTTTTTTCACTAATATTCGGCCTTCTGAGGGCCCACGGCAGATAAGCCGCGAGACCGGTCAGCGCACACATCAATCCCCCACGGCAGTGGCAGGCTGGTCCGGAGGAGGAAACAAATGAAGGTCGCGATAGGCTTTGACCACGGCGGCGTGACACTGCGAGATGCGCTGATAGAAGTCCTGACTGGCCTGGGGCACGAGATAGTTGATTTCGGAACAACCGGCCCCGGGGCGGTTGACTATCCTGACTACGCCACTCGGGTTGGCGAAGCAGTGGCTTCCGGGCAGTGCGAACGCGGCGTGCTGGTCTGCGGCACTGGCATCGGCATGTCAATCGCCGCCAACAAGGTGCCCGGATGTTACGCCGCCTTGCTGAGCAACTGCTTTAGCGCCCGGATGGCTGCAGAGCACAATGTGGCCAATGTCGCATGTCTGGGCGGCCGTGTCACCGGCTCCGAACTGGCCAAGGCAATTCTGCAGGCTTACCTGCAGGCCCAGCCGGACCGCGCCGACCATCACCAGCGGCGCCGCGACAAGGTTTGCCAGATCGAGAAAGGCAACGGCCAGTAGAGCGGCCCAGCACATCTGGCGGCTGCAAAAGAGGAGTTCCCGCATGTCGGAGCATGAGCCACGAACGCCAGTAACCGATGAGCGGCCGGCGTGGGATGACTATTTCATGGAGATAACCCACGTAGTCGCCAAGCGCTCGACGTGCTTGCGGCGCCAGGTCGGGGCGCTTCTGGTGAGTGACAGGCGCATCCTGGCCACCGGCTACAACGGGGCACCGAAGGGACTGGCGCATTGTGGCGAACTTGGCGGGTGCTACCGTGAAAAGCTGGGAGTGCCGCCAGGGCAGCGACAGGAGATCTGCCGGGCGGTTCACGCCGAGCAGAACGCCGTCGCTCAGGCGGCGGTTCATGGTGTAAAATTGGACAATGTCACCTGTTATATCACAACTCAACCGTGCGTAACCTGCGCCAAACTGCTCATCAACGCCAATATCGTGCGGATCGTGTATGAAGGCGATTACCCCGACGAAATGGCGCTGGAGATGCTCGAGGAAGCCGCGGTCGAATTAGTACGATACCAGCCGCCCCAAAAGCGAGATAGCCAATAGTGCAGTCTCTTTGTGCGCCACTCCTAGCAATAGTCATGGCCCTGGCGCTGACACCGGTCATGATCCGCCTGGCCCCTCGGATCGGAGCAGTGGACGAGCCCGACCGCAGGCGCGTACACAGCAAGCCCACCGCTACTGCCGGCGGGCTGGCCATATTTGTGGCATTCTGGGTGCCAACGCTCTTGCTGAACTGGCCGCCCTCCAGCCCGCTCGTTGGTATGCTTGTCGGCTCGGCGATGCTGCTGGGCGTCTGTCTGGTTGACGACATAGTCGGCCTGCCGGCGTTGCCACGGTTTGCCGGACAGATCCTCGTCGCGATCGTGGCATACGTGTGGGGTGTGCAGTGGAGTGGCTTTACCAACCCGCTTTCGATATTCGGGGAATATCACTATATCTCGCTCGGTTGGCTTTCCGGCCCGCTGACGGTTCTATGGATCGTGCTCGTCATCAACGCCATCAACTGGCTTGACGGCCTGGACGGCTTGGCCGCCGGTGTCAGCGCCATAGCTGCGCTGACCTTGACGGTCATGGCTTGGGACAGCGCCTTCCATGCGGTCGCGATACCGGCGCTGGCGCTGGCCGCCGCCTGCATAGGCTTTCTGCCGTACAATTTCGAGCCGGCTCGCATCTTCATGGGCGATACCGGTGCGATGTTTCTGGGATACATGCTGGCGTCGCTGTCAGTCGCAGGCGCTTTTAAGTCGCCGACGGCGGTGGCCGTGTTTGTCCCGCTGCTGGTGCTGGGGGTGCCCATCTTTGATTCGATCAGCACCATCTGGACGCGGCTGCGTCAGGGCAAGGCGATTTATGCGGCGGACAAGCAGCACCTGCACCACCGGCTGCTGGACCGCGGCCTCAGCGCGCGACAGGCGGTGCTGGTAATCTACGGACTGACTGCAATACTGTGCGTGGTGGCTATCACACTATGGACAAAGTTGTAAAGCCGCGTATCTGCCTGGTTTATGGTACCAGGCCGGAGGCGATCAAGCTGGCTCCCGTCTATCGGGAGCTGCAGGCGCGCGGCGGCAGCTTCACCACCAGCGTCGTGGTCACGGCCCAGCACCGCGAGCTGCTCGACCAGATGCTGGCGGTTTTCGGCGTCAAACCCGATGTGGACCTCAACATAATGGAGCAGGACCAGAGCCTGGCGCAGGTCACTTGCCGCGCGCTTGAGGCTTTGCAGGAGACTCTCCACGAGCTGTCGCCTAACATGGTGCTGGTCCAGGGCGACACTACCACCGTTTTCGCCGGTGCACTGGCGGCCTATTATGAGAAGATAGCCGTCGGCCACGTTGAGGCGGGGCTGCGCAGCGGCAGCAAGTTTGCGCCTTATCCTGAGGAGATCAACCGGCGCATGACTGATGTGCTGTCCGACTTGTATTTCGCGCCCACGCAGCGGGCAAAGGACGAGCTACTTGCTGAAAACGTCTCTGCAGATAGCATCTTCGTCACTGGCAACACGGTCATTGACGCGTTGCAGATGATTGCTGACGACTCAAAGCAGGTGCCTGAAGCAACGGCTCGATTGCTTCGGCAGGCTGAAGAACGGCTGGTCCTGGTGACGGTGCATCGCCGCGAGAACCAGGGCGTGGCCTTCACCAAGATATGTGCCGCCGTGGAACAGATAGCTCGCGATTTTGAGGATGTGACGGTCATCTGGCCGCTGCATCCCAACCCCGCGGTAGCCGACGCCGCTCACGAACTGCTGGACGGCAAAGAGCGCATCGTGCTGTGCGATCCCCTGGACTACTTTGAATTTGTGCCTCTGATGAGCCGGGCCGATTTGATCGTCACCGACTCCGGCGGGATTCAGGAAGAGGCCTCAGCACTGGGCATTCCCGTCTTGGTCACACGTGAAACAACCGAGCGGCCCGAAGGCATAGAGGCCGGCGTGGCCAGGCTCGTAGGCGTGGATACCGACAGGATCGTGGCCGATGCCACGGAGCTCTTGACAAATCCGTCGGCCTATGCGCGGATGAGCCGGCGGGCCTGCCCCTACGGTGATGGCAAAGCGGCTGGTCGCATTTGCGACGCTCTGGAGTATCACTTTGGCATCTCGGACCAGCGGCCGGGCGATTTTGTGTGGACGTGCGATTGAGGGCCATACATGAGCTTTCTGCAGGCGATAATTCTGGCCATAGTCCAGGGAGCGACGGAGTTTCTGCCTGTATCCAGCTCGGGTCATCTGCGCCTGATGGCAGCGTTGTTTGGCTGGAAAGACCTGCCCCCGGAGTACTTCGACTATGTTATCGTTTTGCACTTCGGCACTTTGGTAGCAGTGGTCGCCTATTACTGGCAGGATCTGGTGGCAATAGCGCGTGCCATCTTTTCTCGCAATTCTCGGAAGGGCACACCGTCGCTTCTGGGGAATACTAGCGGACGGTACCTGGCGATTCTTATCATCGTCAGCGCCATTCCGGCCGGTGTCGTGGGCTTCGTGTGGAAAGACCGAATTAAAGAGTTCTTCGATGAGGCCGGAGTTGCTCCCGTCGGCGTGGCACTTCTGATTACTGCTGCCCTGCTATTCGTTGCGGACCGCATGAAGGGCAGGGCCGAGCCCGGCCAGATCGCCTGGTATGATGCGCTGCTCATCGGCGTCGCGCAGGCGGTGGCCATTGTGCCCGGCATATCGCGCTCCGGCTCGACCATAGCTGCCGGCTTGTGGCGAGGCCTGAGCCAGCAGTGGGCGCCCAGGTTCGCGTTCCTGATGTCCATTCCGCCAATTGCCGGCGCCTTTGGCATGGCACTTGCGGACTTGAGCGGTGGGGCCGACGGGGCGGTGCAGTTGCCGTGGTATGTTTGCGGCTTTGTGGTTTCGGCCGCAGTGGGCTACGCGTCAATCTATCTCGTCATCCGCAGTGTGCAGCAGGGGCGGCTTTTTGTGCGTTTTGGCATCTACTGCTTGATCTTGGGCAGTGTGAGCATAGCAGCCAACTTGATTGGTTGGATATAGAACAGGTCGAAGCATTAACATGTTGCAACCCGGGGCGCAAAAAACAGCAAGCGCCCGGGCGATCTGTAGCGGGAGGAGATTTTTGTGAAAGAAGCTCTAACGTCATTTGACCACAACGCCTTGTGGGGGATTCTTGTTTGCGGGGGCATTGGTATTGCCTATGCTCTGTATTTGCGCAAGCAGGTGCTTGCGGCTGATCAGGGCACGGACGAGATGAAGCAAATTGCCGCCCAGATCCGGGAGGGAGCCCACGCATACCTGGGCCGCCAGTTCCGGACGGTCGGCATGTTGGTCCTCGTCCTGTTTGTTGCGCTGGTTTTAAGCGGCATTTCAGCCGGCTGGGACATGGCCATCGCTCGCGGTCTGGCCTTTGTTCTGGGCTGTTTTTGCTCCGCTTTCGCCGGCTATATGGGCATGACACTTGCAGTGCAGGCGAATGTTCGTTGTGCCCAGGCCGCGCGCACCAGCCTCCCAGAAGCTGTGCTAGTAGCCTTCCGCGCCGGCGGCGTTGCGGGGATGTTCACCGTAACGATGGGGCTTCTGGGCGCGACTCTCATTTTCATGCTGTTTTATGAGCGAGCCACCGAGGTTCTGCTTGGCTTCGGCTTTGGCGGGTGTTTGCTGGCTCTGTTCATGCGCGTGGGCGGCGGCATTTACACCAAGGCCGCCGACGTCGGCGCTGACCTGGTGGGTAAGGTCGAGGCCGGCATTCCCGAAGACGATCCTCGCAACGCCGCAGTCATAGCCGACCAGGTGGGTGATAATGTAGGTGACTGCGCGGGAATGGCCGCCGACATCTTCGAATCTTACGAGGTCACTCTGGTCGCCTCAATGATCCTGGCTCTTGCCCACGCCGGCATCACCGGCAACGTGCAGGACGCCGTCATCTGGATCATGTTTGCGCTGCTGGTTCGTGGCATCGGTGTTCTGACCTCGATATTCGGCATCCAGATCGTCCGCTCGCGCTACGATGACGAGTTCCCACTGAAGGCGATCGGCCGTGGCTTTATCTGGTCTGCGGCTCTATCAGTGGTGGGCTTTTTCTTCGTCGCCAATTACTATGCCCACGACATGCGTCTGTTCTGGGCCACACTGTTCGGCATTATCATGGCAGTGGCCATGTATAAGCTCACCGAATACTATACCTCAGGGGTTTACAAGCCGGTGCAGTCCATTGCCAAGGCTACGCAGACTGGTGCTGCCACCAACATTCTTACTGGCTTTGCCGAGGGTCTGGAAAGCTCGGTCTATTCGCTGCTGGTTGTGGCGGGTTGTATCTTCGGCTCAATCGTCGTGTTCGGCAGCGAGGCGAACGCCGTCGAGATTCTCTACGGCGTTTCTCTGACCGGCCTGGGCATGCTGACCACCACCGGTGTTATCATCTCGATGGACACCTACGGCCCGGTTGCTGACAATGCCCAGGGCATCTGCGAGATGGCCAAGATAGAAGAGGCCGCGGCCAATGTTGAAATTCTCGACGCCGTGGGCAACACTACCAAGGCCGCCACCAAGGGTATCGCGATTGCCTCTGCGGTGATCGCTGCGGTGTCGCTGTTCGGCTCATTTCTTTCCAAGGTTGCACAAGGCCAGGCGGGCGTCGGTGGTCATGCCGAAAGCGTCTCGCTTGGTGCGCTGGAGCGGCTGTCCATCGAGATTGACAAGCCGCACGTGTTCGTGGGCTTGCTGATCGGCGGTGCGATGCCGTACCTGTTCAGCTCCATGACTATCCGTGCGGTGTCGCGCGCGGCGTTTCTCATCATTAACGAGGTGCGGCGGCAGTTCCGCGAAATCCCTGGCCTGATGGAGGGCAAGGAGGGCGTACTGGCAGATTCGGGCAAGGTCGTTGACATCTGCACCGCCTCGGCGCTGCGCGAGCTGATTGCTCCGGCCCTGCTGGCGGTCCTGGCGCCGGTAATTGTCGGCTGCTGGCTGGGCTGGTCCGGTCTGGGCGGCTATCTCGGCGGCATCATCATCTCCGGGCAGCTTATGGCCGTGCTGATGTGCAATGCCGGCGGCGCCTGGGACAATAGTAAGAAGCTCATCGAGGACGGTCTCTACGGCGGCAAGGGCTCCGAGGCCCACAAGGCCGCGGTAATCGGCGATACCGTTGGCGATCCCTTCAAGGACACCGCCGGCCCGGCCCTCAACCCGCTGATCAAGGTCATGAACCTCGTCGGCCTGCTGATCGCTCCGGCTATCGTGGCCGCCTCCCACGGGGATAACAACATGCTGCCGGGCACGGGGCTGGTCATAGTTGGCATTGTCCTGGCCGTAGTCGTCGCTATCGCTTTGATTATGTCCAAGCGCGAGAGCAAGGACATAGTCGAGGTGCAGGAGCAGTTGGAGAGCGCCGAAACCGACGCCTCGTAACCGCATCAGACGAGCAGAAAGCACGACGGGCGGGGATGTTGTTTGTCGTAGGCTCGTGACGGCGAATTTTGTCATTAGACAATAACTGTATTGAAGGTCTGGTCGTGAATTCCGGAATTAGGAATCAAGTATCTGCTTGTTGTAGGGCGCGGGCTTGTACCGCGCCGGTCGTGTAGCGCAATATCTTTGCAGGCCACAACCTATTCGATGTCACTTTCCAGCCTGTCAATGCCGTTGTAGGGGCGCAATTGATTGCGCCCACTCAGCGGGAGCGTGGAGGGAGTAGGGCCGGCGCGGTACAAGCCCGCGCCCTACAACAAGGCCCACTCAGCAACGGTGTGGAGGC
>JAUVVY010000024.1 GCA_030604405.1 bacterium | reverse complement strand
TCTCATCGGCGGCATCCTTGGCGAGCTCGGCATTGAATGTTGCTGCATTTAAGCCTGTGTTCGCCATATGCCCCCTCTTATCTTGCTTCTACCAACAATTTTTTGCATAACTACAGTGGAAGCCCGAGCCACGCGTCTATATTAGCGAAGCCCGGGACACGCATCTATATTAGCGAAGCCCGGGACACGCGACGATATTTGGGATGGCCCAGCTACCGCATGGCTTTGATGAGTTACCGTGGCGGTTACAACCGGTCGCCGGGTGCGCTAGCGCTCGCCTTCGGCCATTATGCCGATAGAATAGCCGATGATCAGGCCGACCACTACTGTGATGAAGGACTGACCGGTTATACAGCCGTAACCTATCGCGCCACCTATCGCCCCAGCAGCGCCGGGAGGCCAGTTGGTGAACTGAAGCAGGAAATGCAGCAGCAGGCCTCGGATGCCGCCGTATAGCAATGTGCCCAGCAGTATCCGCAGCACAATGCCCAGGCTGTACAGAGGAATGAAAAACACAGTTATCGGGCCGGGCTTTGTGTCCCCTCTCGTGATCACAGCAATTAAAGCCACCTCAATGAGGCCGGCGATTACTGATACCAGCAAGACGCGCCAAAGCAGGGGCATCCCGGCCTTGGCTTGCTTACCGGCTTCAGGTTCGTCTTTGGGCTCTGCTTCGGCGGGCCGAACGGGCTCAGGGGCGTCTCTTGCCGCCGGAGCACGCTCTTGTATGAGCGACTGTCCACACTCCAAACAAATGCTATCGGTGCTGTAGTTTTCTGCCCCACATTTAGGGCACTCGATCTTTTGCGCCATTGCTTACACTCCTTTGCACGATTGGTTCAATGAGGTCAGACGGTAGAGATTGGCCGCTTTGAGACGGCCGTACCCGTAACACTGCGACGAAGCAAAGGCGGACAAAGGAGTCGGGCTGGAAGCCCGACCCACGGGATTTTTTGGGGGATGGCTGAGCTACGTGATGATTATCTATGGGGCACGCGCTCGCTGGTATCATCCCGGCTGGACATGATCACCAGGCCAGCGCCGACCAGGACGGCGAATAGGCCGACGAGCTGCCCGCTGCTGATGGTCGAGCCGAGCCAGAAATGGTCGCCCAGCACCGCCACAACCGGCGCGATCAGCGAAAGTATCCGACACGACCACAACGGGATGCGCTTCATCGAATAGTAGTAGAACAGCAGCGCCCACAGCAGTAGCAACCCCAATAGCACAGCCTCGACAACCACCTTTGCGGAGGCCAGTGCTGCGACCGTCTCTCCCATCCTGCCGGTAGCCAGCAGTATCGCGGAGAATACTACGGTCTGGCAGACGATGCTCGCCGCTGTCGGCAGGTCGCTGGAAATCCTGTTGAAGTTCAGCTTGATAATGATGGCGTTCGTGGCCGTCAGCATGGCCGCCGTCAGAAGAGCAGCCATGCCCAGCGCGGCAAAGCTGAGCTCACTGAAGGAAATGTCCATCGCGCTTAACGCTCCGACCAGCAGCACGAGCGTACCAATCCATCCTGCCGCCGATACGCGGCTGTTGAGTATCAGATAGCTCAGCACGAAGACAATCGCCAACTCCAGGCGCACGACCAGTGCGGCAGTGGTGGCGCTGGTAAGATGGGTGCCGACGTTGCGCGTGTAGAAGATGGCGGAGGCGAAAATGGCGAAGAGCGCCAGCCAGCCGAGGGGAGCGCCCTGAGGAATGAGCTGCTGGCCGCGGCGGCGCCACGGGTAGATCACCAGTATCATCGCAAGCGCCGGCACAATCATCAGCCAGTTGGCCTGCAGCGGGGAGACCTCGGTCATCAGGTCCTTTTGCACCGGCCACATCGAGCCACTGCAGACCGAAGACGCTACTATCGCCGCGTAGCCCTTGAGCCGCCGGCTGCGCTCCTGCGGACTAAGTTGCATCCCGATCGTCCCTGCGATAGATTCTAATCGCCCTTGCGGGTTGGGCCGGGCAATTGTACTCGCAGATGCCGCAGCCGACGCAGATATCCGGATGCACTACGGGGCGCAGTTGCCCGCTGCCATCGGTATCCTCGGCGGTGATGGCATTATACGAACACATCTCGTCACACACCAGGCACAGGAGGTAGTCATCGCCTTTGCCCCAGGAGAGGCACTTGGTTTGGTCAATGCGCGCCTCGGCGATCAGGATGCCATATTTTTCCTCTGGTGTGAAGGGCCGCAAGGCCCCGCTGGGGCAGACCTGCCCGCAGACATTGCAGGTTTGCTCGCACCAGCCGGCCGCCCCGACGATGACCGGCGTATAGAGACCGTCAAGGCCGCTTTCGAGCAGGGCGGGCTGAATCACGTTGGTGATGCAAGCCTTCATGCACTCACCGCAGCGCAGGCACTGCGAGCGGAATTCGCTCTCGGTCATCATGCGGGCGATTTGGCCGTTTTCGTCGCGCACGATGGCCCCGGGCGGCCTGATGAGGAACTGGTGCTGTGTCGCCCGGGCCTTGCGGGCAGCGGGCAGTGGGCTGCGCGCTAACAGGCCATAGACCACTCCCGCACCCACGGCTCCCAAGAGCCGCCGCCGCGTCACATCGGTGCCGGTCTCTATGCCCTCGCCGCCCACCGATATGCTGATGCGAGTGATCCCGACCTGCGGGCACGAGACACAGTCGTAACACAGGATACACTCCGGCGTCCGCGTCTGGCTCGGCTCGTCGGCGGGTATAGCGCCCATCTTGCAGTCGCTAATACAGCGCTCGCACCGCACACATGCCTCCGTAACATGCCGCCGCCAGATTCCATGCCGACCCACAAATGCCAGCAGAGCGCCCAGCGGGCAGAGGTTGCGGCACCAGTACCGCCGGCTGATGAAGCCCAGTGCCAGCACGAAGGCAAAAAAGCCCACCACCGGCCAGGCCAGCGCAAAGCTGCGGCCGCGTACTGCCTCGAGGCTCAGGCGCGAGCTCAGTACTGCAAGCGGCCCGTCAGGATGCGCAACCAGCCAGTTCTGCAGCTTCAGCAGGGCCGGATGCAACGCCGTGGCGAAGCTGCGGGTGATCAGCGGCATGGGGTCGAGAAACCACGCGATCTGCGTGCCGAAGAACGCGGCGATGAGCATGGCGACGAGTATGTAGTACTTCAACTGCGGCCAGTTGGCGCGCTGGCTGTCCTTTTTCCTCAACGGACGCACCAGCACCGTATGGAAGATGTCAATGCAAGTGCCCAGGGGGCATATCCAGCCGCAGAAGAAGCGCCCCAACAGCGCTGTCAGCACCAGCAAGACCAGCGCGGGGACGAACAGATACAGGAGCTGGCCGGCGCTGGTGAAGTGGGGCAGTGCCAGAGCCGTAACCAGTGCCGCCAGGGGATCGGCCCGCAGAAACAGGCTCACCGCAGTTGTGTCTTGCAGGGGCCATTTCGCGGCGCGCAGCAGCAGCACAAAAATGACCAGGAATACCACCTGGCTCAACCTGCGCAGGATTTTTCCCCGGTTCATGGCTTTACTCCAGAGAGATTCGGTATGTCAGCGGCCGCAATTCGAGCGGGGAGTTTCACGGAAAAAGGGGGTCCATCATCTATTGCTTGATAATCAGCACCGGCATCTCGGCTCTGCGCACAACGCGCTCGGAGACGCTGCCCCATAGCTCCTCCTGGTTGGGACTGCGGCCGCGCGAGCCGATGGCGATGCACGACACCTCCAGCTCGCTGGCTACCCTGATGATGCTTTGCTCGGGAACGCCCAACTCAATTCTTAAGTCAACTTCCACACCATTCTGCCGTAGCCGCTTGGCCATATCCTCCAACCGCTCCCGATCAGTAGCGTCGAACTCGGCCAGGCGGTTCATCAGGTGCGGTTCGAGGCGGGTGGCGTCCTGCACGTGCAGCAGGCTGACGTGCTTCATTCCCTTGTCGGCCAGTGAGATGAAATCATCAAATGCAGACAGCGCAAAGTCCGAAAAGTCGGTGGGAAACAGCATGTGCTCCAGAAGCGGTCGCTTCAGTCCGCCGATCATCTCCTGGTCTTCTGCCGGCGGGTGCAGCACCAGCATATTGGTAGGGCCGTGTCTTATAATATCCAGCGAAACGCTGCCGAGGAAAAACTCCTGCCAGGGGATGCCGACAAAGGCGTTCATGATGATTGTGTCGGCGCTGCGGTCCTTTGCGACCTGCAGTATCTGCTGGGCCGGTATGCCGATCCGCACAGCGGCCGCCAGCGGCACCTCGGTGCGCTCTTGCGCCTCTCCCACCTCCTGGTCGAGTTGCTCCTCGGCCCGACGCACTAGCCGCCTGTCCCGCTGCGGCCAGGGCAGCACTGATTCCACGCAATGCACCAGTGTCACTTGCTCTACCGGCATATTGCGAATCAGGTCCACAAGCAGGTCAACATTAAGCTCCGCGCGCGAAGTCGCTATCAAGACATGTTCTAACATTCGGCTGTTTCCTCTATATGCGCAGGTTGAAAGCAAACCCAGCTTCGGTACATTATACCTAAATTCCTGCCGCAAGGCTATTTCCGCCGCGAGCGACAGGTCTGAGCACCCCAAGTGTAGAAGCAGAGGGTGGTAGGTTGCAGAGGGCGCAGGCGCGATCCCAAATCATCAGACCAGAGGGGGTGGACCATGACACAAGACTCTCCCGAAGGGATTGCGAGACGCTACGACCGCTGGTACCAGACGCGCTTTGGGCGCTGGGCCGACAGGCTCGAAAAGCAACTGCTGGCGGAACTACTGGGCCAGGCGCAGGGCAAGAGCATCCTCGACATCGGCTGCGGCACCGGCCATTTCTCCCTATGGCTGGTCGAAATGGGCTACGAGGTCACGGCCATAGACAACTCCGATGCCATGCTGCAGGCAGCTCGGGCCAAACTCGGCGACAAAGCCACGGTGCAGCAGATGTCCGCTGAGAATCTGGAATTTGCCGACAACAGCTTCGACATTGCCTTGATAGTCACTGCGCTGGAGTTCGTTGATGACCCGGACAAGGCCCTGAGCGAGGCGGCCCGCGTAGCCCGCGAAAGCATCATCCTGGGAGTGCTGAATAAGCAGAGTCTCCTGGGCAGATGGCGGAAATTCACCGGCCTGTTAAAGCGTAATAGCTACAGCGACGCCCGGTTCTTCACACCCGGCGAGCTTGCTCGGCTATGCCGCCAGGCCACAGCCGCAAATACCAAGCAGGCCGACATCTACTGGAGCGGCGCGGTTTGCCTCCGCCAGCTCGTGATCAAGCAGCCGGCCCGCTGCCGCTTCGGTGCGTTCATCGGGATGCGGGTCAACCTCGGCCAGTGATGAATTGAGATGGAGAATCTGCTATGTCAGATCACAGTATCGAGTATTTGAACAACGAAGCGCGATGGCCGGCAGACGAGTGGCCCGAAGGCGGGCCAGACCATGGCGAGCGGTGCCAGTACGAGTTCGGAAGAGCTACCCGCTGCGGCTTGCCCCGCCATCTTGGCACTGAGCTGGCCGAGCCGCGCTGCATATTTCATTACGAGGGCGAGCGCGATCCGAGTGAGCTTCAGCGAAAGTTAGAGCGGGCGGCAGACCGCGGTGCACTCTTGTGGGAGGCGGACCTGGAAGATGCCAGGCTATTTGGCGCTAAACTGCGAAATGCCCAACTGATGGACGCCAACCTGCAAAACGCATTCCTGGTCAGAGCCGATCTGCATAACGCCGATCTGACGGACGCCAACCTGCAAGACGCTGACCTACGCTTTGCCGACCTGCAACATGCCGACCTGACAGACGCCAGGCTGGAAGGCAAGGTAGATCTGCGCCGCGCTAACCTCTCCAACGCACGGCTCTCAGGCGTTCAACTCGATCCGCAGAGCAGGCTGGATCATGTGACGTGGGCTGACGACGGCAGTATAGTGATTCGCGAAGAACGCGAGGCCCGTGCCGCCAGGAGAGAAGGCAAACAGGAAGCGGCACTGCCGCTATTCAGGACCGGGGAGACCGCATGTCGCAAGATAAAGCAGAGCTATCACGAATCCGGGGATTACCAGATGGCAGGGGAATTCTTCATCCGCGAGATGGAGTGCAAGCGGGCGCAGATGTCAATAGCGACCCCCAACCACCCCCAGGCGCCGTGGTACCAACGGCTGGCGTGGTGGCTTATGTACCGTTCCTTTGGCTACGGGGAGCGGCCGTGGTGGCTGGTCGAAATCGCCGTGCTACTGGTGCTTATCTTTGCCACAATCCAGGCCTATTTGTGTGGATTCACTGACACCGCGGCGAACGTGCAGATCGGTCCTGGTGTGGCGTGGGCGCCGACTATTGGCGGGGTGTTTAACTTCCTCAATGCAGTCTATTTCAGCGTCGTGACCTTTACCGGCCTTGGCTATGGCGACATGCAGCCGGCTACTGGCATAAGCAAGACATTGGCCGGCCTGGAAGTCGTAGTCGGCCTGCTGACAATGAGCCTGATATTGATTACCATCGTCCGCAAATGGAGCCGTTAGCGACAGATGCGACAAGGATATTGCCGGGGCCGTGGCGAAGATATACACACGGGAAACATTACAATTCACGAGGACATTGCGATGAAACGCGCCGCTCAGCATTTGCCCGGCCTGGTGCTGATCGCCATTCTAGGCTGCTCCAGGAACCTCGAACCTCAGCAAGCCGCCGCCCAGCCGCCTGCGCCTGCCGAGACCGCCTCGGTGCGGGCTACGTGTGTAGCGGGCCAGTTTTACAGGGCCGATCCCGAAGGGCTTGCAGCAGATGTCAATGGCTACCTTGCTGCCGCGCAGGTGCCCGAGATAACCGATGACATCATCGCCGTCATCGCCCCACATGCCGGCTACGAATTCTCAGGAGCCGTCGCGGGCTATTCCTACGCCATTCTCAAAGACCGCAGCTACGATACGGTGATTCTCGTCGGCCCGTCGCACCGTGGCATGCCGCTGAGCGGTGCGGCGCTGAGTTCGCACGATTTCTGGGAGACGCCGCTGGGCAAGGTCCCTGTCAGCCAAGAGATGAACGAAAAGTTGCTGGCCGCGAGCAGTCGCTTCAAGATGAGTGATACCGCCCACGACGGCGAGCACTCCCTGGAGACGCAGCTTCCCTTCCTGCAGACGGTGCTTGAGGAGTTTTCCATCGTCCCGATCGTGTTCAGCGATTTTGGCCCTCACAACACCCAACCGCTAGGGCAAGCGATTGCGTCGGTGGCTAATGAAAAGACGCTGCTGGTGGTCAGCACCGATCTTTCGCATTTTCCGACTGCCGAGCAGGCCAAGACAGTTGACCATGAGATTCTGGACGCCATCTGCAGCCTTGATGTGGATACCGTGTATGCCGCTGACAGGGAGCTGCTGGCCCGTGACATACCGAATCTGCACTGCACCGCCTGCGGGCTGGGGCCGGTGGTGGCGGGGATGGGCGCGGCCAAGATGCTGGGAGCCACCAGAGCCGATATGCTGCACTATGCCAACTCAGCCGACGCCGACCCACGCAGTGCGAGCCGTTGTGTCGGCTACGGGGCCGTGGTGTTCGTCGGCGCGCGGAAAGCTGCCACCTCTTCCGGCGAACCTGGCGCCGCCCCAAGCGTCGAACTAGACAAGGCCCAGCAGCAGTACCTGCTCAAGCTGGCCCGCAGCAGTATCAAGGCGCACCTCGGCACCGGTACGCTTCCGGACATCGCAACCTCGGACCCGGCCATGCACGAGCAGCGGGCGGTGTTCGTCACGCTTACCAAGGACGGCAAGCTGCGCGGCTGCATCGGTCAGATTATCGCCCGGCATGCGCTGGCAGTGGCTGTACGCGACGCAGCGGTTTCGGCGGCGGTTCGCGACCATCGCTTCTCGCCGGTGACGCGCGACGAGCTGAAGGAATTGCACATCGAAATCAGCGTGCTTTCACCCATGGAGCCGGTAGCCAGCTACACCGACATCAAGGTTGGCAAGCATGGGGTAATGGTGGTGCGGGGCCGTCGCAACGGGGTGTATCTGCCGCAGGTGGCTCCGGAGCAGGGCTGGAATCGCGAGCAGATGCTGGAGAATCTGTGCAGCCACAAGGCCGGCCTGGCGGGTGACGCCTACAAGGACCCGAACACCGAGCTGTACGTCTTCACCGCCCAGGTTTTCGGCGAATCGGAAGAGCACTGAAAATGGATAGCGAGCAGTCCGAAAAAGATACCTCCGAAGAGACCATGACGCGGCGCGAGTTCCTTAAGAAGGCCGCGTTGGCCGGTGTCGGGCTGGCTGCGGGAGCTGCCGGGCTGAGCCGACTGCTGCCGTCTGCACAAGCCGCGAGCGGGGCCGGCGTGCACGAGGCGCTGTACTACAAGCGGCTGTCTGGCAACCGGGTCCAGTGTACTCTGTGCCCGTGGCAATGTATAACTTCCGACGGCCAGCGGGGTGCTTGCCGGGTGCGCGAGAACCGTGGCGGCAAGTACTACACGCTGGTCTATGGCGAGGCGGCGGCCCTGCACATAGATCCGATCGAGAAGAAGCCGCTGTTTCACTTTTACCCCGGCACCCGGGCGCTTTCGGTGGGCACCGCCGGCTGCAACCTGCGCTGCAAGGACTGCCAGAATTGGGAGATCTCCCAGCGCACTCCCGAGCAGCTTCGCGCCGAACACCGCCTCGTCAGCATGTCGCCTCAGACGCTGGTGTCCAAAGCCAAGTCCAACGGCGTTGCGACAATCGCCTACACCTACAATGAGCCGATTGCGTTTTACGAGTACATGTACGATACCGCCAAACTTGCCCGCCAGCAGGGCATCAAGTCGGTGATGATATCCTCGGGGAGCATCAACCGTGAGCCGATGCTGGCTCTGGCGCCATATCTTGACGCGGTGAAAATTGACCTGAAGGGCTTTTCAGATGATTTCTATCGCGAATACACAGCGGGGCAACTGGAGCCGGTCAAGACCACCATCAAGCGGCTGGTAGCGCTGGGCAAGTGGCTGGAGATCGTCTATCTGGTGGTGCCGACGGTCAACGACAATCCGAAGACGATCGAGGCGATGGCAAAGTGGCTGGTGAAGGTGGGCGGGCCGTACATACCGCTACATTTCTCGCGCTTTTTCCCGGCCTACCGGCTGAAGAATCTACCGCCTACTCCCATAGACACGCTGCGACGCTGCCGCCACATCGGCCGCCAGGCGGGCCTCAAGTACGTCTATGTCGGGAATGTCTCCGGCAGCGATCTGGCCTCGACGCATTGCCCCAGTTGCGCACAGATCGTGATCAAACGGGACGGCTATCAGATCCTTGCCCGCAACATCAAATCCAACGGTGCCTGCCGTTTCTGTGGCACCCAGATCCACGGCATGTGGTAGCGCGTGCCTGCGAAAGAAAGGCATTGGCAGAGCAATTGACATCAGCTAACGACATTCACAGGCTGGGCTTCGACAAGCTCAGCCCCTGCGGGAAAGCCCCGCCTTCGCTAAAGCTACGGCGCGCAAGCCTGTGCCACGCGGGCATGTTTAAGGTGCCGTTGCGAGGCGTCAGCCGTTTGCCGCTGCCGTTGTGATGATGTCGAGGCCTTCATCAATATCGTCTTTGCTGATGTTCAGCGGCGGGGCGATGCGCAGCAGGTCCTCGCCGAGGGCGTTGACGACAAGGCCGTTTTGCAGGCACACCTTTTGCAGTTCGCGCCCATCTACATTTTGCAGCTCCAGGCCGAGTAGCAACCCGCGCCCGCGCACTCCGGCGAGGAATTCACAGTCGGCCTCGAGCGCCTCGACGCGCTGCTTGAAGTGCTGCCCCATCGCCTCGGCGTTGGCCACCATCGCTTCGCTTTCTATGGCATCTATCGCTGCCAATGCTGCGGTGCAAGCCAGGTGGTTGCCGCCGAAGGTGGCGGCGTGATCGCCGGGCTCGAAGGCCTGGGCGACGTCTTCTTTAGCCAGGCAGGCGCCAATCGGGAAGCCGCCCCCGAGCGACTTGGCCAGAGTGAAGATGTCCGGCTCGGCACCCTCGTCCATGTAGCCGAACCACTCTCCGGTGCGACCCATGCCGGTCTGCACCTCGTCGAAGATCAGCAGCATATTGTTTTGCTCGCACAGCTCTTTGACGCCAGGCAGGTATCCGAGCTGCGGAACAATGATGCCGCCTTCGGCCTGGATCGGCTCCAGCATCACCGCGCAAGTCTTCTCATCAATTGCCGCCTGAAGTGCGGCGAGGTCGCTGAAGTCCACGTACTTGAAGCCTGTCGGCAGCGGGTAGAAGGGTTTCCGGTACCTCTCCTGGCCGGTGGCGGTCACTGTCAGGAGCGTGCGGCCATGGAAGCTCATGTTGGCGGTGATGATCTCGCGACAGTCGGGCTGGCGATGGATGCCGGCCCATTTGCGCGCGAGTTTTATTGCCGCCTCGTTGGCTTCCGCGCCGCTGTTGCAGAAGAAGGCGCGGTCGGCACACGAAAGCTGCACCAGCTTCTCGGCCAGCTCGGCCTGCGGGGGGATGTGGTACAGGTTGGAGGTGTGCATCAGCATCCTTGCCTGAGCGCAGATGGCGGCGGTCACGCCAGGGTGGCAGTGGCCGGGGCCGAGTACTGCGATGCCTGCGACGAAGTCCAGGTACTGCTTGCCGTCGGCGTCCCATAGCCGGCTGCCCTCACCGCGCACGAACGCCACAGGCAGTTGCGAGTATGTGGGCATCAGATACTTCTCGGTCAGCTCGGCGGCTTGCCGGTTATTCATCAGTTGTGCCTCCGTGTGCGGCGATCATCGTTCCGATGCCTTCTTCGGTGAAAAGCTCCACCAGCAGCGAGTGTTCCACCCGGCCGTCTATCAGGTGAGCGCTGGTTACACCCTTGTCGATGGCCTGGACGCCTGCCTCGACTTTCGGGATCATGCCCTTGCTGACGATACCATCGCTTATGAGTTGGCGGGCCCGGGTAGGATTCATCACGCTGATGAGGCTTGAGGGGTCTGCGACATCGCGCAGCACGCCGGCCACGTCGGTGAGCATAATCAGCTTTTCGGCCTGCAGCGCTGCGGCGACTTCAGAGGCCACCGTATCGGCGTTGATGTTATAACTCTCAGAATCGGAGCCGACCCCGACGGGCGACAGCACCACGATATGGCCGGCGTCATTCAGCACATCAATCAGCTTGGTGTCGATGTGCTCGACCTCGCCGACGCAGCCGAGATCGCCTTCGTCGGAGTGCTTCTTGGTGGCGGTGATGAGCTTGGCGTCCTTGCCGGAGAGTCCGACCGCCCGGCCGCCTTCGGCGTTGAGCAACGACACCAGCTCCTGGCCGACGAGGCCGATCAGCACCATCTGGACGATCTCCATCGTTGCTTCGCCGGTGACGCGCAGGCCGCCGACAAACTCGGGCTTTTCGCCCAGCCGCTCCATCATCTCGCTAATCTTCGGCCCGCCGCCGTGCACCACCACAACGCGCACGCCGACGTAGTGCAGAAGCACCAGGTCCTTCATGACGCTGTGCTGCAGGGCCGGGTCGGTCATCGCCGCGCCACCGTATTTTACCACCACTGTCTTGCCGGCCCACTTCCGCATGTAGGGCAACGCCTCAATCAGCGTGCCCACACGTCCGTTCACGGAGCTATTGTGCTTATCCATTTATCTCACCCGTTCTTCTGTTCAGTCTGCCTCTGCCCCGGCCAAGTCCGACGCATCATATTCGGCGTTGAGGTGCACATACTCGGGCGTCAGATCGCAGGTCCACAGTGTCAGCGACTCATCGCCCCTGGCCAGGTCTATCTCGATCTCGATTTCTTTTGCAGCCATCTGCGCGCGGCCCCGCGCCAGGTCGAAGTCCTGCACCTTACCCTCAGCGAACACGGTGATGCCGGCGATCTTGATGGCTGCCCTATCGGGGTCGAACGGCACCTCGCTGCTTCCGACCGCGGCTGCGATGCGGCCCCAGTTGAAGTCGCCGCCGTAGATAGCGGTCTTGAGCAGGCTGTAGTTGGTCACCGCGCGGCCGGCCGTGCGTGCTTCTTCGTAGCTGGCCGCCCCGGTGATCTTCACGGTAACGAATTTCGTTGCGCCCTCGCCGTCGGCAGCGATCTTCTTCGCCAGGTCCTGGGTCACGTGCAGCAGCGCCGCGCGGAAGACCGCATAATCTTCCGACACCGCGCCGGTAATCGTCTCATTACCGGCCTGGCCGTTAGCCAGCAGCGCGACGGTATCATTGGTGCTCATATCGCCGTCAACGCTGATACAGTTGAAGGAGCGCGCGACAGACCAGTTGAGGGCGTCTTGCAGCGCTGTGGCTGCGATCGCCACGTCGGTGGTGATGAAGCAGAGCATGGTGGCCATGTTCGGGCAGATCATCCCTGCGCCCTTGCAGATGCCGCCGAGCCGAGCGCCCCTGCCGCCCACCGTGAACTCGACGGCACAATGCTTGGGCACGGTGTCAGTAGTCATGATGCCGCGGGCGATCTCTTCCGGGTTCGCGCGGCTGAGTCGGCCGTCAAGCTGGTCGATACCGGCGGCCACTTTGTCCATCGGCAGGATGTCTCCGATGTGGCCGGTGGAGCACACAACGACCTCCAGGACCTCAACGCCTGTCGCCTCTGCTGCCAGTGCGGCCATCTGGCGGGCGTCGCTCATTCCCTGCCGGCCGGTGCCGGCGTTGGCATTACCGGAGTTGACGATGATGGTGCGCGCTTTGCCGTTGGTGACGGCTTCCTCGGTGATGTATGTCGGCGCAGCGCGGAATACGTTGCGGGTGACGGTCGCAGCAGCGGACGCCGGATATTGGGAATGAATCATCACCAAGTCCAGTGCGGGCGGCGGCTTGATGCCGCTGCTGACAGCGGCGGCCACAAATCCTTGCGCGGCCAGCACGCCGCCGGAAACCTCATTTATGTCCGCAAAACTTGTCATTATGAATTACCCTCCATATACGTCAGCGCCTCGACGACTTCCCGCCCCTTCTGAAAGTTTTTGAAGGGGGTTTGGGGGGACTTTTTCCAAAAAGTCTCCCCCCAAGGTGTCGTCGTTATCCGTTGACGTTGCCGTTCAAGGCCAGTGGGCTACCAGCGGCAGGCCGGTTGTCTCTTCCCAGCCGCAGGCCAGGTTGAGACACTGCACTGCCGCACCGGACAGTCCCTTAATCAGGTTATCCACTGCCGACACGGCCACAAGTCGGCCGGTGCGCTCGTCAACCGCTATGCCCACGTCGCAGCGGTTGGTGCCGCTGACGTGCTTGGTGGCCGGGACCTTGCCGAGCGGGTGGAGATACACAAATGGCTCATCCGCATAGAAATCAGAATAGACTTCATGAATCTCAGCGACGGTCATGGCTTTGGCCAGGTGCGCATAGCAGGTGCTGAGAATGCCGCGTATTTGCGGGACCAGGTGCGGGACAAATGTGACCTGCAGCTTGCCGGCGTCTTGCAGCGCGCTCAGCTCCTGATCCATTTCGGGCGTGTGCCGGTGACTGGCGATCTTGTAGGCGGTAAGCGATTCATTGACTTCGGAAAAGTGTGTGGTCAATGAGGCTGTGCGACCCGCGCCCGAGACTCCGGACTTGCTGTCGGCGATGAGCATATCAGTTGATATAAGCCCGTGCTTCACCGCCGGAGCCAGCGCGAGAATGACCGCAGTCGGATAACAGCCCGGCACCGCGATGAGGCGCGAGCCGATGATTTCCTCGCGATGCAACTCGGGCAGGCCATAGACTGCCTCTGACAGCAGTTGCGGGTGAGTGTGTTTCACCTCGTAGCAGGCCTCGTATTCGGCCACGTCTTTGAGGCGGTAGTCGGCGGAGAAGTCCAGCACGGTCTTGCCCATCTCGCAGGCCTCCGCGACCATATCCATACCGGCGCTGTGCGGCAGGCAGAATACGAGGATGTCGGCGGCAGCGGCGGCCTTCCCGACGGCGATGTCGCCCAGCACGATGTCGCCCAGCGGCGGTGGCAAGTGCGGGTAGAGGTCGCTCATTTTCTCGCCTGCGCTGGTATGGCCGGCGCAGTAGGTGACCTCCAGATAAGGGTGCTCGGCGGCTAAGCGGAGCAATTCCACGCCGCCGTAGCCGGAGGCGCCCAGTATTGCAATCTTCATCTGCGTGGGACTCATTTCCGTACCCCCAAAATAAACGATGCCCCCCTGACTTCGGGCGGCATCAACACACATGCCTTGCTGATCACTGCGCAGGTTGTACTAGCCGCGCCTGGCGCGGAGTACGCAACAACTTATTGAGTTGCAGCTTGTGCGCATGTATAGCATATCTTTTCGCTCCGGTGTGGGCTTTAGTGTAGCATACACCTCAGCGGCGGTCAAGACCAGCCAGGGGCTTGGGTGGATGTAAGGATTGCCGGTGAAACAGGAGGCTCTTGAAAAACATGGAGGACAGCCTGTCCTACGACTAACCGGCTGATTTTGCTCGGCATATTATTCCATTTACCAATAATCCGGGCTAGCTACTTTTAGAAGATCGGGGAGAGCTCCGACTCGTCTATTTCCCACTCCAAGATTCGGAAAGTTTCCTGCTCGGACTGAAACATGCATTGTTCCACGAAGTCCATAGTCAGGTACTCGAGCCCCGTATCAGAAGCGGCCAGCGGCGGCAACATAGACTGCACCACCGTCAGCCGCCATGTATGGAGGTCTTGCGGTGTCAGCGGGTCCGCCGTCCAATGCGCCTCAGCGGCCAGCAGTTCTTCTCTCAGCCCTGCGACTGTATGCTGATAAAGAGAGAAAAACGCCAAGTCAAGTTGGTTGCATTCCCTCAGGTACTTGTCGCGCAACTCGTCGGATTGCCTGGCGGTGCCGTGCACGATGCCATCCCACAACTGTGGCACATCCCGCTGCAGGTTGCGGCGCCATATATCGTCGGCGCTGATGTGGCATAGCCAGCCAGCCCAGAACTCCAGAGCGCCCGCCGGCCCGTTGACTGCGGGCCGCAGGTAGTTGCGCAGAAAATCAATCAAGCGCCGGTCCCTGGTCTTGCGACTTCTGAAATGCAGGGCGCGGTGGTCAATATGCTCTGCGATCCTGTGTGCGTCCGGAGCGATCGCACCCAGGCACATCGTCGGCCGGACTGCTACATCCCAGCCCAGTCGTGCGCACACACGCTCGGCTACAAGCAAGTGCTGCAAGGGTGTCATGGCAGTTCTGGGGGCGAGCCGCCGACATAGAGTAACGCGGTCTCCCCCTTCTCCAATGCCAGAGTGACCTGGTCGGTACTGCGACCCAGCAACTCCCCGCTGAAGCAGTCATAGACGTCCGCCGCGTCGGGCAGATACACGCTGTGCCGGCCGCTCGTGCCAGCTCGTATGCCCACCAGTTCCTTGCACGCATAGACCGCATTGCCCGGGTCGGCATACATGTGTACGCCGGCGTCGAGGGCCAGGCCGCGCAGGATGCTGCTGGGAACATTTGGTGCGGCGGACCACACCACGGTGCCCTGCTCGGTGCTGAACTGTGCCAGCCCCGCTGTATGTGTGCCCTGGAGCGTGGCCATCCAATCGGCAGTGGGGTCGCAAGTGAAACGCAGGCGCACCGGGCTGTGCGTGCCGTAGGTGCCCGCCCCCTCCGGGAGCACCACCTGGAGCAGGCCCTCGCCCCGCAGCGGCAGTATGCTTATCCCTGTGAGGTGCTTTGCCGTTCGTCCGCCGATGTTCTTATCAATGGCCCCTGCGGTGTACACATATACCGCGGTCGCTTTTGCGCGAGCAAGCTCGGCACGCAGCGCTTCACGGTCGGCTCTGGTCAGATAGAAAGCATTCAGGAACAGGTACATCCTGTAAAGTGGCGCTCGCCCGGACAGCACATCATCGAGCAGCCACACATCCACCGGCGCGCCCAGCAGCGTTACGGCCCGCCGCTGTTCGTCGAGAAGTGGGCCGGTCAGCTCATTGCCGCAGACCGTGTACGCGACACTGACATCGTCCACCACTACGGCGATCTCGGCAGCCGATTGTCGATTCGCAGCCGCAGCAATCCGCGCCGCACAAGACAACTGCGCGCCCAGCTCACCGTCCAGTATCTCTGACGACACGCTGGTCGCACAGCCCGCGCAAAGCGCCTGTGCGAGCTTATTCTTCACCCATTCTTCCGAATAATCGCGGTGCACGTACGCGGGCCATTCGTAGATGAGCATCTTGTGGTGCGAATTGACTGAGCTTTCGCAGGAGCCGAAGGTAGCCAGGTCAACGCTCTCGCCGGGCAGACCTATCGCCGGGACGGTGAGAAAATCCAGTTGCTGCGATTGCAGCGCAAGCCCCACGGCCAGGTGGCCACCGTTTTGCAGGGCGTAGCGGTACCGGGCTTGATCGAAGATGTGGCCGTAGCTGGCCCCACAAAGCTTGCCCGGAGCCGACTGCTTCACCCCCGCCGCTAATTCGTTGATAGTCTCGACGATCACTTCGGAGGCGAACAGGTCATAATCAACCAGGTCCTGTTCTCCCGCGGGGTCACGTAGTACCCCCAAATGACTGCGCACTCGTTGCTTAGGTGTGGGGATCCCGGCCTGGTGCCACCCCAGGATCGGTCGCCCGTCGGCGATCGCTTCAGGGGTGGTCAGCGGCTCCAGTGGCTGCCCCCAAGCCACCCGCAGGGCACCCAGGCTCCCGTAGCTGTCCCGCAGCCATTTCCGGTAGGCGTCATGTTGGCTGGCGCTGTAATCGGAGAAAAGCTCGCGGCTGGCTCCCGGGTACTGCCAGTTGCCCCACTCGCCGGAGCACAGCAGATAACCAGCAACCGTGCGGCCTGCCGGCAAGCTCTCTACGTGCTCTACCAGCTTCACCAGGGCCCTGCCCGCATCCTCGCGCCATTTCGGCGATGCCCAGGATGCGTAACTATGCTTGCGGCCCGGCACCCGCGACGGTGAGCTGACCGAACCGTCACCGAATTTCACAAGCTCGCCGGGGTTCTCAACGTCCCACCAAGGCGGGGATCCGACATAAACTCGCAGCATCACCAGCGCATCCGGCCGCGCCAGCAATAGTTGGCTCAGCCGCCGGTCCAAGTCGGCATAGTCAAACCGGTCGCGAGCCAGCCATACGTCGGCGCTGCCGCCATATAGATCGTAGTCGCTGGTGGCGTCGAGCATGAAAAGCCGCCCTACATCCGACCACTGCTGTCCTTGTGCTGCAGGAGCCTCCAGCAGCACCGGCCCCAGCGGCTGCCCGTCACAGACTATGGCTCCCTGTCCGGATTCGGCCTGCACGCTGATTTGCGGGGCCGGGCGCGTGCTTTCCACGACCAGCCGCAGATACGGCGAGCCGGCGGCTGTCTGCACATCACCAGCGACCCGCACTTCATAGTCGCCAGAGGGCAGGTATTGCGGCAGCCGCATTCTTGCCGGTTTGGAGATGGCAATGCGGCCGCCCTCGGGCCCGGCCTGCGCAAACTCCAGGGCCGTCCGCGCGACCACAAAGCTACCCTGGACGACCTCAGCGTAAAGCTCAGGCCAGCTCGCCCGGCTTTCAGCCGGCCTGACTGCTAGCTCCAGGCTGAGTGGCGCACCAGCGGTTATGGTGGCATCGGCCCCACTATTCTCTACCGTCAGCGCCAGCGGCGGCGCGCGGTAAGCCTCCACCTCGTCAATGTAGAGTTCGTAGGTCTGATTCGGCTGCAGGCCGGTAAGCCGCAGCAGCAGCCCCTCCACAGCCGACCATTCGATCTCCGTTGTTGGAAGCGCATAGGCCAACTGATACCAGTTGAGTTCATCGCCCAGGGCCTGTGTGTCCAGCTCGACTGTGGTCGCGTCGGCCAGACTCAGCTCCACCGTCAGGCTGATGCGGTGCCCACGGGGGTTCTTAAGCCACAGTGCCACGAAATTCGCCGGCGCGTCCGGTCGCCATCGCAGCTCCAGGACCGCGCTGTCGCCACTGTCCATCGCCACCTGCCAGCGCACACTCTTGCCGACAACTTTGGCCGCGGCCGTCGGCATCAGCTTGAACACGTTGTAGCTGCCATCTGGCTGGTGCATGCGGAAGACGCTCTCGACCCGCTCGCAGTCCGATATCAACCGCGCCATGTAGCCGGCAAGCGCCTGCGCCGATCTTTCCGGCGCTGCAGCGGCGGACTGTGCCATCAGTAGCGCAAGTAGTGGCAGCCAGGACACAGATTTCCACATATATGTCAGCCTCTTCGTGATTACGGGATCATTGTCGTGCGCTTCCAGGAGCAGATGTCACGATCCATTGCCTCGCCGCCTTCAGCTCCGTCGGCTCCATAGCTCGATAGCGAGTAAGGCTGGTGGATATCTGTGTGGCCTTTGATCGGCTTGCCGGGGCAAAAGTACTGGAAATCCCGGCCCCAGGCGTCCTCGAGGGCCTCCTCGCCGTCAACATAGGGGCCTCGCCACGACACCGGCCGTGGGCCTGACGCGGGTTCTCTGAGCAGGGCGGCCAGCCCCTGCTCTGCGGTCGGCAACAAGCCCCCGGAATCGATCATATATTTCGCCAGCCCTGCCTCGATGGCCAGGATACGGTTCACGGTTACTCTGCGCTGCTTGTTCTCGGAACGCCCCTCCCACTTTCTCAGCAGCAGCAGCGCTACACCGAGTACCATAGCAAAGATTACAAATAACTCTAGAAGCTTTGCGCCCGGACTCTTTTCTGATGCCACTTTGGCTGCGACCCTTTCTGTAGGCTTCGAATTCAATTATAATCTAGAGGGCAGGTGTTCACAAACCCGTTTTGCTGAAAATGCCTCGGGCTTCCCTGCCAGCGGGCCGGAGACGTGCCCCAGTCCATGCGCGAAGCCGTGGGCCGGTCTCCCGAACGGTTGCAACGGCGCAACCGTTCGCTCGGCACGGCCCCTCCGGAAGGCAACGGCAACGGACTCGGGCAGGATGCCCGAGCCACGCGAATTTTTTGGGATACCTGAGCTACGCGGATTTTTTGGGATGCCTGAGCTACGCGGATTTTTTGGGATGCCCAAGCCACGCCTGCAAAACGCAATAGATCACAGGCTGGAAAGCCTGTGCCACGCGATAAGGGTGTGGAGGAGCGTCATTTGCTTCAATATGTGAGTAATGTATAGCACTACTGACTCAGGGAGTGCATCTTCTCATGGACAAACGCCACCTCGGCAAGACCGGCCTGGAAGTGACCATGCTCGGCTACGGCGGTATCAAGCTGCCCAATATCAGCGAGCAGGAAGCCGCCGAATGTCTCAACCTGGCGCTGGACCTGGGCGTCAATTTCATTGACACCGCCCGCAACTACCGCGACAGCGAGGAGAAGATCGGCAAGGCCCTCCACAAGCGCCGCGACGAATTCTATATTGCTACTAAGACCTCGGCCCGTGACGCCAGAACGGTGGAGGAGCAACTGGGCATCAGCCTGCGCAATCTGCAGACCGACTACATTGACATCTACCAGTTGCACACTGTAAGTAATGCCGACACATGGGAGGCGGTCAGGGCCCCCGGCGGAGCCTATGAGGCGGCGTTGAAAGCCAGGGAAGAAGGCAAGATAGGCCATATCGGGGTTACCATTCACCGCGATAAGCAGGTGATGAAAGAAACCATCGCATCGGGTCTGTTCGAGACGATCATGGTCTGCTACAACCCGATGGACGCGGAGGATGTGGCCGGCGAGATTCTTCCCCTGGCCAAAGAGGCCAATATGGGCGTCATTATTATGAAGCCGCTGTCCGGCGGCCAGCTCACTCAGCCCAAGAACAGCCGCATTGCCGGCCTGGGTGGGCCGGATGCTGTCATCGCCGGAACGCTCAGGTCCGTCATGCAGAACCCACACGTGGATGTAGTCATCCCGGGCATGCAGGCAGTTGCCGAAGTGGAAGAGAACGTGGCTGTGGCCGAGAACTTCGCGCCGCTGTCGGGGCAGGAGCATGAGGAGTTGCTGCGGCTAATCGGCCAACTGAGTACTGAGTTCCGCTACGGGCAGGTCTGCCTGCGCTGCGGGTACTGCCAGCCCTGCACGGTGGGCATTGATATTCCGGCGGTGTTCAAGGCCGCGGATATGAAACGCGGCTACGACGAAAAGCTCCACTACCTGGCAAGCGAGGTCTGGGAGTCAGTGGAGGTCAAGCCGGAGGCGTGCGTCGAGTGCGAAAAGTGCATGGAGAAATGCCCGGCCGGCATCAATATTCCAGAACAACTGAAACAGGCGGCCGCGCTGTTTGCCGGACTGTGATCACCCCAACGACCCCGGGCTGGAAGCTGAGAACGCTATCGCGTTCTCACCTGACCTGCGCTTGGCGCAGGTCAGGCCGAGCCACGCGTTTTGTGGAAGCTGAGAACTGACCCACGCCACACCCACTGCTTCGCAGTGGGTACGCGTGGGTGCCCCGCGTTCTCACCGGCCCTTCGACAAGCTCCCGCCTTCGCCGAGGCTATGGCGGACAGGCAGGGCAGGCCGAGCCAGGCGTTGGTGAATGATGCGGGCCTAATCACCCTCAGGCGGGACGATCTGCAGGATGATGACCTCGGCCGGCTCGCCGTACTGCCAGACCGGCTTCAGTATGTCGGGCACGTTGTCCACGGCCAATTCCAGGCTGCCGTCTGCGGCGACATCAATGAAGCCGCCAAGCACCGCGTCGCGGCGCTGCATTGTCGCTTCGTCCACTAGCAAGTACCCGCCCGGCGTCTCGAGCAGCTCGCCTCTGGCTGCCTCCCAATCCTGCAGATAAGGTACCCACTTAACAGCGTACTTGCCGTCAAGCAGCCATTCTACCGACCCCATGACTGCGCTGGGGGCCATATATACGGTTTGCCCCTCGGGTAGGTTGCTTTCGATGTATCGCATCGCATGCTCTGTTGCAGTATTCTCCAGCGAGGGCACCCTCCATACCGCCAGACCTGCCTCCGTCACACCTTTGCGGGCCGTGAGCAGACCGTAAAATGCCAACACGAAAATGCAGAAGAATGCCAGCCAGCGCATACTTGTGCGGGGAAGAGCGCCGTTCAATGCTTGATAGCCAAGCACGAAGCCGCTTCCCGCATATAGAACGAACATGCCAATGATCGGATAGTAGAAGCGTGCGTAGCAGCCAATGCCTGTCCTCTGACTGAAAACGGCCACGAACATTGCAAGCAATATCAGGTGGAAGGTAAATCGCTTGCGATCGCTATCAGCCGCCAGCCCGAGTAGAAAAGCCAAGAAGGCCACAGCGCCGATGATAGTGGATACTATGCCGACGACGCCGGAAATCCTGCTGGGGGCGAGTATGCCGGCTGAAATGACCCCTATCTGTTGCGAAAAGCCGTCGCCGGTGCGTTCGACGAACTCGGCGATCGAGTGTGTCTGGAAGTACTGCACGAGGCCGTATTTCTGCTCCCACCCGGGCTCGTGGTGTTGATCCAGCTTGTCCAGCCACAGTTCCTGCGAGGGTATCGAGTAAAGCGGAGTGCCGAACGCATTTACGTTTCGTATGAAGGCCGGCAGCATGACTATGAAGAACGCCGCCAGGCCGATCCACAAGCTCCGCATCCTGAAAAACTGCCACTTGTAGCTTATTACGCCGGCCAGCAAGAACGCCGGCACAAGAAAAGCTGCCTGTGCTTTAGTGTAGTAGCAGACGCCAGTGAGTGCTAGCGCCCAGATCCAATACCTGTGGCGGCCCTCAAAGCCTCGCAGGTAGAAATACCAGGTGGGCAGGCAAATCAATATCACCAGCGGCTCTGCGGCTGCGATGCCGTTATAGACGGTGACATCCGTACTGAATGCCACGAGGAAGCCGGCGATGGCGCCCACCGTCCAACCGGCAAGCAGCGACACCAGGACGTAACAGAGCAGGGCCCCGGCCGCGCCTATCACGACATTCAGCACCCTGACGGAGCCAGCCACCTCGTAGTCGCGGTGACAGAAGGTGGAGAGCAGCCACAGATATATCGGCCCTCGATACCGGTCGTCGAATTCTCCCGATAGGTAGTAGGCGGGAAATCCCCAGAAGGTCGTCTCATCAGCAATCTCACAAGCCAGCGACAGGTACGCTGTTTCGTCAATAGCACCCACGTCCAGGTTCTGCTTTCCCGCAGCGCTCAAGAACAGCGAGCACAATACGATAAGCAGCCCTATGACGATCTTGACTTTGCGGCCCGGCTGTGTCAGCCCGGCAGTTTTGCTGCCGGCGTTGTCTGTCGCCTCGCACATTCGACTTTGACCTCCGGTGCTGCTTGGGCGCGTCGTTCGGTCATCCTGGCTATGGCGTGTGAATTATATATGTGGCGCGGGTCGAGGACAAGAGCGCTTGTGCGCGGGAGGAATTCGCGCATCGGGCAAAGAATGACACAACAACTGCAAGCTTGTGTGAGAAATACCGGGCCGCCAGTTGCGGGCGTGTCCCGTGTGGCAGCGGAATGCCTGCAAAGCTGCCAGTTGAGCCCCGGACGCTCGATTCATTGGTTCGCACTGGCAAGCAACAAAGGCATCTGCGCTCAAATGGCGAATTAGCGGTGTGAAGGAATTCGCGCATGTCACAAGGAATTGCATCTCAGCCGGCCCCACTTTGGCAGTTGGCACTGCCGTGGGCTCGGCGCTAACACTATTTTCGTTGGTATCTGTGCATCCAACTAGAGAAGAGGCAGAAGAGAGAGATATGGCCGGACGCAGCTATGATCTGACACCCAAGGACGTGGCACTTGTCAGCACCAGGTATCGGGAGATTGTCACCCGGATACCGGTGCCGGAATCGCTGGACGTTCTTCAGGACCTTCATGATTACGAGCCGCTGTCAATGAGCGGCCAGCCGCCAGTCATCTGGGATCGAGCCGCAGGCTGCTGCGTTTATGATGCCTACGGTAATAAATGGCTGGACTGGAGCAGTGGGGTGTTGGTGACGAACGCGGGCCACGGCCGCACAGCGATCGTTGAAGCAATTCAGCGGCAGGCGCAGCATGGCCTGCTGCACAACTACTGCTTCCCCAGCGCAATTCGGGCCGCGTTAGCCCGGAAGCTGGTGGAGATTACCCCGAAGAAGTTGGCCAAGGCTTTCTTGCTCACTACGGGCTCGGAGGCCACCGAATGCGCCATCAAATTGGCTCGCACCCACGGGCGCGCCGTTGGGGGCGATGAGAAGATCGGGATAGTCAGCTTCGAGCATGCCTTCCACGGCCGGACACTGGGCGCGCAGACCGCCGGTGGCATTCCCAGCCTGAAAGCCTGGATTGTGAAGCTCGATCCCACATTTATTCAGGTGCCCTTCCCCGACGGGTTCCGCTGCCCTGATACGAGTTTTGACCTGTTCTTGAACAGCATTGCGGAGCAGGGCATGGGCCCGGAGAACATCTCCGGGGTTATGACCGAGACGTACCAGGGCGGCGGCGCAAGTTTCGCACCGCCCAAGTACATCCAGGCGTTGGCCGAGTGGTGTGAGCAGCACGACGTTGTGCTGATTATGGACGAGGTCCAGGCGGCCTTCGGGCGCTGTGGGAAGGATTTCGGGTTCGAGCACTATGGCATCGTGCCCGATCTTGCCTGCTTCGGCAAGGGTATTTCCAGCAGCCTTCCGATCTCCGCTGTGGTGGGACGCGAGGACCTGATGGATCAGTATGCAGCCGGTTCGATGACCAGCACGCACACGGGCAATCCCATCTGTGTGGCCGCGGCCCTGGCCAGCATCGAACTGATCGAGAAGGAGAATCTGGCGGAGAATGCGGCCGCGATGGGCACTATCTTGCAGCAAGGCCTGAATGCGCTAATGGAGAAGTACTCGGACGTCATTGGTGCGGTGCACGGCAAGGGCCTGGTGGCAGGCGTACATATGGTACAAGCTGGTGGGATTGAGCCGGACCCGGATTTGGCCTTCGACATCGTTCGGATTTGCATGGAGAAGGGGCTGCTGATGTTCAGCCCGGTCGGCTATATGGGAGCGACGGTGAAGATCGCGCCACCGTTGATGATACCGCAGGACGCCATCTGTGAAGGGCTCGAAGTGCTGGAGGAGGCCATCGGCGAAACGCAGCAGAGGCGAGCGTAGTCTGGAATTTTGGGGACACCATACTTAATTCTTCACTCCTGTGAACCCAACCCTTGGCTGATGCCTCAAAATTAAGGTAAGTACTCACGTTGTGGCTTGGCCTAACCCCCTAGCCCTCACCCACGCCTTCGGCGCGGGTACCCGCTGCTAGGGAAGGGGGAATCAAAGGGGGCAAGGTGAGTAGTTACCATTGAGCAATGTGGCGCTAACGGACGTGCGTATTCTAATACATGCGGGAACGTGAGGATATGAAACGTATTTCAACTGTAGTGAAGATGCTTGACACTCGTGCTGAGATGGGTGCGGCAGCGGCCGGTGACATTGCCGAGGCGATGAAGGCCGTTGCTGCCAGGAAAGACGACATTACCATGTGTTTTGCCGCTGCGCCATCACAGGACGACTTTCTGGCTGCACTCGTTGACACTCCCGACCTGCCCTGGGACAAGGTTATCGCCTTCCACCTTGACGAGTACATTGACCTGCCCCGCGGCCACAAGAACTCATTCGAGGGCTATCTCAACATCCACATCTTTGATACCGTGAAGCCGGGCACAATCTACTTCATGGCCGATATGGAAGGCAACCCGCAGCAAAAAGCGGCGGCTTACGATGAACTGCTGAAAGAGCACGGTGGCATTGACATCGCCTGCATTGGTATCGGCGAAAATGGGCATATTGCCTTCAACGAGCCCGGCGCGGACTTCTTTAGTGATAGACAGACTGAGCTGATCACGCTCGATGAGAAGTCCGTTCAGCAGCAGTATCGCGACTACAAGGACCACCCGGATCCCGCAGCGCGTTATGCCAGCCTTGATGACGTGCCGCGCAATGCCATCACCATGACCATACCGGCCATCTGCGCCGCGCGGCAGATCTTCTGCATTGTCCCCGCCGCGCCGAAGGCCGAAGCGGTCAAGGCCGCTCTGGAGGGGCCCATAACCAATCAGTGCCCGGCTACGGCTCTGCGCACCCATGCGGCGACAATCATGTACCTGGACGCCGACTCGGCCAAACTACTGACAAGACGTATCGGCGGCTGAATCCATGGCTGATGCGCGGCTGTCCATTGTCATTCTAAACTACAACACGCAAGAGTTGCTTGCCGACTGCCTGCGGTCGCTGTACGACGACCCGGACCGCGAGCAGTGGCAGATCATCATTGTTGACAATGCTTCGGCCGATGACAGCGTCGCGATGGCGACCAGACAGTTCCCGCAGGCGACACTGGTGGCTTTAGACCGCAACATCGGGTTCGCTGGAGCGAACAACCGCGGAGCAAAGATCGCTACGGGGCGCCATCTGCTTTTTCTCAACGCCGATACGGTGGTGCTGCCTGGCGTTATCACGGCTCTTTCGGACTTCCTGGATGACACGCCCGACGCCGCCATCGTCGGCCCACGCCTGCTCAATCCTGATGGCAGCCTGCAATACAGCGCTCGCACGTTCCCCGGCCCGCTCAATACTTTGCTCGGCTATTGCTGCCTCGGCCGCCTGGGCCTTACATCTCTTGAGGACCAGCGGCCCCAGCCAGTGGACTACGTCGCAGGCGCTTGTCTGATGATCTGCCGCGAGTATTTTGAGAACGTCGGAGGCTGGTGTGAAGACTATTTCTTCTACGCCGAAGACGCCGACCTGTGCGCTCAGGTCAAGCGCGTGGGCGGCAAGACGTACTATTACGGGCCGCGCCACATCATCCACATCGGCGGGGCAAGCGCAGCGCAGGTGGCCCTGCCGGCAATCCTGGAAGCCCACCGCTCGGTGTTCCTCTTCGTCCATCGCCATCAAGGCCCGCTCGCACTGTGGGCCACCCGCCTGACGACAATCGTTGGCGTCCTGTTACGCGGCGTACTCACCGCGCTCGCACTACCGGTGGCACTGCCACTGGGCAAGGCAGACTTGGTCCTGGCCCGCCTACGCAAATATGTTCGCGTCATGGAACTATGCTTCAGCCGCAACGTCTTTCCCAGCGGCGGCTTCCTGCAATAGCGGTTGCCGGCAGCGGCTCACTTGACTTTCGCTGTATTGCAGAATTATAGTTCACTTTAGGTGTCGGCCTGCGGGCCGGCATTTCAGTATGCCTGAACCACGAAGGGACACTTTTATCTTGCCTGAAGTTCATGTAGTTGCAATCGTGGTATCCGTCATCTTTGCAGGCAGGTTCCTCGAAAGCATTATGGGCTTTGGGGGAACGGTCGTGGCTCTGCCAATCCTGGCGGTTGTGACGCCCAGCTTACCTATCCACACCCTGGTTCCCGTGCTGGCGTTAGGGAACATCGTCTGCTGTGTGGGCATAGTATGGGTCGGGCACAAAGACATTGTGTGGGGCGAGTATCTCACTATCCTCGTCTATGCGGCCCTCGGTTTGCCGATTGGCTTTTTCGCTGCCAGCTACGCGCCGGAGGTCGTACTCAGGTTCATCCTGGGCGCTTTTGTCGTCATCATTGCGCTCACAAGCATCATCAAGAGCGATAGACAGGCACCAGAGGAAAGCGGCACTGAGCGGCCGCTCATGCGCCTGTACCTGCGTGTGGTCCTGATAGCCGGCGGAATCATCCACGGCATCTTCACAACAGGCGGCCCTCTGATCGTGATCTACGCAGCCAGAGCACTCAGGACAAAGGGCCTGTTCCGCGTGACGCTCGGCCTGCTGTGGCTTACGCTGAACCTGGTAATGGTCACCGGCTGGCTGCTGAACGAGCAGATTCCAGCCGAGGTGTGGCCGCTGGCGGGATTGACCATTCCCTTCATCATCCTGGCCGTCTTTATCGGCGATCACTTCCACCACCGCCTGCCCGAGGCGACGTTCCGCAAGGTGACCTACGTGGTGCTTTGTGCTGCCGGTCTGCTGCTGCTGTACAAGAGCCTGCCCATCGTGCTCGCGATGACGGCGTCGGCCTGAAGCACACGCTTGCACTTTCATTTACTCGCGCAGGATACGGCGGCGCGGCTGTTGAAATAGCAGCCGGTAAAGCAAGTTGCTGTCATCTGGAGGCTGATGCCTTGAACCGGGGCAAGCCACTGAAGCACAACCGGCTCAATGACCTATACTCCAAAGAGTGGATCAAGTTCCAGAAATCGTGGTTCATCCACAGACCGGCGCGGCGCGACTCCGACGTGCTCTTGCACCCGGCAAAGTTCCCTGAAAAGCTCATCGCCGAGTTCATTACCTTCTTTACCAAGCAGGGCCAGGCCGTACTCGACCCGATGGCCGGCACCGGCAGCGCCTTGATTGCGGCCCTGCAGAGCGGCCGGCGCGCATACGGCGTCGAGCTGCAGGATAAATACGCCGACATCGCCCGCGAGCGCCTGCAAGAGCTACACGAGAAACTGGACGACCCGCCTGAGTATCGCCTGGAAGCCGCCAACGCGGCCAACATCGCCGACCTCGACTTTCCTGAGATAGATTATTGCATCACCTCTCCGCCCTACTGGGACATGCTGCACCGCAAGGGCTTTGACACCCAGCAAGAGCGCCGTGAGGACGATAGCCTGGATGTGCATTATTCCGACGATGAGGCCGACCTTGGCAACATCGAGGATTACCGCCACTTTCTCGACACCCTCAGCCATATCTATCGTAAGGTTGCCGAACTGCTTAGAGAACAGGCCTATATGACGGTCATCGTCAAGAATATCAAAAAGGGCGGCACGATCTACCCGCTGGCCTGGGACCTGGCGGGGCGGATGTCTGAATTTCTTACTCTGAAGGATGAGAAGATCTGGTGCCAGGACGACCTGCGCCTGAGTCCGTATGGCATGCGTTGGGCCTGGGTCTCCAACACCATGCACCACTACTGCCTCAATTTCCGTAAGGAGTGATGGCCTCAAGAGGGCGCTGGCGCGGCAGTGAGCATCACAATTCATCGCCGCGTCGCTCGGGCTTCCAGTGTAGTCATGCAGATTATTGGTTTGTGACCGGCGCATGTGTGATGGTGGGCGATGGGGCTCTGACAGTCCTTGGGCCGGATGGGGCCCGTCTGTCGCTACGCGACAGCCACCCATTCGGCCCCTCCGGACGACTCAACAACAACGGCGTCGGGCTGGAAAACCCGACCCACGCGCTGAAAGGTTGAGACGTTGGCTTTCGGAGGGGCCGCGTCGAGCATCGGGCGACACAGTCGTCCGATGGGAGCCCGGCCCGCGCAGGACGCTATCCTGGCGAGTCTATACACCTAAACGGCCAACGACAACGGCTGGGCCAGGCTTGCAGGCCTCGACAAGCTCGGCCTGCTGCGACAGGCCCCTCCATTACGACTTACGGCTATGAGCCATCAGCCGGCAACCAAAGGTATCCAATATTTGCATGAGCACTGCTCCAGCCCGAGTCCGGTTCCGTGTGTGCCTCGCCATCACATCTGGGAAGGGTTAATGATGAAAATCAGCGTCCGCAGTTGGAATCTCGGTCTGCCGATGTATGAGGGCATTGAAGCGGCGGGCGAAATGGGCTTTGACGGTATCGCCCTGTGGATGGCCGAGGGCTTTGTGGAACTCGAGCAGGTGCGCTCCGACGACGGCGCTCGTGTCCGCGAAGCCTGCGAGCAGGCCGGGCTGGAAATCTGCGCAATCACCGGCGGACTCGGCAGCTTCCTGGACCCCGAGCACCGCCCGGTGGCCATGCAGAAGGCCCGCGATGAGTTAGTCGTCTGCCAGATCCTCGACATCCCGCGCATCACCAGCCATGTCGGTGTCATGCCCGCTGATCTGCGCACGCCGGAGGCCCAAGCAATGATCGAGGCCCTGCGAGCCATCGGTGATGAAGCCGGGGTGATGGGCAAGACGCTATGCTGCGAAACCGGCCCGGAAGACGCTCGCACCATGCTCAAATTCATCCGCGCCGTCAATTCCCCGGGCCTGAAAGTCAACTACGACCCGGCCAATTTCCTGCTTGGCGGCTTCGACTGGTTCGAGGGCGTTAAGCTCTTCGGCGACCTGACCGAGCACACGCACGCCAAGGATGCCAGGCTCAACCCGGATGGCAGCACCGAAGAGACACCGCTGGGCGAGGGCGACATTGGTTTCCCTGAATGGATCGCCGCCCTGCGCGCCGTGGGCTTTGACGGCTGGCTGTGCATCGAGCGCGAGAGTGGCGACGACCGGCTGGGCGACTGCCAGCGCGGCCTGCAGTTCCTCCGCGAGCTGATTTGACGCAGCACCATTCCTACATCGCGTGGGACAGGCTTTCCAGCCTGTCTGGCCGTTGGAGCAGTTAGGATCACAAACATGGCCCCCCAAAAGAACTCGCGCTCCAATGGTACCGAGCCCGGCCAGGCGGAACTGCCCCAGCCGCCGGGTGCGACCGCGAGCGACTTGCTGGAAATGCCGCTCAAGGCCCGCACTCGACGCCTGCTGCAGCTTTTTGACCTGCGTCCGCGCAAGTCTCTCAGCCAGAACTTCCTGATTGATGACGCCGCCGCCGACGCGCTGGCGCAGGCCGTTGACCGGTACACCGAGCCTGACACATTGATAATCGAGATCGGCGCTGGCCTGGGCGCGCTGACAGTGCCGCTGGCGAACCTGGGCAGGGAGCTTGCCGGCTTCGAGACCGACAAGCATCTCATCCCGCCCCTGCAGTTGCTCACTGAGCCGTTTCCCAATGTGGCTGTCAGACACTGCGACATTACCAAAGAGGATCTGGGCAACTTCGCCCCCGGCCGGCGACTGGCAGTAGTGGGCAATCTCCCCTATCATATTACGGGCCTGCTCTTGCGCAGGCTGATGGAGATCGGCCACCGCTGCGACATCATCATCGTCACCGTCCAGACGGAGGTGGCTGAGCGGCTTGTGGCCGGGCCGGGTGACGAGCAATACGGGGTGCTGTCGGTATTCGCCGATTATTACCTGGGCCGCGTCGAAATGCTGCGCCGTCTGGGGCCTGGTGCCTTCCTGCCGCGACCGGACGTGGATTCGGCAGCGCTGGCTTTACATCCGCTGCCTGATCCTGCCGAAGCTGCCGGCTTGAACTCGCAGCAGGAGGAACTGCTGTTCCGGACAATCAAGGCCGCCTTCGCCCACCGCCGCAAGACGCTGCGTAACTCGATGGCTATGAGCCATCACCTCGACATCACCAAATCGGAGCTCGATGAGGCACTGGCGGATGCGGGCGTTGATGGGGGCCGCCGCGGCGAGGAATTAGCCGTGCAGGACTTCGTGAGACTGGCTGCCGCTATTCACAGCGTCATGGAAGGCGAATAGAGAGATGGGACGCACGCGCACGGTCAGCCTGAAAGCCTGCGCCAAGATTAACCTGGGCTTGCAGATACTCGGCAAGCGCCAGGACGGGTATCACGATCTGATCACCATATTCCAGACCGTGGACCTGGCTGATGAACTGACGGTGAGGCTCCAGGAGCCCGGCCTGCACATGGCCGCCGACGGCTTTGACGTGCCCGAGGACGAGAACAACCTGTGCATCCGCGCGGCTGGGCTATATTTTGAGGTCGCGGGCAAAGAGCCGGTCGCGACTATTCAGCTCACCAAAAACATCCCGGTCGGCGCGGGGCTGGGAGGCGGCAGCTCCGACGCTGCGGCCACTATCTGTGCTCTGGACCGGCTGCTGGATGCCGGGGTGGACCTGCAGGCGGTAGCTAGTGCCGTCGGCAGCGATGTCGCATTTTTCTTGCAGGGCGGCACGGCTCTGGGCACCGGTCGAGGCGAGCAGATTGTCCGGTCACCACAATCCGCTGCGGGCGACGTAGTCCTGGCAAGGCCCGACCTCAGCATCAGCACCAAGACCGCCTACGGATTGCTCGGCCCGGGGAGCTATTCCGATGGCGCAAAGACCAGAGAGCTTTTCGACAGACTGCAGCAGGGGGCTGACTTGCTTGACTGCGCGGCCCTGCTTGTCAATGATTTTGAGCGAGTCATCGAGGGCGAGTACCCGCCGGTGCGGAGGCTGCGCCAACAGCTCCTGGAGGCCGGAGCAGGCGTCGCAATGCTGTGTGGCAGTGGCTCATGCGTATTCGGTCTGTTCGCCGACGCGACCGCAGCCAGGCGCTGTGCTGAGGATTTGCGCAAAGCCGGCTATTGGACTTATGCGGGAAAAATGCTAAACTATTTGCCTTGCGCTGCTGGAGCAACACGGAAGCAGTAGAAACAAAGCTGTGGAAAGCTACAGGCATGTCTGAGAATGCGCAACCGACCTTCGCTGCGGCGATCCTGGCCAGTGGCGGGGCGGACAAACTGGCTCGCAAGCTGAAGGTGCCCCACAAGGCGCTTATCGAGCTGGGCGGCAAGCCGCAGATAGATTATGTTATCAAGGCGGTGCGGCAGTGCCCGGAGCTGGACGAAGTCATCATTGTCGCTCACGAATCGGGTGCTGCGCCGCATCTCGATACCGACCTGCCGATCGTGCGGCCGCAGGGCGAAAGCTTTGCGGACGCTGTCGAGGCCGCCGGCGAGGCGCTGAGGGAATTCGACTATCTGGTCATCTGCACCTGCGATGCGCCGATGCTTACGCCCGAGGCCGTCAGCCACTTCGTTCAGGCCTGTCGCAACCGGCCGAGCGCCGACCTGGCGTATTCGGTGGTCAAGGCGTCGGTGGTAAGGGCCGAGCTGCCCAATACGAAGCGAACGACGGTGAACCTGGTCGAGGAGGCCTTTATCAGCGGCTGTTTAAGTGCCATGAGCAGGCATTTTCTTGAGCATAACCTGGAGCAGGTCAGGGTATTCTTCGCCGCTCGCAAGAGCAAAATTGCACTCGGGAGCTTGCTAGGCTGGCGATTTGTGGTTAAACTACTGCTGAAACGTCTTTCACTGGTTGCGACCGTCAGGCGTACTGAAGAGATACTGGGATGCGAAGCGCTGCTCGTCATCAGCCCGCATCCCGGCGTTGCCTTTGACATAGACAAGGTGAGCGATCTGCGACTCGCCAGGCAGTGGCTTGCCGATCGGTGACCAGGGCCGTGCGCTTGTGGTTACCGGCCAAGTGGATTGGCGCAGCCGACACTCAGTTAGTTGGGGCGTAGCCAAGTGGTAAGGCACGGGACTTTGGATCCCGCATGCGAAGGTTCGAATCCTTCCGCCCCAGCCAGTTTCGTATTGGATACCGGCCTTGCGCGCAAACAGTGGCGCAGGGCCGGGCTATGACGTGCAGGCTCACGGGCCACCTGCTGGTGCCCGCGGGAAAAGATAATCAGGCAATGTCAAAAGCCTTACCGTAGCGGTACGGCGGTAGGCTTAGCCTCAGGAGGCTGAACTCACGGTGGAACAGATAACGCTTGTTGCAGAAAAGAAGAAGGATTCCGGCTCCGGCGCAGCCAGGAAGCTGCGGGCCGCCGGTAAGGTCCCGGGCGTAGTTTATGGACTGGGGAGGGAGACGCTGGAGTTCGCGGTGGATCGCCGCCGGCTTTTCGAAGTGCTTGACCGCGCTACCGGCGGCAATGTGCTAATTTCGCTTGAGCTCACCGGCGCTGAAGCCGATCCCGACATCGCCGCCATCATCAAGGAGATCCAGTGGTCGCCGGTGCACAAGGAACCGCTCAGTGTGGACCTGCAGTGGATTTCGCTGACCGAGTCCATCGTCGTCAGCGTCCCCATAGTTGTCCAGGGCGATGCTCCGGGCGTCGAGGAGGGCGGCTCAGTGAACCAGCTCTATTACGAGGCCGAAGTCGAGTGCCTGCCCACCAACATCCCGCAGCACCTGGTCATAGACATAACCGACATGAACATCGCCGATACGCGCCACGCCTCTGACATCACTGTGCCTGAGGGCATCAAGCTGCTTATGGACCCCGACGATGGCGTCGTGACGATTGCGCGGCCGATTACCGACGAGGACCTCGAGGTGCGCGTTGACGAGGAGCTTCCGGAGGGCGAACTCGAAGAGCTGGAACTCGAAGAGGGCGAAGTTGCGCCTGAAGATATGGAAGAAGAGGCGGAAGTTGGAGAGGGCGAAGAGGTCGCTGAGGGCGAAGAGGGCGAAGAGGGCGAGGCCTCCGAGGACGAGGGCTCCGAATAATCCGGGCGGGAACCCACATGCACTGCATCGTCGGTCTGGGCAATCCCGGGCGCGAATATGGCAACACCAAGCATAACATCGGCTGCTGGGTAGTTGACGCGCTCGCCGAAGTCCACGGCATCCCCGTCAACCGGCGCAGATTCCGTTCACTGTTCGGCAAGGGCCGCGTCGCCGGCCATGAAGTGCTCCTGGTCAAGCCGCAGATATTCATGAACAACAGCGGGCAATCAGTTGATCTGGTTGCCCGTTTCTATCGGCTTGCCGCTTCTGATCTGCTGATTGTCTATGATGATATCGCCCTGGAGCCGGGTACTGTCCGGCTGCGTCGCAAGGGCAGCGCCGGCGGCCACAAGGGCATCCAAAGCATCATTGACTGCATCGGCACCGACGAAATCCCCCGGGTCCGTCTCGGCATCGGCTCCCCGCCGCCCAATCAGGACGCTCGCCACTACGTACTGTCCCCCTTCAGGCCCGCGGAACAGCAAATCGCCGACGAGCTGGCTATCGAGGCCGTTGCATGTATCGAGTTCGTCCTGAAAGAGGGCATCGAGGCGGCCATGAATAAGTTTAACTAGCACGCCGCAAACTTAGACAGCCGCTTTCCCTGCTGCATGTCCTCAAGTCCGAGAAAGGAGCACTAGCCCCTATGCGCTCCCAGGAGATGACTTCACGCGAAAGAGTCCTGGCCGCACTCAAGCGTGAGCCGGTGGATTACGTCCCGTGCTCGCCGGGATTCAATCCCTTGCACGAAAAGTCGCGCATCGGCTACACCTACCAATTCCCGTGGGGGCCGTCGGCGCGCGAACAGATCGAGTACCTCATCAACGAACTGGGCCTTGATCCGGTGGTGAACGTCGGTCTTGGCGGGTCGCAGATGTCACCCGACGTGTCGAGCAAGGTATGGATGGAAGATAATGTCATCCACAAGGTCTATTGCACTCCTGCCGGCGATGTCGAGGCGGCCGTTGAGTACAACGACCGCTGGCCCGGCGGCTATGACATCCCCTTCTACAGCGACTTCCTGCCCGCCCATTACACGAAGCCCTGGATTGAAACCGAGCAGGATCTGGACTGCTTCCGCCATATCCTACAGCCCGTGGACTATGCGGCGAGGCGCGAGGCAATACGTTTCAGCTTCAACGAGGCCAAGAGGCTCCTGGCCGACAAGTGGAATCTGGCGACCAGAGCCGGCTGCGGGACGGGCCTGACGGGCGCATTGCAGCTCTTCGGACCCACGCAGTTGTGCATGATGACGCTCGATAACCCCGACCTTGTGCATGGGTATCTCGACATCGACCACCAGGTCAACCTGCGCAATCTCGAGATCGCTGCCGACCTCGAGGTAGACATCGTCACCCGCAACGGCTTTTACGAGACCTCTGACTTCTACAGCCCGGCGATGCTGCAGGAGTTCCTCTACGACAGGTTGCAGGCCGAGATCGCCCTGGCCCACCAAGGCGGAATCCTGGTCACCTACCTCGTCCACAGCGGCGTCATGCCGATGCTCGATTATTTGCGCAGGCTGGACTTCGATTGTCTCGATTCGATTGGCCTGGGCTTCCACGGCGTTGATCTGGAGAAAATCCGCGATTCGCAGGAGGATGCGAAAAGCTTCTGGATCGGCCCCGACAACACGCATCACACCAATGCCGACGACCCGGAAATTATGCGTGAAGTGGTGCGGCAGGTTTTCCGCGTTCTGGGCACTACGGGTGTGGTGCTTGGCTCCTGTCCATCAATCCACGGCCCCAATCCGTGGGAAAACACCCTGGCGATGGTTGACGAGTGGAAGAAGCTGCGCGGAGGCTAGCTGACGATGCAAGCCGGGCAAATGACTTCCCGCGAGCGTGTCCTGGCCGCACTGAGATGCGAGCCGGTTGACTACGCGCCCTGCACACCGACGTTTTGTGATATGCAGGTGCACCAGCGTCTCGGCCTGCCGTACCAGTTCCCGTGGGGGCCGTCGCAGGCTGAACGGCTGCAATATTGTGTCAGCCAGCTTGGTGTTGATCCGGTAGTCGAGGTCTCCCTGGCCGGAGCGCAGCCTGCCCCGGAGGTGTCCAGCAAGGTGTGGATCGAAGGCAACATCATCCACAAGGTCTATGCCACCGCCGCCGGCGATGTCGAGGCTGCCATCAGGTACGACGAGAACTGGCCTCATGGCTTCGACATCCCTCTGTACAGCGACTTCAACCCCAGCTACGCCACGAAGTTCTGGATTCAAGACGAGCACGACCTGGAGTGTTTCCGCCACATCCTGCAGCCCGTGGACGACCTGCAGAGGCTTGAGGCAACCCGCTTCTACTTCAATGAGGCCAGGCGCCTGGCCGACAGGTGGAATCTCGCCACCCGCGCCAGTTGCGGCCTGGGTTTGACCGGCGCACTGCCTCTGTTCGGTCCGACGCAACTGTGCATGATGACGGTGGACAACCCAGCTCTGGTGGACGAGTATCTCGAGATCGAGCACCAGGTCAACCTGCGCAATCTCGAAATCGCCGCTGAGTTGGGAGCGGACATCATCACCCGCAACGGCTTTTATGAAACCGGCGACTTCTACAGCCCTGTAATGCTGCACGATTTCCTCTACGACAGGCTGCAGGCTGAGATCGCCCTGGCCCACCAGGGCGGCATTGCGATTACCTACACCGTCCATACCGGCATCATGCCGATGCTTGACTACCTGCGCGGGCTCGATTTCGACTGTCTCAACTCAGTCGCAGTCGGCTTCCCCGGCGTTGACCTGGAGGCAATCCGCGACTCCCAGCAGGGCACCAAGAGCTTCTGGACCGGCCCCAACGACACCGACCACACGCAGGCGAAGGATCCCGAGATCGTGCGGGAGGTGGTGCGTGAGGTGTTCGGTGTCTTTGGCACCACGGGACTGTTGCTGACGCCGTGCAACTGCATGCACAGCATGCACCCGTGGGCGAACTTCCTGGCAATGGTTGACGAGTGGCAGAAACTGCGGGCGGGGTAGGCTTGTGCGTCAGGTCACAATCAGGCGCAGGGCGAGGTTCTCGGCGGCCAGGCGCAGGTTGGCGTTCTGACCCAGTTGCGCGTGCATCCTCTGCAGGTGCTCGCAGGCCGCCTCGCATTTCTTGGCATCATAGCGCCCCGCTAAATCACGCAATTGCTCGGCCCGGTCCATGTTGATCAGCCCATCCGCCCCAGCGTCTGAGGACAGCAGCAGCAGGTCGCGGAACCAGGTCGCCAGAATGTCGAGGATGTCGCCCATGCTGGTGCGCAAGACCCGGTCGCGGCTCGCCTTCAGAGCTTTCTCGGCGATCTCTTCCTCGTTGGTGGCCAGCCACCATCTCTCCGCCGCATCCACGAGCAGTTCGCCGCCGCGCAGGCACTCCACCCAGTCCGCGGCGGCCAGCCGCACACACAAATCCAGCAGATCACTGCGTATCTGCAGCACGTCCGGCTGTTGCAGCAGCTTGATGGCCCAGCCGATTCGCCCGCTCGACATGGCCACGATTGACTGTATCTGCTCGGCGCTCACTTCCGGGTAACGACTTACCAGGAAATCGCGGGCTACGGCGGCAGGCACCGGGTGGAAGTTGACTACCTGGCAGCGCGACACGATCGTGGGCAGCAGGTCATTAGGACTGGCGGTCGTGAGAACGAACGTCGTCGCGGCCGATGGCTCTTCCAGGGTCTTCAGGAAAGCGTTGGCCGCGGCAATGTTCATGGTTTCGGCACCAGTTATTATGTACATCCGCCGCCTGGCTTGATTAGTCATGAGAGAGGCGCTTTCAATAAGCTCCCGCACTTGCGAAATGCGGATCTCCGCCCCCTCCATCTGTACGAACTCGTCCTTTTTCTTGCTGGGCTCGCCGGTTACAGGATCAGCTTCCGTCTCTTCGTCGTCAATAGCACCTATGCGCGTGAGCGGTTGTACGATGCGAAAGTCCGGATGAATGCCTTTTTCTATCCGCACGCATGAACTGCACTGGTCACACGGCTCGATGTCATCTACCGTTTCGGGGGCCGTCAAGGTCTCGCAATTGAGCGCCTTGGCCAGCTCGACGGCGGTCAACGTCTTGCCGACATTGGACGGGCCGACGAACAGGTACGCCTGGGGGATGCGGCCGGTCAGTACCGCCTTCTTCAGCACCTGCAAAGTGCCCTCGTGGCCGGCTATCTGCGCAAAGCTCATCGATCTGCGACCTTTTCCACGCTCCGCATTACCTGTTCATGGACTTGCTCGACGCTCTGGCTTGCGTCTATTACGACGCCGCGGTGCTGCATGATGGCTGCATAGTGGATGAAGCCTTCTCGCAGGCGGCTGAAGCGATCGTGGGCGAGGCGTGCGTCTGTCCATCCGCTATCGTCGATATCCTGTGCGAAGCCGGTCAGCGACAATTGCACGTTCTGTTCGATACGGTCGTGGCCGCGCGCGACACGACTGAGACGCTCGCGTGCGGAGTCGCGGTCAATATCGAGCACGATCAGCAGGTCCGGCTGCAGGCCACCGGTGGCGATCGCATTGAGCTGCTCAACTAGCTCGAAGCCGAGCCCGCCGGCGTAGCCTTGATAGGCCGCCGTGGCGGAGGCAAAGCGGTCACACACCACGGTCTTGCCCTGCTCGAGAGCCGGCTTGATGACGGTGGCCACATGCTCGGCGCGGTCGGCGCAGAAGAGCAGAGTCTCGGTCAAGGCCTCGATGTCGCCGGTGTCAGGGTCGAGCAGGATTTGACGTATCTTCTCGCCTACCGGAGTGTCACCGGGCTCATGGGTATGTACGACCTCGACGCCGGCCTGCTCAAGCGCTTTGACGAGCAGCCGCGCCTGTGTCGTCTTTCCGCAGCCATCAGGCCCGTCGAGGACTATGAAACGCGAACCCATCGCATACCTCGCTAAGCGCGATACTTCATCATGTTCGGACATCCACAAATAATCGTCGCGTAGGGCCGTCAGTCCGGGTATATCGTCACGCGGCGGCGGGGCTCCTTGCCGACGCTGCCGGAGCGGAAGTTGTGCTTGCCGGCCAGCTCATGCTGCAAGCGCCTGACATAGGCGTTCTGCGGCAGCAGTTCGACCGCCTGATTGGTCCGCGTGACCTCTTCGATAGCTTCCTCGACCTGGCGCAGGGCGAACTCCTCGATCGAGCCATTCCCTGTGCCGAACATCTCACGCAACGCCTGGTAGATCTGTGCGTAGGTGTTGCTGCGCACGATTATGACTCGCCGCTGGTCGCTGCTGTAGGCGGAGACTTCGGCGGCGCGATTCTGTAATGCCAGGATAATGTCGGCTTCCGCGGGGTCGTGGACCAGCGTCACATCGGCGCGCAGCTCCCGTACGGCCCTTTCCACCTTGCTGCGCGTCAATCCCTTGACAAAGAGCCGCTGGTGGTCGGCGATGCTCTGGGCGTGCTGGATCTCGCGCTGAAGTCGCGCCAGTTCGCGGTTGTGGGGATCCGCCGGCACCGGCGCCAGTTGTGCTTCCTTGACGATCTCGACTTCGCCGTCAGCGTCCCTTTGCCTGATCTCAGGGGCCACCGGCTGCCCCAGCAGGATCTGGTCAACTGTGGCCGCTACATCGTGGTAGATGGCCAGGCGGCGCAGCCCTTCAAGCTGCACGGCGATCGCAAACGTCGGCGGAGCCTGGCGCTCCAGCACAACCTTCTGGGTCCCGCGCCTGCGGGCTTCGTCATCACCCAGCGTAACTGCCTGGATGCCCCCGACCAGGTCCGCCAGCGTCGGATTCGCCATCAGGTTCTCGAGCGCGTTACCGTGCGCCGTGGCAATCAGTTGCACTCCGCGTTCGGCGATGGTGCGGGCTGCAGCGGCCTCGGCTTCGTTGCCGATCTCATCAATCACCACAACCTCGGGCATGTGATTCTCCACGGCCTGGATCATGATATCGTGTTGCTGGCAGCCGTTTGGCACCTGCATGCGCCGCGCGCGTCCGATCGCCGGATGAGGGATATCGCCGTCACCGGCTATTTCGTTGTTGGTATCAACGATGACGACCCGTTTGTCAAACTCGGAGGCCAGCACCCTGGCAACCTCGCGCAGCCTGGTGGTCTTGCCAATCCCGGGCGGTCCCAGAAACAGGACGCTCTGGCCGGATTCGATGACGTCACTGACGATATCTATGGTGCCATATACCGCGCGCCCGACGCGGCACGTCAGACCAACGATCTCGCCCAAGCGGTTGCGTATCGCCGAGATGCGATGCAGGGTGCGCTCGATGCCGGCACGATTGTCGCGGTCAAATTCGCCGACACCGGTCACCACGTGCTGGATGTCTTCGTGGGGTGCCTGCTGCTCGCCGAGGATCTCAAAGCTGCCGGGAAAACGCGCCTCAATGGGGCGCCCCAAATCTATTACTACCTCAACCAGTTCGCCCAGGCGCGGGTGATCTTCCAGCTCTTCGCGTACCCGCTCAGGGAGTACGGCGAGGAGTTGCTCCATATCGTCGGTGATCGTTTCTACCAGAGTCATTTCTGCAGCATCAGTCCTTCCGCCAGCAGTATAGGGGGCAGTTCTGACAGGTGTCAAGGTGAGGAGTCCTGGTACAGGACGACCAACTCAGGTATTGGCCCCGCGCGCGGTAATCTGCCAGACATCCCGCACCTGGCCGTTCTCGATGACGTACATGTAATCGTACAGGTTCAGGCAGGTACAGATGCGCGGCGGGTAGATCTCCACCTTGTCCCCTATCGCGAAATCGCCCTGCAGCCGTCGCCTATCTACATATCCGTGCTCATCGTTTATCTTGTACACGTTTCCGCCCTCGTACCCCTTCAACCACCCATAGCCCTCGGTCAGGTCGCTGACGGCCTGGTCGAGCGCCTTGGTTCCGGCGTCAATGATAATCCGGTCTTCAGCCGGAACACTGACCACCGTGCTTAGCACCGTCGCGGCAATGTCTTGCCTGCTACACGCGCCCAGGTCAACCTGATTGTGGTCATTGAGGCAGTATGTTCCGCAGCGCACCTCGGTCAGGCCACAGCCCTTCTGGTAGCGCCCCGCAGTCGGAGTGCAGCCTCCGGATATCACCTGCACCTCGAATCCCCCCTCCTGCAGATCAGCAGCGACATCACTCAGCGCCTTTGCCTCTCTGGCTGCGGATTCGGCGAAGTCCTCCGGCCCGCCGCCGTAGTACGCAAAGCCGACATACCCCATGATGCCTCTGATCTGCAGCGCCGGGAAATCGGCCAGCGCCTTTGCGAATTCTACAGCCGCATCAGGCTCCACTCCGGCACGGTTGGAGCCGATGTTGGCTTCGATAATGACATCGAGCTGCATGTCAGCCTCGGAAAACGCGCTGCTCATCTGCCGGGCCGATTCAATGCTCTCCACGGCCACAGACAAGTGCCGCACGTGCTTAGCCAGGCCCACCAGCCGGGCCATCTTGGTCGGCCCGACCAGGCAGTTGGCGATGAAGATATCTTCGATGCCGCCGGCGGCCATCGCCTCCGCCTCACCGAGCTTGGCGCATGTCACCCCGATGGCTCCGGCTTGTATCTGCATCTGGGCGACCTGCGGGGTCTTGTGCGCCTTGATGTGCGGGCGCACTGCAATCTCAGCCGCAGCGCTGGCCTCCTGCAGCCGCTGGATATTGCGCTGCAGTATCGCGTAATCAACCAGCAGAGCAGGCGTATCTACACATGAAACTGGCATATCCAACAGCGATTTCATCCTAGCCTCGCTCCTCGTTCTGTGGTGGGTTTCGCCAACACCCTGTCCGGGGCAATAGCATTGGTGCGCTTTGCCAGGCTAATCTCCGAGTGTGTAGCAAATCCGTACATACGCCACTTCGCCCGCACAGTCGGGAATCTGGGTGCGCAGCGCAGGGCCGTGGTCACATCTGCACAGCTCATATTCGTGCGCTTGGGCCTCCCCCGAATGAAGCACGCGTTGCACAGCCGCAATCTCCGCATTCGCAGGCAGAGGAATGTCGGCCAGGCGTGTTTCTGTGGCGGCTGTCAGCGCCTGGGTGGGGCTGTAAGTGACGAAGCAGCGCGTGCTGAGGGCCAGAGCCGCATAGAAGCCGGCCAGAGGCCCGCGGGTGTATTTTCGCCAGGCGAGCAGGTGGTCGCCGTCCAGGTCCACCCAGCACTGATCTGTGATGTTGATGGGAGCGTTCATGTACACCTGCAGCCCGGCTCTGCGCCGGCGGAAGTCCTTCTCCTGCAGTGGTCGCCAGTACATGTATGGGTGGATTGCATGCTCAACCGACTCGATCTCCGGCACGTTCCACACGCACATGTTCATGTAGTATTCGTAGGCCTTGGTCAGGCTCACAAACCAGGCGTCGGTGCTGAAGATTACGTCGCGCAGCACCCGTGTCGCGATCCGTCCGCGTCGGTAAGATGGCGTCATTACCGAGGTCCAGTGCTCGCACAGATTCGCGTTGTCGCAGAATGCCTGGAAGCACGGTTCAGCCGGCGACTGCCGGCGCACCAGCGCGTCAGGCTTGACCTCTTTGGCTCGCGTGTACATCGCGCGCTGCACCTTGTACTGCATCAAGTCCCCGATGCCCCAGTCGGGATCGTGGAAATCGTACAAGCGCGGATCGGGAGCTAAGTTGTTATTGATCATAAGCCAGTCGGCGTTCAAGCAGCCGTCGCCATCAGACAGAATATATTCGACCGTATCCAGCATGTACTGCCGTCCCAACGGATGAGTCCAGTCAACGTAGGCCGTAGTCGCATCGGCACCAACTCGCACGCCGTGTGACAGTTCGAAATCGGGGTCTTTACATTTGCAGAAGGCCTCAGGATGTTCCTGGTAGAACGCAACCAGGGTATCAACCATGTACTGATGCAGGTAGAGTCCGGTATGAACGCCGCGCTCACGCAATTCGTCTATCGTGTTGCGTAGTCCGGCCTGCCCACCCAGTTCGTTGATGACGCCGCGGTCGCCGTAGCGGTAGAACCAGTACTGGTCAATGACGATGTTGATGCGGCCCTCCAGACCGCAAGACTCTTCAACCATGTCGAGCCATTTGAGCAGATTGTCCGTGGTCATGATCGTGGTGGCGTTGCCCTGCTCATCATAGACGAAGGCCTCGCCTTGCAGGCGAACCAGTTCATCCCAGCACTTGAAGGTGGGATGAGTCCACCACTGGGGATGGTCGGGGCTTTTGGCCACCACCCAGCCGCGCGCCTCGGATATCGTCCGCTGGCTCTCCAGGCAGTCGTAGGGGCCTGGCAATCCGGGGACGAGATAGACTTCCGGCATCCGACCTTCATCGCAGGCCGGCCGCAGAATCTGGAAGGTCATGGAAAAACGCTGCTGCTCCATCTTCAGGCGCGTAACGCCCACTGCCAGCGGGCCAGGAACACAGAGGCCCAGCCAGTCGCCCTGGTCCGTGGCGAAGCTGCAGGCCCGTACCGGCAGGTTCCATATCCAGCTCGGAGGCCTGTCGCCAGGATCGCACATACCAGCCCCTTCTGCACCATCCACATTCATGCGCGGATAGGCGCTGGAAAGGGCTACCTCAGTGTCAACAGCAAGGTCCCAGCGCCGGTCGTGCTCGTCGGACAGATATGTCTGCCAGTCGCTGCCGGTGGCGACCGACTGAGGGAAGTAGGTGAGCGTGTCGAACTGCTCAGTGCACGTCTCCATCCAGTAACAGACATAGCCTTCACGCACAGCCAGGTGAACCTGTCCCTCAGGCTGCAGATCAGCGCAAAAGTGTTGGCGCTCAGTCTCATGCCATTGCTCAATAGTGGTGGCCTGCCCATTGACCAGCGGGGCCAGGTTGAACTCGGCTAACACCGTGCCATTGCTCTGCAGTTGCAGTCGCTCACCTGCGACCACATACTCGTATCCCTGGTAGCGGAGCATCAATTCTGCCATGTCCACGAAGCCTCCTGGCGAGTGTTGTAAGAGCTAGAACGACCTCGGGCTGCCCTTCGACGTTGCTCCCTTCGGCAAGCTCAGGGCAGGCCGAGGTACGCGGCTTGTGAATTATTCGGGCCAGAGCCCACTTCTACCAATCTGCCACAGAGCCGTCGTCTGCGTGACACCACGTAGGGATGTCCCACAATTGGCGTGGCCTGTCCCGGACTGCCCGATCGTCAAGTTCGACGCCCAGTCCCGGCCCGTCGGGGATGTCAGCATACCCGTCGGTCACAGTTATGGGCTGTTTCAGGCATCCCTCACCCAGGGCGACGAATTCCTGGATGAGAAAGTTGGGGACGCAAGCATCCACGTGCAGCGATGCCGCCGTGGCTACAGGACCATAGGGATTGTGAGGTGCTATGGCGACATAGTGTGCTTCAGCCATCGCCGCGATCTTCTTCAGTTCCATAATCCCGCCGCATGTGGTGACGTCTGGCTGCACGATCGCGGCCGCCTGTTTCTCCAGTACTTCTCGAAAGCCGAACCTGGTAAATAAGCGTTCGCCGGTAGCAATGGGCGTCCTGAGAGTCCGGGCGATGCGGGCCATGGCGTCAACGTTCTCCGGCAGGCACGGCTCCTCCAGGAACATAGGTTCGTACTCCGCGAATCTCTCGCCGAGGAGAATCGCCATAGCGGGAGAAAGTCGCCCGTGCATGTCAATCAAGATATCAACCTCATCCCCGACGACTTCCCGGACAACGCGGACTTGCTCCGCAGCCTCCTGGCGCATCTTGGGAGTGTCCACGGCTCTGGTGGGAGGCAGAGGACACCACTTCACAGCCGTGAAGCCTTGCGCCACGGCCGAGGCAGCACTCTCCGCCAAGTCCTCCAGCGTGTCCCCGCTGATGTGCGGATACATGCGCACTCGCTCGCGGCACTTGCCGCCGAGCAACTGATAAATGGGCACCCCAAGCGCCTGTCCCAGAATGTCCCAGAGCGCGATCTCCACGCCACTGATCGCTGCATTGAGAATCGGGCCGCCTCGCCAGAACGCACCTCGGTACATGAGTTGCCAGTGATGTTCGATCCTGAAGGGGTCCTGGCCTGTCAAATACCCGGCCAATTCATCCACCGCCCCGGCCACTGCCCTTGCCTTATCGCCCAGGCACTCCCCTAAGCCGACGAGGCCCTCGTCAGTGTGGACTCTTACAAAGAGCCAGCGAGGGGCAACGTGGAGCGTTTCCAGATGGGTTATCTTCAAGGCAATTCAGCTCCTTTCGGACGAGACATTGAAATGTACTCCCCCGAACTGCCTCACTTCCACGGCTCCACGGAGGCTTTTACCTGGTATCACGTTCTTTCATCCGCGCAGCAAGTCCTCCCCCGAGACAACATTCGTTCGTCAAAGCTAGAGATCTGAAGCGCTCCTGCCTGTTTTGCGCCGATCATTGGGATGGCCGGGGTAGCCGTGCCTGATGTGTGGGTGAGGAAGGGCGAGTGCCCACTCCGGACGAGTGGGTGGGGGGGTGGCCCGCTGTGCTCAAACTCCGCGGCGGGGGCATAGATCATAGACCACGCACTGCTCGCACTTGGGCCTGCGTGCCGCACAGACCGCCCGCCCGTGCTCGATGAAGGTGAAAGACAGGTCCCATTCCTCCTGCGGGAAGATCTCCATCAGCCGCCGCTCGGTCTTAGCGGCGTTGTCCCAGCTCGCGGGCACCAGCCCCATCCGCTTCGACAGCCGCTGCACATGCGTATCCACTACCACACCGTCATGTGGGCCGTCGGGCTTGATCGCATCCTGCAGCACGACCGAGGCCGTCTTGCGCGCCACGCCGCGCAAGCTGGTCAAGTCCTCCATGGTCTGCGGCATCTTGCCGTCGAATTGCTCCATAATCTGCTGTGCCGATTCGTGAATGGCGCGCGCTTTGTTGCGGAAGAAGCCGGCGGGCCGCACTAACTCCTCCAGCTCAGCCCGGTCGGCCGCCGCAAAATCCTTAATTGCCGGGTATCTGGCGAAAAGCCCTGGCGTGACTTGATTGACGCGCTCGTCAGTACACTGCGCCGAAAGTATCGTCGCCACCAGCAGCTCCCAGGGGTCGCGGTAGCGAAGAGCTGTTCTGGGCGGGCCGTATTCTTCACGCAGGGCCGCCAGTATCTTCCGGGCCCGCTCGGCAATCTGCTTGTTTGCTTCGCGCGCCATATCTGCCTCTCACCACCATTTTCGTCGCATCATCAGCACAGAGACGGTCAGTTGCAGGTCTCAAAGCTGACTGCGGTAATTGATGCGGAAGGTATTTGGATGTGATGCTCAGTTGTCGCTTTCGCTCTGATTCGCCGCCTCACCTTCTGCCTGGCATCAAACCTGCTTCGACAAGGCTGCGCGAAAATGCGTATTTCGAGGCTATCGGGCATTTTCTGGACTTGAGCATACCTTGAGACTACGATGAGAAACAATTGAGCAACTTGATGGTACCATGATGGCCTCAGCGCCAACCAAGGGGGCTCTGGGCAAAGACGTGAGAGATTCGCGGAGGTAAACCGTATGTAGCAACCGCCACATCGTAAGTCCGGTGACGGGGGGACACCTAAATGTGCAAAAATAACACCGGTCGTGGCTTTACTCTCAGCGAACTCATTGCCAGCATGGGCGTGATTGCCGTCTTGGCGGCGGTTCTTTTCCCCGTGTTTGCAGGTGCTCGCGATTCAGCCAGATTAGTTCGCTGTACTGCCAATCTCCACCAGATTGCCGTTGCGGCCCAGGTCTATTACCAGGACCACCACGGGTCGCCAATGACCCCGCTTCCTGCCTCGCTAGGGCCGTACGTGGACAGCGCCGGCGTCTTGGTGTGTCCCGCCGATCATGACTCGTTGGACAGCTATAGTGCGTTTTTTGTGGGCCGCTATCGTCCGGCGGCGGCCACCGAATTCGTGGTCGGATGTCCGCGGCACAGCAACGGCCGCAAGGCCGCAGTTATCTGCGGCAAGGCCAAGACCGAAATCGGTCTGGCAGGAGCTGTGACACACAACGAGCAGAAGATTGGAATCGGGGAATTCGTTGAAGGTGGCGTACTCAACTTCGCCGACGGCAGCCGAGTAGATATTCAAAACGGCCTCAGCGTTGTTGTACTAACGTCTGTCACCACGCAGGGAGGCCTTCACAGCGTAGTGTGGATCCCCGAAGGCAACCAAGGCTCGATTGACGTGACAGTTACTCCAGGGTCGCGCTTCGAGGTCGTCACTCCTGAGATAGTCGCTGCCGTCCGCGGTACTAGCTTCCAGGTTGCCGTGTATAAGACCAAGGGCCGCGACCACTACGCGGCCACTCGCGTGAGCGTGGACGAAGGAGAGGTCGAGGTCGAATGCCGCCTCAAGCCCGGGATAGTAGTCCTGAATGCCGACGAGTCAATCGTCGTGGAAAACCCCGACGATGCGAAGCCCACGCCTAAGAAACCTAAGAAGGACAAGAAGGAAAGATAGGGATGACGATAATGCCCGAGTGACACAACCTTAGCCGTAACGGGTATCGTCGCACCCAGGTCCGCTGCGCCCGAGATTCAGGCGCAGCCTTTTTTTCGCCCAGTCACAGTTGTGATGCCATTGCTATGCGGCTTTCGCCACGCTGGCATTGACTTTGACCGCGTCTTGAGAATCAATTATGAATAAGTTGAGCGTAACGGGGTAGAATCCTCCTGGCAATCGGAACCAATGAGGCTGCGAGACTCAGCCGTGACAGGCCGGCCGATCCCACCGGGATTCGGCACATATCACACATCAATGTGGTAGGGAGGACGACAAATGCGAGGCGACTACAGGGCTCGGGGCTTCACTCTCAGTGAGCTGCTTGCCGTTATCGGCATAATCGCTGTATTGGCGGCGATTCTCTTTCCTGTCTTCGCCGGCGCCCGGGAGTCAGCTAGAGTAGTCCAGTGCGCCGCTAATTTGCATCAGATCGGCGTTGCGGCCCAATTGTATCATCAGGACCACCATGGGCCGCCGATGTCGCGGCTGCCTGTCTCCGTGGGCCCCTATGTGGACACTAACAGCATCTTCGTGTGTCCCAAGGATCGCGATTCAGATGACAGCTACAGTGCCTTCTTTGTGGGCCGCTATAATGTCGCCAAGGCCAGCGAATTCGTGGTCGGATGCCCGCGCCACAACCGCGGCCGCAAGGCCGCAGTGCTCTGCGGCAAGAGCAAGTCCGAAGTCGGCCCGATGGGAGCCATAACCCACAATGCGACGATAATAGGTGCGGGCGAGTTTGTTGAGGGAGGCGTACTGAAATTCGCGGATGGCAGCCGGGTAGATATTCAAGACGGCCTGAGCGTTGCTGTGTTGACATCGGTCTCCAGTGACGCCGGACTTCACACTGTCGTATGGATCCCCGACGGGCAACAAGGCTCGGTTGACGTGACAGTTACTCCCGGGTCTCGCTTTGAGGTTCTCACTCCTGAGGTAGTCGCTGCCGTCCGGGGTACCCACTTCCGCGTTACCGTGTATAAGGAGCGCTACCTCTGGGCCAGTTACGTGATGGTGTATAAGGGAGAGGTGATGGTCACATCGCGGGTGAAACCCGGCAAGGTACTCCTCAAGGCCGGCGAGGTACTCAACGTGGACAGCAGCTTAGACGTCAGGGCGACGTACAAGGCCGACACCGGCACGGTCGGCCCGGGCCCATGGCTAACAGAGGATCCGTACGACGGCACTCAACGCTAGCAACAGCCCAGCCATCACGACGACCAGATGATACAATGTCTGCAGGAACAGACACCGTCGCATCGAAGGCCCATGTTGCGTGTAGTCCGCCGTTCAATGCACAACCTCGCCGCCCGCGTCATCATCTTCAGCGTCCGCCTCTTCTGCTGCCGGCAATTCTATCGCCACTGCCTCCAGCCGGGCTGCGTGCGCGGCGACTTCTCCATCAACAATCACGGTCAGGCCTGCCTCAACGTCCTGATACGCTTTTTTGCGGGGCCGCGATTCGTAGATTATGCTGATGTCATGGCCCTGGTAGCGCAGCCCCTCGAGGCGGAAATGCGACCACCCGGCACACAGCGGGTCAATCACAAGCTCCTGCTCGTCCGCCGGCGTCAGCCCGCACATGAAGCGCACTATCAAGTCATTGTAGGAGCTGTGCAAATAGTCCGGGCAGCCGTAGCCCTTGCCGGTCTCGCCGTCGTAGCACTCCCGCACCAGCGGCAAGCCGGCGTCACCGTCCTCGTGCATCAGCCGCGCAAACTTGCCCATAAACGCGCGCAGTATCTCCGCGTTCACAAGCTCCTGCGAATGGTGACGGACCAGGTTGCCCAGCGCCTCGACTAAAATGCTGTTGGTGTACGGCCACGTCGGGCCATTCCACATGCAGAAGGCGCGCTTTTTCTGCCGGCCCCAGTAGCCGGGCTGCGCCGAGAAGGCCGGACATCGCTGCGAGGCCGTTGCGAACGGCCACGGTGTCAGCAGCTCCTCTTCGTCCAGCAGGTATTCGACCGCCCGGTGGTACTCGGGCGCATCAGGCACCGCCATGAAGGCAAAGGGGAAGAGCCCGTTGGCCTCGCGGCACCTGGCGAACTCTCCGTCCTGCTCGCGGATGCTGTAGAAGCAGCCGTCTTCGGGGTCCCACAGCTGCTCACAGATCGCGTTCGCACAGCGCGCTGCCAGGTTCCCGAACCATTCCGCTTCCTGCGCGTTGCCCAGCTTGCGGTGTGCAGCCGCCGTCGCGCACAGATTCGCGTAGAAGAAGGCCGAGTAATCCGGCCGCTCCAGCTCGGTGTAGTCATACCAGTCTTTGTATTTATGGAAGTGGGCAAACGACGGCGCGTGCTCCTGGGTCATGTGGTGCCCGCCCGGGTTGAGCAGCAGGTTGTCGTTGCGGTCGCGGATTTCGCGCAGCCCGGCGATGTTTGCCACCATCGAGGCCGCCGCATCTTCCAGCAATTCCTTATCCGGGTGCACCAGCAGCGCTCCCCAAAACGCCGCCGGCAGGAACTCCTCGTACCCGGGGTCCGGATTGCCCTCGCGTCCCGGCTCAAGGTCTCGCACCCAGTCCACCCACAAGTCGCGGTACAGGCCGTGTTGCGGCTGTGTCTCGATGTAATTGCGCATCATGCCGTGGGCGTACTCGGCATCGCGCAGCCAGCGCACCTCATTGATAATCAGCGGCGCACTGGCAGTGATCCCGCGCGCATAGCCGCCGTGCTTGCCCTCGTAGAAAAGCGGATGGCGGATGTGGCCCAGGCGCGGGTCAACATAATTGTGCCGCACCACGAACCACCGATACCACCACATGCGGCTGACCCATTCATCAGAGCACTCAAATCGGGGGCAATTCTCATCATACCAGGCCTGATATTGCTTACGGTGCGCCAGGAGCGGGTCCTCGTGCTTCACCCACCCGCGCAATACCTCCTGTGCGACAAGTTGGGTATCTGCGACCGCCATGGCCACGAACAGCTCTGTGCTCTGCCCCGCTCCCAGACGCAGCCTGGTGCTCAGGACCCGCGTGCTGCTATCAGGCCGCGCCGGTGCGGCCAGGATCATCCGCAGCGACTGGCCGTATGTCCGCCACCCGCCGGCGATACCGTCCTTGCCCACCCGGGCCGCCTCCAAAAGCGCGCCGCTGCTCGTCTCGATAGTAATGGTGACTTCCGCATCACTCTCATTAGTCAGCTCGATCTGGTCACACAGCACGTCATCTTGCGTGATGAACTTGTACTCCTGGATGCGCAGGTCATGCTGGGTGGTGCGCCGATAAAGATGCGACGGATACCAGTATGCAGCCGCGCGCTTGCTGGTAATCGGCGTCCCGTTGACGGCTATCTTCATGAGGATTGGGTCTCGTATCGCCTGGCCGTCCTCGCGGTCGTGGAGGTAGCAAAACCGGCCGCGCAGCCCGATTAGGTTATCGAGCCGGTCGCAATAGACGCGCCTGCCGGTTGGCCCCAGGGTGTGGTGACGCAGCCCCCGCCGCGCCAGCATCATATCTATGGGGAACTCTGCTTGCTGCTCTCTGAAATCAGCCAACGTCGCTCCTCACTTCCCGCCCCATTCGCTCAGCAGCCGCGACATGAAGAAATGCAGAAACGCCTCTGCTTCAACCGTGCTGCACACCGCCATCTCGATGCCGTCCTCAGAAATCAGCGTCGCACCAGCGTCGTCCACGCTTATTCTCATCCGCTCGGTCTGGCAGAAGCGCGGCAATACGGCCATCCCTACCGCCAGCGGGTCGTGCAACAGCGGCGTCTCACCCGGCCAGTATTCATAAAGCTCTGTGAGCGCACGCGGCAGGGGCAAATCCGCCTCGGCCAGAAGCTGCCGGTTGCGCTCCGAAAGCGGCACATGCTTCGTCACGTCCAGCGGCACCAGCGTAATCGCACCGCAGCTTGCCAGCAGCTTCTGCGTCGCTTCAGCGTCCGTTGTGGCATTGTATTCGGGGTGCGGCTCAGGGGTTGCGCCATCCGGCAGGCCGATGCAGCCGCCCATGACTATCACCCGCCGGGCCTTCTGCATCACTGCCGGGTCCAGTTCGAGAGCGTCCCCGAGATTCGTAAAGGGACCCACGCAGATGAGCGTGATCTCGCCCGGCCGGCTGTCAATCGTTTCGACCACAAACTCCGCCGCCGGCTGCTCTATCGGACTCAGCAGGTCGAAATCCTCGGCCCACGGAGCCTGGTTTACATCCCAGTCGCTTTCCCGACCCACCGCCACCGGTACAGCGTCACGCCCAGTGTAGTGCAGCATCTTCAGCGCTAGCTTGGCGCGCTGTCGCGTCGGCCCGTGGCCCACCGTGACGCCTGTCAGTTCCAGCTCCGGGCACTGCAATATCAGCGCCAGCGCATAGGCGTCATCTATATCGCTGCCGATGTCAGTATCGAAGATAATCGGTTTACCCATCACAGGCCCCCTGTGGGGTAATCTGGCCGCCAAAGCACTCTTTACGCTTCTTTGCACCTGACGCGCGCACCTGCCGGCCTAGTACCCCAAGCCCAGCGCCGCCAGGCCGATGATCAGCCCTGCCGCCACATTGACCGCCTTCACGTACAAAGAGTCGCGCACCGATGCCGACAAGAGCGGGATCAGGCCGTGACCGTCCTGCACGATGCTGATGGCCAGAAGCACCGAAAACGGGATCGCGCCCTCGGCAAACAGCAGCACGAACACCAGATGCGCGCCGCTTTCGGGCAAGATCCCGATGCCGGCAGCGATAGCCACCAACACCACATTACTCACCGGCAGCCCGCGCACATCCACGTATGGCTGGATCAGTTGAAGCACCACAAACGCGCCCAGCAGCCACAGAAACAGGCTCAGCAGATGCTGACGGATGATGTGATGATACACATGCTCGCGGACGAAATGCGACAGAGAAAAGGGGGATGCCGCCATGTCCTCTTCGTGCAGCTCCGGCTCACAGTGCTCACACAGTTTGATCTTGAACTTATCCACCAGCGCATCAGCGATAAAGCCGACTGGCACACCGGCGAGCGCGCAAATGGCAAATAGAAGGGGGGCGGTCTGCGGCGTTTCCGTCAGTAGCACGAAGGCCCCGTCGCCCGAGGTTGCAATCAACACCGCCGCCAGTGCCCCGAAGCTCGTCAGTCCGCGCATATACAGGCTGACCACAAAGAACGCCCCGACGCAGCCCGGCACCACTCCCAGGAGCGCAGCCACCACGTACTGTATCCAGCGCCGGCCGGTCAGACCCCGCCGCATTGTCGCCTGATAGCGCAGTTGCAGGTATTCGATCACCACCATCATCAGAAACACGATGACGGTGATCTTTACAGTCATCGTCAGGATATTGACGATTGCTTCGATCATTCTGCTGTCGCCTATACTCCGATCACCGACTCGACCATCACGTACCACGGCCCGCACTTGTTCGCCATCGCCTCGTACGCCGCTTTGGAAAACGGCAGCACCATGCTCACTTCACTGACCGCCTTCTCGAACCCGGCAGCGGCGTACAAGTCGGCCAGCGGGTCCGCTTCATCAACCAGACACATCACATTCTCTCGCGGCGCTGCCGCCAGCACGCTCATCACGGCCTCCGCCCCATCGCACGCATCGGCTTCGCAAGCAAAATCCGAAAGCACGGCCACGGTAACGGTCTCGCCCCTCAGCAGCACCGGCACTTCAGCGTAGGTGCAGGTCGCCGCCAGTTTTCCATCGGCCTCAGCCACCAGTAGCAGGGGCTCCATTGCTATCGGCCTGGCCACCTTATGCCACTCCCACAGCTCGGCACTCAGCGGCGCGTAGCCCTCGTGCGCGCTGTAGAATTGATTCAGCATCCGGGCAATCATCTCATGCTCGACCGCATCCGCCGCCCTCACCGTCAGCGTCCCATTCTCGGCGGGCCTCCTGCCTTCCATCATCCGGCAGATCGCCCGCGTCTGATATCCCAGCCGCTGATAGAACGGGTACGGGTGGTCCTCGGGGTTGGTATAGAGCACCCCTGCATCAGCACCAGCCACCCGCATCTGCTCATGCGCCATCTCCATCAGCTTGCGTGCCAGGCCCTGCCTGCGGTGCTGCGGATGGGTGGCCACCGAATCGATGATCCCGCAGTCCAGCACCTTGCCGCCGAGCTGCACCGGCTGGATTGCCACCAGCACCACCGAGACCATCTGCTCGTCGTCCAGTGCAGCCACGCACAGCTTTGCAGTGGAGCCGGGGCGCCTCAGGTACCATTCAGTGAAGCTCTCGTCAAAGGTCGGCGCGCCCTCGTACTCAGCGAACGCCACCGCCTCGAGCATTGTAACCTGCTCAATGAGGTCACGCACCTGGGTATGGTCAACGAAGGTGTAGTCCATCATTTCGGACACCATGTCTCCCGCAGAGAACTCCCGGCGAGGGCGGGCCGAGCATCACAAAAAGCCCGTGGGTGAGGCATCCTGCCCAGCCGTTCTATCCCAGCCCGCCGCCGGCCTCCCGGATGCCCCGCGCTTGCTCGATCTGCTCCTGGTAGCCGCTTGCCAGGTATGCCGCCAGCGGCTCCGGCTCCAGCCCCATCTCCTCCCGCACCACCATCAGCAGCGGCTCCACATCGGTGTTGAACGCTTCTATCAGCGCCTGCTCGGAGCCGATGATATCGCCATCTTCCCGCGCCGCTGCCAGCTTCCCCCGATCCACCAGCAGCGCCCTGGCGTAGGTCCGCTGGATGTTGCAGCAGCTCTGGATCATCCCCGCTAGCTTCGGCTTCACGTTGAAGTTCTGGTCAATCATATAGGCGATATCCGCCGCCTGCGGCTTGCTTTCGGCCACCACGAGCTGGTCGAATACCAGGAAGTCCTGGTACGGGTTCACCGAGCCGGTCACCAGGTCATCATCGGCGTACCTGGCGTTGTTGAAATGAAAGCCTCCGAGCATGCCTTCATCCAGCAGCGTCGCCACGATGTGTTCGATGTTGGTGCCGTGCAAGTGGTGGCCCAAGTCAATCAGCACCTTCGCCCGCTCGCCGCAGGTCTTCGCGAACAGGTAAGCCATCCCCCAATCGGCGATGTCGGTGTGATAAAACGCCGGCTCGAAGGGCTTGTACTCGATCAGCATCCGCATCGTCTCAGGCATCGCCTCATAGACCGCCTGCAAGCTCTCGCTGACGCGGTGCCTGCGCTGTATCAGGTCATCCTGGCCCGGGTAATTCGTGCCATCGGTGAACCACAGACTCAGGTTCCGCGAGCCGACCTGCCTGCCGATCTCGACCGACTCGAGCATGTGATCAATGGCTTTCTGCCGAATGCGGGCGTCCGGATTGGCGATCGTGCCCATCAGCCCTTCGGGGTCCTGAAAGCAGGTCGGATTGATCGCGCCGATCCGCACTCCGAGGCTTTCGGCATACTCGACTATTGCCGGATCGAAGCCATCGGGGAAATCCCATGCCACATGCACGGCGACGGCCGGCGCTACGCCGGTGAACTTGTGCACCTGCGCGGCATCGGCCAGCTTCTCTTCGATAGTGATGGCCGCACCGGGCTGAGGATAGGTCCCGAACCTGGTGCCGGAGTCTGCGTAACCCCACGAGGGAGTTTCAATCGCCTGGGCTTTCAGCCTGGCCTTGACAGGCTCGATGGCAATGCCCTTTTCAGCCATACGCTCGGCCAGTGTGTTATATTCGCTCCGAAAATCGCGCATATATATCTCCTCCACGCTTGTACTTTCAGCTCTCGGCTCGCGAGTGTGCCAGGTGTTTGGCAAATACTCAGCTTGTGGCTTGGCCTAACCCCCTTTGATTCCCCCTTCCCTACCAGGGAAGGGGGCTAGGGGGATAGGTGAGTAGTTACGGTCTTTGTATGTTTCGCCGTTGGCGCGGAGTGTCCTTCGGGGCACCGCACTGAGGTCCGTCGCGGCTTGTGCGCCAGAGCCCCACGGAAGGATTTCGCACTGCTACCGCGAATAGAGTCTTCCAGTCTGATTTCCGACGGAAGCGAGCATGAGCAGGCGCGACTCTGACCGAATTTGCCCCAACTGTGGCTTTCCGCTGCCATTGGACAAACTCAGCGGAAAGTGCCCACAGTGCCGGTACGATTTTGCGACGCGCACGGCACCGCAACCGCGGGCCTATCTGACGGTGTTCGGCTACGGCATGTGCGGGGTAGTTGCCGGGGCGTTCATCGGCGCGGCCTGGGCGTTGATATTGCCTCCGAAACTGCACCGGCCGATGATGATACTTCTTCCGCTGACCGGCGCGGTGGTGGTCGCGCTGGCGGCCGCGTGGCTTGGAAAGCACCTCGATCGGGAGCATCGTCGCGCCTACGAGTTATTGCTATTGTCTGCGGATGCAGGGGCGATGGCCGCGGTGGCTGCGGCGCTTTTCGGCGTCTATGCTGGCGCTGCCCTGTTTGGGATCGGGCTGGTGGTAGCTGTTGTGGTTCGCGCGGTCCTGGCCCGCCTGCCGCAGTTGGATGCCCCGCCCGAATCCGAGACCGATTGATTCATATTGCACATTTGCGTCACGAAACATATCCGCGTGGACAGGGCAGCCTTGCCTATCCCCCTTTGATTCCCCCTTCCCTGATAGGGAAGGGGGCCAGGGGGTTAGGAGGTGTCGTCGTCGTCGTTTGGAGGCATTCATTGTAGGCCGCGGGCTTGTCCGCCATAGCCGCCCGCCGGCTCACAAACGCTAGGATAACAATCCCATGATCACACTCTTCACCCCGGTGCACGGCCGCTACGATGTGGCGAGCCGCACTTTCGCCGCGCTGGAGCAGGTCGTCCCGGCGTCTTTCGTGCACCTGATCGGCGATGACTTCTCGCCACAGCCGGATGCGGAACTGTACGCCGCGTCAGCCGGCCCGGTTATCCGCGACGGGCAGGAGATCGGGCAGCGCGCGGTGTATCATTGCCGCGAACTCGGCGCCGAGGACTCGCCAAACATGGGCCTGTCGCTGGGCCATGCTTTCGGGCTCGCCCGCGAGAACGGCTCCGAGGCACTGCTGGTCGTGGAGTCCGATGTCATAGCCCGGCCCGGCATCGTCGAGGCCTTCCGCGAGGCCCATGCGCTGCACGGCGAGCGGACCGGAGCGGTCGCGCCGCTTTATACTGAGGTCGGCGGCAACACCATCTCCTCATTTGGCGGCATGAGCGGCGGCGAGGAGACCGAGCGCAGCTTCCTCGGCCTGAAGCTCGGCACGGAGATCGGCTCCTGGGACCAGCGTCAGCCGCGCCTCGACGTGCTATGGTGGGCGCACCTGGCCTGCTTATGGCTCCCGCGCTCCACGCTGCTTCTGGACAGCGTTTCACCCGATCCTGATTTTGCCCTGTACTATTGCGACCACGACCTGTCGCACCAGATCAGGGAAAATGCCGGTTTGGACCTGGTGATCACGGACCGGGCGGTCGCAGAGCACAGTCGTGAGGCGGCTTCCACGGGTGTCAGGTGGCCGGATGAGGACGCCCGCCACGCCGTCGAGGCCGCAGCATACCACACCCTCCGCCAAAAATGGCACTTCTGATGCGCTCGCACGGCTATCCCGGGGCAAAAAAGCCCCTGCTAGATTTCAGCAGGGGCTTCCGTGTTCGTGGCAAACGAGCTTGTACTTAGCTAATGACTCTAACGTTCTCAGCGCGAGGGCCTTTGCCGTCCTGGACGATGTCGAACTCGACTTCGTCGTTCTCGGCGAGAGAGCGATAGCCTTCACCGGTAATAGCGGAGAAATGTACGAACACATCTTCGCTATCTTCGGTCTCGATGAAGCCAAAGCCTTTCGAGTCGTTGAACCACTTGACTTTGCCTGTAGCCATAAGAGGCGCACCTCCTTCTTGGTATAAGCTAGCCATTCGGGCCTAGCTTGGGAAGGGGTGCGTCTCTGCATCAAGCTATCAGCCAACAACTCTAGCTTTTTTGCCGCATCACTTTGGCATGCATTTGACCACCAAAGCAAACTGAGCATAGCATCTTCAGGAAAGAAATGTCAACTAAAATATTGATGTACCCGGATTTCAGCACGTGCATGGATTAGTGTGTAAGGCTGATGCGGCGACGCTGGCGCTCTGTTCTGCCTCTCGATACCCTTTCACTTAATCCTGATTTTGGCTTATACTATTGTGACTACGACCTGTCTTACCGGATTGGGGGAAATGACGGTTTGGGCATAGTGACAACGGCCCGTGCGACCGCGGAGCACAGTCGCGAGGCGGCTTCTACGGGTGTGAGGTGGCCGCGTGAGGACGCCTGCCGTGCAGGATTCTCGCCGCCGATGCCGAAAGAGGCATAACACAGGCCTTCACATAGCCATACCAGAGCCCGTGGCAGCCTCAGACGAGACTCTGCGGTGGCCTATGTTACACATAGACTCCTCGCACGCGTAGGAATTGAGGATCGCATCAGAGAATGTCGTGTCAAGCTGAGGCTCACATGAGGACGCCCAAGTAACATCCTTGGGCCTTGGAAGAACGCGGCCGGCAAGCCGTAGGTTTCTGCCCCGCCCCAGGCGGGGCGACCAAGACCACGAGGACAAGGAGAGTTATGGCATGTTGACGGACATTACGCGCACTGTTTTCACCGTGTCGGACTTTCTCGACTGGCAGCGGTCGGGGACACTACAACTGAGCCCTAGCTTCCAGCGTCGTCCGGTCTGGAGCGTTTCCGCCAAGTCGTACCTAGTCGATACTATCGTGAAAGGCTTGCCAATTCCCATCATATTCATCCGCATGAGGACCGACCGCAAGTCCCTGCGCCCCAAGCGCGAGGTCGTGGATGGCCAGCAGCGCCTCCGTACAGTGCTCGGATTCATAGACCCAGATTGCTTATGCGACTTCGACCCAACCAAGGACGCGTTTACGGTGAGCAAACAACACAACGCTGATATGGCGGGGCGACCATTTGCTGAATTGGAGGAGGAGTTCCGGACCCGCATTGCCGACTACCAGTTCAGTGTCCATGTACTCCCGCCGGGTACGGACGATGCTGAGGTACTCCAGATATTCTCTAGAATGAACGCGACAGGTGTCAAACTCAACCCTCAGGAACTCCGAAACGCTAACTTCTTCGGCGCATTCAAACAATGCATGTACACCTTGGCTTATGAGCAGCTTGAGCGCTGGCGTAACTTCCAAGTTTTCAAGGAAAACCAGATCGCCCGAATGCAGGAGGTTGAGCTCACAAGTGAATTCGCCCAGCTAATGTATGACGGAATAGTAGGCAAGCAAAGCGCTGCACTAAACAGATTGTACAATAAACATGAAGACAAATTCGAGGACCAAAGCCAAGTATCTCGCCGTTTCCGCAAAGTCATGGACACTATAGACAACCTACTGGGGAAGGACTTAGCTGAGCTCCCATTGAAGAGGATACCCCTCTTCTACGACCTTTTCGCACTGGTGTACGACGTGTCATTTGGCCTGCATTCTCCACTCACGCGAAAGGCCGCCCGAAAGCCGCCCCCAGGAATGAGGCAGGGCCTACTCCGAGCCAGTGCACGGATTGCCGACAAAGACGTCTCGCAGGAAGTTGCTGAAGCTCTTGCGCGCAGGACCACACACGTCTCCTCTCGAAGAACAGTACTCGAATTCCTGGCCAAGGAGTGCGGAGTTGGCTAAGGCTTCGTCGCACTTGGCGAAAGACTACGTTAAGCACATCGACGCGCTGGACCGATTGCGCCGGAAGCAAGAGGCGCTGCACCAGGACGGCCAACTCTCGCGTCGGGACGTCGAGCAAATATATGAAGCCCTCTACCTGCGCTGCATAACCTCTTTTGAGGCCCTCATCGAAGAGCTATTTGTGAGCTTGCTGTGTGGCGCTGTGGGGGCAAGAGCCGACATAAGGCCAAGAATCCAGGTGGGGTCTAAACAGGTGGCGCGGGACGTGATCAGAGGCCAGCGGAAATGGGTGGACTGGTTGCCATTCGACCGCACTATCGAGATGGCCGAAGCCTTTTTTCGGGGGGGCCGTCCCTTTTCATCGATGTCGGGTGATGATCGTGCCTTTCTGGACCAAAGCGTATGCATACGCAACGCGATAGCCCATCAGAGCCGCCATGCGCTGAACGTATTCAACAGGCAGGTCGTGGCTCATCATTCCTTGGCGCCACGTGATCGAAAGGTATGCGCCTTCCTGCGCACTACGTTCACCATTAGTCCCATACCTGAGACGCGCTATGAGTACTATGCCACTAGACTCGCTCGTATTGCCACAGAGCTTTGTTCGTAGTACCATCTCCAAAGCTTTTCGCCCAGAGGTCTCATTGCATCCATGGCGACCTCGGTATTCTGACGCACAAATATACTACCGAAGATCCCAACTCTCTGGAGAATCAGATATGGACATCAAGCAGGAAGTGTTGACGAAGGCGCAGGGGGCCAGAGAGGCCGCAGGCGCTCTCCGGATCAGCAGCGACGAAAAGCGTAATGCCGCGCTGATCGCGATGGTGAATAAGATACGCGGCTCTGGGCCGGCGATCAAAGAGGCTAATAACGCCGATATGAAAGCCGGCCAAGAGGCCGGGCTGTCCTCGGCGATGCTCGACCGGCTGCTGCTGACCGATGAGCGCATCGAGGATATGGCCGTCGGCCTGGAACAGGTCGCTACCTTCGATGACCCGCTCGGGATCGTGCTCTCCGAGACCGTGCGGCCCAACGGCCTGCAAATCAAGAAGGTCAGCGTGCCGCTGGGCGTCATCGGGATCGTCTATGAGTCGCGGCCCAATGTGACCGCCGACGCCGCCGGCCTGTGCATCAAGTCGGGCAATGCGGTGCTGCTGCGCGGGGGCAAGGAGGCCATCAACTCCAACATCGCGCTGGCAAAGCTGCTGTCCGAGGCCTGTGAGCAGGTCGGCCTGCCGGGCTCGTGTGTGGAGATAATCGAGTCCACCGACCGCCAGGGCGTCCAGGAGATGATCCGGGCGGATGAGTACGTGGACCTGATCGTCCCGCGCGGCGGGCAGGGCCTGATCCGTGCGGTGGTCGAGAACGCCTCGGTGCCGGTGCTCAAGCACGACCGCGGCCTGTGCAACATCTACGTGGACGCATCCTGCGACATCCCGGGCACGGTGGCCTGCGTGAACAATGCCAAGGTCCAGCGGCCGGGCGTCTGCAACGCGGTCGAGAACCTGTGGGTACATGCGGATAATATGGAGGCATTGCAGGCCATCGTCGCGGATTTGCAGGCCTGCGGTGTGGAGGTGCGTGGGACCGAGCGGGTGCGAGAAGTGTGCGAAAATGTCGTGGCGGCGACTGAAGAAGACTTCGACACCGAATATCTGGACTTGATTATCAGCGTGGACGTGGTAGACTCTCTAGGCGAGGCGATTGCCAATATCCAGAAATACTCGTCGAGCCATTCCGAGGCGATCTTCACGGATGACGCGGAGGCGGCGCGGCGGTTCATGGCGGAGATCGATTCGGCCTGCCTGTATCACAACGCCTCGACGAGGTTTACCGATGGCGGGCAGTTCGGAATGGGCGCGGAGATCGGCATCTCGACGAATCGGCTGCATGCACGCGGGCCGGTCGGCATCCGCGAGCTGACGACCTACAAATGGCTTAGCACCGGGGAGTATCTGGCGAGAGAGTAGGGCGTCGGTGTCGGGCTGGAAAGCCCGACCCACGCGATGGGGAGGGCTCGGCAGCGGGGAGTATTTGTGGAGGGAGTAGGGCGTCGGTGTCGGGCTGGAAAGCCCGACCCACGCGATGGGGAGGGCTCGGCAGCGGGGAGTATCTGGCGAGGGAGTAGGGCGTCGGTGTCGGGCTGGTCTAAACGACAACAGCAAACGGCTGGGCCGGATGGGGCCCGTCCTTCGCTTCGCTCAGGCCACCCATGCGGCCCCTCCAAACGACTCAACGACAACGGCGTCGGGCGGGAGCCCCGAGGCGTCGTGAGGCTGTAACTGAAATGCAAATGGTCAACGAACCAGCAATTGAACGCGACCAATTCAGCCGCTGCAAGCGGATCGTGGTCAAGATCGGCACGCGGCTGATAACCGGCGGTGCCACCGGCCTTAACACAAGATTCCTCGACAGCGTCGGGCAGCAGATCGCCGCCCTGCGCGAGGACGGCCACGAATTCATCATCGTCACCTCCGGCGCGATATTCCTGGGCCGCCGGCTCCTGGCCATCAGCAGCTCCGAGGACAGCATGCCGCTGCGCCAGGCGACCGCCGCAGTCGGCCAGCCGGCACTGATGCGGCACTGGTCGGAAGCCCTGCGCGCGCGCGGACTGGTCTGCGGCCAGATACTGCTCACCCAGGACGATATGTCCGACCGCAGCCGCTACCTGTACCTGCGCAACACCATCGAGACGCTGCTGGACAAGCACGTCATCCCCGTCATCAACGAAAACGACAGCGTGTCCATCGAGGGTATCACCTTCCAGGAGAACGACAAGCTGGCGGCGATGGTCGCAGCCACGGCCCGCGCGAGCCTGGCGATCTATCTGTCCGACCAGGAGGGCCTGTTCACCGCCGATCCGCAAGTTGATTCCAACGCGCAGCTCATCAGCCGCGTCGAGCCGGACCAGGATTTCAGCGCCTGTGCCGAAGGCACCGGCGGCCCCGAATCGCACGGCGGGATGATCGCGAAACTGGCCGCCGCCAAGATGCTGGCCGACTGCGGGATCGCCGTAGTCATGGCCCGCGGCCGCGCCGAGCACATCATCACCCGGATCATCGCCGGCGAAGAGCTGGGGACATTCTTCGTGCCCGGGGAGCCGGTGCAGGGGCGCAAGCTGTGGATCGCCACGGCCGTCCGCGCCGCCGGCACCATCAGCGTTGACGAGGGCGCGCGCCGGGCGCTGCTCGACCGCGACGGCTCCAGCCTGCTGCCGGTCGGCATCACCCAGGTGCGCGGCAACTTCGCCGCCGGGGGCCTGGTGCGCATCATCGGCCCGGACGAGTCGGAGATCGCCAGGGGACTGAGCAACTACTCAGCCAGCGAACTTGAAAAGATCCAGGGGGCTCATACCAGCCAGATCCTGGAAATCCTCGGCCACATCGGCCACGACGAAGTCGTCCACCGCGACAATATGGTGCTGGCCGAGCAGTCGAACTCAGAGTAAGCCAGGCGTTGCACTAACAGAGGCCCGCGAGTTAACTTTGACCCCCCTGAGCAAGCCCTTGCTGAGGGGGGTTAAATCGGCGTTTTGCTCCAGGGGGTCAAATCGCCGCCAACGCCACGAGACCGTGATACTACGGGCTTTGTTACTAGGGGGGAGTAAATGGTACTTTAGTTGCCAGCAGGCAAAGTTGCAGAATAGAACGCGAATTTTTTTCTATTGGGTAAGCCAATAGGTTTGGGGCAAGCGGCTCATCGCAATGCACCGGAAATGATGTAAGTACTCAGGTTGTGGCTTGGCCTAAGCCCCTAGCCCTCCTAACCCCCTAGCCCCCTTCCCTGCAGGGAAGGGGGAATGAAAAGGGGGTTAGGTGAGTAGTTACCCGGAAATAGTGTCCCCCACTAGTAGAGTGTCTCTGAGCGAGCCGTTTTACCAGGTTCAGATGCGAAATCTTGCGGACATTTTTCGCGAATTCTTTGTGAGTATGCTGGGGGCAGAGGAGGGCTGGGACAACGGCAACGCCCTCACCCCCGGCCCCTCTCCCGCAGGGAGAGGGGCAACGACAAGGGCAACGGAGGCGGGCCGGTCTCCTTGCGGAATCTTGGATTCCGCAACTCGGCACGGCCCCTCCGCAAGGCCAGGACAACGGCAACGGCACCCTCACCCCCGGCCCCTCTCCCGCAGGGAGAGGGGACAACGCCAACGGCAACGGAGGCGGGCTGGTCTCCTTGCGGACTTCGACAAGCTCCCTTCGGCAGGCTCAGGGCGCATGCGGCAGGGCCTACGGGATGCCCGAGCTACGCGTCTTGTGAATTATTCGCTCCAAGCATTCACAGCCGCCCGCTAGTCATTGACCATTACGGCCTTCTTCAGCGTGCGCTTTTCATCACGCAGCGCCGTCAGCGTCGGTCCTGTCTGCTCCAGCCCGAAACGGTGCGAGATCAGTTGAGCGCCAAGCTGTGGCATGTCCGCCAGCAGTCGAATCGTCTCGGCCGCATGTGTCCCCGGACTTGCGTGTGATGCCCGCAGCGACATCTTGTTGAAGTGGAATGCGTCGGCGTCGAAAGTCACTTTTGCGCCCGGTCCCCAGGCAATCCCGATGTAGGCCACCACGCCTCCGAACGCCGCAATGGCGATTGCCTCGGCCAGCGCCTGAGGCGGGGCGGTCACCAGTATCTTGTCGGGCCGCCGCCTGCCGAAGTCGTAGGCAGCAAGCGGCGTCTCATCCACGCGGATCAGCAGATCCGCGCCCAGCGCTTCGCCTGCCGCCATCCGCGACTCCGACCGCGAGCGCCCGGCCAGGATCACCCGTTCCGCGCCATAATGCCGCGCAAGCGCCGCCGCGCCTAGCCCCAGCGGCCCGGGCCCGATGATCAGCACGTGGTCGCCCGGCCCAACCTGCGCCGTCTCGACCAGGTCCTTCGAGACCCCGAGCGGCTCCGTCAGCGCCGCCACATCCAGCTTCATGCCCTGCGGCACCGCGACCGCGCACTGCTGCGGCGTCAACAGCATCTTGCCGAAGCCCATCGTCGCCGAGCCATAGTATGTCGCCGCCGTCCGGCACAGCTCGGGCCGGCCCCTGCCGTAGGGGCGCGGCAGGCATATCCGACATTGCCCGCACGGTGCCGAGCTGTCCAGCGCCACCCGGTCTCCAGCCGCAAACCGGGTCACGCCCTCGCCCACAGCCTCCACCACGCCCGACACCTCGTGGCCGAACACTTGCCAGTCCTGCGCCATGCGGTCTGCGACATGGAAGTCCGTGCCGCACACCGCGCAGGCCGCAATCCGCACCAGCAGTTGCCCGGGCCCCGGTTCGGAGACCGGATTATCGTGCACCTCAAACTGCCAGGGCGACTTTACGTACACCGAACGGTTCTGGTGAGTGCTCATCCTAGCGCCATCCTCCCCCCGTCCACGCGTATCGTCGCAGCGGTGATGTAGTCTGCCTCTTGCGATGCCAAGAACGTTGCCGCCGCTGCAATATCAGATGGCTCACCCAACCGCCCGATCGGGTTGGTCTGGGCAAACGCCTCGCGGTGCTCGGACACATCCCAGTGAAACGCGCCCATCTGCGTATAGATGATTCCGGGAGCGACCGCATTCACCGTGATGTCGTGCTTGCCCAGGGCCCCCGCCATGGTTGCCATCAACATCTTCACTCCCGACTTCGCCGCGGCATAATCCACCTGCGAGCTGCCCGCCGAAAGCGTCGCCAGCGAGGTCGTGAAGATAATCCTGCCTCCGCAGCCCTGCTCAATCATCACTCGCGCAGCCGCCTGCCCGCAGTTGAAAGAGCCGGTCAGGATCACATCAATGGTCTTCTGCCAGGTCGCGACATCAAGCTCGAGAAACTCCACGAACGGGCAGATCCCGGCGTTAGCCATCATGATGTCGAGCCTGCCGAGTTGCTCCATCGTCTGCGCTATCATCCCGTCCACGGATGCACGGTTGGCCACATCGCAGCGGATTGCAAGCGTCTTGCGCCCGGTCTCATCGGCGATCCGTGCGGCCGCCTCGGTCCCCAACTCTGCGTTGATGTCGGCGATCACGACCTCCGCGCCTTCGACCGCAAAGCGGTGCGCAATTCCGTACCCGATACCTCGCGCTGCTCCGGTCACAATCGCGACTTTCTCCCGCAATGGCTGTGGATCCATTCGGCTCGGCTCCCTTCACTGGCATGGGCGGCTGCGCCCGTTGTACTCCGCGAACACCTCAAGCATGTACTCGTAATTCTCCAGCGGCATCCCCTGGAACACCGTGTTCGATGTCGAGAAGATATAGCCCCCGCCGGGTGCGGCATTCTCCAGACAGTACAGCGCCGACGCGCGGATCGCCTCTCGCGGGCCGTCCTGCAGCAAATTGCACTGCACGTTGCCCATCAGCGCCAGTTTCCCGTATGTCTGACGCTTCACGCGTGCGATGTCCATCCCCGCCATCGGATCAATGGACTGTAACGCATCCGCGCCGGTGGACACTATCTGATCAAGTATCGGCATCAATTGCCCGTCGCTGTGCACTATCGCGACGGCACCGTGCTGTTTCACGCGTTGCACCAGCCGCGTCAAGTACGGAGTCACCAGTTCGGCGCAGTGCTGGGGTGATATGAACGGGCCGGCGTTGAACGCGATGTCATGGACGAGGAAGATGAACTCGGCGCCGGCATCCACCAGCCGGTCAACCTGATCGATCGCCCGCCCGCACATCGCCTCTGCCTCTTCGTGGAGCTTTGCCCGGTTCTGGTAGAGGTCCACGGCAAACTGTGTCCAGTCCGCGATGACCTCAATCGCCCACACGCCGCCGCCGACGATGCCGCCGATCAGCAACTCATCCCCGAAAGTACGCCGCGCAGCCAAGACCCCGTCGGGGTCGGCCCATGGCCAGCACACCACCAGTGCGTCCCATGCGTAACGCTCGACAATGCGCTCGTATATCTCCATGCACGTCGCGACCATCCGCGCCTTCTCGGGACCGCTCACGTGCTCCCACAGCGTACGGTCGGGAAACTCCAGGCCGAACGCCTGCTTTTCCAGCTCGAACATGGCCTCAAAATGCGGCGCCCGGTCGGGCTCTTCGAACCTCAACGTCTTCAGCATCCGTTGCTTGCCGGTCATCTCCAGCCTCCGTGCGCTTATGTGATTTCTGCAAGGGCTATGCGATTACCTGCGAGGTGCGGTGTTGGCGGGGCGGCCGCTAGAGCGGTGAGGACAACGGCTGGGCCGGATGGGGCCCCAAACATCCCCCATTCGGCCCCTCCTATGGGTTATTCTGTTTGGTGGAGGGGAGTGGGGGATGCAGGTGGAAAAGGTCTGCGGTGTGGTGGGGCATGCCCCACCACACCGCCTGAACCACGGTGCCGGTAGGGCCTGCCCCTC
>JAUVVY010000042.1 GCA_030604405.1 bacterium | reverse complement strand
GCGGCATCCTTGGCGAGCTCGGCATTGAATGTTGCTGCATTTAAGCCTGTGTTCGCCATATGCCCCCTCTTATCTTGCTTCTACCAACAATTTTTTGCATAACTACAGTGGAAGCCCGAGCTACGCGTCTATGGAAGGCCGAGCTAGACGGCGGCAGGCTGGAAGCCTGCCCCACGGTCATGAACAATGCGTGCTAAGGTCCACGATCGCGACGCGCTGGACGCCGGGCAGTTGTACGATCTGCTCGCGGACCGGCTCGGCAATCGGATCGGCAACAGTGACAGCCATTAGCCCGATACCTGCGACGATCTCGGGAGCAACCTGCATCCCGGTAATGTTAATGCCAGCCGCGCCGAGGACGCTTCCGAGCTTGCCAATAAAGCCGGGGCGGCCCGATTGCGCGTTCCATATCAGCACCGCCGTCTGCCTGGGAAGCAACTCGAGGCGGTATGCGTCAAGGCGCACGATGCGGATCCCGGAGCCGTCCAACAACGCGCCGGCGATGAGCAACTCGTCGGCGCTGGTGTTGATTCGAACTTGCAGCAGGTTGGAATAGCCGCCTGTTTGTTGAATCTTCGCCTGCGCGAGCTCGATTCCTCTTTCGCGGGCGACCGTGGCTGCGTTGATGAAATTCAGGGTGCCGTCCACAATGCCGCGCAGCACGGCCACCACCAGCTCGCCGGCCAGATAGTCCATGTGCTCGCGTGCCAGGTCGGCGACTGCGGCCAACTCGATGCGGCGGGGTGAGCCGCTCATCAGGCTGCGGCCCAGCACGCCGAGGCTTCTGACCAGGCCCAGGTAAGGCTCGACAGCCGCCTGAGCCTCGGCGGAAAGCGGCGGGGCATTGACCGGCCAGCGGGGCATGCGGCCGCTCAACACATCCGCCACCTGGCGGGCAGCATCCATCGCCACTCCGGTCTGGGCCTCCTCAGTCGAGGCGCCCACATGCGGAGTGGCTATCAGGTTGGGCAGTTGCAACAGCTCCGTGTTGTCGGTCGGTTCCCGGGCAAACACGTCTAGGGCGGCTGCGTCAATGGTGCCATCACGCAAAGCCTGCGCCAGCGCCGCCTCATCAACCAGGCCGCCGCGGGCAGTATTGACCAGTACGGCCTCCGGCTTCATCATGCCCAGCAGCCGGTCGTTGACCATGCGCTCGGTCTCAGAAGTGAGAGTGCAGTGGAGGCTGAGGTAATCTGCTTGGGCGGCCAGGTCCTCGAGGCTATCGAACAACGTCACCCCGGCCGCTTTGGCCTGCTCGGGCGATACATAGGGATCGTAAGCAATGACCTTCATATCGAAAGCCAGCGCGCGCTTGGCCACCTCCGCGCCGACCTTGCCCAGGCCGACGATGCCAAGGGTTTTGTCAAAAAGCTGGCGGCCCGTGTGGGCCTTGCGGTCCCACTTGCCGGCCTTAAGAGAGCTTGCCGCCTGTGGAATGCGGCGGGCGGCAGCCAGCATCAGGGCAATCGTGTGCTCGGCAGCGGCCAGAGTGTTGCCGACCGGCGAGTTGACCACCAGCACCCCGCAGCGGGTGGCAGCGGCGAGGTCTATGTTGTCAACACCCACTCCGGCGCGCGCGATGACCCGCAGCTTCGGGGCGCTTTCTATGACCGCCGCAGTCACCTGCGTGGCGCTGCGCACCACCACGGCGTCAACCTCGGCCACAGCCTCCTGGAGCTGCTGGTCGTCGAGGTCCGTGCGGATGATGACCTCGCCGGCCTCGCGCAATACCTCAAGGCCGGCTTCGGCGAGAGAACCGCAGACCAGTATTGTAGGTATCATCGCGCTCCTGAGAACTCTGATGTCGGGCTGGAAGCCCGACCTACGCGGAATGTAGGGTACTGTGATGTCGGGCTGGAAGCCTGACCCACTTCGCACCCAGGCACTAAGTGAAAGACATTCACAGGCTGGAAAGCCTGTGCCACGCGATCATATTTGGGAAGCCCGAGCCAGGCTAAGCGTATAAGGTCTGGTAGGCGTCGCGGGCGGCGGCCGCGGCCGCCTCGGCGTCCACCTCAAGCCCCATCGCTGCAAGGTTCTCAGCCACCGCCGAGACCGTCAGGGCAAGTTCGTCAATGCCACAACTGCCGAGATGAGCGATGCGGAATATCTTGCCCTTGAGTTCATCCTGGCCGCCGGAGATGAGGATGCTATCGTTCTGCTTAATGCGCTCGACCAGTTCTGAGCTATCCAAATGCTCGGGCATCCTCACCGCCGTCACCGTATCGCTGGCATGGCGCTCATCGGCGGCCAGAAGCTGCAGGCCCATGCTCTTGATGCCAGCGCGGCAAGCAGATCCCAAGCAGCAATGGCGGCGGAAAATGTCAGGCAGGCCCTGCTGGTGTATGATGTGTAGCGCCTCGCGCAGGCCGGCGAAGAGGCTGACGGCCGGAGTGTAAGGGCTCTGGCCCTTTTCCAGCGATTCAAGCGCGCGCAGGAGGTCGAAATAGTAGCGGGGACTGGTGGACTCCGCAGCCCTGTGCCGGGCCTCGGCACTGAGCGCAACAAATGACAGACCCGGAGGCAGCATCAGGGCCTTCTGCGAGCCGCCGACGACGGCTCCGAGGCCGTTTGCGTCCATGTCTATCGGCGCGCCACCGATGATGCTTACGGCGTCCACGATCGTCAAAACACCTGCGCGTGCCGTGACCTCGCCAAGCCGCGCAAGGTCCTGCTGCACACCCGTGGAGGTCTCACTATGGACAAGGCCCACAGCGTCGAAGTGGCTCTCGCCCAGCAACCTCTCCAGCAGGCGCGGGTCGGCCACCTCGCCGGGTCGGCACTCCCACCAGGTGACCTCCGCAGCGTAGCACTCGGCGATTTGCCCCATGCGCCGGCCGAACTTGCCGGTATTGATGACCAGCATGTGCTGCCCGCTGCTGACGAGATTGGCGATCGCGGCTTCCATCCCGCCCGTCCCGGAGGCCGAAAGTATCACCACCGGCTCACTGGTGCCGAAAAGAGCCTGCAGGCCGCAGACACATTCGGCAATAAGCTCGGCGAACTCCGGCCCGCGATGGTACACGCAGGGAGCAGCCATCGCCTCGCGAACCTCCGGAGGCACGTTGGTCGGCCCGGGTATCATCAGCAAAAGTTCATCGTCACGCATCTTGTGGCACGATCACCTCGTCGGTGTGGCGGCTGTGCGGGGCAACTTCCGCTCCACAAGCCAGGATTACGCCGCTCAAATACGCATCGGCCCCGACCGTACACTCTGACCAGAGAATGGACCTCTCCACGACAGCCCCGTCGCCAATACAACAGCCGGCACCAATAGCTACGTCCGGCCCGATGCGGCAACCGGCTCCGACGGTGACATCGCCGGCAATGTCCACGGGCTGGAGGACTTGCGCGCTCCGGTCAATCGAGCCGCGCCCGATAGCGGGCTTGACCCAATCAAGCGCGCTGCGTAGCAGGCTGGTGTGAGCCGCCATGTAAGTCTCTATTCGCCCTACGTCACACCAGTACCCCTCTTGCGCCGGTACGAAGCCGTAAAGCGGCTTGCCCTGCGCCAGCAAGTCCGGGAAAAGCTGAGTTTCGTTGGAATAAGATATATTCTGCGGAATGGCGTCCAATACCTGCGGGTTGATGGCGTAGAAGCCGGAATTTACGGTGTTGCGGCCGGTTTCGTCGTGACCCACCTTCTCCCTGAAGGCCACGACCCGGCCCGCATCATCGCATTGTATCAGCCCGTAAGCCGATATGTCATCCACCCGGCGCAGACAGAAGGTGACCTGTGCAGAGCTGTCCAGATGCGCCTGCGCCATTGCGGCCAGATCCACGTCATAGATAAGATCGCCATTGCAGGCGAAGAATGGCCCGTCAATGAGAGGGGCGGCGTGCTTGATCGCGCCGGCGGTGCCGAGCGGCTCCTGCTCTTCGACGTAGTGCAGTCGCACGCCCCAGCGGCTGCCATCGCCCAGCGCCGCTTTGACCTCATCAGCCTGATAGGAGATGGCCATGATCAGGTCGGTCACCCCGTGGCGGGCAAAGAGCTCGATCTCATACGATATCAGCGGACGGTTGAGCAAAGGCAGCAGCGCCTTGGGACGCTGATAAGTCAGCGGCCTCAGCCGCGTGCCCAGGCCACCGATAAGCAAGATCGCCTTTGTGATTGGTGATTTCATTGGCGGATCCATTGTAATAGCAAACTGTTCGGGCCTGCAATTCGGGATGACTCGGGCAGGATGCCCGAGCTGCGCGACAGGGCATCGTGCAGGCTAGCTGTCGGCGATGGCAGTTACCGTGACACGGCGGGAGCGGGGGCCGTCGAGTTCGACCAGCATCACCCGCTGCCAGGTGCCCAACTCCATTCGCCCGCCACGGACCGGCAAAGTGACGCTGTTGCCGACCACCGAGGCGCACAGGTGCGCATCAGCGTTATCGTCAATGCGATCGTGGCGCCAGTTGCCGCGGCCAATATTGTCAAGCACGGCGAGCATATCTTCGACCAGGCCGCTCTCGTTCTCATTGACATACACGCAACAGGTGCAATGCGCCACCGAGATGCAGAGCAGGCCGTCGGCCATATCCATGGCAGCCAGAGATTCGGCGACCTGGTCGGTAATGTCGGTAATCTGACGACGGCAGTCAGTTGATATGGCGAACGTTTCGGTGGGCATGTGAAGGTCTCCTCTCAGCGATAGTAGGTGGCCCCGCGTAGGACGGTCGCGCCTAACGGGCCGGGCTCACTTCCGGCGTCGCTGCGATGCTCCCATTGGTATTTGACAAGGGCATTAGGTCCTAACTGCCTGGGCTGTCCACAGCCAGATATCGCGTCGGCATGGGTGTTTCGGCGACCTCATTACCCTCCAGCTTGACGCTGTACGCACGAGCGTTGGAGCCAGAGCTTACCGCTTCAGTCAGCTCGGCCCCCACATAGTGAATTGCAGCTCCGTCATCGGCCGCGACGCCCCCGAGCAATTCTCCCGTGGCAATGCACCGATGATACGCTGGCCGCCGACTTGGCTCTCTGTCATAATGAGGACACGCACTGCCCTCAAGGAAGCCTAACCCGTCTCTCAATGCGGAAGGCCCGCCACCGAATGCGTCGGTCAGGCTCTGTTCGAACCAACAGATCATTCCTGCGCTTAACCCGACGAGGATGACACCAGAGATCCACGCTTCGCGCACGATGCGATCGATTCCGTGGACTCGCCAAATGGCTAACATGTTAACGGTACTACCACCGCCAACGTAGACCACGTCTTGGTCTAGCAGAAATGCCCTCAAATCCCGCACACGCGAATCTCGGAACAAACTCAGATGCGTGGCCTCCGCTCGCTCAGGAGGAAACGCGTTGTAGAACTTGTCAATGTAGCCCTGTGCGTCGCCGCTCGCGGTGGGCACGAAACACACACGCGGCGTTTTCTTCCCACTGAGACCGAGGACAAAGTCGTCCAGCAGGGGATTGTCTGGTTCCTCTGAGAATCCCCCTCCACCCATCGCAACAATCTGCCGTGTTGGTAGAAGTTGGTTCGACAAGGGCTCGCCTCCATGTTTACACCTAACTCCGGTGTATGTGACTCATGCGCCCTTTATCTGGGAGCAAGGCTCTATTCAAGGCCTTCAGCTCAAGGAGCGGCCTCTGGTGGAGAACACATTGAACCGCAACGCACTCAGGCCCTTCGCGTGAGAAGCACAATATGCGCAGTGCAAGCCCGGCCGGCATGATCGCCACCGGCGCAGATTAGTTGCCCTCTGTGGCGGGTCGGATGGCGGCCAGGCGTAACTGCAGGCTCATGCGGCCATTGAACTCGTTGAACTCCGGAGTATAGGCCAGATCAACGCGGCAGCCGCGCTCAATCCAGGACGCCTCTTGCCCCATGCCAAAGCCGATGCAGTCAAAAACGCGGTGCCCCTCGCCGGCCAGCAGCTTCAAGTGCGCGTCTTCAGCGCCCACGCAGCGGACGTCCACCACCTCGACATTGCGGGTCATCAGCACCGGAGTAGGATTGCCTTGCCCAAATGGTTTCATCCGCCAGAGACATTCGACGAACTCGGGCTCTATATCCTCGATATCCACCTGGCAGTCCATGTTGACAGATGGCTTGAGTTGCTGCGGGCGCATAGAGGCGCGGGCGATCTCGTTGAGGCGCTCCCGGAAATCGTCGAAATTGTCCACAGGTAAAGTAAAGCCGCCGGCGAGGGCATGACCGCCGTGGCGGATCAGCAAGTCGCTGCAGGTTGCCAGGGCCGCGGCGACATTGAAACCTTCAATACTGCGGGCGGAGCCGCGAAAATTATCGTCCTGCCGGCACATCAGGAAGGCCGGGCGGTGGAAACGGTCCACCACATTGGAAGCGACGATGCCAACGATACCAATGTGCCAGTTGTCGGAGCCCAGCACTATGACCGGCTCATGTTCCAGGTCTACCTCCTGGGAGACCATCGCCAGAGCGTCACAGAGAATCACGTTCTGCTCGCGCCTGCGGGTGGCGTTGTGGCCCTCAAGCTTCACAGCCAGCTTCATCGCCTGCTCGGGGTCCTCGGCAAGCAGCAGGTCAACGGCCTCAGTGGCATCGCCCATACGGCCGACGGCGTTGAGTCGCGGCGCGATGCGGTAGCCGATGTCCTCCGCAGTGAGCTCGCCACTAATCCGCGAGATGTCCATCAGAGCCCGCAGGCCCTCTTTGCGGGTGTGGGCCAGCAGTTGCAGGCCGTGCTTTACCATGATGCGGTTGTCGCCCTTGAGCTGTACCACATCAGCGACGGTGCCGATGGCGACCAGGTCGAGAAAGGCGCGGCGCAGCGATTCGATGGGCAACTCCAGCAGCGTGCAGACCGCCGCGGCGACATTGTACGCCAGTCCCACAGCCGCCAGGTCGTCGTAATCAGCCTCAAAATCGTGGCGCTTGGGGTCAACGATGATAGTGTCGGGCAGCTCCGGGCCGGGTTCGTGGTGGTCAATGACGATGACATCGGCGCCAAGGCGCTGCGCCTCGGCGATGGCCTCGTTGTCAGACACGCCGCAGTCCACCGCCAGGATCAGCTTTATGCCCTTACCTATCGCGTGCCGCAGGGCCTCCTCGCTCAGACCATAGCGTTCGTTGACGCGGTGGGGCACGAAATAATGCACGTCAGCGCCCAGCTTGTTGAGAAAGCGTACCAGCAGCGCTGTAGCAGTAATACCGTCGGCGTCGTAATCGCCATGCACCAGCAGCGGCTCGCCGTTGCCGACAGCCAAGACGATGCGCTCGGCGGCGGGCCGCATGTCGGGCAGCTCCAGGGGGTCGCGCAGAGAGTCAAGATCGGCGTCAAGAAAGTCGCGAGCGGCTTGCGGCGTGGTAATACCCCGGGCCCTGAGCACCGCGGCCACCAGGGAATGCACGCCGGCAGCACGGGCCAACTCAATTTCAGCGGCTTCATCGCGGGGCTTGAGCTTCCAGATCACATCTTCGCGCAGTGACATTCAGGTTCGACCAGGCTCCTCCATGACCTCTTGACACCGGCATAGTATCGCAGGGCCGGCGCTCTCTCGCCGATCAGCCTGCCGCGGGCAAGGTTGACCAGCTCAGGCCCAGGTTGCGGATGGCGACCGCGAGCTGCTGTGCCCCCTCCATCAGGTTCCCCGCCATTTCCTCAGGATCGCCCTGCAGACGCTGTTGCAGGCAGGCTTGCAGTTCGGCGTCCGTCAGGCCAATGGTACGGGCGGCCTGCACTTCCTCGTCCGAGAAGCCCTGGGTTCTGAGCCGCTCCTGGTAGGCGGCAAGAGCTTCAGCAGTCACAGTGAGGTCCTGGATGCCTTCGTTCCGCAACACTTGCAGGAGATTTTCGAGCTGGTAGGAGGCTACGATCATCTTCTGGCCGGCCTGGCGTTTGCAGTCTATCAACAAGGCTGCCTGCGTGGCCGTCCACTCTTCATCCCCCGCCTGCATCGCGCCTCCGAGCCGGTCCATGGTCACCTGGCCGGCACGCAGCATGGACAGCAGGTCGCCCATGCCCTGCATCAGGGCACTTGCTGCCGCGGCACGCTCTGCTGACAGACCATTGCCCGCCGCCAGTGAGGGCAAGATGAGCGGCTCGGGCTGGGCGAGAATCGTGTAGTCACCACGCGGCGGATCCGAACCCAAGGCGGCAGTGGCCTTGCCCCAGGTGTCGAAGTTCCAGTCAAGGATATAGCCAAACAGCTTCTGGGGTATGGCAAATCCGATCGAACCCGCGACCGCTTGTGCGGGACCCGCGATCACGTCAACTGCGGTCTTGCCGTTGCCAATCCACTTGATGGCACCTTTTGCGCCATTGTATGTTTCCTTCCCGGAGGCGCCGGACGGTGGGCTGCCGTCTGCAGGCGGCTGGTAGCCAGGCATGGGGCGAGAGCGTCCCGAACCGCCGAGTCGCTGCCGGTCTCTGCTTGCCGGCATTAGACCGCCACCCGACGGCCGGTAGCGCGTTGGCCGGATGCCGCGGCCCGGCCCGTAACCTCCCTGCGCCAGCAGCGTCGGCCGAGACGCGTTGCTGTGGCCCCAGAGGCCCTGGGCCAGCGGCAAAGCCGCCAACATGATGCCGTCAAGGCTGAATCCGCCGGCCCTGGCAATCTGCGTTTCGCCCTCTGTGCCACCCAGCAGTATCGCCAGGTCCGACTGCCAGGCCTTCTTGACCATGGCTAGATGATCGGTCACCCACGAAGCGTCGGCAGTGCCCTGGTCGGCCGCCGCGGACCTAAGAGCCTCAGAGTAATGGCCCAGACACATGAGGCGAGCGACCCGGTCAGAGCCCTCAGATGCGTTCGGAAAATGACCGGCCAATTCGTTGATCTGAGCGAGGTGCTCCTGGCCCCACTTGTAGCGGCTGCGAGCATCGGTAAAGCGATCCGGCGGGTCGTCAGGGCGGCCACGCTCAGTAGGCACCCCGACCAGGGTCCAGCCGACATCGTGCCACTCGGCGTGACGCATTTGGCCGGGATTGGCCGGATCAGGGCTAGTCAGGCGGATCAGCTTGAAAGCGTAGCCCTTGGTATCATCGTCATGGGTTATACGCAAGGGCGGCACAGTGTCATCGTACACTGTTTCGATCTGGTTGCCGTAATGATCGGCTATCAGAGTGATGCGGCCCAGCTCGTCGGCCTGAATCTGAAAGTTCTCGGGACGGTAGAGCTGGACTGTGGTCTGGCTATAGCCCTGCGGGAAGTAGCGGACAAGAAAGCCCGCCGGATCGTAAGACCAACGGCCCCTCGGGACCACCGGGCCGCCCTCCACAGGCTCCGGATCGCCAGAGAGCACCGCTATCTGTTCAAGCCCGCTGAAATCATACACATCCTGGGTGAGCTGATAACGCAGGTTGGCTTCGGCCTCCTTGATTCTGCGCAGCGGGTCCGGCAGATCAATAAAGGCCTGATCAAACAGCTCTTCAGGGACCATGCCCAGGGCACCGCCGTTGAGTTTGCGGATTTCGCTGGAAGTCAACAGCTTGCCGGCGGCATCCTGCAACTCCTGCGGCATGTCGCTGATCTTCGTCTTGGCCTGAATGCCCCAGATCAGAGACTGGATATGGTGCTGCGGGATCTGTTGATAGCTCATGGATTTGCTCAGGAGGTTGCTGATGAGGCCGGCCTGAGAGCCCTTGAGCGGAGCGTACAGATAGCCCTCGCCCTGCCCAGGGCCATAGGTGCCGGCGTGCAGACAGTAGCTTTGCGCCTCCAACTCGTACAAGCCAGGGAGAGCGACTAGAAAGGCGCCATCAGGATCGATCGGAAGCTGGCACATCGGTGCCAGCAGAGGGGGATCGAAGTCGTCAAGGAACGGCACCCCCGTTACAGCGTCATCAAAGCTCATCTCCAAGCCCGGCGGCTCGTTCAGAATCCTGCTGAGGTCGGGTATCTGCAGGCGCAGCCTTTTCCTGGCTTCTTCTTTCGCCTTTGCCTCAGGGTCAGGAATATCGGCTTTGGTCGGGATCTTGTCCTTCAGAACGTCGAACGGCCCTGCTCCACCTGATGAAATGGCAAGCAGCAGCACAGCGATGACGAGCAGTCCGGTTGCAGTCACACGCCTCATCTTACATTCCTCCTTGCAACAATTACGACTAACCTCTGATCAGGCAGAAAGTCGCAGTGTCTTATTCGCTTTTTGTTCCGGTTAGTCCTCCAATCGGTCCTGAAATAGATTCCGATGAGGTCAACATCGTTGACCATGCCGGACTCGGCAGTGTCTCCGCGCTTGCTCAAGGTCGGCATCTTCTCATATAATCTGAGAATAGAAGGGCGCGGGCCATCGCGCTGCAGTGAGGTCTCGGGAGGTGGCGTTGTTGGCGTTCTGGCACACCAGAGAGGGAATGAGCCAGCGCCAGATTTATCGCTGGCAGTGGATTCGCTCTATTATCATCAACAAGTGGGCAATGGGCCTGCCGCATATCAATACGCGGTTGCGCAGATTTCTGTTGCGCCTCGGCGGCATCAAGATGGGCAAGAGTGGGTTCGTGGGCATGCACGGGTGGTTTGAGGACCTCTACACCCATCGCATCATCATCGGCGACAATGTTACAATATCTTTTCAGGTAACATTGGTGGCTCACGGGCCGAAGAGCGATCCGTCGAACATGGATATCGTGATCGAGGATGGTGCATACGTCGGGTGTCATGTCACGATTCTGCCGGGTGTGACGATCGGGAAGAAAGCCGGTGTGGGGGCCGGGTCGGTGGTGACGAAGGACGTTCCGCCGGGCGCTGTGGTGGTCGGCAATCCGGCCCGTATTCTGCGACAGAGATCTGATGATTCATAGGCACAATCAAGCTGGTGAGATGTGATGACGCCCTTTGAGCTTCTGGAGGCCAAGCAAGCAGAAGTCAACAACTGCCGGCGGGATGTGCCAGCGGTTGAGCTGAAGGAGCGGATCGAGCGGCTGCAGGAGCCGGCGCGAAGTCTCGCCACCATTCACGCTGATACCGTGGGCATCATCGGTGAAATCAAGCCCCCGGATCACGCGCTGGCGGACCTGTTTGACCCGCGTATCTGGGGCCAGGAGTACGCCGGGGCCGGGTGCGTGGCTGTCGCGGTGTGTACCGACACGGCGGCGCACGATGGTGACAGGTTTGGCTGTCGCCGCGCACGCAAGTATATGCCGCTGCCGATCGTCCGCTTCGACTACATAATAGACGATTACCAGCTCTACGAATCGCGGGTGTTTCAGGGTGATGCGGTGACCATTCCGGAAGCGTTTCTGGCGGACGGGCAGATTACGCACATGATTTCGGTCTGCGACGATCTAAAGATCAGCCCGATAATCATGGTCGATGATTATGATGGGGCAAAGCGTGCCGTGGAGCTGGGCGCGAAATATATCCTGGCGGTGCCGCTGTTGTGGGACTACAGCGCGTCAGTGCCGCTGGATGAGGTTGCACGCATGGCGGACGGCTTCCCCGAGCAGGCGCGCCTGATTGCATTCGTCCCGGAACTGACGCGCCAAGCGGTGGAAGAGCTGGCCGAGCTGGGCGTGAACGCGGTGATGGGTGCCCCGACATCCTACGACCCCTCGGAGGCCGCCGTCATGATCAGGCAGTTGAACGAGATTCCCCGGCGCGGCGGGGATTAGCAATTGCGCAGAAAGGACATGGCACATGGACAAGTCTGCGGTCGAGTTGCTGGCGCTGATTGACCACGCGGTGCTGAAGCCGGATTGCACACGTGATGACATCATCGAGGCGTGCGACACAGGCACACAGCACCGCCTGAGCAGCATCTGCGTGCCCCCGGCGTGGGTGCAACTGGCATTACACCGGCTTGCCGACGCCCCGACGCCTGTCAGCTCGGTGGTCGGCTTTCCGTTTGGCTTCGCAATGGCGGATACCAAGGCCCTGGAGGCCGCAGCGCTGATCCAAGCCGGCTGCGCCGAGCTGGACATGGTTATCAACATCCCGGCCCTGCGCTCGCGCCAATACTACAATGTCAGGGCAGACATCACCGCAGTGGCGCAGAGCATGGACGCATCTGCCGATGGCCCTCTGCTTAAAGTGATCCTGGAGACCTGCTACCTTGACGAGGAGGAGATTGCCCACGGCGTTGTTGCAGCGGTCGAAGGCGGGGCGCAGTTCGTCAAGACCTCCACCGGCTTTGGCACCCACGGGGCGACTGTCGAGCATGTGGCGCTGCTGCGGCGACTGGCACCGCCGGAGATGGGCGTAAAAGCCGCCGGCGGTATCCGGGGTCTGGCCGACATGCAGGCGATGCTTGCGGCCGGGGCCAACCGCATCGGCACCAGCGCCACCGCCACTATCATCGCCGAATTGGGCATCTGAGGCAGTTATGGCAACCTACTCGACTCTGGGGATTACGCTTCTGGTTCGCAAGTACAAAGGCACGGGGCGGGTCGTCAGCTTCTACACGCCAACCCGGGGCAAGGTGGAGGCGGTGGCACAGGGCATTGGGCGGCCGGCCAGCAAACTGGCCGCCGCCGTGGAACTTTTCACCCTCTCAAAGCTGATGTTCGCCGAGGGCCGCGACCTCGACCGCCTGATCCAGGTCGAGGTCATCGAGGCCCATTATGCGCTACGGCAGGACATGACCCGCCTGGCCTACGCCTCCTATATCGCGGAGCTGACCGCTAAGACCTGCGAACCCGACCACCCGCTGCCCGGTCTGTTTGAACGGCTGGCGGCCACCTACTCGGCCCTGTGTGATGCTCTTGATCCGGAGTTGGTCTTGTGGTCATATCTGATGAGGCTTTTTCAGGCCCACGGTTTGGCGCCCGATCTGGAGGTGTGCTGCCGGTGCCGGGCTGCTCTGAGCGGGGATGGGTGGTACGTGCCTGCCGATGCCGGGCTGGTGTGCGGCGGCTGTCGGCCGCGGGAAAATGCTATGCTGCTGTCTGCCGAAGCGCGTGGGACCGTGCAAAGCATCCAGCGCATGCCGCCGGACAAGCTGGGCCGGCTGAGCCTCGGCGACGAGGCTCGCGGGCAGATCCGCCGCTTTATTGACGCACACACCGACCACCAGTTCGGCGTCGAAACGAAAAGCCGCAAGTTCATCAGGCAGCTTCGCGGGACGAACGGGCGGCTCTGAGGGCGGAGCGGCCGAAGTGGCCGTGCGCATGGAGCTGTTTGCCTGAAGCCTGAGATCTGCGTCTCGTGCCTGTGGCCGCGGTGCCAGGGAGTGGGATGTCGAGTAGTGCGCAAGAGATCGAACCGCCGCCAGGAAAGAAGGGGACCGCCATGAGCAAGCAGCGGCGAATTATTTACAACGACGACGGAGCCGCCGAGAAGCCCAGCCACAATCCCGAAGCCAGCGCCGAGGGATTTCTGGCGGCGTATTTCAACTCAGCGGTCGGGAGCCAAGTTGATAGCTGGTTCTACAACGTGGGGAACGGTTGGCTCACCGAGGAGGGGGATTTGTACCCATGGGGAGCAAGACGCCAAGAGCCCGGAGACTTCGGCGATGCTAACCAACTGATTATTGAGGCGGCCCGCCAAGCCGAGATGGAGATATTTGCCTCGCTGCGGATGAACGACAACCACTGTTTCTACCTGGGTATCGAGGAGCCTTTCAGACTACAGCATCCTGACCTGCTGATCGGTGAAGAATACTGGCCGGGCGCTTACCCCCACCTGCTAGACGGTGAACAACACTGCGACAAAGGCGGATACCCCGAGGACTCGATCATGGGGCGCTACTTCTGCGGTCTCAACTTTGCTGAGCCAGCGGTGCGCCAATATCGTCTGGACTTCATTGGCCAGATATGTAGCCAATATGACTGGGATGGGCTGGAGTTGGATTTCGTGCGCCACCCGCTGTTCTTCAAGTTGGGGGAAGAGGAGGAGAATCTGGAGACTATGACTGAGCTTGTGCGTCAAGCGCGCGCGACTCTCAACCAGATTGGGCAAGAGCGGGGCCGCCCTTACCTGGTAGCAGCCCGCGTCCCGCCAACTCCGCAAATGGCACTGAGGACCGGTCTGGATGTGGAGCGCTGGCTGGCCGAAGGTTTGATTGACCTGCTGATAGCCGGCAGTGAGTGGTGCTGCTACTACAGCACCGAGCTGAAAGACTTTGTGGACATGGGGCATCGCTGCGACGTGCCCGTTTACATGAATTGTCCGCTGCCGGGAGACCCGGCGGAGGACTACAATGTCAGCAGAGCAATGGATGGGCCGCTGGTCCGGGCAATATGCAGCAACTTCTGGGCCCTGGGAGCCGATGGAGTATACCTGTTCAACTTCCCCTATTCGGATAAAGAGGAATGTGCCAGGTGGCTGAACGAGATTGGTGACCCCGATACTCTCATGGGCCTCGATAAGCTCTATCTTCCTGAGGAAGGCGGTGGCAGTGGGAGTTGGGGGCCGGTGGGGGGTGCTTACACCAATGCCCGCACTGCGTTTCCTGTGCATATTATCCATGCGCCGAGCGTCAAGATTGTGGTGGGCGATGATGTGCAGAAAGCCGCCCAAGAGAGGCTACTGGCAGAGATTCGCTGCGAGGTGGGTGTGAGCAATATGCACGAGGTTGAAGGGATCAATATCAAGGTGAATGGCACCAAGGTACCGGTGAGTGATATAGAACGTGTGACGGCGGATTGCTTTGAGGCGCTGCTGACGGCCCCGCCGCTGAAGCGAGGAATCAACCAGATCGTGATCCTGCCCGGCCCCGGTTCAACAGGCCGAGTGTCGTCCACGGTGACCGGACTGAAACTTTGGGTGCGTTACAGGCACGAGTAGCTGCAGCGCCTGCAAGAGAATAGAGGGAGAACACGATGGACTACATGGATAGCACAATGCTGCACATTGGGAACTCCAGCCAACTGTTTCTGGATAACCTCATTGTTGAGGCTTCCTATGAGCTGACTAAGACCACTCACATGCCCTGTAAGGATGCAGCTAATCCACTAATCAAGCGGGACCGGCCGTGGGAGCATATTCCCTACTTTCAGAGCGCCAATCATGTAGTGAGGCGTGATTCACAAGATGGCCTACTTAAGTGCTGGTACGAAGACTTAGTAGATCACGATCCCACGAAGTACCTGATAGAAGCACGGCTATGCTATGCAGAGAGCGAGGACGGTCTGCGCTGGGAGAAGCCGGAATTGGATATCCTGACAGAGGACGGTCGCAAGACCAACGTGGTTCTTGGTGGCGCCGGCGGGATCGAGCAGGCCCATTCATGCGGCGTGATCGAGGATCTTTTTCCGCCAGATGACTCGATGCGCTACCGGGCCCTTTTTTCACATTACCCGCCATACGAGGGGGAGATAAGAGCGGCCCATTCCCCGGACGGCATCCATTGGCAGGTTGACGATGAGCCTGTGTCGTTCGGGAGCCTTGGACCCAAGATGGGAGACGCCTCTATCCTGGATTATGACCGATGGAGCCGTAACTTCGTCGTCAACTGTCGGCACTGGTTCCAGTGTCATCCGTGCCTCAATCCCCGCCACCCTGTGGGCCCGACGACTCCCGGTCCCCGTTATCCCCATGATTTCGCCAAACAGAATCGCCGCCGCATCTGGCAGTCGGAAAGTCCGGACATGGTGCATTGGGGCGAGCCCTACCTTATTCTATGTCCCGACGATGAGGCGGACAATATGGATGACGGCTTCTACGGGATGGCACAGCATCAGCTCGGCAACCTTTACATTGGGTTTCTCAGTGTCTTTCACCGGGTCAGCAACCAGATGGATGTTCAGCTTGTCTTCAGCCGCGACCGCAAGCAATGGCTGCATGCCAACAAGAGGCAGCCCTGGTTACCGTTCGGCTCGCCCGGCAGTTGGGATCAGGGCATGGTGACGATCTCTTCACCGCCCATTGAGGTGGGAGAGGAACTGTTTATTTACTACGGCGGGGCCTTCTGCCATCACGACTACTGGATATCCGGACCCCGGGAGGGTCTCGACCATCCTGAGATCAGAAATCCGGACCTCGTCCGATTCGGCCTGGGACTGGCCCGTCTGCGAAAGGACGGCTTTGTTTCCTTTGACGCCGGCTCGGTGCGGGAAGGTCTCCTCATCACCCGTCCGTTTCTCTCCGATGGCGAGAATTTGATCATCAATGCCAAATGTGGTTCGCGTGGTTACATCCAGGTGGAAGTCCTCGATCATTATGACGTGGTTATCGAGGGGCGGGGTAGGGAGGACTGTGATGTATTCAGCGGTGACAGCACAGCCCACAAGGTGACCTGGAAGGGAGATGGCACAATTCCCGTTGCCCGTCCCGAGTTTGGAGGGGATACGGTTTATCCCTGGAAGAAGCAAACGCCCTTTCGCAAACTGCGTTTCTTTATGAAAAACGCGCAGCTTTACTCGTTTTGTCTCAAGTAGTGACTGGCAACGGTTACGCAAGAGCGGCCGCTTGAAACAAGTCCAGCGTCCACAGGGAGAGACGTAATGACTAACGAAGATGTCGCACAGGAACTGGAAGACATCGCCGATCTGCTGGAGATCGCCGATGCCAACGTCTTTCGGGTGCGCAGCTTCCGCCGGGCCGTGGATAGCATCGCTGAGCTGCCCGAAGATGTTGCGGTGTTGCTGGCCGAGAGCCGGCTGACTGATGTGCCCGGCATCGGCAAGAGCATCGCCAGGATAGTCGAAGAGCTCGTCAACACCGGCACCTCGGAGGAAAAAGAGGCCCTGCTTGCACAATATCCGGAAAGCCTGCTGGAGATGCTGAGGATTTCCGGCTTCGGGCCGCGCAAGGCGGCGGTAGTTTTCCGAGAGCTGGGGATCAGCACGGTTGATGAGCTGGAAGAGGCCGCCGCTGCCGGGCGGCTGCAGGATTTGCCGGGCATGGGTGCCAAGACCGAAGACAACATCATCAACTCCATAGACGCCTACCGCGAGGGCCAGCAGCGGGCGTTGCTGGGGGAGATGCTGCCGGTGGCCGAGGACCTGGTGGCGAGGCTGCGGGAGCACCCCGACGTGATCCGCGCCGAGTTCGCCGGCAGCACCCGGCGGCACCGGGAGACCGTGGGCGATCTGGACCTGCTGGCTAGCTCCGCGGATCCTGCGGGGGTCTGCAAATGGTTCGCCGGGCTGGAGATACTGGAGGAGCTGACGATGGCCGGTGACACAAAGGTGAGCGGTCGCCTGGCAGGCGGTCGGCAAGTGGACTTGCGCGTGGTGGCAGAGGCGTCATTCGGCGCGGCCTTGCAGTACTTCACCGGCTCGCAGCAGCACAATATCCGCCTCCGCGAGCGCGCGCAAAGAATGGCCCTGACCGTCAACGAATACGGCGTATTCAAAGCCGACAAGGAAGAGAAGGGCGATATGGTCGCCGGGACCGCTGAAGAGGACGTGTACGCCGCGCTGGACTTGCCGTGGATACCTCCGGAGCTGCGCGAGGACCGGGGTGAGATCACCGCCGCCGAGGCAGATGAGCTTCCGGAACTCATCGAGCTTTCCGACATCCGCTGCGACCTGCACATGCACTCACAGTATAGCGATGGACGCGCCACTGTCGAAGAGCTGGCCCGGGCGTGTATGGAGCTGGGTTACGCGTACATCGGCATCGCCGACCACTCGCAGACGCTCACCGTGGCCAATGGGATGGACGCCGACCGCGTCAGAGCCCAGCATGAGGAAATCGCAAAGCTGAACGAGAAGCTCAAACAGGAAGGCACCAAGTTCAGGGTGCTCCAGGGCATTGAGGCGGACATACTCTCGGACGGCTCAGTTGACGTGCCGGAGGGCACCTTTGAGTTGTTCGACTACGTAATTGGGGCCTTGCACCAGGGCTTCTCTCCCGATGCGGACAAGATCACTGCGCGGATGGTGGCCGCGGTCAAATCCGGCATGATAGATATCGTCGCCCACCCCACCGGTCGCGTACTGCTTGCTCGCCAGCCGTACGGGCTGCACATAGACCAGCTCATTGCGGCCTGTGCGGAACACGATGTCGCGCTCGAAATCAACGCCTCCCCGCAGCGGCTCGATTTGGATGACACCCACGCTCGGTTCGCCGTCCAGCAGGGCTGCCGGCTGTCCATAAACACCGACGCGCACGGCCCGGAGAGCCTCACCCACATGCGCTATGGTGTGATGCAGGCGCGGCGCGGCTGGGTCGAGGCCGACAATGTCATCAATACCTGGTCACTGCGCAAGCTGAGAAGCTGGTTCAAAAAGCGCCGAAGTTGAGCGCCGTCTATTCATCAACGCGTAGGTCGGCCGGAGTTTTGGCTGTGACAAAACTCCGGTGAGAATGCGGGGTACCCACGCCAGAGGCGTGGGTCAATTCTCAGCTTTCCAGCCCGACAGCCGTTGCCGTTGTCGTCGGAGACGCCGCGCCGATTACTATCTAACGCGTAGCTCGGCCGGAGTTTTTGCTGTGACAAGACTCCGAGACCGGCCCACCAGGCCGAAAGGACGGCCGACAATGGCCGAACAGAGCAGGGAATACTGGTTCCACATTGTGATCGTGATTCTGAGCCTGGCCTGGGCGCTCAACGTCTGGACCCCGGTGCTGCTGATGCGGCCGCTGTGGGAGGGCAGCCGGCAGTACGCCGAGCTTGAGGACCCGGACACCGAGCCGGCTCCCCCGAAGCGTCCTCCGAGCATTCTTCTGCCAATGCTGGCTGCTCTGGCGGCGCTGGGCGCACTTGGCTTAGGTGTGTGGCAGATGTATGAGACGGAAGAGGCCGGAGGCCGGTGGCTGTGGACCAGCGCCGTCGCAGCGGTGGCGTTCTTCTTCGCCCTGATGATGCTGGTGATAGTGATGCAGGCCGGCCGCCGCTATGCCGAGCAGTACCTGTCAATGCTGATGTGACGCCGGCACACAGTCATGCCGGTTTGGCCGCAAGTGGCAACGCCAGAGACGGTGTGATATAATCGCAGGGAACGTGTTCGCTAGTGCTCAACTTCTAAGCCCTGAAGCATTCTGTCCTGGGAGTGGCACCGTTGGCAAAAGTTGCCAGTTCGAAACAACTGTATGATGAGGCATTCATCAAAGAATTGCCCGCATTTGATCGTCGCGGCAATCCCTATGTAGTTGCCATGCTAAAGGAACCTGCAGGCAAGTCTAAGCCGGCTGCTGCTCAGATAGCTCAGTGGTATGAAAACTTGCCGGGTGAGTGGAAGTTACACTACTGCAATCGCCTAAGGTCGAAGACAGACGAGACCTTCATCCCCGCTGTGTGGGAGCTTCACGTACACCACTTTCTTTCCAGCATTGCCGGCCTGACGGTGCAGGACCTTGAACACAATAGCGCCCACAGCTCCATAGATTACTTGGTAGAGTACGATGGACACGTCATTGCATGTGAGGCACTGGCTTTGCTGCCGAGCCAACGCGACCGTCGGCTGGAAAAGCGGGTGCAAGTCTTCCGTGAGGAGGCGGAAGCACTCTTACCTCCAGGATATATCCTATCTGTTTCTTCTTTCGCGGGTGAACTCAAGTCACAGGCCGACGCCAAACGGCTCGCTAAGTGGCTGGCTAAAGAAGTCCGTTCCACGCCTAGAGAACGCGGGGAGACCATCTGGACATCAGAACGGGCCCCCTCCCGCATAGGTGTGCACGTATTGGTGGCCGATGGTGAGCACCAAACTCACGTTGTCCCCATCTGGTCGTTAGAAAAGGACAAGCAAATCGAGCGAGTGCTCGACAGGGCGCGCAGAAAGGCGAGGGCAAAAAAGCCTGGGCACGGCCCGTTCTTGCTCTTTGTCGGCTACAGAGGCGTTGATCTTCACGATTACGATTGGCTTGATTTGTGCTATGGCAGGGCGAGTTTCCGCCTCGACCTGCGGTCAGGCTACAGTCTGCCCTTGCCGCGACAAGGGGGCCTCTTCACCACCGGGGGCCGAGACGATCTCAGGGCCGCTTACCTGTCTGGCATCGTGTCATCTCCAATAATCCTTTCGCCCGAGGGAAACTGGCAGTTCAGCCAGGTCGCCTATCTCAACCCGTTTGCGGATTTCCCTGTCGCTGCAGATATGCTTGTTGAAGATGTGCCGGTCTGGACACGAGAGCCGGGAAAGCGAGGGGAACTCAAGCGCGTAGAACCGGAACCCAAGTGGAGCTCGGAGGTATGGAGCATCATAAACACGATACGGGACCAGTATAAACCAGATAAGATTGTAGTTTTCGGTTCGCGCGCATCAGGTCAGCCGACACAAGACAGCGACCTGGACCTCCTCGTCGTGAAGGAAACTGATGAACCGCAGCCGCAGAGGGACCTGGACGTATCAAGCTTGCTGTACCCCCGCCAATTACCCGTGGACATAATCGTGAAAACGCCCCAGGAAATTGCAGAAGAGTCCGAACGGAAGAATAGCTTCATCAAGCTCATCTTGAGTACCGGCAAGGTCATTTATGAAAGAGCAGGAAGCTAGGGAACTTGTCAACAAAGCTGAAGAGGATTATCTGGCTGCTATGACGCTTGACCCTCAACAAACGCCTGGGCCGGTGTGCTTTCATTGTCAACAGTGTATCGAGAAGTATCTAAAAGCTCTGACTGTGGAACACGGCGATTCTTATCCTTGGACTCACGATCTTGTTGCGTTGTCAAACTCTGTTACCCCTCACCAACCAGAAGTTCGTGCTCTCACGCCTGACTTGAACGTACTGAGGCGGTATGCTACCGCTCCTCGGTATCCCACGGGCTACGACCCCACTCCTGGCGACGCTGAGGCCGCCCGACTGCTCATGGTAACCCTTCGAAGCAAACTCCGCAGCTTCTTAAGCTTATTAGCTCTGGACAGCGAGCAGTGACCTCGCGACAGCGCTTAGCAATGCCCTTCGCCCGCGGTGCGAAGCTGTATCGGCTCAAGCGGGAATAGCCTGTAGCAAGACGTAGCACGCAGAATAATGTGTCCGCAGACACGTCTGCGGCTCAGAGACGCTCGTGATGCCCCGTCTTCATTCCCCATGTTTACTTGACATGCAAAGCGGCTAGTATTACTATAGGGTATAGTAGCAAGCATCTATCACGCCCGTGTGGGTAGTTGATCTGTCTATGAAAAGGACTCTGATTGCGTTCATATCTCTTGCACTGCTCTGCGCGTCTCTGCAGGCGACGGCGTTGCCGGTTATAGCGGTGCTGCCTCCGAGTGACGAGGCCGGTGGGTACTCCTGGGGGCCGGGCATTGCCGCTGCAATCACGGATGCCCTCTCCAGTTCCCCGGACTACATCGTGCTCAGTGACGAGCAGGTGCTGTCTGCGCTCGATCGTTTTGCTGTTGGCGCTGCGCCTGCGCCGGAGCGCGCTGCGACACTGCTCCGCGCGGACATTGTTATCTCGGGCGAATTGACCCGGCTGCCGAATCTGCAACTGGTCTTGGATGTGCAGGGCGCACAGGCGGACATGTCCCCTATCGGGGCCGAAAGATGTGCTGAGTTATTGCGCAAGGCGTGCGCGCAACTAGTTGGGACACTCAGCGTCTCCGGACTCCAGCAATCCCACCTGACCGACAGCGAGGAAGCTGCGCAGGCTTTCATGGTGGCTCGTGCCGCGCAGTGCAGCTACGAGCAGGCTGAACTGGCACTCGACAAATACCAGGAAGCGCTCGGCTATGACCCTGACTTCGCTCTGGCGCGGCACCAGCGGGCGAACCTGCTGCGTGACGTTGGGCGTTGGGAAGAGGCGCGGGAGGAATACGAAGCCGCGCTGCGGCTGGGCGAGCACTGGCCGCGCGCGCAAGCTAATCTGGCCAGCGTGTGTTTCATGCTCGGCGATACGGGCCGGGCGGATAGTCTGTGGCAGCAGGTGGCCGGTCAGGGCTCGGACCCCCTCGCTGTGGCCTACGCCACGAACAACCTGGGGACGCTGTTGCTATCGCGCAAAGATCTGCCGGGTGCTGAGCGGCAGTATCGAATGGCTCTGGGCTTGTGGCCCGATTACGCCATGGCCACGGCCAATCTAGGTCTGCTGGAGCGGATTCGGAAAGACTACCGAGCCGCCGTGGGGCATCTGCAGGGCGCGGCGACTCAAGAAAGCGACCTGAAAGCCGCCGCCTTCGCCGAGAAAACATGGGGAGACCTGCTTCGCCAACAGAAGAAATATTCCGAGGCGCTGGAGCATTATCGGCGCGTTCTGGACATCCAGCCATGGTACGCGATGGCGTATGTGAACATGGGTGTGACTTACAAGCAGATGGGGCGGACGAGCGAGGCTGAATACAGCTACCGCGAGGCAATCAGTCTGGGCAATAATCCGATCGCAGCCGCGTATGCCCACAATAACCTGGGCAACCTATTCATGGCCAAGTACATGTATCGCGTGGCTGCAGGAGAATATGAAAGGGCGCTTGAGTTGAAACCCGACTACAAAGCCGCTCGTGACAACCTGGCCAAGGCCCGCCAGCGCATACGCGGGCAATAGGATCGACGAGGTGTATATGATGCGCTATTGCGTATTGAGCATTCTGATAATTCTGCCACTGCTGCTGGTCGGCTGCGGAGGTTCCGAGGGCGCCACTACGGGCGACGCCGTCGGCTACATCTACGGCGACGCCGTCCAAGCCGCCGCTGACACTGCCGATTCCCTGCTGTATCTACTGTCAGGTCGGACCAGCAATCCGGTTGTCAAGGTCGTAGCCGGGGCCACGGTCATTCTTGTTCAAGCTGAGAGAACCACACGCACCTCCTGGGACGGGTCCTACGCATTCTTTGATGTCGAGCCGGGGGAATACACGCTGCGGGCGTCACATCCGTCGTACACGACTTGCCAATGGCAAATAAGAGTGCGAGCGGGACACACCACGCTCGGTGAGAACAGGCTCCGCCGCAATGTGCCGGTGTCGCAGCCGCGGCCGCGGCATCGTGACTCCGACCGGTGGTGGGATGATGACGATGACGACGATGACGACGATGACGATGATGACTCCTCCGGCGGGGGTGGTGGTTACGTCCCGCAGCCACCTCCCACAGATGATAGCACTGATGACGGCGGCGGGATTTCGGTATTCCGCGTGACGCGATAGAAGCGGTTTCGAAACGTCATTCTCGCAGACTCACAGGCTGGGCTTCGACAAGCTCCCTTCGACAAGCTCAGGGCGGACACGGCAGCCCCTACGGGAAAGCCCCGCCTTCGCTAAAGCTATGGCGGGCAAGCTTGTGCCACGCGATCTCGTTGGATTCCGATTGCTTCGCAGTCACCCCGGCGCGTCTGTCCACGAAGGTGCCTACCTCCACCTCCACGAAATCCTTCGCCAAGCTACGATTAGCCTGCAATCGAAACTAACGCAATCCAGGTGGGGGAGACCCGGCAATGACCTCTAAAGAACGCCTGATGACGGCCTTTGCGTGCGGAACGCCGGACCGAGTGCCCGTCGCGCCGTTTGGCATGGGGGCTTTGGCCCGCGACTCAGCAATCGCCGATGAGCTGATCCGCAAGACCGATTTCATCGTCAGCACCGGCGAGGCGGGCATATCTTTTCTTGGCGCGGCCGCCCAGGTCGAGGCCCATGACGAAGGCAACCGCACCATCACCATCATACAGACCCCGCACGGGCCGCTGCGGCGTGTGGTGACCAGAACCGACATCACCTCGGCCACCACCGAGTTTCCGTGCCAAACCGCCGACGATGTCGAAAAGCTGCTGTCCATCCCCTACGAGCCGGCCAAGCCCGACCTGACCAGCTTCAATACCTGGAAGGACCGCATCGGCGACGAAGGAGTAGTGCTGGCCAACTGCATGGACCCGATTTGCGTGCCCGCCGAATTCTTCTCGCCCGAAGACTTCTGCCTGCTCTGGATTGACGCCCCGGACGCCATGAAAGTGCTTGTAGATGTCGCCACGGTGCGGATCCTCGAGTCACTTGAGAGCGCCTGCAAAGCCGGCTTCGACGCATTCAGGATTATCGGCGGCGAATACGCATCCACGCAACTGGGCCCAAAGGCGTTCAATCAACTGGTTGTCGGGCCCGACCGGCAGATGTGTGATCTGATGCACCAATACGGCGCTCTGGCCTACAACCACAACCACGGACCGCTGATGGACTACCTGGACATGCTCGTCGAGATCGGCATGGATGCCTGCGACTGCTTCGAGGCCGCACCGTGGGGTGACACCGACCTGCCCAGGGCCAAAGAGCGATTGCAGGGCAAGGTGTGCATCGTCGGCAACCTCGATGACATGGAGGTAATTGACAAGCTCGACGAGGCAAGCGTCCGCAAGCTAGCCCGGCAGCGCATCGGGGAGGCAGGTCCCGACGGCTTCGTCTTAGGCGGCACCGCCTCCGGCACCTACACCGAGAAAGCTGCCCGCAACTTCATGGCAATGGCTGAGGTCAGCAAAGAAATGGCTAACGGCTAACGTCCCGGGGGAAGACTTTTCAGAAAAAGCGGCTTCCCACATACTATTTGAGAAGCGATAGCACAGTTCGTCGCTTTGTTGAAAGGAGACCTCGTGCCATGGCTAATACCAGCCTGAACATCCTGCCTGACGAGCCTATCGGAACCATCAACCCGAACATCTACGGGCATTTCATCGAGCACCTGGGCCGGTGTGTGGATGAGGGCATCTGGGTCGGGCCGGATTCGCAGATACCCAACGAAGCCGGGATCAGGGCCGATGTCACGGAGGCTCTGGCGGCGATTGACTTCCCGCTTGTGCGCTGGCCGGGCGGGTGCTTTGCCGATGCTTACGACTGGCGCGACGGCATCGGGCCTGCAGAGCAGCGACCGCGCCGCCGCAACATCTGGTGGGGCAAGGAAGAGGACAACCAGTTCGGCACCGATGAGTTCATGTGGTTCTGCCGCATGACCGGTGCAGAGGCGTATATCTGCGGCAACGTCGGCTCCGGCAGCCCGCGCGAGATGATGGAGTGGGTCGAATACTGCAACTACGACGGCGACACCGAACTTACCCGTCAACGGGCCGAGAACGGCCACCCGGAGCCGTACAATGTCATCTACTGGGGCGTAGGCAATGAGAACTACGGCTGCGGCGGCCGCATGGAGCCGGAGCAGTATGCCTGCCTTTACCGGCTCTTTGAATGTTACCTTCGCCCTCGTGGTTCGGACATGAAGCTGATTGCTTGCGGGCTCGATCACGACTGGAATCACCGTCTGCTCAACACGCTGGGCTCGGCGGACAAGCTAGACCTGCTGTCCATACATCATTATTACTCTGCCGGCCATTCCACAGATTTCACCGAGCAGGAATATTACGAATTGATGGTCAAGGCCCTGAAGCTGGAGGACCGCGTCGTCCGAGACACCCACCTCATCCGCTACTTTGAGGGCGACGGTCCCGGGCGCGTCGGGCTGGCGATTGATGAATGGGGCGCGTGGCATCCGGATGCCACGGAGCCGGGTCTCTACCAGGAGAGTACCTTGCGTGATGCGCTGTCGGCAACGATTCTGTTTGATGTATTCAACCGCCACGCCGACTCGGTACACATGACCAATATCGCCCAGACCATGAATGTGCTGCACTGCCTGATCCAGACCGCGGAAGAGAAAATGTGGACGACGCCGACCTATCACGCCTATGACCTGTACCGCCCGCACATGGGCGGCGCGGCTGTGCGCACTGCGCTTGAATGTGAAATGCTGCAACTCGAGCAAAGCGGCGAGAGCCTGCCGCTGGTGTCGGCTTCGGCATCACGCAAAGACAACGAGATCTTCATCACCTTGACTAATCTGCACCTGTCCGATACGGCTGAGGTATCCATATCGGTTGGTGAGAGCGAATTGGCAGCCGTAGCCGCGCGGAAGCTGGCCGCCGATGCACCCAATGCAACTAACAGCGCACAAGAGCCCGGCCGCGTGGACTTGTCTGCCCATGATGTCGCATCCGACGACGGGACGATCTCCTGTGACCTGCCGCCGGCAAGCTGTGTGGCCATCACGGCGAAGCTGTCCTGACATAATCCGGCTGGCGGGCACGATGAAAGTGAGCGAGGTTCCTATGGCAGAAACAGGTTTTGGCTTTGACACGTTGATGGATGATTCTTCGGGGACAATAGCTGCAGCCATGGCTGCCGGCCGCGACTTTCTGTCCGAGACCGCGACGTCCGGGCTGCTGGGGAAGGTAGGGGCGACCATAGATGTCGTGCCCGCTGCGCAGTACCCGGACAAGCGCTGGTTCCAGAAATCCTATGGCCGCAGCGTCACTGATGCACCCGAGGACCTGCTCGTCGGCAAAGGCCTGTTCTACCTGACCGAGCAGCGGCAGCTCTTCCTGGACTGCACCGCCGGCCATTACCAGATGACATGGGGCTACGAGCAACCGGACCTGACGGCGCTTTTGCTGGATGGCATACAGCGCGGCATCGTCTGGGACGATCACAGCAATATCCCCTCAGCGCCGGTCAAGCAGCTTGCGGCCAAGCTCATAGAATTGGCTAATCCGGGAGCCGACCTGGATGCGCTGCAGCAGGACGACGAACGGCTCAACACCGTGCTCTTGGGCACGGCCACCGGGTCGGTGGCCTGCGCCGCGGCCATGAAGATAAGCCTGCGCTACTATGAGGAGAATAAGTCCGAGCGCGGCGCGCCGGTGTTTGTCACGCTGGATGGCAACTACCACGGCACCGATGTATTCGCTCAGTATCTGCGCGGGATGTGGCCGCAGTATTTTACCAATGTCGAAGTCGTGATGGTGCAGCCCAATGATAGCGATGAGCTGGAGGGGGTCTTTGCCGAGTATGGCGAGCGCATAGCGGGCTTCTGGGCCGAGCCGATCATGATGAACCGCGAGGTGATAGCCATCGAGCCGTGCTACCTGCAGCTCGCCCGCCGCCTGTGTGATGAGAGCGGCGCGCTGATGACCATAGACGAAATCCAGACGGGCTTCTGGTACCCGGAGGTGCTGATGTTTCACCGCTTCGATGTAGAACCCGACTTGCTAGTTCTGGGCAAAGGCATGACAGCAGGCTTTGATCCGCTGGCCGCGCTGGTTTACAAGGGCAAGTTCGATATTCTGGCGCAGTATGACGCGATCAGCACCAACGGCAATGCGGCGCTGGCGGCATATCTGGGCCTCGGATGTATCGCGCTCGTGCAGCGCCATGCAGAGCAGATCGGAGAGGTTGGCAGCTACTATCACGACAAGATGGCCGAGCTTGCCGGTCAGTTCCCTGAAGTGCTGGTCGAGGCACGCGGGTCGGGGCACATGACCGGCCTGAAGTTCCGCCGCGTGGATGACGCCTTAGCCTTCCACCGTGCTGCAGTAGCAAGTGGCTTGTGGCTGCGGGTACACGCCTATCACGAAGGCCACAGCACCATTCTGACGAAGTTTGCCCTGCCCTTGACCGAGCAGGTCGCGGATTATGCAACAGATCGCTTCGCAGAGCTGCTAAGAACACTGGCGTAAGCAGAGCGTCTGCTTCAGCCTGCCAGCTCACGTACAATGAACCCGTGCAAAGGAGTGAACAGAAATGGGAGACGATGAGAGAAAAACAGACGAAGAAAGTACCCAGCCGCCAGTCTCTTTCAAGAGCTTCTGGATGCAGCATAACCTGTGGGTGTATGCGCTGATATTCGTCTGTATAGTCGTTTACGCCATCTTGCAGTCGAGTTTCGAAAAAAGAGCACGACGTGCGCCGGAGTCTGAGCCGGCGGTGGCTGCGGATATTGGAGGTGGCGCCGACGCTGAAATGCAGTTTGACGGAGCGGTTGACAGCGAGGCGCTGGCCAAAGCGAGTGGCGATCCAATCGGCGATGAAACGGCGGACGCGGCTATCATCCACACGTCCATGGGTGATATTGAGCTCAAACTTTACAAGGACGACGCCCCTCGAACTGTGGCAAATCTCGTCACCCTGGCCAAGCAAGGCTTCTACGACGGCGTGACTTTCCACCGGGTCATCAAAGACTTCATGATCCAGGGCGGTTGCCCTAAAGGCGACGGCACCGGCGGGCCCGGTTACAGCTTTGAAGACGAGATCAACGACCACAAGATCGTCGCAGGCACCTTGGCTATGGCCAACTCCGGCCGCAACACCAACGGCAGCCAGTTCTTCATCGTCACCGAAAAGCCGCAGCCCGGCCTGGATGGCGGGCACACCGCCTTCGGTGAGGTGACAGAGGGCATGGGCGTGGTGCGGAGGATAGCCGCAGTACCCACCGGCGCCAGGGACAAGCCGCTGGCGCCGGTGACGATCACATCCATAGAGATCATCGACTAGACGGCGGGCAGTGAGGCGATGAAGGAAGAGTTTATTAGTGAACTCATTGAGCCTGTTGAGGGCACTATGGGCCCGGTGGCTATGGCGAAGGGCGAGCCGGCACTGCCAGGCCGCTTTATCTGGCGCGGCGAAGAATATGTGGTTGCCGAGGTGTTGGAAACCTGGAAGGAAACGGGGCCGGACAAAGGTGGCGGCGAGGCGAAATACCTGCGCAAGCATTGGTTCAAGATCAGGACGGACAGCGGTGTGGAAATGAAGATATACTTCCAGCGGCAGCCACAATCGAGGGCCCAAAGCAAGCAGAGATGGTGGCTGTATTCCCTCAGCGCAGATGAGTGAGAGACCAAACTGACAATCAACCGAGGGCGATCTTACAGTGAGCTTCAGACCACAGGACCTCGCAATCAACGGCGGCGAGGCGGTCGGGGTCAGGCACTTTACAATCGAGGTCCATCCTACAACCGAGCAGGCCGACTGCGATGACATCCTTGCGGCGATTGGCAAGGTAAGTGAGGCGTATGCCTTGTAATCGGAGGCCTGATTGATATATGCTGATTCGGCCCGGGCCGGTACAACAGCCGGCCTGTTTCCGTCAATAATTCTGCTCACGGCTTGTTGACTAGTTATGACCAGCAACAGTGATAATTCACGCCCGCGCCGTGGGATCTGGCGCACGATTGTCCTGTTTTTTCGGGCGGTCGTGACGGCAGTTCGGCGCCATAGTCAGAGCGGCTCGCCGCTGATGGCCGCGGCAATTGCCTTCTACTCGGTCATCTGCCTGGGGCCGCTGGGGATACTGCTGTCGGCGGTCCTGGAGTGGATCTTCGGCAAGGGCACCTACGCGTGGGTGGAGTCTGTTGTCAACCAATTCGACACAACCGCCGTCGAGCAGGTAATGTCGCAGGTGAAGGGCCTGCTGGAGGGCCCCGACCTGTTCATCAGCGGGCCGGTGAGTGCGCTGGTGCTGATATGGGCGGGCCTGCGCCTGTTTGAGACGGTCGAGCGTAGTCTGACCGAAATCTGGCCGGGCAAGATTCTGCGAGGCATCGTCGGTCGCAAGCTGATCTCTCTGGCGAGCATGGCTGTCGCCGGCGCTCTGCTGACATTGTTTGTGCTTGCCAACGCTTTCTTTGCGCGATTGCACGGGTTGCTGCAACAGGCGGCGCTGAGGTTCCCGGAAATTGACGCCGACAAAGTGATGCAGGCTCAGCCCGACATCATGGTGGCGCTGGGCTTTCTGCTATCGCTGGTGGCGTTCAGCCTGCTTTACACGTACATGCCGGTGCAGCGGGTACCCAAGCATGCAGCGCTGGCGGGCGCGCTGTGCGCAGCTATACTCTGGCAGGCCGCCTCGGGCATATTCACCTATTTGCTCAGGCTGCCGACGTACAACAATGCGATGTACGGAGGCCTGGCGGGCGTCGTGGTGTTTTCGATGTGGGCGTTTCTGGGTGCGCAGGTGCTGCTTTTCGGGGCCCACTTTGCAGCCGCTTTCAACGAAATCGTTCTCGAAGGAGAAACTCCGGAGCAAGAAGACCCCGACCCGGACACTCCGGCAGAGGCCTAGGGCACGGCTCTATTGGCTGGCAGACGACGGATTCTTGAGCGCGCGCGAAACCACGAATGTGGCTATCAACGCCATCGCTGCGCCGTAGTAGAACGGGGCGCCGCCAAACCCCAGCCTGTCCCACAATCCCCCGCCGACCACACTGGCAATCAGCAGCCCCGCACCCTCGCAGGCGTGAAATACGCCCATGCCCAGACCGCGCCTACTCGCAGAGGCCAGGCCCGCCGCGATGCTGCGCGCCCCGCCCACAGTCGCCCCCATTTGTAACCCGTAGATGACGAACCAAAGTGGCATCAGCATCGCCGCCTCCCAGCAAGCAAAGCCCAGGCAGGCAGCGGTGTGCGTCAAGTAGCCGATCACCATCATCTTTCTGGGGCCGAGCCTGTCGAGCAACGCTCCCGCCGGGTAGGCCGTCGCGGCATAAACGACATTGTGCAGCAGGTAAAGCGCCGGTACCAGGACCGGCGCAACACCTACATCCTGAGCGCGTAGCAAGAAAAACGCGTAGGAGAAATTGCCCGCCGAAAAGAGCGTGTGGGCAATCAGGAACAATGGAAGGGAGCCGGGTAGCTCGCTGCCCGCCTCAGATTGCTGCTGCGAGCCCCTGGCCTTGTCGCTGACGCCGAAAGCGATGCTGAGGGCTGCCAAAACACCAGCCACGGTGACGACCAAGAACACCAGCCGATACTCGCCGGCGAAGTATTGCAGGAGGAAGATCGCCAGGAGCGTGCCGACTATTGCTCCCGCTGCGTCCATGGCGCGGTGAAATCCGAAGGCGCGCCCGCGGCTCTCTGGCACTGTCGAATCGGCTATCAGCGCATCGCGCGCGGAAGTGCGTATGCCCTTCCCGGTCCGGTCGGCGACACGCACCGCCAGCACATGCCAACCTACCTGGGCCAGCGCCAGGAACGGCTTGGCCATGGTGGAGAGCACATAGCCGGCCAGCACTATTGGCTTGCGCATGCCGATACGGTCAGAAAGCCAGCCCGAGAGAATCTTCAGCAGACTTGCAGTTGCGTTCGCGAGGCCCTCGATAACGCCGATGAAACCCTTGCGCAGGCCGAGGACGTTGGCCATGAATTGCGGCAGAAGTGCGAGGATGGCTTCGCTGTGCACGTCAGTCAGAAAACTGACGACGCCCAGGACAATGATGTTACGATTGAGCCAACGACTGGAGTGCGGATTGGCTTCGGTATCCGTGTTCGCGGCCTCCCGGGGAATGCTCCTCTGGGGCTATTCAGCCTCGCCCAGCAGCTTCTTGATGCTCTCTTCCAACTCCTCGAGGGTCATATCCGTGCCCATCCTTTCGGCGATACGGCCCTCGCGATCAATGATGATCGTCTGCGGTATCGGCAAAAGCCGCTTGCCGGGGAAGAACTTTTCGTTCTCCTCTTCGCCCACCATTGCGATCGGTATTGTCAGATACTGCCGCTGCAGCCAGCCCTTGACCATTTCTACGTCGGGGTCTTCCGCCAGCGCCCAGATCTCCACGCCCTTGCTGCCGTAGGCCTCATAAATCGCCTGCATCTTTGGCAGCTTTTCGACGCACGGCTTGCAATACGTGGCCCAGAAGTACAGCACCACGATCTTGCCGCGAGCGTTGGTGAGACTGAGAGTATTGTCCTCGAGGTCGGTCACGATCAAGTCGGGGGCCATCTCCGGCTCGCCGCCCCCGCTGTGATTTTCCACGCCGACCACAGGGGGCTCGGGTGGCTCTGCGGTTGTACCCCTGGGAGAGCATCCACGCACCGCGAAAACCACTACCAATATGGCCGCAGCAATGAATAGTAAACGTGCCCGCCCCATCATCATCTCCGATTTGCTCGCCGCCTCAGTCGTCGGTGTGCCCGAAGCCGCCGGCGCCGCGGCCGGTCTCGTCAAGCTCCTCCTGCACCTGCCAGGTGACTCGGCTCACCGGGACCACTACCATCTGGGCGATTCTCTGGCCGCGCTCTATGGCTACCGGCTCTCGCCCCAGGTTGGCCAGTATTACCTGCACCTGACCGCGATAGTCGGCATCAATGGTGCCTGGGGAATTCAGGATCGCCAGGCCCTGCTTCAGCGCCAGCCCGCTGCGTGGCCTTATTTGCGCCTCGTATCCGGGCGGCAGGCCGATGTATATGCCGGTGGGTATCAGCCTCCGCTCGCCCGGCTCCAGGACAATGTCCGTGACTATCGCCGCCTGCAAGTCCATGCCCGCCGAAAGCTCGGTCGCGTATTCGGGGACGCCAAGCTCTCTGCCCTCCCGTGTGAAAGCAATGGCCACAGTCACTTTGTCTGGTTCTGACAAGTCGGGTTACCCCTCCACATCAACGGATTTAGCCTCAGGAAAGTGCCGGCTCATCTGCGGGTGATTATAGCAACGGAGGCGGTGACTTGCAAATATGCGCCTACATGGTACAATCATCTGTCAAGCTAAGTCGCACAGACCAGACCGATCACAGGAGTGATACCGATGGGGCAAGTCTCTGTAGTGTACTTCGAGCAGGCCGGGCCGGCAAACACCCAAGCAACACTGCAAGCGGCCAAGCAGCGTGCCGACCAGCTTGCTATCAAGCAGATCGTCGTGGCCACCAGCAGCGGCAAGACGGCGCTGATGGCCGCCGAACTGATGCCCGAGATGGACACAATTGTGGGTGTCACGCTGCAGGCCGGACTGTGGGAAGTCTATACCGCCCCAGATCCCGAAATCGTGGCGCAGGCCGAAGCAAAAGGCGTCAAATTCTTCACCGGCATTCACACGTTCATGGGGGCGGTGGCCAGCGCGATCCAGAACGAGTTCGGCGGCCTGCCGCCCGAGGAGCTCATAGCCCGGACTTACTACACCATCTCGCAGGGCACCAAGGTCGCCGTCGAGTGCATGATCATGGCCGCCGATGCCGGCCTGCTCGACATGGACCAGGATGTGATCTCCATTGCCGGCACCAACGGCGGAGCTGATACCGCCATGGTCGTGAGGCCCACCTTCAGCAATAAGTTCTTCCAGTGCCGCGTACGTGAGTTCCTGGCGCTGCCCAGGACCGATCCCGCAGAGTAGTCACCGACCCACATTAAACAGCTCTTTTCCGCCGTAGGTCGGGCTTCCACTGTAGTTATGCAAATTTTGTAGGTTCTATGCACAGCCGGCGGCAGCAAAGACTTGGTCGATATCGTTGGTCGTTTCGTAAATCTTGATTAGAGCTCGCAGTTTTTCGCGCTCG
>JAUVVY010000021.1 GCA_030604405.1 bacterium | reverse complement strand
CGAGCGCGAAAAACTGCGAGCTCTAATCAAGATTTACGAAACGACCAACGATATCGACCAAGTCTTTGCTGCCGCCGGCTGTGCATAGAACCTACAAAATTTGCATAACTACAGTGGAAGCCCGAGCCACGCGACAGTATTTGGGATGCCCGAGCCACGGGATGAGTGAAAGACATCCCGTGGGCCAGTCTCAGGTGCGTTCAGCAGAGCCGAACACACCTTCGGCAGGCCCCTCCAACGGCAACGACAACGGCTATGGCGGACAAGGCTACCTGCGGAGAAGAGGGGAGCGTCAGAGTGCCAGTTCGGCTTCCGAGGGCGGGCGCTGCCAGATCTCTTCCGCCTCCTCGCGGGACGCGCCAAAGGCATCTTCGGTGTCTAAGTCAGCGATGAACTGCGCCTCGGGCGCGTAACTGGAGAGGCCCAGCTTGCGGTGCAAGGTTGCGGTAAAGTCCAGCGCCGTATCCTCCTCGCCGTGAGTCACGAAGACGGACTTGATGCCCTTGATATTCGCCACCCAGTCAAGCAACTGGCGGAGGTCGGCGTGCGCGGAGAAACCGCTGAGGGTTCTGACCTGGGCTGCGACAGGATACCACTCACCGAATAGTTTGACGTCTTTTACCCCGTCCTGCAACAAGCGCCCAAGCGTGCCGGCCGCCTGGAAGCCGATCAGCAGTACCGTATCATCCTTGTGCGGCAAATGGTTACGCAGGTGGTGGCGGATGCGGCCGGCCGTGCACATGCCGCTGGCTGAGATGACAATGAACGGGCCCTGGATGGTGTTGATGGCTTTGGATTCTGCCACACTTTGTGTGAAATGCAGGCCCGCAAAGTCTGTGGGCTTGTCGCCTTTGGCCAGCAAAGCAAGCGCCTCAGCATCAAAACAGTCGCGGTGGCTTCTAACGATTTGTGTGGCCTTGATGGCCAGCGGGCTGTCGAGGTACACCGGTACGTGCCTGATCCGGCCCTGTCCTGCCAGCAGGTTGAGTTCATATAGCACATCTTGAGTGCGCCCGACGGCGAAGGCAGGGATTATCAAATGGCCCCGCCGACGGATGGTGTTCTCGACTATCCGGGCAAACTCGGCCTCATGCTCATCGGCCGACACGTGAAGACGGTTACCGTAGGTGGATTCAGTGAGCAGATAATCAGCATCTTCAAGATCTGCCGGATCGCGCAGCAGCGGCTGGTCGCTCCTGCCGACATCGCCCGAAAAGACTATCTTCGTCTGCTCATCACCCTCGCCCACCCACAGCTCAATTATGGCCGAGCCGAGGATGTGTCCGGCGTCACGAAAGCGAACACGGAGACCGGGGGCAACTTGAAGCACCTCATCGTAGGCGACGGGTCGCATCAGGTCCAGAGTGGGTTGGACATCGGCAGTGGTGTAAAGCGGCTGCGGTGGCGGCCCGACGCGGCGGTGTTTTTGCCATTTGCGCAGGTCATATTCGGCGTCTTCTTCCTGGATGTGGGCGCTGTCCAGGAGCATTATCTCGCACAGGTCGGCCGTTGGCTCGGTGGTGAATATCTTTCCGCTGAAGCCCTCAGCAACCAGCCTCGGAAGCAGGCCGGAGTGGTCAATATGAGCGTGGGTCAGCAGCATATAGTCAATTCCCGCAGGATCGAAATGAAAGTCCATGCGGTTCTGCTGGCGCATGTGCCCGCTGCCCTGGAACATCCCGCAATCAATCAGAATGCGGCCGTAGTCGGTGCTGAGCAGGTACTGCGAGCCGGTGACCGTACGAGCCGCCCCGTAGAATGCCAACTGCATGTTATGACCAGCCTTCTGATTCATTGGGGGACAGTTCCTGGTGCGATGCTGCTTCGCTAGAGCTGCCCCGGACAAGCGGACTCGTGCAAGTTAGCACTACAACACCGGCAGATAAGTTTCAAGCTCCCAGGATGTGACCTGTGAGCGGTAGCGATCCCACTCGATCTTCTTGTTCTCGATCAACACCTCGAAGAGGTCGTCACCGAGGGTCTCGCGCACTAGTTGACTCTGCTCGGCGAGGGCTATCGCTTCGTGCAAGCTGCCCGGCAGCGTCTTGATGCCGCGGTCTTCCCGCTCCTGCTGTGAGATTGTATAGACGTTTCGCTCGGTTGCCGGCGGCAGTCCGTAATTCTTTTCAATACCAGCCAGGCCGGCCGCCAACATCACCGCGAATGCCAGGTATGGGTTGCAGGCCGGGTCGGGTGCACGATACTCCAACCGCACGGACTCAGGAGAGCCCTCGCGATACGACGGTATCCGCACCAGGTCGGAGCGGTTGATCTGGGCCCATGAGACATAGACGGGAGCTTCGTATCCGGGAATCAGCCGCTTGTAGGAATTCACCCACTGGTTCGTAACCACCGTGATCTCGCGAGCATGGTGCAGGAGGCCGGCCAGGAACTTCTTGGCCACGTCCGAGAGATGGAAGTCATCATCATCTGAGAAGAACGCGTTCTCGCCGTCCTGCCACAGGCTCTGGTGCACGTGCATGCCACTGCCGTTGACATCGGCAATCGGCTTGGGCATGAAGGTGGCGTAGAAGCCGTTGCGCAGCGCGATCTCCTTAGCGACAAGACGGTACACCATAGTATGGTCTGCCATGGTCAGGGCATCGGCATAGTGGAGGTCTATCTCGTGCTGGCTGGGGGCCACTTCATGGTGCGAATAGTCCACGCCGACTCCCATCGATTCGAGGGCCAGAACCGTCTCGCGGCGCAATTGGGATGCAATATCCGGCGGGGTGTTGTCGAAGTAACCGCCATCATCGAGGCCCTCGAGCGGGGGCTGGGTGCGCTTGAAGTAGAAGTACTCCAGCTCCGGGCCTACCTTGTACGTATAGCCCATGTCGGCAGCTTTCTTGAGATTGCGCTGCAGAACCCCGCGCGGGTCCATTACCGAGGGCTCGCCGTTGGGCTTGTAAATGTTGCAGAACACCTTGGCGACCCGCGCATCGCCATTGTCCTGCCAGGGCAGGAGTGTGAAGGTGGACGGATCGGGCACGGCGGTCATGTCGCTTTCGTCAATGCGGGCAAAACCCTCGATTGACGAGCCGTCAAAGTTACGACCGTGCCGGCAGGCGTCCTCGAGGCCGTCCATGCCGATGGTCAAGCTTTTCAGTGAACCTACAACATCGGTGAACCACAGGCTGACGAACTTTACATTCTCCTGCTCGGTGAGCTCCAGTATGCGGCTGATTTCCTGCTCCATATCTCCCTCCATTTATTGCCGGCACGAGCGAGGTTTCCTGGGAGGCAACCGGGAGGCCTATCCGTCGGGCCGAGGCGGGCCGTAAGCGCGACACTCGGTAACCCGCACCCCATGCAACTCCATAGCCTTCTCCAGCAGCGTCTTCGGGTCGTCGTCATAGATTACGTCGGCGTTGGTTTGCTTGTCTATCATTTCGACAATTTTGTGGATGTGGTCGGCAATGCCCCCGGTGCCCTCCAGTACGGCTATCAGCTTGCCCTCATCAAATGCTATCGCGAACTCGCCCAGCGTTCCGGACCGTCCGCCCAGTATGAGCACGATGTCGCAACTGCGGATGGTGGCGACCTCGCGTCCCATCAAGCCGCTGCCGGTGTAGATGATGCAATCGTACTCCTCGTAGGGGGAGTTGTAGCGTTCGATGTGCTCAATCAGGCTCAACGCCGGCGACACCCCGACAACCAGCGCTCCGGCCTCGTGAGCGGCAACCGCCGCCGCGTGAGGAAGCCCCGGACAGGCGCCAGTTAAGACAACACAGTCATGGGAGGCAAGCTCCTCGCCCAGCCTGGTCGCCTTGGCCAGCACCTCGGGAGACAAGTAGCCGCCGGCTGAACCCATGACTCCTATCTTCGTGCTGACGCCCTGAAACACAATAGCCGACACCTCCACAAGAATGGATTTCAGGCGCTGCCGCGATCCACTAAACACAAAAAACGCGACCAGCTCGTCGCTGCCTCGCGCCCTTGCTTTGTCGCACTTATAGTCGCGCCTCGGTTAGATTACCACACCCGAAACACAGAGTCAAATCGCATCTGAAGCTTCACCTTTGCCGGCCGGTAGGGTATCATTACACCTGAAGCGAAAAGATTTCCCAGGCCAACAGGTCGAAGGAGTGATCGGCTTGCCCACAGACACCAGTTTGGCGCAGATGCTGGAAGAGGTCGAAGGTCGGCGAGTGCTCGTAGCCGGTGAGCTGTTGATGCAGAATCTCGTACACGGCAGGATGGCCGGAATCGCCCACCATAGCCCGATCCCGCGCCTGCATGTGCTGCGGCAGGATTACGTGCCGGGCGGCGCCGGGGCAGTGGCACGGATGCTCAAGATCGCCGGCGCGGATGTCACGCTCGCCGGAGTAGTCGGCGACGACCACAGCGGCCGGATGTTGCTGAACCACCTGGCCGCCGAGGAGATAGATATTCAGGCCGTCATATCTGCTCCCAATGCAGAGACGGCAACAGTCACCGACGTTACGGCAGTAGATGAGAGCAAAGGCCGCCACGCGCTGCTACAACTTGTAACGCCTGCCGAGGATGCGGTGGACGAGGAGAGCCAAAGCCAGTTGCTTGCCGCCGCTGAGAGGGCCGCACAAGATGCCGAACTCATTGTGGCAGTCGAGGGCGAAGAGCCCTGTGTACAGGCGCTGATCAGCCATTTACGCCATATTGCGGGCGGGAGGGGTGTCGAACTGGTCGGCGTGGAAGCCGATAAAGTCAGCAGGCCGCCAGGCGCTGATGCCAGTAAGCTCAGATCGCTCAATGCGCTGCTATGGCTGGTGCAGCAGGTGCGCGACCGGGGCGGGAAGATCGTGTTCACGAACGGCTGCTTTGATCTGCTGCACGCAGGGCATGTCAACTACCTGCAAGCGGCCGCCGAAAATGGCGACTTCTTCATCCTGGCGCTGAATAGCGATGAGTCGGTGCGCATGCTGAAAGGGCCCGGACGGCCCGTGCTCAATGAGCAGGAACGGGTCATGGTGCTGTCCGGTCTGACGTGCATTGATGCGATAACCGTCTTTGGCACCGAGGATGTCTGCCCGCTGCTGGACGCGCTGAGACCGGAGGTCTATGTCAAGGGTGGAGACTATACCATAGATACTATAAACCAGGGGGAGCGTCGTCTGGTGGAGGGGTACGGGGGGCAGGTTGTACTGATAGCAGGCGAGGAAGGCGCTTCCACGACCAACATCCTGCGCAAGATACATGAGGATGATTTGCGGTAGCCGGCTGGCCGGTTACTGCTGCGGCGAGCGGGCAGTGGAGGGCTGTACTTCTCCGAAAGCTTCCCCGGGCGGATGGGCTCTGACCTCGCCGTCGGCATACAGGTAGAGAAAGCCCTCGGCGCGCGGTGGGGAGGCCTGCGGCTCGTCAAGGGCGCCCGGCTCGGCTGCTACCACTAGCCTGGCCTTGTTGTTCCACTGCACCGGCTCGCCGCCGGCCAGGGCATCATTGTACCAGTAGGACTCCTCTTTTCCCCTGACGCGGGTGCGATGCACTTGCGGGTCGGGCAGATAATGCGCGATTGCCTCATCCCACTTCCCCTGCAGCGGGAAGCGCCCGCCGTGTTCATGTGCATATAGCTGCAGCGCCAGGCCGATCTGCCGCAGATTGCTTTCTGCCGCCTGCGCGGCGTTTTCCCTGGAAACTCTGGCATGTATCGGCCAGATGATCGCTCCGGCCGCGCCCGCACAGACAAGCACGAACAATACCACGTACACCAGCCACCCCGTCGCCGACCAGTTGCGGTATCTGGGCTCAGTTTTCGGCTCATCAGGGGCTCTGGACGCAACAGGTGCGATAGTTGGGCCAGTCGCCGCAGAGCCTTCCTCGCCGATAAGTTCGCCCAGCGGCTGCCACTGTCCCTCGCGGCCAATCATTGCCAGGTCCTGAAGCGTGGCGCGGTCGTCGGCGAGGACGAAGCGCACGGTGGCAAAGTCGAACGGGCCGAAAACCTCGCCTTCGCGGGCGAGCCACCACGAGGCGTCCGCCGCGCAGTGCGGGCAGGTCTGCGTGTTCTCTGACAAGGTAGCTTTGCAGTTCGGGCAGTTTGTCATGGGAGCGATAACCTGATATCAGCCTACGTTGCGGGTGGGCCGTGCTCGTCACCGATGATCCTGATGGGAATCTCGTTGAGCTGCTGGCCGTCGGCTTGTTCGAAAATAATCACATGGCGCGAGAAAGGAATCTCGACACCATTTTCATCATAGGCGGCCTTTATGCGCCGGCGCATCTCAGAGGCGACCTGCCGGTGCGTTCCGGGCCTTACCGGTAGCCGCACGCGCAGGACGATGTCCGAGCCACCAAAATCGACCACCCTGATGTCGGGCGCGCCAGTGGCACTAGGCTCTGCCTCTCGCAGCTCCGTCATCGCCTCGCGAGTGACCTCGATGGCCTTTTCCAGGTCGCCCTCGTACGAGACGCCAACGTCCACGACAGCGTGCACAAACTCGCGCGAGTAGTTGGTGAGGGCCTGAATCTCGCCGTTGGGAATGATGTGTACCATGCCGTCAGGGTCACGAATCCATGTGCTGCGCAGAGTGATGCTTTCGACGACACCGTGGTGCTGTCCGGTATCAACCCAATCGCCGACCCAGAAATAGCCTTCGAAGAGGATGAAGAAGCCGGAGACCAGGTCACGGATAAGATTCTGCGCGCCGAAGCCGATTGCCAGTCCGGCGATGCCTGCACCGGCCAATATTGCGGTGGTGTCCAGGCCGAGGATATTCAGCGCCATGACTGTGGCAATGAAATAGACCGCAAAACGTAGCAGACTGCTGAGCAGCGGCATTACGGTCTGGCGACGCTTGGGGACGGTGCCGTCAGCATCGGGCTTCAAAGACAGGCGGTGGATCAACAGCGCGCTGATCTCCACCACAAGCATTGCCGCGATCCAGATGGCGATGACCTTTGCGGTGGCGGCGGCGAAGTCGTACAGCATGGCTTCCAGCGTGCGCTCGCCGATGGCGTATCCGCCGAAGGTAATCCGTGATGCCAGGTAGGTGATGGCGGCGATATAAACGGCCCACTGCAGGGCTGTTTTAATGCGGTCGCTGAGATTGCGTATGTGATGCCGGCTTTCCCACAGCGCGTCGCTTTTCTCGTCCCAGTATTGCACCAGGCCCTCATAGATGGCGTCCACCGCGGCAGACAGCGATAGTCCAATCAGACCGACCAGGCAATAGACCACTATGATCTCAAATACCACAAGCAAGGCGTGTGCGCCGGTCTCTGGGATATCGAGGATGTAAATGGCCACCATTGCGCCGTAATACCAAAGCAACGCCCGGAACACTGCCACCATGCGGCGGCCAATGCGCTCGACCCGCTCGTCCTCGACACGCACGATTGCTGCGGCCTTGAGGCGGGCCACGACCCACTCGCTGAACAGCCGCCCCAGCCACCCGCCAAGCCGGAGCAGGACGAGTAGTGCGATGAATCGGGCCGACGCTGCCGCGGCCGGCACGAAATCTGCCCATGTCAACATCTGCAGCCGATACAGAGCCCGCTCGCCAGCGTCAATACCGGCAAAAGTCAAGTAGAGGGCGAAGCCGATGGCGGCCACTGCCGTTATACCAAATACCAGGCGGACGAGCCGGCTGAGATATGCGATAATCTCCTCACTGCGCTCCGGACCGAGCAACCGGCGCTCGTCGTCCAGGCTCAGTCGGCCGATGGCCTCCACCGCCCACTTGAGCAGCCGTTGCAGGATCGCACCAGCAATCGCCAGCAGCGCCAGACCGAGAACCAGTATTGACAAATTGCTTGTCAGCAACTCGGTGGGAATACCCATTTGTAGTTGTGCCATCCCCTTGATTGATGAATCCGAAGGCTGTGCTGAACCGCTGTGTACTCATCTACTATTGGCCTTCAAAGTGAAATATCCTTCATGACATCGTCATCCTGGAGGCCATCGCCTGCGGTGCGGGGAACTGAACCTGAGCATATCAATCCCTGGTCAGGAGGCCGAGATATGTCGGAGTGTAGCAAAGAAGCCCTGCGACTGGGTATCGTCGGCGTGGGCGGCATGGGGAGCGGGCACGTTGCAGCAGCAAAGGCCACTGACGGTGTAGAACTCGTCGCCGCGTGTGACACCAACCAGGAGGCGCTCGATAAGGCGGTTGCCGATATAGATGCCGCCGCCTTCAGCGACTACGAAGAGATGATTGATGAGGTCGCGCTGGATGGTCTGCTAGCGATTCTGCCCCATCACCTTCATGCGGGTGTGGTGGAGAAGGCCTGTGATGCGGGCCTGCCGCTTCTGAAGGAAAAGCCGCTGGCGCGGAATATGGCCGAGGCGCAGCATTTCGTCGAGAGCGCCGAGCAGGCCGGCATCATCTTCATGCTGGCAACTCAGCGCCGCTATAACCCGACTTACGCCGGTCTCAAGGACATTGCGGGACAACTGGGGCATATCTTCCTCGTCCGCGGCCAATATGTGTTCCGCTGGAGCGCCGATTTCGGCTGGCGTGGCAAGTGGGAAACCGCCGGCGGCGGTGCCCTGCACGACATGGGCTACCACACCGTGGACATGCTCAACTGGTACATCGGCCTGCCCGACTGGGTCGCGAGTGAATGGAGCAGCGGCGCCTTTCCCGACCGGGAATACGCTACCGACGATACGGCCATCACCATGTTCGGCTACGAATCCGGCACTATCGGCTATCTGCTGACCACCTGGGCGACTAGCCCGTCCGAAGAGAGATTTTACCTTCACGGTACTGAGGGCTGGGCGGTCGCAGACCAGAACGGAATCAGGCACTGCGATACGGACGGCAATGTGATCACTGAGATGCCTACCGAGCAGGACGGCCTACTGCCAATGCGCAATCAGGTGGCCCATTTTGCGGAGTGCATCCGTGAGAACCACGAGCCCCTGACGTCGGGTAAGACCAATCTGCAGAACATGGCCTTTATCGAAGCCGCCTATCGTTCCGCTGCGGAGGAAGCCCGACTCAGTCCAAAGGCATTCTTAGCTTGATTCCGCAGACACGATACTCGATTCATCAATCGCGCGGGCCAGGCTCACGTGTGTCTTCGGCGGAGGCCAACATACCTTCGGCAGGGGCCTGCAAGAGGCAACAGCCGACTCGGGCTGGAAGCCCGAGCCACGCGACATTTTTTAGGAAGCCCGAGCCGCCTTCGCCAAGGCTTCCGCGGGCAAGCCCACGCGATATTTTGGCGAAGCCCGACCGACGCGATATGGAGGCGGACAGGCCAAACGGCAACGGCTGGGCCAGGCTTGCATTGCGCTCGCAACGCGGGGGCAATGCTGCGACAGGCCCCTCCAACGACTTTCTGGTTTCTGTCAGCGTTTGAGATTACCTAACGGTCAGCCGTCGCTGATGCGCGTGGATCGTCAGGAAATGCGGAACGCCACGACTTTATGTTCCGTCATCTCTTCGATGGCGAAGCGGATGCCCTCGCGGCCGATGCCCGAACGTTTGCGTCCGCCGTAGGGCTGGAAGTCGGCACGGTAGAAGCTGATGTCGTTGACATTGATGCCGCCACAATCCACGGCTTCGGCGAACTTGTGGGCATTATTGATGTCACTGGTGTAAATCCCCGCCTGCAGACCGTACTGGCTGTCATTCGTCAGTTCGATGGCTCGGTCGAGACCGGAGACTGGATACACCAGTACAATGGGTGCAAAAACCTCCTCGGTCCACAGCTTCACCGTGCGCGGGCAGTCGGTCACAACGGTCGGCTGAAACAGTGTGCCGTCTCTGGTCCCGCCGCACAGTATCTCGGCTCCCGCCTGCATGGCTTCGTCCAGCCAGCTTTCCGCCCGCTCGGCGGCAGCCTCACCAATCATCGGGCCAACGTTGGTGTTCTCATCGAGCGGATCTCCGACTTTCAGCGCCTCGACGCGAGGGATGTAGCGCTCCATGAACCGCTCGTAAAGCGGCTCTTCGACCAGTATCTTTTGCACCGATATGCACACCTGCCCGGCGACTGCAAACGGGCCGCTCACCAGCCGGTCCATCGCATCATCGAGGTCGGCGTCGGCCAGCACAGTGACGGCGGAGTTGGAGCCTAGCTTGAGATGGACCCGCTTGATTCCGGCCTGGCGGGTGATCTGCTCCCCCACCTCCGCGCTGCCGGTGAAGCTGATCACACGCACACGCGGGTCAGTGAGCATCGGTCCGGCCTCAGCACCCGTGCAGGTGACTACGTTGAGGGCCCCTTCGGGAAAGCCGGCTTCCACTACCGCCTCGGCCATCCGCAGCACCGCCAGGGGCGTCTGACTGGCCGGCTTGAGCACCACCGCGTTACCGGCCGCCAGCGCCGGCCCGACCTTGTGAGCGCTGAGCGCGGCTGGGAAGTTGAAGGGAGAGATGGCGCTGACTATGCCGGCTGGGACGCGGATCCAGTAGCCGCGGCGATTCTCGGTGCCCCGAGCAGCGCCGTAGGGTATCACTTCGCCGCGCAAATCGCGCGTAGCCTCGGCGCAAAGCTCGAATATCGCCGCTGGACGGGAGGCCTCGGTCCCCGCCTCGGTGATCGTCTTGCCGACCTCGTTTGCCAGCAGGTGTGCGATGTCGTCACGCGCCTCATCCAGCAGCCTGGCGGCCCCGGCCAGCATCTCGGCCCGCTCGTAGGGGTGCAGACTCTTCATCGCCTCAAGACCTGCTTCAGCAGCATCTATCGCCGCCCGGACATCTTCTGAATTCGCCGCCGGCACCGTATCTACCAGCCCGTTGTCATACGGCCGCCGCACTTCTATCTTTTCGTCTTTATCCACCCAACTGCCGCCGATCAACATGCGCATGTCATTGCCTCCTGAGTACCAGCGCCAAGCATGATGCAGAATTCGGGTTAGTTTTCAAATCAGTACGGAAATCTGCTACTGCACACAGATACTTCCTTGTGATAGTGCCCGCTCCCTCCTATTGGCCTGCAATCGGGGAGGATTCGCCGCCATTGCCAGGGAATGTGCGTGCAGAGACGCAACAGCATGTTCGCTATGGGGTGCTCCATGAAAGAGATCAGAGTTGGTGTCATCGGACTGGGCCACAACGGTACAGGATGGTGCCGCGACTATGACAAGAGCGACAACGCAGAACTGGTGGCAGTTTGTGATCGCGATGAGCAGCGGCTGGTCGCGGCCACGGAGCAATTTCCCAGCGCCGACGGCTATAGCGACTATCGCATTCTGGAGCGAGACGACATAGACGCCATCTCGGTGCATACTCCCGACCATCTGCACGCCGAGCCGTTCATCAACGCGCTGGAGGCCGGCAAGCATGTTTTCGTCGAAAAGCCAATGGCCAACAGCATAGAGGACCTGAAGCTGATGGTGCAAGCGGCAGGCGCTGCGGCCGAATGCAAGACGATGGTCGGGCAGGTGCTGCGCTTCAACCCGCATTTTGCGATGCTTAAGAAGCTTGTCAGTGACGGCCATGTTGGCGAAATCTTCTACATGGAGGCCGATTACATCCACGATCTGCGCGGCCAGCAGTACATGGAGCAGTGGAAGCTGGATCAGGAGATACCGATCGTCGGCGGCGGCGTCCACCAGCTCGATCTGCTGCGATGGTACGCCGGTGACGTGGTCTCTGTGAAGGCGGAGCAAAACCATATCGCCTACCCGGAGATGAAGACGCCTACTACCCAGGTGGCGCTGTTCAGCTTCGAAAGCGGCGCGATTGCGAAGGTCACGGCCCTGTACGGGTCCATCGGCGCCAGGCCGGCGCTCTGCAACATGAGCATCTACGGCACCAAAGGCACCATCCGCCGCAATGCCATCGCCCTCGACGGGATCGAGGAATTCCTCGAGATACCGTATGAATACAAGGGCCATCCATATTCGCCGCAGGTCGAGCACTTCGCCGACTGCATAATCAATGACAAAGAGCCGCTGGTACCGGCGCTGGAGGGGGCCAAGAGCGCCCAGGCCTGCCTGCTGGCTTACGAGGCGGCGACGACCGGTGAGATGATAGACGTAGAGCCGCTGGTCTAGAACCATGCGACCTGTTGCCGCCGGTCAGACGCAAAGGAGCAGCATAGATGGCGTTGACCAAGAATGATATCGTAAAGGGGCTGAAGGAGCTCGGCTTGCCTGAGGGCTGTGTGGTTATGGTGCACTCGGCTCTGTCGGCGTTTGGGGAGGTCGAGGGCGGTGCCGAGACAGTAATCGAGGCGCTCCTGGAGGCAATTGGCCCGCAAGGCACGCTTCTAATGCCTGCGATGGCCTTCGATTCGCCATTCCGCGTCGAATCGTCGCCCTCCGACGTTGGCCTCATCACCGAGGTGTTTCGCAACTATCCCGGTGTGACAAGAAGCCTGCATCCGACACACTCGATAGCCGGCATGGGGCCGCTGGTCGAAGAACTCATTGCAGGGCACATTGACCAGCCTAGTGCTCTGGGGCCGGAATCGCCATGGGGCCGGCTGGCGCGGCGCAATGATGCCTACATCCTTTTCCTGGGCTGCGATCAGGATCGCAATACTCTCCTCCACTGCGCCGAGGAGGCTCTGGACGCGCCCTACCTGAATATCATCTCCCGCAAGTATATAGATGCCGACGGTAACTTGCAGACCAAAATCCTGGGAAAATACCCTGGCCCGCACCGCGATTTCATCGGCCTCGACGCGCTTTTTGAAAACGCAGGCATCATGAAAATTGCCAAGATCGGCAACGCGGTCTGCAGGCTGACAGCGGCCAAGCAGATGCTGGAGCTGACCATCGCTGCACTGCGCCGCGACCCGGCGGCGGTGCTGTGCGACAACCGGCACTGCCGCGACTGCGTCATCCAGCGTGCCGCTATCAAGCGCGACCGGCTCAGCCGCGAGGATTTCACGCTAAGTGCAGTGATAGATGATGTGGGCTTTGCGCCCGAGGACGCGGACCAGGCGCTGTGGCTAATCGCCGCTGAGGGCATCGAGTACATCGAGATCGGCCCGCAATGGGCACGGCTGATCGCCGGAGATGACAGACTCGCCGACCAGTTGGCTTCTGCACTGGCAGAGGCCGGCATCCTGGTGTCTGCGTACTATGCTGACCTGCCTGCGGCGTCTGAAAGCTCGGTGGAAGACGCCCTGGATGAGTTCGAACGTGTACTGACAGATGCGGCCGATTTGTCGCCCGATTTTATCAAGCTGCCCTCTTACGAGCCGTGGGAGCGCGGCGATATAGAAGGCCAGTATCGTCAGGTTCTGGACCTGCTGAATGCTATTGTCGCCCGCGCAAGCGAAACCGAGACCAGGCTGCTCATCGAGAACGCGCCAGGGTCATTTTTCGAAGATACCAGGCGCTGCGACAGGGCGCTGATCCAGGCTGCGTCGTCACGGCAAACGTTGTTCTTCAGCCTCAATCCGGCTCACTTCGCCCAGGTCGGCGAAAAGCCGTTCCTGTACACCTTCCGGCAAGTGAAAGCCAAGCGGCGGATGGCGCAATTGATGATAAGCGACGGCTGCGAGCCGCCATGGCCCAAATATACATTGGTCGGCCAGGGGCAGGGCGAGGTCAAGGAGCTGATGTCAATTCTGCGATGCCGGTCGTTCAGCGGGCATTTCACCATCGCCGTCGGCGACATCCGCAGCCCGCAGAATTTCACGAGGCAGGCCAGGGCGTTCTGGCATCTGCTCGATAATATGTAGCGGTGGCGCCCTCACCCCCTGGCCTCACCCACTGCTTTGCAGTGGGTACCCGCCGCAGGGAGAGGGGGAAAACGGCAACGGCCTCGGGCTGCCCTTCGGCAAGCTCAGGGCCTGCGGGAAGCCCGACCCACGGAATTGAATCTTGGACGTCCGGCCTACGCCGCGACGATTGAAGAAGGTGCGAAATTGGAAATTGATCTGATCCTACAGGGCGGGAGCGTTTACGACGGCAGCGGTGCCGGGCCGAATGTCACCGATATGGCCATCTCAGGCAACACCATCGCCGCGATCGGCGATATGTCCGGCGCGCAGGCGGCGCAGGTGCTGGACTGTGCCGGCCTGGTTGTGGCCCCGGGCTTTATTGACATCCACAGCCATTCCGACCTGACGCTGCTCTACAACTACAAGGCGGAAAGCAAGATCCGCCAGGGCGTGACGACGGAGTGCACCGGCCAGTGCGGGCTGGGGGTGTTCCCGGTTCGCGAGGAGAACAAGAAGAACCTGCAGGAGACCTCCACCTTCATCATCACCGCGCCGGTGGAGTGGGCCTGGCAATCAACGGCAGAATACCTGGCTCGCCTGCAAGATGCCGGGCCGAGCGTGAATGTCGCGCCAATGGCCGCGCACAGCCCCATCCGCGCCGATGTCATAGGCTTTGAAGCCAATCCTGCCACGCCAGAGCAGATACAGCAGATGTGCCAGGTGCTGCAGCAGAGCTTCGACGAGGGCGCAGTCGGCCTGGCGTTCGGCCTGGCTTATGCTCTGGGCTCGGCGGCGGAGACGGATGAAATCGAGGCGCTGTGCCGCGTAGCGACCCAGAATAACAAGCATGTCAGCGTGCATATCCGCAATGAGGGCCCCAATCTGCTGGACTCGCTCGCAGAGATGATTGACATTGCCCGCAGCCTCAAGGCAGAGGGCCTGCTGCTGCGATTGCAGATTGACCATTTCAAATGCGCAGGTCCGCGCAACTGGCACCTGGCCGATGAAGCAATCCGCACCGTCGAACAGGCTGAGGCAGAGGGTCTGGACATCGCTTTCGATGTCTATCCTTACACCGTCGCCAGCCGCCACCTCTCCGGCTCATTCCCCTCCTGGATGTACTCGGGCGGCAATGAAATGCTTCTGCAGCGTCTCGCCGATCCGCAGATACGCAACCAGTACCGCCAGCAGATGGCCGACTGGGAAGCCGGCAAGAGCGACCACCATCCGCTGGAGTTCGAACTGGACCGCATCATGGTCGTGGATGTCGAAACCGAGCAAAACCAGCCGGCCATCGGCAAATTCCTCGATGAGATCGTCCGGGAACGCAGCCAGGACACCATTGACGCGGTGTTTGATTTTCTTATCGAAGAGAATGCGCACGTCAATGTGGCGCTGTACTCGATGGATGATGCAGATGTGGAGAAGCGCCTCAAACACCCGCTCGGCATGATCGGCTCTGACGGCTTTTCGTACGCTCCCTACGGGGCGCTTTCACGCGGTCAGCCGCATCCGCGCTCATACGGCACCTTCCCGCGCTTCCTGGGCCACTACGTTCGCGACAAGGCCCTCACGGACATGGCGACCGCCATCAACAAGTGCACCGCGCGGGCGGCATCGCGGCTTAACCTCAATGACCGCGGCCTGCTGAAGCCTGACTACAAGGCCGACGTTGTGGTCTTCAACCCCGATACGATCGGAGATAAGGCTACGTTTGAGAATCCGCATCAGTACCCTGAGGGGATAGTGTACGTAATCGTCAACGGTGAACTGACCGTCGAGAATGGTGAACATACCGGTGCCGGGGCGGGGCGAATACTGCAGAACTAGACAGGCGCCGGGATAACAATTGCGAGGTGGAATGGATGATACGCATCGGGACCTCCGGATACTCTTACGACGATTGGGTTGGGCCCGTCTATCCAGAGGGCACCAACAAGCGCGATTTTCTGAGCATCTACGCGCACAAATTTGACACCGTCGAGGTCAACTACACCTACTACCGCCCGCCCTCGGCACAAACACTGGCGGCAATGGCTGCCAAGACTTCCGACGAGTTCATCTTCACGCTGAAGGCCACCAGGGAGATGACACTGGAGCGCTCGCAGGAGCCGAATATCTATCGCGAATACGTTGACGCGCTGGCGCCACTGATTGACGCGGACAAGTTCGGCTGCGTGCTGCTACAGTTCCCCAACGCATTCAAACTGGACAAGGATAATGTAAACCACCTGGCGTTCATCCGCGAGCAGTGGCCCGATCTGCCACTAGTGGTGGAGTTCCGCCACCGGGGCTGGGTCGAGGACGAGCGGACCTTCGACTTCTTGCGCGAGCATAGCCTCGGTTTTTGTTGTGTTGACCAGCCGCAGTTCGACAGCCTCATCCCGCCTATCGCCGTGGCCACATCTGACCTGGCATACATACGGTTCCACGGGCGCAATTACGAGAAGTGGTGGCAGCACGACGAGGCCTGGGAGCGGTACAATTACCTCTATTCCGAGGACGAGTTGCGGGAGTGGCTGCCGAAGGTCAAAGAGTTAGACGCGGCAGCCGAGACCACGTACGTACTGTTTAACAACCACTACCAGGGTCAGGCCGTCCAAAACGCCCTGGAGTTCGCCGAATTGCTGGAGCACTGAACTGCCCGCCTGCCGCATCACAGAGCAGCGTACAAGCTAACAATGAAACTGCAAGTTAGACTATTGCGCCCGGCAACAGGGCAGGCAAGCCACTTACCCGGCTACTTGAATACAAGCTTCGCCGGCGTCGGCTGGAACTTCACGTGGCCGTCGAGGTAGCAGATGTTGATAGAGCACGCGTGAGAGCCATGTAACGTAACACCGTGATCTACGCGCGTCAGCTTGCACCAGGGGTCCGACCACAGCCAGCAGTCGCTGTCCCACTGCTCGCTCATGATCCGAGGCGTGTCACCGGTCCGCTTGATCAGAAAGGCCCAGCTAATCCAGGTGCTGTAGCTGGGTTTCGGCGGGGTTACAGTGCTGGGCGCTCGGTCATAGCTGAAGCAGTAATAGCCGATGTTGCCGGCCGCGATGTTGGCCTCTGTACCCACGATCTCCGGCACCCACGTTTGTATTCTACAGGCCGAGGGGCAGTACATGATTTGCGTGTTGTTGATGTATGGCAGAATCTGCCCCACCAGCCGAGCATGAGTGGTGCTGCTGTTGCAGGCGTAATAGTCGCAAGGCAGCAACTCGTCGTGGTCCTGTGCGTACATGTGGCTGGCGAGACCAAGCTGGCGCAGATTCGACGCACAACTCGTCTTGCGAGCCGCCTCCCGCGCCCGCGAGAACACCGGAAACAGAATCGCGGCCAGGATCGCAATAATGGCGATGACGACCAGCAACTCTATGAGTGTGAAGCCGCGTCTTGGCATACGCGCTCCGAATGACAACGGAGTCGGGCAGGATGCCCGACCTACGGGACTATATTAGGGATGCCCGACCCACGGGACTATACTAGGCATACCCGAACTACGGGGTTCTTGGGGGAAGCCCGAGGCACGCAACAAACAAAACGTATTGTCAGGTTAGAAGGCCCCGCCTTCGCTACGCTATGGCGCGCAAGCTTCACCCACGCGACAGTAAAGGCATCCTCGGCCTGACAACCACCCGTGAATATCAGCGGCATCTGTCGTGCCTTACCCGCCCGGAGCGCCACTGACGATGACTTGGAGCGCACCCTCACGCACCGTCACTGCGATAGTAGCGCTGGCGCTAGTGTAGGGCTGGGTGACGGTGACAGTCGCCGTTCCACCACTGACGGCGTGCACACGGCAGGTGTTGGCCGCAGTCTTGGTCACAGTTGCCACACCTGTGTTGTCACTTGCAAAGCTGAACTCGATGTTTGTAACCTCGCTCCCTCCGTACTTGGCGGTCACAGTGGCGTCAGCGTGGTTGCCGCTGTAAAGCTCCATGGTGTCAGGGGATACGATGACCTCGTCAATGTTGGGATCTACGACCAGGGCCAGTGTGCCCACGACGTCAGCCTGCTGTGGAGTAGTAGCTCCGCTCGGTTCCGCGTGTACCAACTGGCAGAATATGTCGCATGTGCCGCGCGCAATGCCGATGAAGAGCTGGCTGCTCCCTTCGATCAGCGCACTATTGACCGCAGCCGGCCCATTTGTGACAAGGTCGGCGATATTTTGGTCCGAGGACGACCACTCGTATTGATATGATGCCAGCAGGATGTCACCATTGACCGCTCTGGGGGTGGCATAGACACCTGTGAACTCGTCCACCAGCACCGGATTGCTCGAGGCGAATAGGTCAATGCTGTAGGGATACCCCTCCATGACCATCGTCTTAGTCGTAGTCTGACCAATGAGAATTAGGGCCGTGTCGAAGACTCGGCTCAACAGATTCCCCAGACCGTCCTCAAGACTCCAGCCCTGAACTTTGACCAGCCACTCGCCAATGGGAATGGCCTCGATGGTGGTTGTTACCTGTCCGCCTTCAGGCGATGGCCGATTCAGCACCACCTGAGCCACCACATTGGTACCCGTGGCCGAGTCAACAATGTCAATGGTGATGCTATTTGTCGCCTGATAGATTACCGCCGGCTCTACACCGTCCGGCACCGGCGGGAAGTTCACCGCAAATTTCAGGCCGCCTGTTGCGGCCGCTTCACCTTCCCCGCCGCCACCGCAGCCTGCCACGATCAATAGCCCGGCCGTCGCGACCAGGGCCAGTGCCCAATACAGATGTCTTTGCATCGTGCTTCACCTCACCTCAGATTATACGCGATTATTGCTACTCTACAAGATCTGCCACAGCCATCCGCTTAGAATTCCAACATGCCGCCCACAGAGATGCCCCACGGAGTGCCCGAGCTCTTCTGCAGCAGCAGCACGCCGGTAACATCATCTGAGATCTCTTTGTACGCCACCAGCGAGTGAAGCGTTGCCTCACCACTCCTCGAGGCTCTCTCGATAAACAGGTCTATGTCATGCTCCTGGTAGAGTCCCGGCAGATAAATGCCCCATGTCTCCACATGTCGGCGCGCGCTATTGCATCCGAATTCGCCGTAAAGGTCAATTACGCCGGGCACTGCCGGCAGCGAGGCATCAATGCTGTAGGCAGAGGCATTGCCGCTTTCACGAACCCAGTTGAAGCCGAACATGCCCTCGTCAACATTGCTTTGAAGCCTGACAAAATGGCCGCTCAAGTCCTTGTTGGTGAATGGCAGGTAATCCTGTACCAGCCCCACATCCACGCTCCAGCGCTCATTCAACTGCCGCCGCCATCTGATGGCGTCAATGGTGTCAAAGCCGATGATGGTGCCGAGGTCGGCGTTGTTGACCGGCCCCTCCAGAAAGTGCTGGCGACCTATCGTTATCTCGCTGTCTTTCGGCCTTATGGCCGCAAAGCCTTCGCTGAGGTGAGTGTGCCAGTTGCCCTCAAAGTCGTTCCATGTGGTCGCGCCGAGCTCCAGGTACCAGTCTCCGACTATCGCAGTGGGCCGCAGCCGCAGGCCCGCCATGCTGTCGTTGTCGCCCCATAAGCCGAACACATCAGCATCGAGGTAAGGCCCGAAGAAGCGCTTGCCGAACACTTTCCCCGGCATTGTGGTCTGAGCCACGGTAGCCGCCACGAATGTGCTGGCCACCCGAGGCATCTGAGCCATTGCGAACAGTGCAGCCGAGCCGGGACGCACCTTCCGCTCCGGAACCTGCTGGACTATGACTTCCAGGTTACCCTCCTCCTCGCCGTAAGTGCCCGGCAATTGCATATTGACCGACCGCTTGGAGGAGTATCGGGTCTGTTTGTGAGTGAGGCCGGCATCTCCGCCCGGGGTGGTCTGCGTGTTAGAGCCTGACGCGAAGCCAAACGACGGGGGCGAATACTGCCCGTGCGCAAATGCGCCCGGTGGCCTAAGTTGTGCAGGTGGTGGTGATGGTGGCGGCGCGCCCGGGGGCGGTGGCGGCCTGGGTGACCACGTGGCCCCGAAACCGCCCATCAGAGACGTAATGCCGTGCGGTGTAGCAAAGTCCACGCCCTGCAAGGTATCATAGACTGTACACCGGTCGCTGGATAGGCCATCAGGATTCGGCCAGCTTGAGAAATCCAGCGTCGTCCCCTTGACCGCTGCAACTGCGCTGCCGCCCTGGACCCGCGCCCCCCTGCCGGCAATGAACTTCGCCCACAAGCTGCCGTACTTGAGCTGCATCTGGCGATCCGTCACAGCCTGTATCACCATGTCGCTGCGGGGGCCCATGCGCACTATGCTGCCGTCCGGGAACTTGATCTCGCACTTGCTGCGCTTGCCGGTGCGCACGCGGCTGCCGGCGGGTAGTAAGCTGCCCACCTTACTTTTGGCCCACTCTCCCGAAGCGCCTTTGCGGTGCTGCACCGACAGCACAATAGCGGTGATCTTTGCCGTTGGCGCGGCCTGGACGCTGGTCGTCCCCACCATCAGAATCGCCGCAGCCGCTACACCGATATAAAAGCAACGTCGCAGACTCTTCATGGATCGGCTCGCCTCTCGTTCAACAGCTCGTATTACGTTTCTCGGGCGTGTTGGACCACCAGGGCGTGGACCCTAATTGGTTCAGCAATCCCTCTTATCTCGTGAAAGCCAAGCTCCTCGGTGTCGTACTCAGCCTCGAGGGCGTTTTTCGTATCTTCGCTGATAATTATGCCCGTGTTGAACTCCTTGTTCAAAGTCTCCAACCGCGAGGCCACGCTGACCGCCGCACCGATGACAGTGTACTCCATGAATTCGGCAGAGCCAATGTCCCCCGCCACCAGCTCGCCGGTGTGAATTCCCACGCCTATCCGCATCTGCCGGATAGAGGGACTGTCGCTTGACTGGCGCATCTCCTGCAATCTCTTGTGCATTTCCAGCGCTGCCGCGACCGCCTGGTCAGCATGTCCGTCGTCAGGCATTGGATCGCCGAAGACGGCCATGATTCCGTCTCCGATAAATTTATGTATAGTTCCACGGTGCTTGCGAATCACCTTCGTCATTTCAGTAAGATATTCGTTGAGTACTTCAACTACTTCCTCAGGCTCCAAGTTGTCGCACATCATGGTGAAGCCCCGGATGTCGGAAAAAAGCGTCGTCGCCACGGTGCGCCTGCCGTGTACATAGGCCAATTCCGGGTCTTTGAGTATGACATCCAGCACCTCCGGGGCGACCCGGCGCTGCCAGGCGGCGCGGATAGCCCGTCGCGTCTGCTCCTCGACCACGTACATATACACCGTGACCGCAGTGTAGGAGATGGCCAGAGCCGCAAGTGGCGCGACCATCGGCAGCCAGATAAGATAACTACGCAGTAGCACAAACGGCACCGCGACTCCAAGGGCTGCTACGGGAGCCGCCACCATCGGCAGGGCCCGCAGCGGCCGCAACAAGGCCGTACCGATGGCGGCCAGCACGCTCAACAGCATCGTCGCCAGCAACGTAACCCACACAGGCACAGGCCGCGTCCACTTGCCGCCCAGCAGCGTGGCTAGACTATTGGCCTGGATCTCTACGCCCGCCATGTCCCTGCCCTTGGCCCCCTCCACGGGCGAAAGGTGGATGTCCTGCAGCAGAGGGTCGGTAGCGCCAATCAGAACGATCTTGTCGTTGAAGAATTCGTCAGGGACGAGGTCCGGCTCCAATGCCTGATAGTATGGCACCGTCTTGAAAGTCCGCGCTGGGCCGACGTAGTCAATCAGAATGGTATTGTCCGGCAAGTACGGATGGGGCGGCCCGGTGTCTATCTGCTGGGCAAGGCTTGCATCAGCGGCGGCCGCTTGCAGCAGCGCCAGTGCAAAGGAGGGTTCGCGCTCATCCTGATAGGTGTAAGTCAGGTGCATGCGGCGGACTGCGTCGTCGAGGTCCTTGGAGAAATTGACGATGCCCACACCCGCAGCCGCATCTTCGAACCGCCAGTACGGGAACTGTGCCGAGGTCATCGCCGACTCCATGTCCCCTCGATCGCTCTCCTGCTCCTGCAGCAGAGCGGCCAATACCACCTGCCCGGAGGCCTCCAGTGCCTCCTCCAGCTCCCGATCGTCAGGGGAGGGTTCCGGCTCTTCGCGCCAATCAGCGCTCTCGGCGTTACTGGAGACCTCGCTGAATACGACATCCAACCCGATGGCTTTTGCCCCGGCTTTGCTGATCCTGTCCAACAGCGCTGCATGAAGCGACCGCGGCCAGGGCCACTTCTGGAAATTGTCAGATGACTCCTTGTCTATGGCCACTATCACTATATCGCCAGGCACGACCCGTTGGCGTGGCAATCGCCAGTCGTAGGACAGCAGTTCCAACCGCCAGAGCAAGCTGCCTCCCGGCACTGGCGCGGGCTTGTGAAATGCCATCACCAGCGCGCCTGTAAGCACCCCGATCGCGAGTGCTACAAGCACTGTGCTGACCACGCGCCGTCTAGTCAAGGATGTCACCTACCGAACGACTGCGTACCTCTTATCCCCAAAAGCCTGGCCCTCTTTGGGCCAACTCACTCGCCGGCGTCGTTATCCTCGTACCAAAAGCTGACACAGGCCGGATAGACTTCTGCTATGGTCTTCGAGGCGGCCTCTTCCGCTCTTTCACAATCCCCGCCGGTTACCGGCGTCTGCAGCAGCAGTATCACGCCACCGGCCCGGGCCCGTCCCGTGGCCACTTTGTAGGCGAATTTGGGCCAGCTTGACGTGGTACCTCCCGGATAGGCCAGCACATATAACACTACCAACTCTACGCCCTCCCTGACCGCACGCAGCCGCTTGGCCACGAGCGTGTCCTGACGCGGCAGGCCGTCCGGAACCTCTATGGTGATCTCCTCTTGGGTGCCGATCGCCCACCCCTCCGCGGCAAGGCAATGCAACGGCGAATGAATCGGCCGCCAGTCCTTGCCATAGATCACACTTATGTCCAGCCATGGCGGATTGCTACTGGGCGAGCGGTATTCGACCGAGCGCATTGCGTCCGGGCGCAGAAAATTGACCACCGTTTCGCTTAGCTCCATGTCGTGGGCCACATACTCACCTATGCGTTCGGGCATCTGCTTAAAGTCGGGCATGTAGCCGGCATCGACCGCACGCATGTGCCGAACAGCCCGCACTGCTACGACGCTCAACGCCAGTAGTACGGCCGCTGCTAGATATCTTCGCGTAGCTGCGTGCATCTCAGTAAGCTTGTCACCCCAAATAGCCCGAGGAACGCCAGTAGGAAAACCAACATGCCCGAGAAAGTGTGAAAGAAACCCTCGGCTGCCTTCTCGCCCAGCGCGCGGCCCAGCACCAGCGTCAGCCAGATCCGCATCGCGTTGGCCAGTATCGCCGTCGGCAGCGATGCGACAAGGATCAGCACCTTCTTCCACCAGACGCCCCTGACCAGGTAGGCCAGCAAGGCGCCGAGAGCCAGCATAGCTATCGCCGATTTCAACCCGCTGCAGGCTAGCGCGACTTCGAAGCTGTATTCAGGAGTTCGCAGCGAAATCCCGTCAATGGTCGCAGGCATGCCCAGAAATTGCGCCGCCCCGCCCGCTAGCTTCGCACCCAATAGCTGCATCGGCTGCGCCACCTGGTCAATCAACAGTTTGCCCAGTGGCACCATGAAAACCAGAAACAGCAGCGGAAATGCAATTTCCTTCAGAGCCTGCCAGCCCCACAGCCACCACACCAGCCCGGTCATTACTCCGATCAGCGCAAAGGTGGAGGGAAAGTGAACATCCAGATAGGTTGCCACCAGGTGCAACGACACTGCGGCGAGTATCACTGCAATGCCACCGTAGAAGTTCACACGCGGCAACTGCTTGAGGTGATCCCATTTGCGGTATATCAGGTAGCCGCTGATGATGGGGATGAGAAAGCCGTGGTTGTAGAATTCGTCGGCAGACCAGGTACGCACCAGCCAGTGGAGGTTATCCCAAAAGACCACCAACACCAGGGCAATTACCACCGCCAGCGGCCAGAGAGTCGGCTTGCCATTTTCTTCGCCGCTTGCGGGATCTGCCGCTGTGTCCGTTGTTGGTGTCATACAATCGCTATTTCCAATTGAGTCGTCACTTGCTGCGAGAGCTGCGCCGGCGACTGCTTCCTCTTTTGCTGCGCCTGCCTAATTTCCGCGTCGCGACCTTCGCCAGAGAAGCCACTGCCCCGATGCCCGCACCCACAGCTAGACAAATGGCAAATGCCAGAATGCTGCCACGGCGAGTGAGCGCGGCTTGCCACCAAGCCGCGGCAACGCGTCTGAGCCCCACCGATGCCATATCCAATAGGCCAAAAAAGTCATCAGGAAGAGCCTCGCCCTGCACACCGATTGTCGCAAAATAAGTGATGAAAATGTTGAAAAGTCCTGCAATGACCAGAGCTATTACGGCCCCTATTCCGGCGCTTCTGAGCAGTGCCGCCGAATTGAGCCTGCTCGACCGGCTTTTCTTGCGCTTGACGCGCGTGCTGTCCGACCAGTCGGCACCACAGTGCGGACACTCCGCTGTATTGACCGGAATCCGGTTGCCGCAATAGCAAATCCGGTACTGTCTCCTGCCGCATACAGGGCACGTCTTGGCGTCGGCAGGCAACTGCCTGCCGCACCGATAGCATTCCTTGGTTGGTTCCGATGTCTGCGACTGGTCCTGCATTTGCATAATGTCAGTCCATGTTCAAGCTATACGTCACCCACATCTCGTATTGGCCCCGCCTGCCATTCCCTTTTGTCAGGTCATTCCGAGACACGTCTGAACAGAATCCACCCTGCATTCGCGAGGCGTTGATCAACTACCCAGGTCTCGTAACGTATGTCCTCTCTTAGCGCCTGCTGCCAAGCTCTGGCCCAGCCAGTGGCCTTCTCGCTATCGGCCATGTTGACCAGCGCAGGCGTTAGCACCAGATGTTCAATACGGCCGATCTCTTGCTCGATCCGCCGCATGTCAACCGGCCGGTGAGGCAGCCACACCGCCGGCCGGTCCCCATACCAGGCTACGACCCAGGGCACATCGGTGACCACCGGCCTGCCTTCTGCCACAAAGCTGTCAAGCTCGTCGGCCGCCCGCTGCAATGCTGCCCCGTGAGCGTAGTAGGTCGAGAAGCCCGGCATCATCCTCAGCGCCAGCGGCAGTACATGTACTGTTACAAGCAGGCCGATGCCGAGGGCCCGCCAACGCTTCCGTTGCCGCTCCTGCACGCGTTCCAGCCGGCGGTTGAGCAACTCACAGAACAGTGCCAGACCGACGACGCTGACAATCGGAGACAACGGTGCCACCAGACGCGGCGAAGGGCCTAGTACGCTCAATACCACTACCAGCAGGATGAAAGTGGCATAAAGTGCCTTTCGTAGCCTTTCAAACCCCACTCCCCCGAGCGGTATCAGTATTGCTACCCAGAAGAAGGCGACTATGAACGGGCCGCCAACGGAGGTCACAATGGGACGATAGTACAGCAGCGAATTGCGTACCTTGTGGTACATTTCCCGCGGCGACTCTATTGTGAAGGCCAGCAGCCCTTCGGGCGCAACATCCCAGCTACGGTACACGGTGTTGCCCGAGTGGCTCAAAGTCCTCATCACCGACTCGGTCCAACGGTAGGTAAACAAGGGGTTGCCGGTGATATTGTAATTGCGCACAAACCACGGCATCACTACAAGCACTGAAATGATCACAAAAACAGCCACGTTGGCGAACTTACGCTTATCCCCAGCGTTAAAGAAGATGACCACCACAGCGGGCAGCCAGATGACGACCCATGCGTACTGCGTCAGATAGATCAAACCTGCGACTGCACCACACACCGCGCTCAACAACAGCCGGTGCCGCTCGACCTTCCAGTGCATGAACAGTAGGAAGAAAAGCAAAGTGACCAGGAGAGTGAGAAGAGAGGTCTCCAGGCCGGATATGGCATACTGCAGCAGCACCGTGTCGGTGGCCACCATCGCCATCGCCAGGGCCGCCACTTGACTGTCAAACACCTTGATCGCCAGCCAGTAAGTGATGCCTATGGTGAGCAAGAAGCATATCCCGCACTCCCAGGCCATTACCTTCGCACTGGCCTCGAACAGCTTAAAAAAGCCGGCCGCCAACAACGGGTGAAGTGGCGGCATTATCAGTTCAGGATGTCCCTCAATGGACTGACTGATTGCCAAGGTCAGGGGGCGGATGAATTTGGTCGTGAAACCCTCGCCCCTGGACAGGTTGCGTGCCACCTGAGCCATGTCCAGGGCGTTGATGTCCCTGAGGTCATCAAACTGTGTCGCGTGATACACCAGATAGAGGAAGGCTACGCCAAACGCCGCGATTGCGCCTATGGCTATGTGGCGCACTTTTGCCTGGAACTTATCTGATTGCCGCATGGTCAAGCAGAATCCCCATCGAGCCGATGTGGCACTTGCGAACGGTCCTGAACGCAACCTGGTGCTGCTACAGTATAGCACGCAATGGGCCAAATATAGAAGAGCAGCCCTCAAGTCGGTTCAAGTTATCCGCCGTCGGCGATTATCCCAGGCAGTTCCACCCCCGCGCGCTTGGCACATAGCAGCATCGCCGGGGCCCAGCGTGCCTGCTGCTGTTCGTCCTTGGTCAGGAAGGCCTTCAGCGCCAGATCATAGACGTTCCGGTCCCACTGCGAAAGCTCCGACCAGCTCACCAGCAGCGCTGAGGCTTTGAATGGCTCCGAACCGTCCACCCGCGACGCCATCAGCGGGTTGTCCTCGTCCTGGCTCCACATTACCTTGAGCCAAGTGTTAGCCATTCGCACCATGTCCTCGTCGGTGAATACCACTCCCCGCCGCGCCGCCTCCACGGCCAGGCTCACATCTATGTGCCCGTGGCTGATGTCCTCATAGCCGGAACCCTTGGGCTCGCCGTACAAAATCCAGTCCATGTAGTGCCACTTGTAGGCGTTCTTCTCCTCATCCAATTCCAGGTAACTGTGGAAATAGCGCGCCATCTTCTCAGCGCGATCGGCCATCAGCGGGTGTGCGCCCTCGACATCTTTCAGCACCAGCCACGCCCGCGCCAGCGCCCCATACTGATTGTGTGGCAAGATGACATTAGGATCGCGAGCGGTAAACGTGGCCTGCTCACGATACGCCCCGCCACGGTCTCCCATCTCGATCCAGTCCTGCTCATTGTGCTCAAACACATGCTTGTTGATGAAGGCCAGAAATTCATCGGCGTCGGCGCCGAATTGCTCCTGCAAGTCTGGCCGAGCCTTGACCGCCTCGATGAACTTCGCGACAGGATATATGAACATGCCCTGGTGCACGACGTATTCGACCCCCTCAGGTGCGAAGGTGCGCACCATGAAGCGGTCGCCCTGGTGTGTCTGGCCACTGATGATGAACTTGAAAGGCACGATCTGCGTAATCTCAGCGCCGTCTTTGTACTCCACGCCATCCACCAGGAGCTGTCGGGTATCCCAGTCGAGGATACGGAATTCTTCGGGCCCATTGTGAAAGTCAATTATGTACTTGTGGCCGGTGCATTCAGCGGCCGCCTGGCCATTCCTGTTAATCTGAGAAGCCGGCGTGATTTTCGCATCCGACACGTTGTGCAGCCGCTTGGCATGAGCCACAGCGGTGGAGTAGCCCTTGGTCGTCCAACTCACATAACCATCGCCATCCGGGTCCGAAGCCGTGCCCATAATGTTGTGGAAGTGCTCGCTTATCTTGGTAAGCCAGTAAGTGTCGCCAGTTACTTCCCACATCTGCGCGTATGCGTTGATAATGCCGCCTTCGCCCCATCCCAGCGCGCCGGAGTTGGGGCTGTCCGAGTTGCCTTTGCCCTCGTTGCGGCCCATATCATACGCTTTGTGTGCCTCCGCCAGCTTCGCCACATCAAGCTGCGCCCACGCGCTGGCGGCCATGACGCCAAGTATCATTGCGCCCATACACAATTTCAACATGTTCCGACACCTCCGTATATCGGTATGCAATAGCTACCGGCTGTGGTGACCTATTGCGGCAGTTCCACCCCGGCCCGCTTGGCGCAAAGCAGCATCGCCGGGGCCCAGCGTGCCTGCTGTTCTTCGTCCTTGGTCAGGAAGGCCTTCAGCGCCAGGTCATACACTTGCTTGTCCCACTGTGACAACTCCGACCAGGACACCAGCAGCGATGAGAACTTGTATGGCTCGCGCCCGTCCACGCCTGCTGCCATCAGCGGGTTGTCCTCGTCCTTGTTCCACATCACCTTCAGCCAGGTGTTGGCTATCCGCACCATGTCCTCGTCGGTGAATACCACGCCCCGCCGCGCTGCTTCTACCGCCAGGCTCACATCTATGTGCCCGTGGCTGGTGTCCTCCGAGCCGGAATTCCCCGGCTCACCGTATTCGGTCCAGTCCCAGTAATGCCACCCGTAAGCATCATTCTCCTCATCCAACTCCAGGTAGCTGTGGAAATAGCGCGCCATCTGTTCCGCACGTTGAGCCATCAGCGGGTGGGCTCCTTCAACGTCTTTGAGCACCAGCCACGCCCGCGCCAGCGCGCCATACTGGTTGTGTGGCATGATCCGGTTGGGAAAGCGGTCGGTGACCTTCGGCTCGAAACGGTATCCCCCGCCGAGCTCGCCCATGTCCAGCCAGTCCCGCTCGTTTTTCTCGAACAGGTGCTTGTTGATGAAGGCCAGGAATTCATCGGCATCGGCGCCGAACTGCTCCTGCAACTCCGGCCGGGTCTTAACCGCCTCAATGAACTTCGCGACAGGATGGACGAACATGCCCTGGTGCACTGTGTACTCGATACCCTCAGGCCCGGCCGTGCGAACTAAGAAGCGGTCGCCCTGGTGCGCCTCCCCGCTGATCGTCAGCTTGAAGGGCTCAATCTGGGTGATGGTCGCCTTGCCCTGGTACTCCACGCCATCCGCCACCACTTCGTGAGTATTGCAGTCACGGATACGGAATTTGTCGGCAGCTTCGTGAAACTCAATCATGTAAGCATGGCCGGTACACTTGGCGGCTGCCTGCCCACTTGTGTTCTTCTGGTAGGCAGGCGTTATCTCGGCTGCTGACACATTGTGCAACCGTTCGGTCCAGGCCACCGCGCACGAATAACCCGGGGTCTGCCAGCTCAGATACCCGTCACCGTCGGGATCAGAGGCGTTGCCCATGATCCGATGGAAGTGATCGCTTATCTTCTCGAGCCAGTAAGTGTCTTCGGTTACCTCCCATAGTTGGGCGTAGGCGTTGATGATGCCGCCCTCGCCCCAGCCCAGACTTCCCGAGTTCGCGCTATCCGAATTGCCTTTGCCCTCATTGCGCGCCATGTCGAAGGCCTTGTGCGCCTCCGCCAATTTCGCCACATCAAGCTGCGCCCGCGCAGTGCCGGTCATCACAACGAATATCAGTACTATCACACATAATTCTCGCATACTCACACACCTCCACGTAGTTGTTTGTGGCTGCCAGCGTCTTTACTCATTGCGGCAACTCCACGCCCGCACGCTTCGCGCACAATAGCATTATCGGAGCAGCATTCACCTGTCCCTCTTCATCTCTGGCAAGGAATGCCGTCAGCGCCAGGTCATACACCTTCCTGTCCCACTGCGACAGCTCCGACCAGCGCGGGAACAGTGCCGAATGCTTCCCGGGCTGTGCACCATCAACGCGGTTGGCCATCAGCGGCTCCTCTTCGTCTTGATTCCACATCACCTTGAGCCATGTGTTTGCGATCCTCACCATATCTTCGTCGGTAAATACCACGCCACGGCGCGCTGCTTCTATTGCCAGGCTTACATCAAGGGAACCGTGGCTGGTGTCCTCTCGCGGCCCTCCCCAGCCGTTGTGGCCCGGCTGTCCGTATTCGATGTAGTCCTCCGAATACCACCTGTAAGCGTTGTGCTCCTCATCCAACTCCAGGTGATTGTGAAAATAGCGCACCATCCGCACGGCTCGCGTGGCCATCAGCGGATGAGCGCCTTCAACACCGCTCAGCACCAGCCATGCCCGTGCCAGTGCCCCGTACTGGTTGTGCACCATGATGCGGTTGGGCATGCGGTCGGTAATCTTCGGCTCAAAACGATACCCGCCGCCCAGCTCGTCCATGTCCAGCCAGTCGCGCTCATTCTTCTCGAACACATGCTTGTTGATAAAGGCCAGGAATTCTTCCGCGTCGGCCCCGAACTGTTCCCGCAGCTCCGGCCGGGACCTGGCCGCTTCGATGAACAGCGCCACCGGATAGATGAACATGCCCTGGTGCACGACGTATTCAATCGGCTCCTGGGCAATGGTACGGACCATAAAGCGATCGCCCTGATGCGTCTGTCCCGTAATCTTGAACTCAAACGGCTCAATCTGTGCAATTGTCGCGCCATCTTCGTATTCAATTCCGTCCGCGATAACTTCCCGGGTGTCCCAGTCAATGATGCGGAACTTCGCCGGTCCTTCGTGAAACCCAATTATGTAGGTGTGGCCGCTGCACTTCGCGGCCTGCGCACCGCTGCTGTTCTTCTGGCGCTCCGGAGCGATCTGGGCCGCTGATACATTATGCAGACGATGGGCGTAAGCCACAGCACACGAGTACCTTTTGGTCTGCCAGCTCAGATAACCGTCGCCGTCAGGATCTGAAGCGTTGTCCATGATGCGGTGAAAATGCTCGCCTATCTTGCTCAGCCAGTAAGTGTCCTCGGTCACTTCCCACATACTAGCATAGTTCTGGATGATGTCTCCCTCACCCCAGCCCAGCGCTCCCGAGTCCGCCTTATCCGAATGGCCTTTGCCGTCATTGCGCGCCATGTCGACGGCCTTGTGCGCCTCCGCCAGCTTCGCCACATCAAGCTGCGCCCGCGCAGTGCCGGCCATCACAACGAATATCAGTACTATCACACATAATTCTCGCATAGTCACACGCCCCTCTGCTGTTGCTTGCTAGACTACACTTAGCCCTTCACCGGTGGAGTTCCTTCCAGACAAACTCGTCACAGGGCGAATTTCCCACAATATAGTCCCTGCCAAACCGCGCTCCAATCGAGATTGAACCTGTGCGGACCCGTGGGTAACGGCCTGACAAATGAAGAACCGCGCCTTACGTTCACGGACGCGGTTCAACATGCATCTACTGCATGAACGCGGGATCAATTGTCGCCTGATTAGTAATGATGGATACGGATCCCGCCCGAAGGTAATACACTAAGACCGATGCAACTGAGTTCAGATCGGCTTACTGTGGGCTGTCTTCGTGTCGTTCACTCACTACTTCTTCGACTACTGACTCGAAGGGAATCTCAAGGGTGTCAGACCAGCTCCGGACCGCGCGTACCACCTCCACCACGTCGTGCCTCGTGGCCGAATCGTAGAGCAAGGGGAGTTCGATGCCTTTCGCGGCGGATGCTGCGGCCATACGGTCAACTATACGGTCAATCAACTCATTAAAGACCGAGCGAGCCCGCGGGGTGAGTGGGCCGTCTGGCACATCCATTGCCGCACTGAACAGGTCCATGACAGTTTGCGCAGTCCTCTGGCTGGTCTCTTGAGCCTCTCCAAGTGCTCCTATCTCATTGTGCTGGTCATAAAGCGTTCTTAACTCCTCAACCTCACGTATTCTCAAATACGGAAGTTCACGGATCTCGCGGACGAGTCCAAGAGCCGCGCTAGCCTGCTGCTCATCATAGTCCTCGGGGGAAGGCGGGAGCCTGTCTGCCTCTCTTCTCAGCCTTTCAACCTCCTTGCTAAGTGCATGGTCGCCGGTCTTCCACAGCACAAACAGCGTAACCACCACGATCCACAAGAAGCCGCCCACTAAGACTGCCGCTGCGAACAATTCACTCATTCTCCTCAGTAAGCCACCCATATAGTATTAGCGCGGTATAGTCGCTTCTGACTTGTCCCGCCCGCATGAGCATTGCTACGGCAAAGTACACTGCAATCGCCGCGCCCACAAATAGGGCCACGACAAAAGTGCACTCCTGGGCACACATAGTCTCCCACGGCCTCTCTATTAGTATCCCCACTATCAAAGCCAGGAAGCTAAGCGTTGCCGTTACCAAGAACGCGGCCAGTCCCAAGTGTAGTCTAAACGTCCAATCACATACGGTTGCGAGTTGATCCGCGGCCTCGGTGGGTGAGGCAACCCTTTGTCGCAGATGATCAAGATAATCGGCGCTCGGCTCCCAAGTGAGAAGGGCATCACGTATTTCCTTTAGTTTGGAGACCATTCCAGTTCCCGATTAGCCAGTCTGATTTCGCGCGGGCAACAAATGTATGTTATTTCGTCCTACTGTTGCCTGTCAATACATTGAACACCGAAAAACGCTTCTAAGGTCTCTCCATTTCGGCCATGGCACCTTTGTTTTTTCGCTAAAGAGAGGACTTCTCCTGCCTGGTTGCGAAGCCTGCTTACTAGCCATGCCAGAATCACAGGACCGTTCGCCAGCCTTTTCCCGAAGACTATACCTGCTTTCGGCCACCTTCTGCTTCATATTCATGGGCGCCGGCGCGCAGCAGGCCTATCTTGTCCCCTATCTGGGCCGCGTCACCGACTGGTCGCGCGTGCAGTGCAGCGCCGTCATCGCACTGGTTTACCTGTCCATGCTGATCTTCCGCGTGGTCAATATCTACCTTTTCCCACGCTGGTCTGACCGCAAATTCACCATAGTCGGCTCCCTGACCTACCTGTTTTTCACCATCGCCATGTTTGCTGTTCCCTACTTCCCGTCATACGCCTTCGCGATGGGCTCGGCATTTCTCTGGGGCATGGGCGGGGCGATGATGTGGACCGGGAGCGCCATGCAGACGCTCGATATGGCCGACAAAGCCGGCGGCAGACACGGCACCGGCATGGGCATTCTATATTGTTCAACTCACCTCGGCTGGCTCGCCGGAGCCATCATCCTGGGCATGATTTACAAGGCTGTGCCTGTCGAAACCTCCCAGTTGATGTACGCCGCCGCAGCCGGCTTCACACTCATCGGTAACATTCTGGCCTTCTTCCTACCAGCGACCGGTCAAGCACTGCGGGAGACCCCGTCGCTGCTCTCGCTGCTGGCGATGATGGGGCGGGCCAGGGCGCTAATCTCCGGTGTGTTGCAGTTCACCGCCGCGTTGGCCTACGGTCTGATCCTGGGCATTTTGGCAGACTACATTGAGCGCACTTATGGGGCCGAGTGGATCTGGATGTCCATCGGCCTGTATCCCGCCACCCGCATGGTGCTGAGCTTTGTCGGTGGCTATCTGACCGACCGCGTCGGCCATACGCCGGTGCTGTTCGGGGGCTTCATGATCGGGGCCCTGGGCCTGGTGGTGACGGTTGCGTGGACCAGCCCCTACGCCGTGCTGGTTACCGGCTTCACCCTAGGCCTGTTGGGGAGCACCGTGCCGGTGGTGGCCGCGGCGATCGTGGGGGATGCCGCTGACACCCGGCGCCGTCCTCTCGCCTACGGCATCGTGTTTGCCTGGCGCGACCTGGGGGTTGCCGTGACCGCTGTCGGGGCCAATATCCTGGGGCTGAGCTTCGACTTCGATGCAGTCTTTACGGTCTTTATCTACATCTTTACGGCTTGCGGGCTGCTGTCATTGTACCTCGGCCGCTTTGCCAAGCAGAATATATAATTGCCAGTTGCGGCTGAATTTACGCACCGGCGGCACCTTGCAAGACGACAAAACACTCGAACAGCCGACGGAGGGCAACTGTGACGGACAAGAGGGGTGGCGACTGGTCAAAGGCCTTTTACGAAGCGAGTCCGGAAGCATACACTACGACGGTCGGGCGCATGTTGCGAAGTGTCAAGCGTTCGCCGACCACCACGTTTGCCAGGTATGCCCAAATTGATAGTGACTCGCTCGTCATCGAAGCCGGCTGTGGGGGCGGCCCGCTGGGATTGGCTCTGGGGCTCTCTGGCGCCCGCGTTATCCTCGTGGACATCGAAGAAGAGCCGCTGAGATCGGCGGCCAAGAATCAACAGGCCCTGCAAGCAGCGACCGGCAAAGTTATCAATGCAGAGATGGTCCAGGCCGACATCTATACATATACTCCGCCTGAGCCTGCGGACCTGGTGTGCAGCGACGGCGTCATCGAGCACTGGGTAGAGACAGACGAGCGCAGAGAGCTGTTGCACGCCATGGCCGGCTGGCTGAAACCTGGCGGGGTGCTGGGCGCAACGGTGCCCAACAACGTCCACCCATGGACTGGCCGGTGGGAGCGCATGGGCTGGCCCTGGCTCAAAGACGACTTCCCCCTACGCGAGGCGCGTCTTTCGCCGGACGACCTGAAGGCAGACTTTGGAGCCGCCGGTATCCGCGACGCCCAGGTGGACGGTTTCGCTGTGTGGGATACGATCTGTAAGTACCCCTATCGCACCTGGACCAGACTGATCGCGGCCGGCCTCAAACTTGTCAGCGGATACGACAAATGGTTCCACATTCCCATGTCCAAGGCGACGCGCCTCAAGTGGGGCACCTATCTGCTGGTCATGGGACATAAGGCCGAGCGTGAATAACTGAGAGCCAGAGCTGACTTTGGGATTTGCCGCAGTGACGCTAATTGCCAATCCTGCATGTGCCACAGACAAGGGATTCGCCTCACGAAAAGAGAATATTGACTTGCTCGCCAGTATATGGGGCGAAGGTGCTTACCTGCTGCAATGGAGTTAGCAATGCGGCTAGTGCTGTCCGGCTATTACGGTTTCGGCAACACCGGCGATGAGGCCATCCTGGCGGCTATGGTCTCCGGGGTGCGCGCACGTCTGCCCGAGGTCGAAATCGTCGTGCTGTCCGCCAAGCCGGAGCAGACGGCTAAAACGCACGGCGTCATGGCTGCCAGCCGCTGGAGCCTGTGGCAGCAGCTTTCCGCGATCCACGCGGCTGATCTATTCATTCAAGGCGGTGGCGGGCTGTTTCAGGACACCACCAGCAAGCTGTCGGCTCTGTACTATCTGAACCAACTTGTCATAGCGCGAACGGTGCGGACGCCGTTTGTGATCTTCGCCCAGGGCGTCGGGCCGCTGCAGAGCTCCTACCTGCGCGGTGCACTGGTGCGCAACTTCTCGCGCGCGCGTCTGGTCACCGTGCGTGATCCTGACTCGGCGGAGGATTTGGTGGCCTGGGGCCTGCACGATCCGGAGCCGATAGTCACCGCCGACCCGGTGTTGCTGCTGGAGCCGGCGCCGCCCCAGCGCGTAGAGGAGATGCTGGCGGCCCTCGAACTTCCGCCAAGCGATTACATCCTGGTGGCGCTGCGGAGCTGGCCGGCCGCCGAGGGCGCCTACGAGGCGATCGTGCGCTGGCTCAACGACCTCGATCGCGCGGTGCTGCTGCTGCCCTTTCAATATAATCAGGATGTCGCCATCGCACGCCACATTCAGAGCCGGCTGCAGCCCGGCGCCGCCAAGGTGCCGGCGGGGCCTTATGAGCCGTGCGAGATCATGGGTCTGATCCAAGCCGCCGACGAAGTACTCGCCATGCGCCTGCACGCTCTGATTATGGCCTGCGCAGTCGGCACTACCGCGGCCGGTCTGTCTTACGATCCTAAGGTCAATGCATTCTGCCATCGTAGCGGCCAGCCGGTGATGGATTTGCATCTCGTCGAACAGGGCGGCACTGACGACCTGATGGAGGCCGCCCGCCACGCCACGCCCAGGGTCGAGCAAAAGCGCCGGCAGTTGATCGAGCAGGCGACCAAGACTTTCGATCTGATTGAGGACCTTTGCAGCGAGATTGCACAATGAGGTTGACATTAGGCAGCGATTTGGTGATAATGTTGCTGTCTGAGAACCGCGCGAGTGCGCAAATAGTCTGCCGTTAAGATGCCCAAGGGAGGGTGTAATAGTGAGAATTCCTGTGAAGATTCTTCTCGTAACATTGTCCGTCTTTGTGCTTATGGCCGTGATAAGCGGGTGTCCCAAGGCGCCGTCGGATGCCGAGGGCCCGGGTATGTCTGAGATGCTTCCGCCGCCCGAGGCCGTACCTGATGAAGGGCCCTCTGCAGAGCCCGGCACACTCGCCGAGGCGCTCAAGACCGTGACCGCTCCTGACAGCTATGAGATGACCATGACCATAGACGACAAGGACATGGTCCAGCTTGTAGCCCTCAAGGACGGCGTCGTGGTGAAAATCGTTATCAAAGACGAGACCGGCCCCATCTTCGTTGATATGGCCGAAAAGACCATGTTCGCTTACAATCCCGAAGACAACACGGCAATGTCGCTGCCGATAGAAGAGGGCGAGGACATGCCGGTAATGGGCACCGACATGCTCGACCAGGACGTTGAGATACTCGCCACCGAGGATGTTGACGGCGTCGCGTGCTGGGTCGTTGAGACTACAGCGAAAGGCCAGGACGAGAAGGCCAAGATCTGGATAGACAAAGAAACGGGTCTGATGCGCAAGGGCGACGCTGACGGCGAGATGATGGTGTTCAAGTACGACCGCATCAACGAAATTGCGGACGACGAGTTCGAATTGCCCGAGGGCGTGGAAGTGACCGACCTGTCCGACATGATGGGCGGAGCGGAGGCAGACTAGGCCCGCACGCGTTACACGACATGCAAGCGACGGCCCGCTCTGCGCGAGGGCGGGCCGCTTGCTTGCCTGGCTTACGCGGAATTGTACGATGTCGTTTCTGACCTGTTTGGGACAAGGACCCGCTGCGCGCATGAATACCCTTTCCGGACAGTCTCACCCCATGTGCGGCCGTGTTCGTGAATAATCCGGCGTAAGACGACTCAGGAGGCTTAACCATGGCACTGCAACGGATACTCACCATTGCCACAATCTGTCTGCTGAATGGCGAGCAGTATGAGAGCCAGGAATACGTCCTGGAAGCGCTTGCCAAATGCCCGCCGGGTGCCGACCTGATCGTGATGCCGCACATGCCGTTTCTGTCCTTCGGTGCGGACAGCGCGGCCGAGGACTTGAAGCCGTTTGCGGATTTCGCAGCAGATGCAAACGCCTGTCTGGCCCTGTCAATGACCGAGCGCGAAGGCGATGAGACATACTTCACTGCGGTGCTTCTCGACCGCTCCGGACAGATCATCGGGCGCTACCGCAAAGCCCACGCGCTGGCGGATGATGACATTGCCCTGGGGGACGAGCTGCCCGTGTTCGACACCGAATTCGGCCCCATCGGAATGACCATCGGCACCGACTTCTACATCGCCGAGATCTACGAAGTGCTGCGCATGAAAGGGGCCGACATTATCACCTGGCACCACTATCCGGAGCGGCTGCGCGACCACAGCACGTGGGAGCCGCTACTGATGGCCCGCTGTGTGGACTCGCATGTGCACATCGTCGCCGCCATGTACGCCGATGAGAAGACCTACCTGACCAACCGCCATGCCATCAAGATGCCAGGGGCCGCCTGGGGCCGCAGCATGGTGCTCAACCGCGTCGGCACGCCGGTGGCTGATACCGGTTACGAGGACGGCATCGCCGTGGCCATCGTCAATCTGGACAAGCGCAAAAAGAGCGGCACGGGAGCCGACTTCCGCAAGGAGAACACCTTCATTGTCAGCTCCTTCGGCGACCGCAAGGCGCTGCAGCCAGTGGCCGAAGCGTACGTCAAGCCCCAGCTTCCCGCCTACGAAAAGCGCACTTGCCGTCTGGTGGTGGGTTATCTGCCTGCTGAGGATATGTGGCGCGATGAGAAGGTGCCTGAGGCGATGCTGCGGCTCATTGACAGGGCTGCGGAAATCAAGCCTGACCTGCTGCTGCTGTCCGAACAAGGCTGCAGCGCTGCTGATGAAACCACTAGCCGCGTAATGGATATGGTAGCCGAGAAGGCGGCCGAGTTGAAATGCTACATTGCCATCGGCGGGATCGCCAACTACGGTGAGAGCAGCGTTTGTCACGTGTGGGACCGCACCGGCAAGATAGTTTACCATCAGCCTATCTACTGGCCGCGCGGTTTTGAAAAGCTGGAAGTTTTCGACACCGATTTCGGCCGTGTCGGCTCCCACACCTGCGGCGATCTGTACACTCCGCTATTCGACCGCGTGCTGGCTCTAAAGGGCGCCGAGATCATCATTGACCCCAGCCAGATGTGGGGTGCCAGTGGCCGCCACAATGGGACGATGCTGCGGGCGCGGGCGGCGGACAATGCCGTGTGGATTGCCTGCGCGCACTGGAACACCTCGGACCCTTCGCTGCGCAGCCTCATCATTGACCCTTATGGCCAGGTGGTCGCCGGCTCGGAGTTCATGCGCGAGGGCCTGATTTACTATGACATTGACCTGGACGACAAGCGCGTCTATTACGCCGGCCTGATGCCCGAGCAGCAGCAGCGCGCCGACAGCGGCATGGCTGCCTATTCACTGGAGAACCTGCCGGAGCAGCGGAAGGGCTGGCGGGAGATGCTATTCTCCGCACGCCGCCCTGAACTCTACGGCATCATCCCCACCGTCAATGAGGTCATCCTGCGATACCGACCGGAGGAGTCGCCATACGCGCTGACCGAGGAGCAAAGAGCGGCGATCAAACGCGCAGAGACAAAAGAAGCACCCGACGAATAAGGGCAACATCTCCACGCTGTTGAGATACGTGGCGAGGCGGGCTCTATTCACCGTGTCCACGGCGCAGGGCTAATCTTGCAGATTGCCTTCGAGCCAGGCTCGGAACTCGTCCTCTCCGCCGAAGCCGACCGTCCTGTCCACTTGCTTGCCATCGCGGAAAAGGATCACCGTCGGAATGTAGCGTATGCCGTAGTCATCTTGTGCTTTGGAAGACTTGACCAGATCTACTGAAGCGAACTTTACGCGGCCCTCATACTCCCTCGCCATCTCGTGGAAAACCGGCTTGAGCTCGCGGCACGCATCGCACCGGTCGGCCCCGAAGTCCACCAGCACCCAGCCCTCAACCTTCAGAACCTCCGCCTCAAAGCTATCATCGCTCAGCTCGACCACGGCGTCGGCTTGCCCGTGCTCTTCGCCGTCAGCTTCCGGGTCAAATGAGGGTACTTCCCGGCCCCACTTGGCATGTCCGTCGGTGTAGGCGTAATTGTTGCCGCCGTTGTGCCGCGGCGGGTCGCATACCGCGTCCGGCCCTCCGGCGGCGTTGCGCGTGCCGATGTCTGAGTCAAAGAACATGACCGTCGAAGCCAAGCTGGTAACATCCTCCATAGCCATGCCGCTGAGCGCGGCGTTCATGGCGTAGCCATATTCCAAATCCGGCGCACCCGGGCACTTCAGGATCGCTTCATTCCTAATATATGGCATTATCTGGTCCATCCACTTGTCGGCATCGGGAAAAACCTCGTCGTAGTCCTGCGCGCACATCAGCGCGCCGGTGGCCAATTGCTTCAGATTCGACAGGCAGTTGGACTGCCGGGCCTTCTCCAGGTCGGCTTTCAAGGCAAATGAGGGTACTTCCCGACCCCACTTGGCATGCCCGTCGGTGTAGGCGAAGTTGTTGCCGCCGTTGTGGCGAGGTGGGTCGCACGCCGCGTCCGGGCCGCCGGCGGCGTTGCGCGTGCCGATGTCTGAGTCAAAGAACATGACCGTCGAAGCCAAGCTGGTAACATCCTCCATAGCCATGCCGCTGAGCGCGGCGTTCATGGCATAGCCATATTCCAAATCCGACGCAGCCGGGCACTTCAGGATCGCTTCATTCTTGATATATGGCATTATCTGGTCCATCCACTCGTCTGCATCGGGGAAAGTCTCGTCGTGGTCCTGCGCGTACATCAGCGCGCCGGTGGCCAACTGCTTCAGATTCGACAGGCAGGCGACCTGCCGGGCCTTCTCGCGAGACCGCTCGACCACCGGCTGGAAGACCTCCCGAAACTTCTCCGGCATACGCTCGTAGGTGGCGGCCATATCCACCTTCCACTGGCCGTCTTGCTGGACCAGCACGAATTCGATGGTCTCCGGCTGGAGCTTCACTATGGCCGTATCTCCATCTATCTCAGCCGGCTCGCCAGGAGGCGGGGCCAGCAGCATCGCGTAAAACAAAATAAACGTGCCCACGCCTTCGCCTGCGCCCTCGTCCTCTGGCGTCACAACCAACTGCTCAAACGCTTCCTCCATGCTCTCTTCAGTCGTCCCGGTGAATGCGGTAAGGAAAGCCGCTCGCAGCTTTGTCACCACCGCCTCCGGACTCAGTGGCTCATCGTCCTGAGCCGCAGCCGGCAAGGCAAGCATCAGTGCCACAGCAACAACGAGCAGAACCGTAAGAATGCGTCTCATCTCAGCAACCTCCATTCGTGGTACTAGCGATGCCGACGTATCGTCTTAACTATTGCTTCACCGCAGCAGCACCAAGTCCTGCCTGAGTCAGCGATCAGCCGCTTGGATCCGCTGTTACGCTGAATTCGATGCGGGTGGTCAGTTCGGGACGAGCCGGTGCATAGACAACCGCCTCGTACAGGCCGACCGGCAGCGGCTCTTCATCGGCCTGCTGCTCCCACACCACCGAAGCTTTGTTCAAAGCGGCGGGCGCGATAACACGGGGCGATAGATAGCGGTAGCGCTCCTGCCCGGCTAGCGCAGTGCCTGCAGGGATGATGCTGCAGGACAGCTCAACCGCCACTTGCTCCCAGGCCACGTTGAGTAATTCGCAACTGATCTTGTAAGGTTGGCCCGCGACAAATTGAGGAGGCTCAGTTGCCTCCACGACCAGCGGGCCGCAATCAATCATCCCAAGTTTCAGCCTGGTGCCAGCTACAATCGGCTTGGGGCAATTCCGCTCCGCTATTGCGTAGTCGGGCCGCGCAGTGAGGCTAAGCAGGTACTCGCCTGCCGGCAGTGGAGTGTCGTCGCCACTGGCGACCGGGAACCACTTCAGGCCCACGCTTTTGTTCTCTCCGGCTGCCAGCACGAATGCCGGTGCCTGCGGGGCCCAGCGACCTCCCGGCGCAGTCGGATGCAGCTTCCCCGTTGTCCTGCGCTCGCCGAGATTGAACAGCTTGGCCGTGAGCGTGTAGTAGGAATTGCCGAAGGCGTCTGATTGGCGCTGCGGGCGGGACAGCACCATGCGAAGCGGCCCGTCGGCGCTACTGTGTGCTATATCGGCGGTGAAGTCATACACGGCCGCGGTGCCCATTACCGAGATCACGCGCGCCTCGGCGGCACCTGGCCCGGGCACCCGCGCCCAGCCCTGCTCATCGGTCAGCGCCGAGGCCGAGTATTTCACCTCCGGCCAGGTGAGCGTGACCCGGGCGTCTGCAAACGGCTTGCCCGCCGCATCAACCACCAGCACCTCTGCCCCATCTGCGCTTGCTTTGACCCGCTCGACATGGATGAAGCTGACATCTGCAGGCTTGGCGAGTCGTGTGCGGTCGAGTGTAACGCCGCGGTCCGGCCGCCAACGGCCATCAAAGAAGCCAACTTCAACGAAGTACGCCGCCTCGTAGCAAGTAACAGGCGGCTTGTTATTGACATTGAGCACGTGGGGAAGCTGCGCCTGGTCGGTGTTGAATATCATGTAATCGGGATAGGCCCAGGGGAGCTTCTCCATGTCATACTCGAGGCCGGCGGGCATGGTCCCATCGGGCTTGGTGAACCACTGCCCGCGAGCAATGAGTAGGTAGCGCCGTCCATCGGACAGCGGATTGGGATAGCAGACAAAGCAGCCGAAATTGTCGCCATAATAGGTGCACTTCCGGCCGGAATCATCAGCGACAGTGACATAGTCATCTCCGACGATGACGGGAATGTCCGCCGCCTGATATGCCATCTGCAGCAGGCGACTGGATTCGCGGGTGCCGAAGATGACAAGTGACTTTTCGTGCAGGGCCGGCGCCGGCAAAGCATCTTCCGGATACGGGCCGATGGCGTCTGGCTCCGATCCTCGGCGGATCATGAAGCCGCGCCAGGCGCTGGAAAAATCCTGCGCCTCGCGGCGGTGCTGCTGCGTCATCTCTTCGCTTCCGGCCGTGCCATAGGCCACTACAAAGGGCTGTGTGAAAACATCTCCAATCGTCCCGGCGAGTTCCGCGCGCTTGACCGGCCCCAGCATCTGCTCTCCCGCGACCGGCACCCATGCGGCGATCTCGCCGGTGCAGTCGCGAATCGCCTCGAACGATACCGTCGCCCGTGGCCCGCTGTAACAAAGCAGCCCATCGGCATAGACGCTGACATTTTCGGACTCCGCGGCGGGCGAGACCTGCAGATACAAAGTGAAGCGGTCAACATTGTCAGTGGTCACAGTGATAATGTCGCCGGCAATGCTCGAGGCAAGCGTTGCGGGCAGGCCGAAGGTGCGGAATCTCTCGATGCGGCCCCAATACATCTCGCCATGCTTGAGGAGGTACGTGCGGCACTGGAAGCTGCGGGGGTCAGTAACCCGGGAGCGGCCGAGGAAGAAGTTGTACGCATCCTGGATATTGTAGCCCCCGCCGTGGCCCTTGTCATAATTGAGCGTCAAGGCGCTGTCATAGCCGCCGTGGTTGTAGGCCATTGTCGTCAGCGCCGCGTAGAGCTGCAGGCCGTTGTCAGGCCATACCGTCGTGTCGCGGCCGTCAACGACGGCCTTCACCGCGCCCCACTGCCCGCGCTCTGCCCAGTACAGGGGCGATGCGGCCTGCAACAACGGACGACGAAACTCCTCAATGGCATCACGGGCGTCGGCGCGGGCGTACCAATGATGGTGCCACAGGCGATAGTCAGTCCAGCCGTCAACCCCCACCGCGGCGGCGAAAGTATATGGATGCCGAACGCCGTGACGGAAGGCGCCGGTGCCGCCCATTGAGGAGCCAGTGATGTAGAGGCGTTCGGGGGCCAGACCAAAGCGAGCAGCGGCATCCCGGACCACTTCCATGGTGGCGACCTCACCAATTCCTTCGTAGAACTGCGGGCCGCGGGCGTTGAGGTTAATCAGCACCCAGCGATGGGCCTCGGCCCAGGACTTCTGCCAATCGGAAAAGCGGGCACTTACGCTCCAGCCATAACCGTGAGTGTGAAAGACGGCGGGATAGCCGGTTTCAGGAGGTGGCGCAGCGGGCACATAAACTCCATAGGCCTGCTCGGAGCCGTCCACAGGAGATGTGTACCAGATCATCTGCGCCTGGCCTGCAGGCGTTTGCGGACGCTGTGCCCAAGCCCCAGGCAGCGTCAGCAAAATCGCGAACAGTGAAATCACATGCGGCGGTTTAAAGCTGTTCACAGTGATTAGTATTCGCCCGATGACGGTCAATCTCCTACAAGTCTTTTGCGGCTGGGACCGAGCAGCCAGGAAAACTGAAAAGCTCTTGCCAAGCCCGGCGGAAAGCGCTATTGTAGCAAAGTAATTCCCTGGTTGTCAGGTAGAGATCTTACCTCAGTATATTCGAGTACAACCGCATCAAGCAACCAATCAACACGCTCGCGGCGTGTTTGCACGCATGCTGCAGCCGCTGTCGCCGAGGGTGATTCACAACGATGGGTGTCACCTTGCCCCTGGTAGTCCCTGTCGCCGAGGCTCCGCCGCCGTGTGAAGTCTGCCACCGGCTCGCCGGCCATGCGCACCTCGTATTTGTGGATAGCGGGATGCAGATCGGCCATTACGGTCGCTACTCCTACGTTGGCTTTGACCCTTACCTGATTATCAAATCGAAGAATGAAACGCTCACCGCCATCAGCCGGCAAGCAACCGAGCATTCGGTGGGCGACCCGTTTGAATTCCTGCGATATCATCTGCAGGCCGAGCGGGTCGCGCCGATAGATGCTCCGGTTCGCTTTACCGGCGGTGCCGTCGGCTATCTGGGCTACGACCTGTGCCACTTCGTCGAGAAGCTGCCGCGAACCGCCGTAGATGATATCGCCGCACCAGATATGTGCTTCGGGTTCTACGACCTGCTGTACGCGTACGACCATGAGACCAAGCACGGCTACGTGATAAGCAGCGGGCACGAAAAACACGGCGAGGAGCCGAGCGAAGAGTACGCACAAGCGCGGCTGGCGCAGCTTCAGGAGATCATCGGCCAGCCCCTGCCGCCAGCGCTGGACACATCAGTGCCTGCCGGAACCGGTGAGCCGGCGTCGAATTTCACACGCGAGGATTATCTGCAGGCCCTGAAGCAGACCATCGAGTATATCTACGCCGGCGATATTTTCCAGGCGAATCTGTCGCAGCGGTTCCAGACCCAACTGGCGGTATCGCCCTGGCATCTTTACACCTGCCTGCGCGAGGTGAATCCGGCGCCGTTCGCAGCTTTTCTGGATTTCGGAGATGTGCAGGTGATCAGCTCCAGCCCCGAACAGTTCCTGCAGATTGATGGCCGCCATGTGATCACTCGTCCGATCAAGGGCACACGTCCGCGCGGTGAGACTCCCGAAGAAGACCGGCGCCTGGCTGAGGAGCTGCTGGCCAGTGAAAAGGATCGCGCGGAACTGACCATGATCGTTGACCTGGAAAGAAATGACCTGGGACGGGTGTGCGAATTCGGCACGGTGAAGGTGCCGGAGCTGTGCGTGCTGGAAAGCTACCCGACCGTGCACCACCTGGTTGCGACGGTCGAGGGCCAATTGTCCCAGGGCAAGGACCTGGTGGACCTGCTGCGGGCCAGCTTCCCGGGCGGCTCAATAACCGGCGCTCCCAAGGTCCGCGCCATGGAAATCATTGATGAGCTGGAGCCAACTCAGCGCAGCGTCTATACCGGCAACATCGGCTATATCGGGCGCGACGGTAGGTCGCAGTTCAATATCGTGATCCGTACCATTATTGTCACCGGTGGGAGCGCGTACTACCAGGTCGGCGGCGGCATTGTAGCCGACTCAACGCCAGAAGCCGAATTTCAGGAGACGCTGGATAAGGGCAAAGCACTGTGGCACGTACTGACAGGCAGCGTGCCGAGTGAATAGCGTAAGGCGATGCGTATGGTCGTACTTATAGATAACTACGACTCGTTTGTGTATAACCTCTACCAGTATGTGGGCGAGCTGGGCTTTGAGCCGCATGTAGTGCGCAATGATGCCATAGACTGCGCAGGCATAGCCGCGCTTGAGCCCACGCACATAATAATCTCGCCGGGCCCCTGCACGCCGCTGGAGGCCGGAATCAGTAATGATGCGATCGCGGAGTTCGCGGGCAAGATCCCGATTCTCGGCGTCTGTCTCGGCCACCAGGCCATCGGCCATGTCTTCGGCGCCGACATTGTACGCACCGAGCGCGTCGTTCACGGTAAGACCTCCACGATATATCACCGCGGAGAGGGCGTCTTGAGAAATCTCCCGACGCCCTTTGAGGCGACGCGCTACCACTCGCTGGTGATCAAGCCCGAGACAATACCGGACTGTCTGCAGATCACCGCCTGGACCGACCAGGATGAGATCATGGGAGTGCGGCACCGCGAGTATGATAACTGCCCCGTCGAGGGCGTGCAGTTTCACCCGGAAGCGATCCTGACCGCAGTCGGCCACGACCTGCTGCGCAACTTTCTGGGTTACAAAAGGGTGCAATAGATGTCGGAGTTGTTCTGGACAGATGGTGAAATCGTTCCCGCCGAAAAGGCTGTCGTACCGGCAGCCGATAGGGGGCTGCTGTACGGCGACGGCCTGTTCGAGACACTCCTGGGGCTAAACGGCCAGGTAGCCTTTCTGAATCGCCACATCGCCCGCCTTAACGCCAGCGCCCACGCCCTGAGAATTCCCTGCCCGCTTTCCCCCCAAGAGCTGTGCGCAGCAGTAGAGGAGATCGTAGAGCAGGCCGATGAGGGGCAACTGTACCTGCGAATCACCCTGACGCGGGGCGTGGGCGGCGCACCCTCGGAGCTGGATGCAGGGACAGGCCGACTCATCATCTGGGCGCGGCCGTACCAGGGCTACCCGCAGCATTTTTACGAAAATGGCATGGCGGCGGTGCTTGCCACAACGCGGCGCAACCAGCATTCGCCACTGTGTAAGCACAAAACCCTCAACTATCTCGATAACCTGCTGGCGAAAGCCGAGGCGGCAGAAAATGACGCAGATGAGGCCATCCTGCTGAATACTGATGGCCGCATCGCTGAGGCCAGCGCGTCGAATCTCTTCATCGTGGCAGCCGAGAAACTCCTGACTCCGCCGCTGGATGATGGGGCGCTGCCGGGGATCATCAGGCAGGTAATCATAGAAATCGCCACTGAGCTGGGGATACCATGCGCCGAGCGATCGCTGCTGCCGGGAGACCTGGCGCAGGCTGACGAGGCGTTTTTCACTAACAGCCTGATGGGCGTGATGCCGCTGTGCCGGTTTGCGGCTGGCGCAATCGGATGCGGCCAGCCCGGGCCGGTGACTCGGAGACTGCGAGAGAGCTGCGAAGACATGCTCGCTGACCTCTGATGGGCTCTGGTAGCGCGCGCTGGGCGGTATTGACGTACCGCGCAATAAGTTGACTATCGGGCTTTAGGTGTGTTATTCTTACGGTTCACAAATCTGGTGTACTAAGCGTCAGGGCATGACGCTGCAGCCAGACAATGCTACGGAGGTGCTTTTCTTGGCTGTTGCTACGATGAAGGAACTACTTGAGGCGGGGGTTCACTTCGGGCATCAGACCCGGCGGTGGAACCCCAAGATGAAGCCGTATATCTATCATGAGCGCAATGGGATATACATCATAGACTTGCACCAAACCTTGCGTCTGATCGAGGATGCCTATGATTTCGTCCGCGAGGCGGTCGCCGCAGGCGGCGGCGTGTTGTTCGTGTGTACCAAACGCCAAGGGGCCGAGTCCGCGGAAGGGGCGGCCACGCGGTGCCACATGCCGTACGTGAATAGGCGCTGGCTCGGCGGCATGCTGACGAATTTCAACACCATCAAGCAACGCATCGCCCATCTGGTGGAACTCGACCGCCAGGAGGCGGCCGGCGAATGGGACATACTGACGAAGAAGGAAGCGCTGATGCTGCGTCGGAAACGCGATAAGCTGCAGTTGAGCCTTGGCGGCATTCGTGATATGACAGGCCTGCCTGCTGTGGTGTTTATAGTTGACCTCAACCGCGAACAGATCGCTGCGGCCGAGGCGAAGAAGCTGGGCATCCCCATCGTCGCGCTGGTTGATACCAATTGCGACCCCACCGATATCGAGTACGTAATCCCGGCCAATGATGACGCCATCCGCGCGATCCGTCTGCTGACCAACAAGATCGCGGATGCGGCCCTGGAGGGTACCGGCGAATACCAGAAGAGCCTGATTGATGACAGCACCTATGACATCGCGGGCGTCGAGGAAGTCGAACAGCCGGCTTTAGTAGAGGGGCTGCCGGCCGAGGCCGCGCCTGAGCAACTGGCGCCCGAAGATGCATTCATCGAGATGCTCGAAGAGACCGAGGAGACCCCTGAGGCACAGGAAGAACCTGCGCAGTAACCTTAGGCATCAATACGGCCGCACAACACGCCGCCTCGAGGCTGAGTGAGGGTACTCGCCGGCCGGCATTTGTGATGCCGACCGCGTTGTGCTTGCTGCGGCCATTCAAGCTCTCTGCTTTGCGCTACAACACGAAAGCTTTTTCACGGAGGCTCTTAGATGGCAGTTTCGAACGAAGATATTCTAAAACTACGCCAGCTCACCGGCGCCGGCATCATGGACTGCAAACGGGCGCTGGAGGAAGCCGGCGGCGATTCTGAAAAGGCAGTTGACATCCTGCGCAAGAAAGGCATCGAAGTCGCCTCCAGGCGCGAGAGCAAAACCGCCACTGAGGGTGTGGTCGCATCATATCTCGAGGATAATGGGCAGATTGGTGTGCTGGTGGAGGTTAACTGCGAGACCGATTTCGCCGCCCGCTCGGATGATTTTAGAGAGTTTGCCGGCAACATTGCCATGCAGATTGCGGATACGCAGAGTAGTAGCTGCTCGCTCGATGAGCTGCTGAAGGCGACCTATATCCACGATGACAGCCTTGCCGTCGAGGAGTTGCTCAATGAGGTCACTGGCAAGCTGGGCGAACGCGTGGCGATTCGCCGCTTCGTCCGCTATCAGGTCGGGGAAGTGGCCGGCGAGCGTGAGGATGAGGGTACAGTAGCAGGGACAGTCGTATCTTACATCCACGCTGGGGAGCAGATCGGTGTGCTGGTCGAGATCAGTTGCGAGACGCCCTCTGCGACGGTGTTGGACGATTTCGGCGAATTTGCCCACAACATTGCCATGCAGATCGCGGCCATGCAGCCGAAATGGGTGTCCCAAGAGGATGTACCTCAGGATGCCCTGGACCGCGAGCGCGAGATTCTGAGCGAACAGGCCAAGACAGAGGGGAAGCCCGAGCATATCGTGGAGAAGATGGTGGAGGGGCGGCTGAGGAAATTCTATTCGCAGGTCTGCCTGCTCAACCAGCCGTATATCCGCGATGACGACATTACCATTGAGGAGCTACTGAACGAGCTGACCGGGAACCTGGGAGAGCGCGCAGTCATCCGCCGCTTTACCCGCTACCAGGTCGGGGAGGAGTTGTAGTGGCTGACCAACCCCCAGGGCAATTGCGCTGGCAACGGGCTATGCTGAAGCTCAGCGGCGAGGTCTTTGGCGGCGGCGGCGACACTATTGACTGGGAACGGGTGCGACGCATCGGCGGGGAAATTGCCGAGGTGGCGGCCAGCGGCCTGGAGTTGGCTGTCGTCGTCGGCGGCGGCAACATCTGGCGCGGGCGCGATGCCGCCGAACAGGGCATGGACCGCGCGACGGCGGACTATGGCGGGATGGTGGCCACGGTCATCAACGCCCTTTGTCTGCAGGACGTACTGGAAGGCGAGGACCTGGAGACGCGAGTGCAAACGGCCATCGAGATGCGGCAGGTAGCTGAGCCGTTTATCAGGCGGCGTGCCATCCGCCACCTGGAGAAGGGACGCGTGGTCATCTTTGCCACCGGCACCGGCAACCCCTTCTTTACCACTGACACCGCTGCCGTGCTGCGCGCTGTCGAGATCTCCGCAGAAGTCGTCCTCAAAGGCACCAGGGTAGCCGGCGTTTATGACAAGGACCCCGAAAAGTACCCCGACGCCCAACTATTCGACACCATCACCTACCAGGACGCTCTGACTCGACGGCTCAAGGTCATCGACTCGACGGCGATCTCGCTGAGCATGGACAACGAATTGCCGATCGTAGTCTTTAACATCAACGAGGCAGGCAACCTCAAGCGAGTTTTGCTCGGAGAAGCTGTAGGTACTCTGGTCACCGGCTGGCCCACCTGAGCAACTCGGCAGCGGCGCCGGGGCCGAAGCAAATGGACCGGGAGGGTGGAAAGTGGATAAAGTTATCAAGCAGGCCGAAGGCAAGATGAAGCAAACGGTTGAGGCGGCGCGCAATGAGTTCGCAGGTGTGCGCACCGGCCGCGCTACGCCCGCGCTGCTCGACCGCTTACGGGTCGAATATTACGGCTCAGAAGTGCCCGTCAACCAGGTCGCCAATATCGCCATTCCAGAGAGTCGCCTGATTGTCATCTCGCCCTGGGACAAAACGGTCATCCCCGCCATCGAGAAGGCCATTCTCACATCAGATCTCAACCTGACACCCAATAGCGACGGACAGGTCGTGCGCATCACCATTCCCCCACTTACCGAGGAGCGCCGGCAGGAGCTGAGCAAAGTCGTGCAGAGGCTGGCCGAGGACGGTCGCGTCGCCGTCCGCAATATTCGCCGCGATGCCAACAGCTCCATTGACGATATGGAGAAGAAAAAGCGTCTATCTGAGGACGAGATGCACAGGGGCAAGGACGAAGTCCAGGACCTGACCGACAAGTACATCGAACAGATTGACGAGGCGCTGAACACCAAGACAGAAGAAATAATGGAGATATGAACTCCATACCCGACTGTGTGGCTTATCCTCTTGAACAGGCTCGGCAGTGCCTGAAGCAGGCCGGGCTGCCCGCGCTGATCACGGACGTTACACCAAGCGACGCCTCCAGCCCTTATACCCAGTTGCGCGTAATCAAGCAGACTTGTGCCCCCGACGGCACGGTGCATCTCACCGTCGCTGCATTCATACCACAGCCTCGCGCCGAGATAGCGCAGATATCGCTTTGTGAGAGCCCTGGCAGCGGAGTGTACGTACTGGAGATCATCCTCAGCAGCCCGCTGGAGCTGTCCGTGGGGAGCCTGGGTAGTATAGACTTCGAGCCCGGGCGTTATCTGTATGTCGGCAGCGCGAAGAAAGGGCTGCGTGCACGGCTCCAACGCCATGCGCGGCGGGAGAAGAAACTGCACTGGCACATTGACTACCTGAGCGCGACAGTCGCAAGCACACGTGCCCTTGTGTGGCCGTGGGCTGCGGGGCGCGAATGTCGGCTGGCGTCTGAGCTGGCCGGAGTCGGAGCCGTAATCCCGCGCTTCGGCGCTAGCGGCTGTGCTTGCGAGGGTCACCTGGTCAGGCTTCGTAACAATGCCGATGACTGGTGGGAACAACTGACATCGCTGCCGCCACCGTTGAAGATAGTCGCACTATCGTAGGTGCAGCAGGGAATGTGTCGAGTCGTAAGCTCCGCCTATGGGAATAGGAAACAGACCAGATAGCTTCACGCGCAGAGGTAAGAGCATTGAGTTTGGACGAAGAGATTCGGCAACGGCTTGAGGGCCTCAAGATACCCACCCATATTGCGGTTATCATGGATGGCAACGGGCGTTGGGCGGAGCAGCGCGGCCTGACACGGCTACAGGGTCATGCAGCCGGCCGGCGTGCGATGAAACGGCTTATGGATGCAGCAATTGACTTCGCTGTGCAGGTAGTGTCGGTGTACGCTTTTTCGACGGAGAACTGGAGGCGCCCTGAGAACGAGATTGAAGGCCTGATGGCACTAATCGAAGAGACGCTGCGGGAGGAGTTCAAAGAGCTTCAAGAGCAGCAGGTGCGCGTTGTGACCTCGGGCAGACTGTGCCAGTTGCCACCGAGCCTGCAGGAGCTGCTGGCCAAGACTGAGCATGACACAGCCGACAACAAGGAGCTTACTCTGAACCTGTGCGTCAACTACGGCGGCCGTGCAGAGATCGCCGACGCGGCGGCCGCCATCGCCGCTGACGCAGTGGCGGGCAAGATCGCGCCGTCCGAAATAGACACCGAGGTTGTCGCCACTTACCTGTACCAACCCGAGTTGCCGGATCCCGACCTGTTGATCCGCACCAGTGGGGAACTGCGCGTCAGCAACTTCCTGCTCTATCAACTGGCATATAGCGAAATAGTAGTGCTGCCGGTCTATTGGCCCGACTTTGATGCCTACAATCTGCTTGAGGCAATCGAAGAGTTCAACGAGCGCAAACGGCGGTTCGGTGGTCGGCCCAGTTGAAATACTGACCGCAGACTGTTACAATATGGGACAAACCACCAACGCATGGAGGGGAGCATCTTGGAAAAGCGCATATGCTTACTAATCGGCGTAGTCCTGGCGGTAGCGGCTTTGGCGGCTACGGCAAGTACTGGCGAAGCGTGTGAGATCGTTATCAGCGGCGATCTGAACGACAAGCCCGCGACACGGGGTCCTGAATTGGAGAAGGCCGACATCGCCATCGGCAACTTTCTTCTGTTCACCATTCGCAGCCCGGCAGCCGGCTTCACCGTCGCCGAGCGCGAACGCATCATCTATCTGCGCCTGACTGAGATAATATCGAACGAGCGCGTGGACCCAGGCAACTTCAAGCTCACTGAGGTGCGCGGTAAGCCCACCATCTGCGTCGGCAAGTATAGGCTGATCACTGTCTATCCAAACGACGCCGAGGCGGTTGGGCGTTCGTCGGAAGAGCTGGCCCAGCAGTGGCTCGCGAGCCTGCGCACGAACCTGCCCGAGGTAGCGCCGTGCGCGTCGGCTGGTGCGCCGGTTACCTACGCTGTCGGCGTGGGCGGCGTACTACTGTTCCGGCTGCGCGACCTTAACGGCTTTGCCACGCTCCGACAGCGCGGTGCAGTAGTTGAATCGCGGCTGGTTGACGTGGTGTCCAAGGACGGCATGCTGCCGATTACCGTGCAGCCGATCGGCGAGGAGCACGCGCTCTATGTGGGTCAACAGCGCATCCTAACGGCTACCAAGAAGGACGCCAAGCTGGCAAAAATGAAGAGCACCGAGGAACTGGCACAGGCCTGGGCCGACAACCTGACCAAGGCGCTCCCCATTGTCAAAGCCGGCCTACCCAGCATCAACCAGTAAGCCTCACAAGTACAATCCATTTCAGAAAAGACCAACGAACCCGCCATCAGTGGCGGGTTCGTCTTCTCCTCGCTGCTGCCTGGACGAGCAGGCGCGGCGTCAAACTACTACTGCCAGGTACCTCGGTACGTCAAGTTCAATATCCACGCATCGTCATGCATAGCATTGTTGGCTCTCATCCAGCCCGCTGTGAGATACAGATTGTCCGCAATGCGGCCCTCGCCAGCGAAACTGGTCGAAAAACCTCCGCGGCTGATGTGCTCGGCCCAGAACTTCCAGTCGTCATTGTACTGGTAGCCTACCACCTCATAGATATAGTCCGGCTCATTGTAGTCAAAGCTGGGATTGTCGAGAATATCCGACCAGCCCAGGCAAAGCTGCCAACGGCCGAAATGCTTGCCGGCCACTACATAGTTGCCACTGGTGGCATTCCCGCCAATATTCAACACGCCCCAGGCCAAAGCCGGACGGCTCTTTTTCTCGGCCAGAATCTGCTTCTTGAAATTAAACCAGTGTTTGTCAAAACCCACCTCAGCGGGACGGTACTTCAGGTGCCAGCGATAGTGCGCGTCACTGCTGATTGTGCGATCGGGGCCGCCGAGATGGTGATCAAAGCCGACCTCCCATCCGCCTCCCAGCCCAACCTGCAGGCCGATCCTGTCGAAATATGCCCGTCCCTGCATTACCTGGACACCGTGATGCTCGATCTGCAATTCATAAGTCTTGTCCGCCAGCGTCTCAGGTACCGGGGCCACGACGCCGTCAGTGGGAAAAGCATACAGCGTAGCAGTTGCTGCGAACATCACCCACGCAATCAGTGTTCCGGGCAGAATTGCTCTCATCGTCATGCCTTTGCACCTCAATCGCACTCTAAGAGTAGTTCATTCTTGTGTCATTGTCGGGCTGGAAGCCCGACCTACGCGTGCATATTTGTGCCACGTGTCCATGTCTATCTGAGCTAGCGCATCTGCCACGGACAGGTCACGGGATGGTAGATCACCTTGATGTCGCTGAAGGCGGAGTCCATTTCGTTTGCTATCCGCGCCAGGCCGATGTTCTCACTGGTCGTATGGCCCATCTCGATAAACGGCACGTCGCAGTCCTGGAGCAAGAACATTGCGTACTCGTCGCTTTCGCCGCCGATGAGCACATCCGGCTCGTAGCACAAGAGCCCCTCGATGAAGCCGACGTTGAGCGACAGGCCGAGGCCGCCCCAGGGCGTGCCAACGCGGCTGACGACACGGTCCATATCGCCGACCACGCGCACCGCGTCCATGCCGGTAGCCGTCTTGCACGTGTCAGCCAGCTCGCCGACGGTTGTCGGCCCGATGTCGTAGATGCGGAAATAGGCCTCGCTCACCGACGGTTCCGGAAGGCCCAGCCGCTTGGCGAAATCGTCGAGAATGCAGTAGGTGTCGAGCAATCCGTGGGCGCGATATACCGTGATGTTGTGCCCGGCAAGCCTGCTCAGACGCGCCTGGTTGCTGCGCCAGTGCAAGCACTGTTCCAACAAGGAGCCGCGGGATGGGTAGGGATACGTAAGCTGCTCGTGAACCAGCATGAAGTTGCAGCCCTGAGCGGCCGCGGCCTCGATGGCCTCAACCGTGGCCATCCACGCAACCACAACGCCAGTGACCTCACTGCGCGGATCGCCCCACAGGAAGCCCTCTTCCCCGCCAAGCTGCCAGCCGGGGACCAGCTTCTCGATGTAGTCACCTATTTCCTTCGCAGTCATCTTCATTCGCCTTCTTTAATCGGAAAAATGGGCACAGAGCCTTTTTGTCGGAACCTCGCAGAAAACCACTTGAGCGATTTCGCCACACTTTCGCTTTCTCCTCCTGCCCGCCGCCGTTCGGGCCTGGCATGTCCGTGGACAATAGGTTAAAATACTGCGGGCCGATGCGAGGCCCGCCGGTGCGTCACAATTCCGAAAACAGGAGCAGGCAATGACCGCCAAAGAACGCGTGAAAATGGCCCTGCGCCACGAGCAGCCGGACATCTGCCCGTGGCACCTGGACTTTACCCAGGTCGCCCAACAGAAAATGGTCGAGTACACTGGCGACCCTGACTTTGTCGCCAAGCTCGGCAATCATCTGGCCGCCTGCGAGCCGCTGCGGCCCGACGCGTGGGTGGAGATCGAGCCCGACCTCTGGCGCGACCAGTTTGGTGTCGTCTGGAACCGCACCATAGATAAAGATATCGGCAACCCGGAGAGATTGATCTTCCCGCAGCCGACTCCTGGCGACTATCAGTGGCCGGACCCTGACGACCCGGCGCGCTGGGAGGGATTCGGCGACAAGCTAGCATCCGTTGAGGACAAGTTCGTAACGATGGAAATTGGCTTTTCGCTTTTCGAGCGGGCCTGGACGATGCGCGGGATGGTCAACCTGATGATGGACATGCACGACCACCCCCGCTTCGTGGACGACCTGCTCGACGCCATAACCGAGTTCAACCTCGGTCTGATCAGGCGTGCCGTGACCTACCCTATTGACGGAGTGCGCTTCGGTGACGACTGGGGCCAGCAGCAGGGGATGCTGATGGGGCCGAAACTGTGGCGGCGCTTTATCAAGCCGCGCCTGGCTCGTATGTATGAAGCTGTGCACGCAGCGGACAAGTACGTCCTCATCCACTGCTGTGGCGACGTGTATGAAGTTTTCCCCGACCTCATCGAGATCGGCGTGGACGTGTTCAACCCGTTTCAGCCGGAGGTAATTGACGTTTACGAGGCAAAGCGGCAGTACGGCAACTACCTGACCTTCCACGGCGGCGTGAGCACACAGCGACTGCTGCCCTACGCAACGCCGGAAGAGGTGAAGACGGAGGCACGTCGGCTGATGGCAGAGATTGGCCGCGACGGGGGCTATATCATCGCGCCGGCACATTCGATCCCCAAGGACGTACCTGCAGAGAATATGGCCGCACTCATCGAGGCCGTGCAGGGGCAGTAGCGGGCAATTCCACGATTCCGAATTGCGGAATTACCATATCTATTTCGCCGGCCGGTACACCTGGGCCTGCCGGGGCCGCTCGTGTCAACTGGGTACGGCCTCAGTCAGAGAAGAATTATGAACAGGCAGCCGACACAACCGCATGTCAAGATCAAGGCCAGATGCACGAACAAGGCCTGGAGCTTGCCGGCAAACGACGGAGCACCGGTGTCGGTCAGGCGCCATGCCGACGGCTCACACCCCAACCACGAGAAGACCAGCACCAGCGCCCACCACGCTATTGCCACGAGCAGCGTGTAGTAAGTGAATGCAGGGCCGGAGACACGATCCAGACGAAGTGCCACGAAGATGGCCGCAGCGCCGAAGGCGCTGCAATAGCACAATCCCCACAAGAGACAGCCCGATATTTCAACGGTTCTTGCCGCCCTGCCCAGCAAAGGCACCAAGGCAAAGGCAACCAAGGCCAATACGAGCGCAGCCGGAAAAATCCAATATAGTACCGGCCCGACGCTCGCTAGGTCAGAACCAGCAAGCAACTGCCCCAACCTCCACGAAACCCCGTGGCTGGCGGCGCCGGCTACGACCAGGAGCGCGCACATCATCAAAAGCCCGAGCAGCCGCTGTGCCCAGAGCCTGCGGATCGGGACCGGCAGCAATAGGCCCACGTGCTTGCGCCCGAACGGGTCGGCGACCTGGCCCATGTACCTCGCTGTACGCGAATCAACAACGATAATCTCCTGCCACAGGGCGACGGCCATTATCAGTATGGCGAACCCAAACAGCGCCACCACGCCACCGACGCCGAACTCTATTGCCGCTTCACAACTCGAAGACGAAGGGCCGCAAACAACAACAGCTCCGAGCTGCCAGAGAGCGCTCGAGAGCGTGAGGAGCACCGCGAGGACCGTGGCGAATGCTGCACTTCGCTTCAGCCAGCGGCGCGTAAGCACCGACCGGCCCGCTTCGCCGAGACCGAAGCCTTGCGCACCCGCAGCCGCCTTCGTCCACCTGGCAAGAAGCGTCGGCCGCAGCAGCGCGTCATAGGGGTCCTGGCCGCTTGCCAGCGGGCGATCCGCCGGCAGTCTAGCTCTGCCCATTGCGTTGCTCAATACCTGGCACGCCACCACCGCAGTGACACCCGCTGCGGCGAATGCCACATACGCGGTCAACTGCCAGTGGACACTGAAATTCAGCTTCGCTGCATAGCAGGCGCCCAGGCCAGCCACAGCACCCAAGGTGATCCAGAGTGAGCGGAGCCCAGCCACGCCTGTGTCCCAGCGGCGGCTCTCGGCAGCATTCCTGGTCGTAACGACCAAGAAGCCATAGAACAGCAGCGGGGCCGCGCATAGCCACGGATCAATGAGGGAAGGCAGCGAGTTAACAAGCTGCTGCGCTACCATCAGATAGCGGGCGAGGGCCAGTATCACCATGCCCACTCCTAACGCAACCACTACTGCCCACGCTCGGCCCATAATTATCGCGGCTAATGCTTGTGTCGCGCTCAGTGGCAATAGGTGAGTAACAGGTTTGGTGATGCGTTGGAGCGAGGCGGCCAACATCTGTTCAGACCCGATCCACCCGGCACGCACTGCCAGCACGACGGGGATTAGCCCGCCGAGGCCCCATAGTAGCCAACTTAATACGCCACTGCCGGACACTCCGTGCCAATCAACCATCCATCCACGCGTAAACCCAGCCATTCCCCACACATACATAACGCCCATCGCCACGCCCGACACGGAGAGAATCCGGTCCAGCCTTGAAGAGGTCCACGGCATATACATATCGCTCAGACGCACGCCGAACGTGCGGCGGAACTCATGCACTGCCAGTCTGGCTATGGGATTGCGCGCAGACGTGTCCACCCTGTCTCAATCCTTGTCCGAGGTAAGGGCGATGAAGAAGTCCTGCAGACTCACCGTTTCGGTATCGTAGCTCCTGGCTCCAAGCTCGCGGGCCAGCGCCTCCGCCTTGTCCTCGGTGTGCCCGATTATTACAGCGTTCAGCTCGTCCTCGGCAATCGGCTCGAACCACAGGCCTTCCATCGCCGGCGGCTCTGCGCCCGAGACGCCGTGGAAATGTAGCTGCCGTACGTCGGCCATCAACTCGTCCACAGGCCCCGCCGTGAGCGTCACGCCGCGGTCAATGATGCACATGTGGTCGCAGACACCTTGCAATTCGTCAAGCAGATGCGAGGCCATGAGAATTGTTGCTTGCTCAGCCCGGATGATCTCGGTCATGGTGGTCATGAGCCGCAGCCTGACCACCGGGTCGAGGTTGCCCGGCTCGTCCATTATCAGAAGCTCCGGGTGGCGCGGCAGCGCCATCAGCAACTGAAATTGGACATGCTGGCCCGGGGAGAGCGTCTCCACGCGCTGCCGCATGGGCAGCCGAAACACTTTCATGAGTTCATCGCAGCGGTTTGGCTCCCACGTCGAGTAGAAGCCGGCCACATAATCGAGGTGCTCCTGGAGAGTCATCCAACTGTAAAGGTTGATATGGCCGCCGACATAGGCAAAACGCCGCTTCGCCTCGACCGATGGTTCCATGCCGACCTGCTCGCCGAGCATCTCAACTGTGCCGCTATCACGGCCAGTGAGGCCGCTGATGATGTCGAAGGTGGTGGTCTTGCCGGAGCCGTTGCGCCCGAACAATCCGTAGAACGCCCCGCGCGGCACGTCGAAGCTAAGGCCGTTGAGGGCCTGCACTACCCCATAACGCTTGTGCAGGTTGCTGACGCGCAGGACATAATTGTCTGCCTCAGTCATCTGCCGCATGATCGCTCTTGGCTCCCCAGCAAAGGCTCCATGTAATACGCATTGCCTGTGTGGGGGTTTATTCCTCTATATTGAATTTTGTCTCGCCGGTGGGGTTCTGGCCGAGGAGGCTGAGGTTATAGACTACTTTGATGGTGTACTCGCCGGGCTTGGCGTCAGCAGGCACTGTCAATTCGCAGCGGGCAAAGGTGCCACAGCAGGCGGGACTCACCGAGTCCACTCTGGCTAACTCGGCCCCCTCCGGCCCGATGAGCGTGACAGTAGTAGGGAGTGTTGCCCCACCGTAGGAGAAGCTTCGCTGACTGATCTGACTACCCTCGGATTCCGAATTCAGAATCATGCCGGTGCTGGTACGCGGATTGATTTCGATGCTGAGTCTAACCCCGGGCCGCGGCTCACCATCGAAGCTGGCAGGGGCCGACATATCACCGAGCAGGTCAAAAGTCGTCTCCTCGCCGCCGACTTTCATGACCGTGCCAAGGCCAGAGCGGCTGAAGGTATAGGTCATAGTGTTAGCTTTGCAACCGGGGACTTGGATAATCAGGCTCTCGGCGGTGTACGTTCCGGCGGGCAGTTCCATCTCTTTATTCAGGGCAGTTATCTGAAAGGTTCCGCCTGTGAGGCTGCCTATTGTGGCGAGCACTGACTCCGGCTCAACAGGCAGAGAGCCGATGACGAATTTTACCCGCGCCGACCCGACTGCAGCAGACTGCCACTCGGCCGCCTCCAACGGCTGCCACTTGGCAAAACTGAAGGCCGCTGGGCCGATAGCTACGCGCTCCACAAGCGGAAAACACTCCGTCGCACCGTCGAATTGCCCATCACCGTTGACATCTGCATAGACAGCGTCCCGGAACTGCTCCAGAAGCATATTAGCATTCACATCCACGAATACGGCGCGAACTTGCTTTTCGGCCAGCGGCAGTGTCGCCTGCGCATAGCCCCGCACCGCGCATCCGAGCATCAGCTCGAAACTAGTCATCGTGAAGGCCACCATGCGCTTACGGGGCTTATACAGCGGGGCTACCCAGACGGCCTTTTGGGGCTTGCCAAATCCCAGCGGGCGGCGTTCGGGAGTAGCTAAAGCGGCACGCTCACCGGCCTTCAGCACTCCGTCGGCGTTGCTGTCCACGTAAAGCATCGCCTGACCGTCGGGCGGTGTCACCAGAGCTGCAACTACGAGCACCGGCTCATTGGCATCGTCTCGGAAATTGAAACTAGCGTAGCGGACGGTGCCGGGAGGGTACTGTGGCTCGGCGGTGAGGCCAGCCGGCTTGACTGCGACCAATGGCCAGCACTGCTGGCCGTAGGCAGGCAATTCGCCGGCGGTCCATTTGTCTATAAACTGCAATTCGCCCGCCTGCGCCGCGGCAATCGTGGCCGCAAGTGCCAGTATCCAGAGCAACTTTTTCACAACAATCACCACCTTAGTAATCTTCGTCAACTACGATCCAATTTTCGTAGCTGGTTAGCATCTCGTGTTCGCGCTCTTCGGGAGTTTCAAGCAGCCGCCTGACCACAGCACGGGCAGCCTCGGTGCGGCAGAGCCGCCTGGCAGAAGGATCATCGGGCGGCATCTGCTTGAGCAGTTGCCCGGCCCAGGTGATGTCCACTTCGGCGGCCGCAGCAGCAAGCGTCGAATAGCAGTGCCCGTTGAGCTTTGCGACGCCGCGGGCACGTTGCAGGGCCGACTCGGTGATATGGCGGGAGAACTCGGGCGAGGTGTAGGCCAACTGTATTGCCAGTGTGAAATCTTCACGCACATTGAGGCTGGTGTCAACGTAGCCACTTTCAGCGCCGCGAATGTGCAGCGAGGCGGCACGTAAGGCGAAGTCCATGTACTGCTGGTATCCCAGCCGGCGGGCCACACACGCCAGCCGCGCCATTGATTGCGCCAGACGCGAGCCGCCCGGAGCCATGCCCTGCTCTGTGGCCTCAGCGATGAGTTCGCCGGCGGCTTGCTCCAGGAGCTGGGGTACTCGCTCTTCAGGCCCCACCTGGGCGAGCAGGGCGAGAGCGCGGGCACGAAGTTCATTGCGGCTGAGGCCGCTGGCGATCTCAATGGCATGGTCGAATCGGTCTGGAGGAAAAAACGGCAGCATCCTGACGTATGCGTAATCTCGCTGCCATTCATCGCTAAGTTTCTTGAGCATATCTACTGCGCGGTCGGGGTCGGTTTTGGCGATATGGCGGGCGATATTGGTCAGATGCCGCTGCTTTTCGTCCTGGTCCTGGATGCCGTCTATGAGCTGCATTGCCATATCGAAGTGCTTGTCGCAGATTTGCTCAGCTACCATGCCGCGCACGAAGGCGTCATAGTCGGCACCGCTGAGGCTGGCGGCCAGCGGGACGATTTGCTCATAGACCTGCTCCGCTCGCTGAGGGGCGATCTCTTGCAGCTTTCGGGCCGCCAGGGCAGCGTACAGGACGCGCTTGTTGGCCACACTGAGAGTGGGCGTAACTTTCAGGGCCTCTTCCAGACAGCGGCGCGCTATATCCGGATGCTCTGAGAGCTGGTCATCGGCGGCGCCAAGCAGGCCGCGCGTGAGATCGTAGGAGCCGTAGGTGCCGAAGCTCTCTTTCATCAGCGCCAGAGCTTCATCGCAGTCATCGGCCATGCGCAGGCGGGCAACCTGCACGTTAATCGGCCAGATCTCGTCTCCGCCCTTGGCCGCCATTTCATACGCCGCCGTCGGGTCAACCTGCGCCAGCGCCTGCAGTAGAGACTGACGGTAGTAGCCTGCAGCGCCATGGGTTTGCTCGGCCGCTTCGATCAGCAGCTTCCTGGCAAGCGCCTTGGCCTGGTCGGGCGGCAATTGATTTGCTCTCGGCGCCGGGGGATTTCCCATGGTGCCGGGCGCTTGCGGCCGGAGCACTATTTTCAGGTCGGCAGTGCCCGTGGGCGCCGCTGCTGCGGTGAAACGGCATCCGGGCGCGTCAACGTAAGCGTAGGCCCGGCCCTCTGCCAGGCCACTGAGCCGGAAGCGGCCCTGCTCATCAGTGGAAACCTGCTTGCGGCCCGGGGTATCTCCCACGTTGAACACCTTCGCGCCGCCCAGCGGCTTTCCGGCCCCGTCAACGACCACTCCAGCCAGAAAAGCGGTGTGACGAGTGAGCTTAATGGTGCCGAAGTCGTGCGTTTCGCCGGCCACAGCAGTCCATATCCCGGTGTCCAGGCGGTCGCTGTCCGGCGCTTTGACGCGAAACTGGTATTGCCACCCGGGTGTCAGACCCTTGCATTCAATCCGGCCATTTTCATCTGGCGGGTCACTACGTATTGAGCGCCCCCAGTTTTCGCCACGCTCGTACGCGCTAACTTCTGCGTCCACTACTGGCTTGCCGTTCTGGTCAACTATTATCGCTGTTATTGCGGCAGCGGCATCGGCCTTCAGCACCAGCTTGACCGGTTGTTCGGTCTCGCCGACGGTGGCTTTGACCTTTTCGCTCATGGCATTGCCTTTGGCGGCACGCGCGCTAACTATCGCACCCGCACGCAGGCTGGACTTCTCATAGATTCCATTCTCATCCGTGGTCTGCGAAGAAAAGGCGGGGAAGTAATCGCGGTCGCCTTCCACCCTTACAGTGACCATTGCCTCCTCGACCGGCTGGTCCTGTTCATCCACCACCAGGAACTTCAGCGTGTGGGCCCTCTCTAGTTTGATGTCGCCGACATCCGCGCCCTCAGGGCCGAGTTCGATGGCAATACGCTCTTCATACCGGGTGCCGAGATAGCCTTCATCGGGGAAAACGCGGATATATTTATCGCCGGGTAGGGCATGAACTTCAAAGGTACCGTTCTGCTGCGTCCTGCCGGATGGTGCTTCGCTGATTGATACGCTAACGTCTGCCAGGCCCTGTCCAGTGTCGCCGGCGATCACGCGGCCGCGTATGACCGCAGTCTTTTGGGCCTGCAGTTCTACAACGGTCTCTTTGCCGGATTTTACCTCAATGTCGCTCTTGCCTTGCACATGGTACGCGTCGCCTGGCTGGCTGGAGATATGCAGCAGATAACTCCCCGGTGGCAATTCAGGGAACTCGAACTCCCCGTTTGCGTCCACTTTGGCCTCGCCTGATGCAGACATGTCGCGGCCTGACATGCGCCCGAACGCCATCAGCCGGGCTTTCGCCATGTCAGGCAGCTTCTCAGGTGCGACTATGCGGCCCTTGATGCTGCCGGCCGGCTGCAGGCGCAAAGCTGATACATCCACTGGGCTAGAGATGCTGAAGGAGCCATAACCGGCGGCGCAGAGGTACAGGGTGACACTGGCGCCGGGCGGGGTAAGGTGCAAAGCGAAGGCTCCATCCTGGTCGGTTTGTACGCCGAACTGCTTGGCGAAGTCTGTCAGCAGCACGAAACGTCGGAAGCCTGGTTGACCATATTGCCCAACCCGGCAGTTGGTCACCGCCACGGTTGCTCCAGGCAGCGGCTTGCCAGCTTCATCCAGGATCTTGCCGGAAATTGTTTCCGGCGGGACCAGCTTCAGTTCGAAGGGCTTGGCGATATCCGAAGTATGGGCGCCATCGAGGGCCAGTCCTTGCTTGTAAGCAACCAGCATCCACCTGCCCTTGCCCTCAATGTCATCGTAATCCGGGTCCACGAGCGAGAAGGCCCCGTCAGCAGCGGTTTTCATGCTGGCCACCAGACCGCGCTGGCTTTCTTCTCTGTAGACCGTGCGATGCAACCATACCTGCGCATCCGCTATGGGCTTGCCTTCGGCGTCAACCACCGTGCCACTCAGAATAGCGCCAGAAACCGATGACGCCCACACCATGAGGAGAAACGTGCACAACAGGCCATGTGACTTCACTAGCCTCACCTCGATGCGAAGACTGAAGACAGATACTGCTTAATTCGACGGATGTGGTCTTGCTTCCTTTATATTACTGTGTGTTTTTATCCGGCGATTTTGTCTAATGCGGGGCAACTTTCCTTGGATTCTGCTGATGGCAAGGGTGCGCAAAACGCTGACAGAAGGTGCCGGGCGGTAGAAAGCCGAACTGAAAAGACGTGACTGTGGCGGCAATGTGTATCCGTAAGAGAAGGGTTTGCAGGGCATGCGCATCGCACAGGTGACCTACAGCTACAAGCCGATTGTCGGCGGCGCAGATGTTTGGGCGCAGCTTCTGCGGCGCGTGTGCGAGGCCGCCGGCCACCAGATCACTGTATATCAGCGGCCGGTGCAGGACATAGATGACCCGGCGATACGCATCATCCGGTCGCCCGTCAGCCGCATCCTGGGTAAGCAAGGAGAATTCTGGACGCTACCTTTCGGTTTGCCGAGGCTGCGCGGCGAACTGGCCGAATACGATATGCTGGTGGTCCACTATCCGAACTACCACCGTTTTCTGGAATGGCATCCGGGGACGGTTCTGGTCTCTCATGGCGTGTTTTGGGATGACAACCCCTCGGCACTACACAACCGGATCAAGCAAGCATTGGCCCGCCGCGCGTATCGTAATGCGACCTTCGTGGTAGCCAATGATACCTTTTTCCTGCGTGAAGTCGGCGAAGATGTCAGCCCAGGTGCCGAGCCATTCTCCGAAATCGCCCCCGGACGCTTTTTTGTGCCTAACTGCGTAGATACGCAGATGTTCACAGCCACACAACCACATCCGGACCTGCCGGACGGGCCGATGGTACTGATCCCGCGCAACGTCTATCGCAACCGCGGCATTCACCTGGCGATTCAGGCGTTTGGCCGCTGCTCAGACGAACTCGATGACGCCCGCATGATTGTTGCCGGTGCCGAGAGTCAGCCTGATTACGCCGCGTACTGTCGCGAACTGGCGGCCGAACACCGTATCTCGCACCGTGTGGAATTCATCGGACCGATCCCCTGGGAGCAAATGCCGGCGGCGTACTCGGCAGCGGAATTAACCGTAATCCCCACAATTGCCGGTGAGGGGACCTCACTTTCGGCCCTCGAAGCGATGGCCTGCGGCACGGCTACGGTGAGCACCAATGTCGCCGGGCTGGCGGATCTGCCTACCATGAAGTCAGAGCCGACGCCCGAAGCGCTGGCGGCGGCGATGACCGAAGCCTGGCGAAACCGGGAAACGGTCGGGATACAGCAGCAGGCAACCGTGCGCTCAGTCTATAACCTGGAAAACTGGCGCGATGCGTGGCTGAGGATTATAGGGCGCCTTGAGTGAGCAACAGCGGCTCGGCCCGGCAGGTGTCCCGAGGCCAGTGGCCGAATTGGAACTTGCCGGAGGCGTACTGTGAAGATCTGAAGTCGTGAGCCCTGCATACCTATTGCTCGCGGAGGTGCGATTATGGAACATCCTAAAGACCCCGGCTTGCCAACACCCGTACCCGATGACCCTCAGCAGCCACCCGAGCCGACCGAGGCCGAGGCTGCCGCGCCTGCGTCACCTGGACCCGAGCAGGCGCCTGCGCCCCAGCCCGAGGCGCAGTCTGCGCCGCCGTCGGCTCAACAGCCGCCCGAACAAGCCGAAGGTACTCCCCCACCACCTACGGAGCCTGCCGCCGAGCAACCTACTCCCCAGAAGGGCACTCCCTGGGGCTGGATTATCGGCATCGGCTGCGGCTGCCTGCTGCTGATAGGCCTGCTAGTTGCAGCAGTGCTCTCTTTCTGCTACCTGGGCCTGCAGGCCGAGCTAGATGAACAAGGCTCGTCTCCCACGGCCATCGAAGAGACGCAGGTCGAGCCGGTGCTCGATGCCAGCGATACAGATTTCAGCGGCGAAGTTCCGAGCATAGACGTAGAAGGTCCCGGCCTGGCCGCGGCCGTCATCTTCGGACAATCGCGAAAGCCAGCCTGGTCAGTGCAGGTCGCCACTCATGCTGACGACTGGAAAACAGTCCACCTGGTATTAGGCCCCATCGGCAGCGAGTTCACCACTTGGATGGACCTGGAGTGGGACGATGATGCCGGGCAGTACCAGCTCGTTGACGAGGGGCCGCTAGGCGTAGAAGACACCGGGGCTGACAGCGAGGTGCCTGACATCTACCAGCCTGGCGAGGAGGTGGCCAAGGAAGCCGCCCTGACGGGTACCCCCGACTGGGTGGCAAAGGTGATCAGGCATTCGTCGGATTGGAAGAGCGTCGTCGTCTGGACCGGCCCGCCGCAATCCGAGTGGGCATTCGAGGCGAAGCTGCGGTGGAACGACAACCTCGATTGTTACGACATAGTCAGTCACACAGCGATAGAGTTCGACTATGACCAATAGATCGCTCGCGGCACTGCAATACAAGAGTGGTGCAACGTAGTCAGGCAGCAACGAGCCACACTTGCAGGGAATTGGTGAGGTTCTACCAGATACCCAAGCCGCCGCCATTCCCATAGCTCGCCCTGCTTCAATCCTCGCCGGGTAGCAACAGCAGTACACAGGCTGCCAGGATTACAATGGCCCCGCTGAGGACAAAGGGGCCGCCGTACCAGCGGTCAAAAACCGCCCCGGCGATAAGCGGGCCGAAGACCCAACCCAGCGATCCGATGGCAAAGACCTTGCTAACATCCTGCCCACGGCTTTCCTCACGCGAATACTTCTGGACGAGCGCGCTCTGAATCGGCATCCACACTCCCGCGCCAAACAGGTCGTGCATCAGCCACACAGCCGCCGCCGGCAGAAGGCCCCCGATAAAGCCTGAGGCGCTGATGGCAAGCCCCTCAAAGATCAGAAATGCGATGAATATCTGCTTCAGGTGCTTTTTCGCCGACCAGCCCAGCAGCAACAGCGGGATGGCGATGGTGAACCGGTGCAGCATCAGAATGATGCCGATATCCGCCCGCGAGGCTCCGAACTGCCGCTCCCAGAAAAGTTGCATGACAAAGCAGTGGCTGATTGACAAGCCGACGGTAAAGATGAAGGCGGCCACGGTCAGGACTATCAGCGGCCGCGGCAGATCGAGCGCAAGCAGACTGCGCAACGATTGTCCGGAGGTGGGCTTTCCGGCAGCGTTATTGCCGGGCCTGTAGCCGATGAGGAAAACCGCTAGGCCGAGCACCAGCGTCGCGGATGCGAGATGGAATGTGCCGGTGTATAGATCGCGAGCCAACAGCAAGCCGGCTGCAAATGTGCTGACCGCCGCGGCCAGAGCCTGCAATCCCCTCGTCCTCCCCACCCGGTCGAGGTATTTCTTGCGGCTGTCATCGTGCAGGCAAAGCTGATACATGCTGTCAAAAACCATCGCCCCCGCGTCAAAGGCGCTCTTGAGGATAGCCTGAAGCCAGAGGACTACGGCAGCGGGTGTGACGGCAGTAACGATGGCGGTGAGTGCGACCGCTGAGCCGTACAGCGACTTGCGCCCGAAGATGTCTGAGAGATGACCGGCATATATGCGAGCCAGGAAGACGACAATCGCACCTGCGGCATATATCAGGCCCATGCGCGGCACCGAAATGCCGTGGGCGTCGAGCAAGTACGGCAGGGCGAACTCGTAGATCCCCGAGCCGAGGCCGAACAGGAGCGAGACGGCTAAGAGTGTGCCGAAATTGCGGTTCATTACTCTGCGCCAATCTCCTGCGCCGCGTCGTCCTGCGACCCGAAAGACAGAATCCGCGACGGCAAAGTGGTATCGCCGCCGCACCATACGCGCTGTCTTGTATCAGGCAAGGGCACCGGTTGTCAAGGACCCACGGCCTCAGCGGTCGTCTGAAGTTATCGTAGTTGCCGGCAGGAAACGCGACCCAATGCAGCGAACTACTCATCGAGGGCTATGACACAGTTGACCTACGCTGCTTGCCCATCGTGCACGGAACTCAAACGGAAAAATGGTGATTGCTGATGAATTCTCCTGAACGTATCTTTGCCGCGTTGGAGGGCAAACAGCCCGACCGGGTGCCGCTGATGGAGATTATTATTGACCCGAAGGTGGTCGAGGCCCTCTATCCCGGCTGCGACTATTTCGACCTTGTCGAAAAGATGGGCCTGGACGTGGTCGCCTTCGGCATCACGACCGACTATCGTGACGTAGAATGGGTGGATGAGGAAAAGCGCATCTACCGCGACAAGTGGGGAACGCTGCAGCGGATGACCACCGAAGTAATCCCCATCTCCTGTGAGCCGGCTCTGATTCAAGACGAGAGCGATCTGCTTGACTATCAGCCTCCCGATGGCAACGACGAATACTTCCTCAACCAGACCCGCGAGGTCGTGGCCAGGTTCAAGGGCAAGCAGGCCATCTGCTTCGTAGGGGAAGGCATTTTTGCCGTCAGTCAGTACCTCCGCGCCGGCCTGCAGAACCTGCTTATTGACTACGGTACCCGGCCCGAATTGGTCGAAAAGCTGGCCAAGGTCGGCGTCGAGTACTATGTGGAGCTATACCGCCGCGTCATCGCCGAGGGTGTGGAGATCGTCCTGCTGGGCGACGATTATGCCTGGAAGCAGGGCCCGTTCATGTCACCGGCACACTTCGAGCGCTTCATTCTGCCCGGGCTGCGCACTGTAGTGCAGGAGATCAAGCGCGCCGGGGCCTACTGCATCAAGCACACCGACGGCGACATCCGCAAGATCATGGACATGATGGTATCTACAGGCGTTGATGCATTTGGCCCGCTTGAGCCGCTTCCTGGGATGGAGTTGGACCGCCTCAAGGCGCACTATGATACCTGCGTGGTCGGCAATGTTGATGTGGACCTGCTGTGCCGCGGGACGGTAGAAGAGGTCATCGCGGAAGTCAAGCGCCTGCTTGAAACTGCTTCGGTGGGCGGCGGGCACATCATGTGCTCGGGCAACAGCATTATCTCCGCAGTCAACCCCGAAAACTACAGGGCAATGGTCGAGACGACCAAGGAGTTCGGCGTGTACGACTGAGCCCTATCGGCATCTGCCCCACTTCAGCGCCCCGGCGTCGGCTTGCCGGGGCGCTACCTTTTGTGTCAGCTTCAGAGCCAGGTACGATAGCTTCCCGATGTAGGCACGTTAATTGCAGTCTGGGAAACGACGGAATAAGTCCACGATTCGACGTTCCGTAAGTATTGTCAGCGGGGAGCCGTGGCAGTATGCACAGCGGCGAGATCGCGAGCCGAACTCGGATGCACCGGGGAGAACTGGAGGTGACACTTGCAAGCCGTTCCCCGCCTGCGACGATTTCTGCCACGCTGTTGCCGCCGACAAGCGGTATCAGGCTGTGAATCGATTCTCAGAAGCTGACTACAAACAGGGAGGCTCATGGAATGCCAAAGGACACACAGTCCGACCAGGATGCAAGCAGTTCTGATTATTCTGAGGAATATCACGAACTGGAGCAGGACATGCAGCAGATAGGCCAGATTATCCGCCCGCTGGATAATTCTACACAACAGGTCTCTGCTGCAGTTGATGAGCTCGGCAGCAGCAACCAGGAGATGTCAGACACCGTCAAAGAGCTACGCGACTACAATGACAGGCAGGTGAAGGCTGCGCAGAGTTCCAGCGAAACAGTTGGTGACATCACCGACATTCTAGGCCAGATCATAGACGCTTCTTTGACAGTAGCCGATGATCTGGGCCAAGGCGTCACCGAAGCCGAAAAGGCAGAGAAGTCGGCCCATACGGTCGCCGATACTGCCACTGTCCTGGGCAAAGCACTGGATGAGATGGGCAGCGGGGCTCAGGAAGTTCAGGGCGCCGCCCGCTCAGTAGCTGATACCGCTACTGAGGTGGGGGCGGCTGTCCAAGAGGTGGGCAGCTCAGCTCAGGAAATTCACGCCTCTGCACGCTCAGTAGCTGATACCGCCACCGAGGTAGGCGCGGCTCTGCAGGAGGCGAGTAGCGCAACTCAGGAGGTTCAAGGAACCGCCGGCTCAGTAGCCGATACCGCCACCGAGGTAGGCGCGGCTATCCAGGAGGTGGGCAGCGCAGCTCAGGAAATTCACGCATCTGCGCGCTCAGTGGCTGATACCGCCACCGAGGTAGGCGCGGCTCTGCAGGAGATGGGCAGCGGGGCTCAGGAAGTTCAGGGGGCCGCCGGCTCAGTAGCCGATGCCGCCACCGAGGTAGGCGCGGCTATCCAGGAGGTGGGCAGCGCAGCTCAGGAAATTCACGGATCTGCCCGCTCGGTAGCCGATACCGCCACCGAGGTAGGCGCAGCTCTCCAGGAGGCGGGTAGCGCAGCTCAGGAGGCTCAAGGAGCCGCCGGCTCGGTAGCCGATACCGCCACTGAGGTAGGCGCGGCTATCCAGGAGGTGGGCAGCGCAGCTCAGGAAATTCACGGAGCTGCACGCTCAGTAGCCGATACCGCCACCGAGGTAGGGGCAGCCTTGCAGGAGGTGGGTAGTGCCGCCCAGGAAGTGCGGGAGGCCAGCCAGAAAGTCGGCGAGGGCGCTGAAGCCGTCGGCAAGGATATAGCAGAGGTAGCCTCAGGTGCTGAGCAGGTTGGCGCAACCTCGCAGAACGTAGGCGCCGCCGCCCAGCAAGTCGGCACACAGTCTCAGGAAATCGTTAACGCGGCACAGCAAGGCGTACAGCGCGGCGAAGAAGTTGCCAGCGTCATGCAGCAAGTCCAGGGCGTGGTCACTAACAGCCAGGGCCAACTGGAAGAACTTGTCACGATGTCGGAACAGATCAATGAAATCACCAACAACATCCAGAATATCGCTGAGCAGACCAACCTTCTCGCTCTTAACGCCGCAATTGAAGCGGCACGCGCCGGTGAAGCCGGTCGCGGCTTTGCCGTCGTGGCCGAAGAAGTGCGGGCACTGGCTGAACAGTCCCGCGGCAATGCACAGGATGCCGCCAAGGTGCTGGGCGGGGTTGATGAATTGGTCAACAACATGCAGGCTCCGATGCAAGAAAGCGTGGAGGGCATCGCACGCTCAAATGAAGCCCTCGCCAACGTGGTCGAGGGTCTGGGAGTTATCCAAAACAACGCCCAGGATGTAGCCGCGGCCGGGCAGGAGTTGGCCGCCAGCTCCCAGGAAGTTAGCGCTACGGCTGAGCAGGTAGGGCAGAATGCTCAGGCCAGTTCGGCCCGCAGCCAGGAAGTTGCAGGGGCCGCCCAGGAGATTGATGCCTCGGCTGGCCAGGTTGCCGAAGCAGCCCAGACCAATGCCGCCCGTACCCAGGAAGTTGCTGCCGGTGCCCAGCAGGTGGTCGCTAGCGCAGGTAATGTCGCGGAAGCGGCCCAAACCAATGCAGGACGCGTGCAGGAAGTCGCAGCCGCCGCCCAGCAGGTCAATGCCTCAGTTTCGGAGATCGCCGCGGCCGCCCAGACCAACGGCGCCCGCACCCAGGAAGTCGCAGCCGGTGCACAGCAGGTGGTCGCCACCGCCGGCCAAGTCGCCGAAGCGGCCCAGACCAATGCCGGCCGTGTGCAGGAAGTTGCAGCCGGTGCACAGCAGGTGAACGGGTTAGCTGGGCAGGTGGGCGAAGCGGCCCAGACCAATGCCGGCCGCGTGCAGGAAGTCGCCGCCGGTGCCCAGCAGGTGG
>JAUVVY010000011.1 GCA_030604405.1 bacterium | reverse complement strand
CGAGCGCGAAAAACTGCGAGCTCTAATCAAGATTTACGAAACGACCAACGATATCGACCAAGTCTTTGCTGCCGCCGGCTGTGCATAGAACCTACAAAATTTGCATAACTACAGTGGAAGCCCGAGCTACGCGACATTTTTGTGAGCCCGAGCTACGCATACCGACAAGCTCTACATGCACCCGATGCAACACGTCATGCGTGTTGTCATTGAGTCAATAGCCTGGCCGCTGTGTCTTGCAGCCCTTCGCTGTTGCGGGTGCCGAAGCCGTCCCAGACTGTCAAGGTAACTGCGACCACCAGGGCCAGCAGCAAGGCGTATTCCAGCGTGGTCAGTCCCCGTTGATCTCGCCAATAAGATAGCAGTGCCTTTGCCATCTGTGTCCCTCCCTGGCGACGCGGTGCCTACATGTACAACTGCACGGCGCCGACGGTGCCATATTGGGCCTGGGTGGCGGCCAACTCGGTCTCGATAAGCAGACCTTCGGCGTCAGAGCCGGCAATGGCCCAGCCGCTGACCCCGATGAAGTGCTCGAGGGCCTTGGTGACTGCTGTGCTCTGCGTCAACATGTCTGATATCCGCATGGCGCATATCAATGCCTGGCGCGGGCCCGTGTGAGACATCAATACGCCGATGTCGGCGTCGTCAAGCAGGCCGACGGTATCGCCCCCCCGAACGATGCTTTCAACCAGCGCCCGCGCTAACGAGTAAGACCGCTGCAGGTCCGCTGTATCAATCGGCTCCTCGCGGGCTCTGAACTTGATCCGCAGCAGGCTCATTTCATGAGGCTTGTGGCGGATGCTGGATATCTGCTCGTCCAGCTTCTCCCTGAATTCGGAGCAACTCAGGAAGGTGGCGCTGCGCTCATCCGAATCCGTTGTGCCCGCAGTACGTGCCAGCAGACAGGCGTCCACGTAGGGGCTGATGATCTTTGCCACGCGCTGAGCGGCAGTGTTGACATCAGGGCCAGCTTGTCCCGACGCGCAAGCTCTGACGACGGCGTGTAACTTGCCTCTGGTGACTATCCCTACATCGCTGAATACCGGAGCCGGCATCGGCTGCCAGGTGCCACTCTCATGCAGGGCCTGCTGACGAATGTTGATGACATCAGGGGCGGGCACGGTGGCACCGTAGGCACTTGCCGTACTGCCTACGGCAAAGACGAATTCATCAATCAGCCTACTGATGTTCTCCTTCGGCAGCGGGTAGTAGGATACTATATGGATTTCGCTCTCGCCGTCAGTTATCGGAAGCATCATCCACGCATAAATCTCAGGCTTGTTGGCCCAACTGGCAGCAGCGGCCAGGATCTCAAGCAGATCCCCGGCGCTTTCGAGTTGCTCGATGAGGCCGAGCGCGTCGGCGTCATACTCACTGGCAGCGGCCGCGGTCAATTGTGACTTTTCCATCATCCCACCTCGGTGTAGATACGATAGGTTGTCGGTCTCTGTATCGGTCTGGCCCGGCAGGTGCTTAATCGCGCCACGTCAAAGGTATGTAAGCAACCCCTACACGCAACGTAACAGGGCACAATCGCAGCTTCGAGAAGGACTCCAGGCCGGTTAAGGTGAATTGAGTGCCAAAGGAGGCGGAGAAATGATAAAGTCAATAAGTTTTTGGTCATTTCCACCCGGGATCGGCGTGGAGGAAGTGTTGAAGAAGACCAACGAGTTGGGTTACGAGGCTGTGGAGCTCACTCTCGAAGCAGAAGGCGATATCACAGCCGATACGCCCGATGAAAAGCTGGCCGAGATCAAACAGATGGCCGACGACCTGGGCGTGCAACTGCCCACCTTCGCCACCGGCCTGCACTGGGGCGATCCCCTGATCCTGCCCGGTGGAGCAGAGGGCGCCGCGGGCATCGAGATCGTCAAGCAGGAGCTGCGCTGCGCCAGTATCCTGGGAGCCGAGACCGTGCTGACCGTGCCCTGCACCGTCGCGGCGGACCTGGACTACGACGACGCGTACAACACCGGGCTGGAAGTCTATAGGAAGCTCGGGGCGCTGGGTGCAGCAGCCGGCGTGAATGTCGGTGTCGAGAATGTGTGGAACAAGTTTCTGGTAAGCCCGCTGGAGTTCGCCCGCTTCGTGGACGAAGTCGATCATCCCAACGTGGTCGCGTACTTCGATGTTGGCAATGTCCTGCTGTTCGGATACCCGCAGCAGTGGATCAAGATACTCGGCCAGCGGATTAAGGCGGTGCATTTCAAGGATTTCCGCACCGGCGTCGGAACTCTGGACGGCTTCGTTGACTTGCTTGAGGGCGACGTGATGTGGGACGAGGTAATTGCGGCGCTCAATGCCATCGGCTACGAAGGCGCAGTCACCGCCGAGATGATGCCACCATACAATTACCATCCCTGGCGCTTGCTGGAAGCGACCAGCAAGTCAATGGATGCGATCCTGGGCCGCTAGCCGGACAGTGCCGGCGCGGCCGTACATAAGCAGCGTGTCAGGCAATTCACGGAGGTTGGATAGCATGGCCAAGTACGAGTATCAGATTCTGCACCAGCTCGCCGCTCGTGTAGAGCATCTTAGCCGGCAACTGAACATCGAGGTGGAAGAAGGCTGGGAGCCGGTCAGTTTGAGCGGCGATGAGCACGTAATCATTATGATGCGCAGGCCGAAGCAAGCCCCGGAGGCGGGCACTGCACCGTCGCAGGAGGCGTGAGCCATCCGGGCTGAACTCGTCCACAGCGGCATCGAAGGATGGGCCGGTTATGAATGAGGAGCAAATCCGGGCCCTGCTGGAGAAGCTGTCCGGCGGTGAACTCAGCGTAGATGATGCGCTGGCCGAGTTGAGGCATCTGCCGTTTGAGAACCTCGGCTTCGCCAAAGTCGATCATCACCGCCGCCTGCGCCGGGGCTTTCCGGAAGTGATATACTCGCCCGGCAAGACCCCGCAACAGATCGTCGCCATAGCCAAGCGCCTGCGGGCCAGCAACTCCCTGGCTCTGGCTACTTTCGCGGATGCGGAAGCTTATTGTGCCCTGTGCGAAGAGTTCGACGATGTCAGCTATGACGAGGATGCCCAGATCGCCTGTATCGGGCAGATGCCGCAGCCGGATGACACGATCCCACCTCTCGTAGTGCTCTCAGCAGGCACCTCCGACATCTCGGTGGCGCGTCAGGCGACGCTGATAGCGAATGCGAGCGGCTGCCCGGTGGAGGAAATCTTCGATGTCGGGGTGGCCGGGTTGCACCGCCTGCTGCACTACCAGGACACGCTTCGGCAAGCAGGGGCGATTGTGGTGGTAGCCGGCATGGAAGGAGCACTGCCCAGTGTAGTCGGCGGGCTAGTGTCAGCCCCGGTCATAGCCGTGCCTACCAGCGTCGGCTATGGGGCGAGCTTCGGCGGGCTTGCCGCACTGCTGGCGATGCTCAATAGCTGCGTGGGCGGGGTGGCGGTGGTCAACATAGACAACGGCTTCGGCGCCGGTCTGATCGGAGCGATGATCTGCAAGCAGTCGCGCAAGCCCTGAGAACCGTAGTCCATCGCCACAGAGGTGAGCGGCAGTGGCCAGCACAAAGCCAGAGACGACTCGTTGCTCATCACCACGAGGGAGCGTCCCGCTGCTCGTGCGCCCCTTGCTGGCAGCGCTGTTGCTAATGATGCTCCTCTGCCCCATCGCTTCGGCGGCTCCTCCGACCGCTATTCTTCTCGATGACTTCGAAGACGGCGTCGCTGACTGGACGACCAATGACAGCACCGTCGCCGGCAGCGGGCGGCTGGCAACACTATGCGGCATCTACGCCACTGCAATGATGCCGCCGGGTAGCCAGGACGCGCCGCCACCATCGGGCGGCGTCCAGGGGGCGATGCTCGACTTTCTGCCCGCAACCAACGCCTGGGCCAGCGTTAGTCTCCCCGTCAACGGCACCCAGTGGCGCGAAAACCAGGTCGGCCAGCTTTCATTATGGGCTAAACCCACTACTCCGGATGTATCGGTGCGGGTGACGCTGCGGGCGCAGGTGCCACTGGCCGATGGCAAGGTCGAGGACCGCAGCTACTCTCAGCAACTGAAGCTCACAGACCACAAGTGGCGGCACCTCTCCCTGCGCTTTTTCGGCTTCCGCACCGATGATGGCACGCCGCTTGATGATGAGACCGTCAGCCACATCTACCTGCTGCAGTTTGTGAAAGCCGGCACCTGGGATCGGGTGCGCTTCTGTGTGGATCAGATCAAGGTGCACCCTCTGGACTATGGTGACGAGCGACCGCCGTTGCAGGACTCGTCGGCCAAGACAGTCGTAGTGGATTTGAGGCAAAACCTGGGACGCTGCCTGGCCCAAGTCGGCTTCAATCTGGGTGCCAATACGCCGGTTATCGGCACAGATGAGCAACTAATCAAGCGGATCAGCACACTGACCGCCGATCTGACCCCATGTGTGGGCCGACTGCGATTGGCCGACTACTACCTCCCCGACGAAGGTCAGTTTGACATCGCCCGCCTGAACAATAACGTCAATTGGCTGTTGGGCGTGGGAGTAAGGCCGCTGATATGCCTGGACGTGCCTGCGGAGGTGCCGGAAAGCACCAACCCCGCGCACCTTCAGGCTCTGTTTGACTCAACGTGCGTCAAGCTGGCTGAACTGCGCCGGGGTACGCAGAGGAGCCCGTACTATGAGTTGTACGAGGCGCCGATGCGAGGGCGGATTGGGGATGTCGGCGAGCTGCTCAGTGAGTACAACAGATTGGCCGAGGGTGTGCAGGGCGGCGACCCCACGGCCCAGATCGGCGCGCCCGGCCTCGCCAGCACGAACCAGTGGCTGATCAAGGAGTTTGTCGGCGGCGCCGATAGCCTGCATTTTCTTTCGTACTGCCTGCGTCTCGAGGGGCCGACGTGGCCGGATGATCCCCGGCTTGCAGCGGCTGCCTTGCACGGTGCGTCGCCTGTCGAGGACGCCTGGGGCTACGAGCAGATCGCCAGATATCTTGGTGCGACGGGCAGGAGGCCCGAACTGTTCATAACGGACTGGGGTATCGAACGCGGGCCGTCCGCTGACTCGGCAGCCGCCACAGACCAGGAAGCCGCCGAAGCCGTATTCCTGGTCACCTCCGCCCTGTCGGCGGCGCGCTATGCGGACAAGCTGCTGTGGACGCAACTTATTGACTCGACCTCCGGGCTGCTCACCCCGGAGGGCCGCCCGCGTCCGGCATACTGGGCCGCGTGGCTCACAAAGACCTACGCGCTACGGGGAGCCAGTTGCCGGGCCTACATACCATGCTCCGGCGGCATTCTGATAGCAGCGGTGGCGAGCGAGCACGCCGCCAACGTGTTTGTGGTCAACCGCTCACCGTGGCCTACTGCCGTCACCTTCCGGGTCGTCGGCCTGCCGCGGCCTGAGATAGTCAGAGAGCGCAAGCTGGACCTTGGGGAAGCCAACACCGTCCAGCACCGCAACCTCAGCCTGAGTACGACCCAGAGGGTGAAGTTCGAGGGGCCCGGGGTGTCGGTCATACAATTCATCAACCTGTCAACAAGTCTCACCGGCGAGCGCTGATCACCTGCTGCCGACATCTTGCGCCGAATCAACAAAGCCACCAGCGATAGGGCCGGTGGCTTTGTCCTGTCTGCGATTGAGTGTCCGTTTAGAGCAAGTCGGCGGCTTCCTCGTACGTGCCCTCAAGGATTTGGTCGGCTCGCTCGGCGTATGCGACCTTCTCGCCCTGCGGGACCGTGCGCCAGATCAAGAACTGCTTGCGGATCTGGCCCAGGAACAGTGTATTGGTCTTCTTCCACGAATTGATGTCACCGGCCAGCCGGTTCAAGCGCAACACGATGGCGAAAATGTCGCTGTCGCCGGTCGCCTCGCAGAGCAGGGCGAAGTCCTGGCTGACGCCCAGATCGTACGGCGCCAGCCACATGCGCAGCCGGATCGCCATGCCCTCACCATGTTCCGTCTCATCGGATTCAAGGCGCACATCTTCGGCGAGGAAGTCACCGCCCGCATAGCCCACATATTCGTCGAAGAACTCCTTCAAGAACGCCGATACACCGTAGGCATCACGCCCCGTAACCGTGAACGGCAGCACGATAGTCATTATGTCACCGTCGGGGTCGGGCAGCGACCAGTGTCGCTCAATGCCCGGAGAGGCGATTTCGGAGGCCTTTTTGCTGGGATACAGCGTTGATAGCACCACTACCGCCATTGATATGATGGTGACGGCGATCGCAGCCAGTGAGGAGTAGTTGAGCTCCAGCCCGTGCATACTGCCCGTTTCAAGCAGTATCTTGGTCAGCACCTGGCCCATCAGGTACCCGACGATGGCACCAAGAACGGCAAACACCGAGGCTTCGGCCAGAAACAGCATTGAGATGTGTGACGGTGCCAAGCCCAGCGAGCTGTAGATATGGATTTCGCCGGTGCGTTCGTGGACCGCGCCAAGCATGGTGTTAAGAACGATCAGCGCGGCGATGAGGATCGGAATAATGATGCTTTCCATGCCGCTAAGTGAGGTCACGCCCACGGAACTGAACAGGTATGTACTGTCGCCCGAGCCGGTGTACAGCGACAGTGCAAACCGCTTCATCATTGTCTGCACGTTGCTCAACACTTCTTCGGCATCTTTGAACTTGATGGCGATGGAGCGCAGCGTGCCGCCCAGCTCGAGTACACGGTTGTAGGGCAGAATGATTAGCTTCTCAGGGCCGAAGTGCTTGTATTCCTGCAATAGCGAGCCGGCACTGCTGGCTCCGAGCTGGGAGCGCTGCTCGGCCTGGCGCTGGAGTTCCTTGAGTATTTCGGGCCGCAGCAGCGCGTAGTTGACAGGCATCAGCGGCTCACCGTCCAGATCGCGCAGTTTGCGCATCTGCTCCTCGCTGAGGATGCCGATAACGCGGTAGCGGCTTCCGAACATGATCACCTCGGCGCTGCCGATGTTGTCCTGCGTGATCTGAAGCGCGTCGGCAACTCCGGTTGGTATCAGACAGGCGTTTTTGTCTTCGGGGCGGATCCAGCGGCCGGCTACAATCAAGTCCTCGACCGTCATCACGCCCTCTTCCTGGGGGGAGAGCCCCAGGATACAGCTTATCGTGTAGGCCTTCGTTGTGTCCGCCGCGTTGGTAACATCTATCATCAGTTCTTTGTCAATCTGCGGGGAGGTGTACCAGGCTCGCGGCGACACTGTGGCTGTTCGCTCAAACTCATTCTGAATGATGTCGGCAGTCGGCGACTCCAATGACAGCCAGGAGCGGTCGCGCAGCATCACGCCCTGGTAAGTTGCCGAAAACGGCAGCTTGATCTCGTTTACCCGCAGCCCGGCGACAACTGACGTAAAGCTGATGACGGTGAAGGTCAGCAGAATCAAGGTAATGGCCGTCAGAATAGTACGCACTTTCCTACGCCGCATGTTGGCCAGACCCAGATTGAAGGCGGCGGTAGTGGCCGAAAGGCGTCCAACATCAGCCTCATGCACGCCACCACGCGATTGCTTCATGGCCTTAAGCTGCTCGTTGAACTTCATCGTTACAATCGTGATAACCATAACCGCCAGGGCCATGATTATGAACGCCAGCAGGATAATCGGCGGGTTGGCCGTCAGCTTGAAGGCAGGATGCACCATTGCCAGCGCCATAAATACGACAATGAACACCCCTACTGTGCCCAGGATCGTGCCGATGACGGTTCTCGAGCTGATTAGCAGACGCTCGCCGAAATACGCAAAAGGCAGCAGCAGGGCCAGGTAGAATAGCACGCCTTTGACAACGTCCAGCGAGGTGCGCTGCACGTCCGGGTAAGCTCTGGATTCGTATCCCCAGGCGTGGCGGGCCGCGGCCAGACCTTTGTCGTAGTCCCGCTCTCTAATGTACTTTTTGGCTAGCTCGAGCGCCTCTGCGGCCATCTTGTGCAGGTTGTCGAGGCGGGCATTTGTGATACCGCGCTCTGCCAGCCGTTTCATGCGGTACTCGTCAATGGTCCACATGTCGTGCGCCGCCTGCAGCGGAGTGAGCGGGATCGAGGGTGTATTGGCGGCCCGGAACCCCGCGCCCTCGGGGTTCTTCTCGGTGGAGTTGATCAGTATCATGCGCACGCCCAGAAGCCCCATGCCCATGGTGACCTCCAGGTCAACGACGGGCAGAGAATATACCGTGGCGCACGGTTCGACATAGGAGGGGAACTCCGCGCCGGCGCTACTGAATGTGGGCAGGGAGAAGCCGTAGGAAATCGGCGTGCTGTTATTCTTGGCATCATAGACGAACATCTTCTGTAGCGTCTGGAAATAGCGCTCGTCAACCAGATCGAAGATGTCGGTTGCGCAACAGTGAAAGACGACGACGGGGCGCTTGAGGCCGGCACGGCCATACACCTCGCGCGGGTACTTCTTATCACCGTCAGGCCCCTGGTCGGGGGCATAGACGATGTCACCGTTGCGTGGCGAGAACCCATAAGCCTCGAGTTTTGCGGCCCGGCCTGCCATCTCCCCACGCACAATGAATTCACTGGTCTCGTTGGCCATTGCCATGGCCTCGGTGTGCACGCCCATCATCATCCGCGAGGTGCCCTGCACCACGACCAGAGCGTTAGGGACAGGAGTGTTGGGCACAAAGCTTTCGCGTCGCCGGAACTCGAGCACGTCGCCTTTCACATCGTCGAGGTCGTCCATCTTCTTAAGCGCTTTGACACGCTTGAGCGCGACTTCCTTCAGCTCCGGCTCATTGAGGAAATCGGTCAGCAGACAGGCCAACATGCGCAACTGTGTCTGCAGGTTGGTAATATTGAGATTGTCAACAGTGTCCAGCGGGGTATCAATCAGGGAGCGGGCATCATTGACGGTGGTGAATACAAAGCCCGGCCGGCCGCCACGGATGACCATCTCGTGGTCAAAGGCGATCTTGCCGGGGAAGAAGGTGTGCCACTCGCGGCCCTTGACGGGGTTGATGCCGTCAACGAACACGTCCGCGACGTGATAGCCGAGTGCGGCCGCGGCTGCTTCGGCATACTTGGTAAGCTGCTTGCCGATTGGCGAGTAGAAACGCAGCAGGTGCGCCTGCTGGAAGAACCATCCTACCTGGAAGGCGCCCAGGGTGTCGTTGTGAGTGCTCAAATCCAGTCCGATGAACATCTGCAGCTCGTCAAACGTGTTGAGCCGCTCCCAGATTCTGATGTCGTTGCTCTTATTGGCGAGATAACGTTGCAGGCGCTCGACACGCTCATCGGCGGCCGCAGGACTGATTTCAAGCTGCCCGACGAGGACGATCGCCGGCTTGATCTGCAATTCCCGCTGGGTGTCGGCGAGCAGTTGCTTTTGCTCCTCGGTGGCCGCCGCGCCGGCATTTTCGACAGCTTCTCGTAGTTCCTCCAACTCGCGCAGGCGCTCTGCGGCTTCCGCGAGCCTGGTCTGAGTGGTCTCCAGAGCTTTTTCAAGCTCCTTGAGTTCGCGGTTGAGCTCTTTGAGGCGCTTATCGCGGTAGCGTTCCTTGCGGGGCTCCTGTCCCCACAAGTTAACAAACTCGCGGCTGCCTGCAAGCGCTTCAAAATGGCCGCTGCAGGCCAGGAAGACAACCGTGCGGCTGGGCGGATATTGCGTTAACAGCCGCGCGATCTCCAGCAGGCTGGCGATGCCGCAGGCATCGGAGGCACCGGGGGCCCGCGCCGGAACGATAGACATCGAATCGTAGTAGGCTTCGAGGATTATCGCCTCCTGGCCAAGCTCCCCCTTGCCCGGTAGTATGCCGATGATGTTGCGATTGACGCGGCTCTCCCAAATCATTGGCTCGTCGTAGCCGATGGTGCCCGCCACATCGCCCTCGGCGATCTTGGCAAGAATCTCGGCTGCTTCGTCGCCGCCGACATAGAACCGGGGCAGGTCCACCGGCACGCGCAGCAGCTTCATTTCGGCCTCGCCACGGGTAGTTTCCAGCGGCTCGACAAAGAGCACGGCTGCTGCCCCCAAAAGCGGCGCGTTTATCCAGTTCTGCTGGGTGTTGAAGTCCATCAACACGATAGCGCCCTGCACATCTTTGGCGTTGAAGTCCGACAGCGTGCCCGCACCGACATAGATTACCGGGCCGCTGAGGCCATCTCGGTCAACCTGCGAGGTACGGGCCAGGTTGGGCCACAGACCATCGAGATGGTAGCGCTTGCCATCAACTTCGAGATAGCTGCCGGGGTCAACAGGCACCGGCACTTCATATTCCTGGACCATGGTTTCAAGGCCGAGGCGCTTGAACTCCGCCAGGATCATGTCAGCAGTCCGTTGGTTGCCCGGGTAGCCGGAAACACGGCTGCCCATTTGCTCCATCGTTTGCAGGTCGCTGACGACTCTTTGCATGTCGATGCTGCCGGCCAATTCCTCATAGCTGTTGGCTGCCAGCACTGCTGAGCCGGTCAGACCACCGATGGCGACAAGCGCCAGCATGATGAACAGACGGCCGGCATGGCTGCAATGGTTCTTACGTCCGCGAATTGACATGTAGATCTCTCCTCTGGCTACAAAGCATACCACCTGGGCCCGCGTGTTTCAAGATTAGCCGAAGTGCACACTGTAGCGGCGGTGCATTTCGTTGACCAGACTTAGCCAGCCCCAGACCAGGCCGGCGGTGAAAAAGTGCCCTAATACAAAGCCGATAAAAAACGGAATGAGCTGGCGATACAGGCGCATACCGCCGACGCGCAGCACCGCCGTCTTAATCACCCACACGATGAAGAACGGTCCTGCGATCGGCCCGCCATAAGCCGTCACCATCGCGTAGCCGAGCGGGTGCAGCGGGAAGCGCAAGAACAGCGAACGCAACACGATCAGTGCCGCGGCTATGAGAAAGCCCACGACCCCAGCACCGGCCCTGTTGGCATCGGGCTTGACGTGCGCGCGCAGATACCCGGCGGTCTCCTCGAATTCTGCCTTGACCACCCGGATGCGGCTGCCGCCCTCGGTTGTGCCTCCCTCAAGTATATTCGTCCCGTGGGTGTAGTAGGCCTTCATGTGCGTAAAATAAGCGCCAAAAATTCCGAACAATAGTGCAACGATCAGCCACATGGTCATGGCCCGCTGGCGGATCCGCAGGTTGCTTGCGATCTTGGATGCTTCGACTTGATAGGCCATCATAGACTGATAATAGCCGCGGCTGAGAAACATAAAGACCGAAAACAGCGTCAGATTGCCGAAGTTCCCGTGCGGGGTAAGTGCTGCGGACCCCAGCGTGTAGATCATCATCCGTTTGGCCTGATACCACGGGAACAGCCACACCATTGCCGCACCGGCTTCAGCCCGCGCCCGGGCATAGACCAGTGCGAAGAGTAGCACCAAACCGAAGTATATGCTCGCGGTCCAGACCAGCATCCCGGCTTTGGCGGCGAAAACCACCATCGCTATGAAGCCACCGACTGCCGAGATTATTGCCCACCGATAGGACATCGGCTCGTTGCTGTCATCCGGCCCACTGGCCAGGGCAGAGGCGGCCTTGCGAAAGATGCCTGCCAGCTCCTCACGGGCGACCCACACGAGGAAAATCCCCAGCGCCAGGTATGCGCCGGCCGACTGTTGCTGATCGTAAGGGAAGCCCGGGATGTCGTAACCGGTCGCCACGGATACTACGTTACTCACCCGCATCAGCAGGTAGAACACCCACACCGATAGGGTTATCTCTGTGGACACCAAGTAGCCGAGGCCGAAGTTCTCCGGACGCCAGGCGATGTATAGCGGCGCTATTGCCGACCACGGCCGTTCCGTGAAAAGCGCACCAAGATCGTACGATCTCCCCAGAGCCGGTACGGACGGGTTCCAGGCGTGGACGATGTTGAGGACGTTGTAGATCGCCGCCAGTGCGAAGCCGGACCACATCACCGGGTTTCTGAAGAAGGCGGTGACTACATGCGCCCTGCTCTGGTCCGATATGTCCATCACCAGGTGTACGATCGGGAAGGTGAGATGTTCCATTTCGGCCCAGCGGCGGCGGAACAGCGTCATTATGCCCAGCATGGAAACGAATACCGCCAGCAGGAACACCGACCAGGAAATCAGCGGCACAGCCCACGCCTGCCAGGGAATTATCTCCCCGTCAGCGCCCTCGTACATGCCCCGGACGGCCGCAGGATCGTGAGGTGCAATCCAGGAGGGAATATGGCTGCTCAGAAGTGCCAGATCATTGTCAGGTGCGGCGAAGTACTGGGCCACAGTAAGCGAAGGCAGCAAGAAGCGTACAACGCCGACCGAGGTGCAGGTAACGCCGACGCACAGAAACACATATATCAGCAGGACATCGGTCTGACTCAGGTTCAGCCGGGACCACAGCCGCCGCAACAGCGGCGCTATCAAGGTCAGCAGCATTACCGCGCCGATGGCGGGTATCACCGGCACGCTTTCACCCACTTGCGAACCGTGAGAGACCATCCCGGCCGTGTAAACCCAGACCATGCTGATGGCGAGAAACACGACAGATATTACGAAAGCCGACACTGTAAGCCCGCGCAGGGCTGTGGCGCTATCTGGTGCGCTTATCTCAGCAGGATGTGCGACACGGGCTTCTGCCACGTGCACGGCCCCTCCTGTGGGTAAGAAGTATATTCTCCCTGTGTCTGCAGAATCTGGCTATGACAGCATTTGTGCCTTCGGGTCAGCCGAAGTGCACGCCGTAGGAGCGTTCCGGGCCGACGTACAGGTTGAGCCAGCCCCACACCATGCCAATCGTAAAGAAGTGCCCCAGGAAAAGACCAACAAAAAACGGAATCAACTGGCGGTACAGGCGCATGCCTCCGACGCGCATCACTATGGTCTTGATGACCCACACCATGAAAAATGGCCCCCAGATGGGCCAGCCATAAGATGTCACCATTGCGTAACCAAGCGGGTGCAGCGGGAAGCGCAGAAACAGCGACCGGAGCAGTATCAGCACCGTGGCGACGATGAATCCCACAAGCCCTGCCGTCGCCCTCCTGGTATCCGGTTTGACGTGAGCTTTCAGGTAGCCGGCGGTGGCGTCGAATTCTATCCTGGCCAGTCTCGTTCGGTAGCCGCCTTCAGTGGTGCCGCCCTCGAGAATATTCGCGCCATGGGTGTAATAGGCCTGCATGTGTATGAAGTATGCACCAAGCAATCCCAGTACCAGCGCGACGATCAGCCACACAGTCATTGCCCGCTGCAGGATATTGGCTCTGCTGGCAATCTTGGAGGCCTCGATCTGGTAGGCCATCATGGACTGGTAATAGCCTCGGCTGAGGAACATGAACATTGAAAAGATCGTCAGATTGGTGACGTCACCCCGTGGGGCAAGGGCCGCTGAACCCAATGTGTACATCATCATTCGCTTGTGCTGATAGAACGGGAATAGCCATACCATGGCCGCGCCGGCTTCTGCACGCGCCCGCGCATACACCATCGCAAACAGCAGTATCAGGCCAAAGTATATGCTGGCAGTCCATACGAGCATGCCGGCCTTGGCAGCAAATACTACCATCACCACAAAGCCGCCGACGGCTGCAATAATCGCCCAGCGGTAGGACATCGGCTCATTTTCGTCACTCAGCTCCGTGGAGGCGGCGTTGAATGCTTTGCGAAGAATCTGCGCCAACTCCTCGCGCGCAACCCAGACTAAGAAAAATCCCAAAGCTAGATAGGCCCCGGCCGATTGTTCCTGGTCGAACGGGAAGCCCGAGATGTCATAACCCACAGCCGTGGCGGCCACATTGCTGAACCGCAAGAGCAGGTAAAACACCCAGACCGACAATGTTATCTCAGTGGAGACGAGATACCCGAGGGCGAAGTTTTCAGGGCGCCAGGCTATTGCCAGCGGCGAGATTGCCGACCAAGGACGCTCGGTGAACAGAGCGGCGAGGCTGTAGCTCCTGCCGAGGGCCGGCACCGACGGATTCCATGAGTTCACAATATTGAGCACGTTGAACGTCAACGCCATCCCGAAGCCGAGCCACATCACCGGATTGCTGAAAAAGCCACTAACGAGGCGCCCGGGCGTCTGCTCGGATATGTCCATCACCAGGTGTACGATCGGGAAGGTCAGATGTTCCTTTTCTGCCCACCGCCGCCTGAACAACGTCATTATCCCAAGCATCGAGACAAAGGTGGCAACCAGAAAAAACGTCCATGAAATGAGCGGCACGGCCCAAGCGCCCCACGGAACTATCGCATCGTCAGCGCCCTCATACATATCCCTGATCGCAGCCGGATCCTGCGGAACAAGCCAGCGCGGAAAATGCGTACTCAATAACTGCAGGTCGTTATCCGGTGCGGCAAAGTACTGGGCGGCCGTCAGAGAAGGTAACAACAGTCGTACAACGCCGACGGAGGAGCAGGTCACGGCAATGCACAGGAAGACGTACACCAGCAGCACGTCGCCCTGTGTCAGCTTGAGGCGCCTCCACACTCTGCCCACCAACGGTGCTACCAGCGTCAGCAGCAGCAACGCCGCGATGGCCGGTATGACGGGAACGCTCTCTCCTATCTGGGCACCGCGTCCGACCATGCCGGCGCTCAGGATCCAGAGCAGGCTAATGCCCAGAAACACCAGCGATAGGACAAAGACCGGGACGCTAACCCCGCGCAGAGTCGCGGCGCTGTCCGGCGCGGTGATGTCAACATCGTCTGCGGCAGGTAATTCTTCCACGTATTCGCGACCTCCGGTGAGCGGCCAATCGGCTAACAGTATCCCCTTTGCCCTTGCTTCGCACCTTCTTCGTCTGCTAATATACACCGCGATATACACATTGAGCAAGGGGCGAGCGGAGAGGTAAGCATCATAATACGGCGAATAGTTATTGCATCGGCGAGGCGACTTCATCGTACGTCGGCGCTGGAGGTGTTCTCCTAGATGGCAAGCAGGGACAAGACCTGCCCCAAGTGCGCAGCCAAAGTAGCCCCGTCCGACACAGTTTGCATAGAGTGCGGCGGTCCAGTGACACCAGATGACGAAGAGGACTCCACCCGGCTGACCACCGGCGTAGTGGCAGCTCCGTCCGTCGGCGGCGCGGCTGCGGGCATGGCCGAGGCCGGCGAGACATCCGAGAAAACCCGTTTGCGTGTGTTCGACGAGCAACTCGCTGAGCAACTGCAGAAGGAACGACCTGCCACACTGGTGTTGGCCGTTATCAGTCTGGTGGCGGCCGTCGTTCTCACCTCGTTCGCCAACGGCTTCCTGCAACGCATCGGCGGTTTTTCCGCTATCACAGACATGGACCTCACAGTCCTGCGGGCTAAGCGCTTGGCTATGTTCAGCGACCCGCAACTGCTGTTCATAGTAACCGGCGGACTGGCTCTCGCCGGCTATCTCTGCGGCGTCGGCGAAGGGTTCCGCTTCGTCGCCGCCTGTCGTGCAATCGCGGCAGTGAAGGCGGGCCAATCGCCCGATGTCGTCGGAGTCACTATCCTTACCCGCGTGGGCTTGCTTATCGCTGCTTTCCTGTTTCCTCCGCTGGGCATAATAGTGGGTATAATCTTCAAACTGAGTAATTCCAACGAGTCGAAGGAACTGGGCAGCCAGATGATTTATCTCGCTCTGCTCGCTGTGGCAATTGCGCTGGTCAGCATCCTCTGGGACGTGGCGGCCGAAATGGCAGAGACCCACAAACCCCCACCCAGGCCGACACCGAGATGAGACAATCATACAGGACTGCGCCTGCAGGCGGCTGACGAGTAGCCCTACTGACCTGGTTCTCCAACGCGCGGATTCCCAGGGATAGGCCGGCTTATCCTGGCAGCAGGACGCGGATGATTGCTACTTGGGGGAGCGCTCAGGCATCTTCGCCCGCTGCAGCATTGCGGGCGAGGACCTTTTCGTACAAGGCCAGCAGCTTGTCAGTGGCGCTGGAGATGTCGTAACGTTGTGCCCACACTTTCGCGCGTTGGCCGATGTCGGCGCACAACTGCTTGTCCTCAATCAGCATACACGCCGCCTCAGCAAGACCCCGGGGCCCCTCGCCGAGGTCGGTCAGCACGCCATTGTGCAGGTGCTCTATCATATCCTGTGAGCCTGGAGCATTGACGGCGATGACTGGTGTCCCGACCGCCATCGCCTCGGTGTATGCAAGCGGCTGTGTCTCGCTCACCGAGGCGGTCATGAATATGTCAATGGCAGCCTGGTAGTTCGGAATTTGCTCGTAAGGCGTTTCTCCGATGAAACAAGTCCTGTCACTGATGCCCAACTCTGCGACCAGCTCTTCCAGCCCGGCCCGCGCGAACCCGTCGCCGACCATCAGCAGCCGGCAGCGCGGGTGACGCTCCATGACGAGCTTTACCGCATGTACGACAAAGGCGAGATTTTTTTCCGCCGACAGCCGCCCGACAAAGCCCAAGACTATATCGTCCTCGCCTGCACCGACGCGCTTCAGTATCGCGGCGGCATCCGGGTCGCTGAACGCCGCTAGGTCAGCGGGGTTAGGCAGCAGTTCGACCGACGTCTCCACGCCTGCTGCGTGCAGCTTATCCCGCATGCTTTCTACAGGTGTGGTGACCATGTCGCACTTGTTGCAATACTTGCCCACGCGCCTGCTCAAGAAGTCCTCAACTATCGTTCCGGGCAGCGGCACCAGGTCGGAGTAGATCTGGTATTCGGTGTGAACTGTCGTAATCAGCGGCAGGCCCGCCCACTGTGCGTACCACTGTCCCCATACGCCGACCCAGAGCGGGTGGTGCGTGTGCACGATGTCGAAGTCAGTTCGGTGCAGGGCACGCATTATGGGCAGCGAGAAGGGCATGGCCAGGTGATAATCAATCTGGGTGGGGACTTCAACCGAGGGGAAGCGAAATATGTTATTGGCCGCGTCTCGCTGGCGGTCGGCGGGGCCGGGAGCAAAAATATACACCTCATGCCCGCGCCGGCACAGGCTATCGCGATATGCCGCCACGACATTGGCTACACCATTGAGCATCGGCAAATAGGTATTGGTGAAAACAGCTACGCGCAACGTGACCTCCGCCCTTCGCCAACAGAACCCTCCGCGTCCTGGCTCAGGACTTGGCAGCTAGCCTTGCCCGCCGTCGGCAGACAGATACTGCATGCGCCGGCGCAGCACCGGGATGAAACGCTCATTCAGCAGCAGCTTGGCGATCAGTGCATCCTCGCCGGCGGCGTCAGAGCGATAAAGTGGGGCCAGCTTCTCGGCAAGCTGCTGCACCTGCCGGGCGTAGTCCTCCGCCGATATCGTCCGCGTTTTCACAAAGATCGCGTGCACTGTGTCGGCATCGAGGCCGATATCGGGGTCGGCTAGTGCCTCGGCATTGGCCCGTGCTTCGCTGTTGAAATCCTCGACCGAAAGTTCCCTGATCCAGATCAGCATCTCTTCGGCGGCCTGACGCGCTTCATCGCCACCGGTAATGATAAGTACCTGCGGCTGTGTGAGTATCTTGCGCGCCTCAGCGGCGAACGCCAGCGGTGCTCCGGCAATCTGCTCATCAATTTGCTGCAGCTCCAGCTCGACCTGACCGATCTGCTCCAGCAGTTCCGCCGGCACTTGTTGGTCCTGAAGCATGAAGTTGAACTGTTTGTCCAACAGCGGCAGCAGTCTGGCGGCGGCCCTCTGGCGCACAGCATCGAATGCAGCCGTCGCTTCCCGGGCTCTGGTGGCAATCGAGAGGAGCTTTTCGGCCTGCTGCGGCGATAGCGACAGACGGTTGAGTGTCTCGAGCAGGTTGAGGTCTTGCCGCATCTGAGCAACCAACTCAGCCGCATCCTGCTGGTTCTCAGGGGTTTGCGCCTGGCAGGAGCCGACCAACGCCAATGGCATCAGCAACATCGCCATGAGCGCAAAGCTGAGAGCCTGGGAACGCGACCGGTTATTGCCGCTCATGAAATTGCGCCTCTCCCGCCACCAGGCAGGTGCTGAATTTCGCAGCTACTTGTTGAAAGTGTCAACAGCTTTGGCCAGGAATTCCTGGTTCTCCTTGGTCTTGCGGATTCCTGAAATGAGTAGTTCTGCGGCATCTTCCGGCTCAAGCGCGTGCAGTGCCCGGCGCAGTTGCCAGATGCTCTGCATCTCCTCATCGTTGAACAGCAGCTCCTGGTGCCGCGTATTGGAGCGGGTGATATCAATGGCGGGGAATATGCCCTTGTCAGCGAGGTCGCGGGAAAGCACCAGGTCCATATTGCCGGTAGCTTTGAACTCCTCGTAGATCATATCATCCATGCGGCTACCGGTTTCGACCAGGATCGTCGCGAGGATGGTAAGGCTGCCGCCGTTCTCGATATTGCGGGCGGCTCCGAACAGCCGCTTCGGACGGTACAGGGCAGTAGGGTCAAGACCGCCCGACAGCGTCCGCCCGGACGGATCAACTGTCAGGTTCGAGGCCCGCGCCAGACGGGTGATACTGTCCAGCAGGATCACCACATCTTCGCCATGCTCTACCAGGCGCTTGCCTCGCTCCAGAACCAGGTCGGCGACGCGCAGATGGTTGCGCGGCTGTTCATCGAACGTGGAGGCGACTACCTCTCCCTCAACCGACCTGGCGATGTCGGTGACTTCTTCAGGCCGCTCGTCAATCAGCAGCACCATCAGCAGCAGGTCGTCGTAGTTGGTCGTCAGCGCGTTGGCGATCTGCTTGATCATCGTGGTCTTGCCGGCCTTTGGTGCCGAGATCACGAGGCCGCGCTGACCGCGCCCCAGCGGGGTGACGATATCAAGAAACCGGCCGGTCAGGTTGTCCGGCTGATCGGTCTCCAATTGCAGTCTTTGATCGGGATAGATAGGGGTCAGGTCTTCGAACTGCGGCCTGGTGCGGGCGGTGTCCGGGGGCATCCCGTTGATCGTCTGTACTCGCAACAGCGACCAGTAGCGTTCGGAGTTCTTCGGCGGCCGCACAGGCCCGCTGACCATATCGCCGGTGCGCAGGCTGAAACGCTTGATTTGCGTCTCGGCGACATAGACATCGCTGCTGGGGTTCGGTTCGTAGTCCAAGCCGCGCAAGTATCCGCGGTCGCCGTTGACGACCTCAAGTATTCCCCAACGATATTCATGGCCGTCGTCCTCGCTCTGTTTGACCAGAATCTCTCTGCAGAGGTCGCGCTTGTTCATCGTGCTCGCGCCCGTCAGCTCCATCTCCGCAGCGATCTTACGCAGGTCCTCTACTGTCATTTCTTGCAGATCAACTAGTTCCAGCATTACACACCTCTACTGTTAAGCCACGCTATTGCTTGTAGGCATCTTTTTTCAATATCCCTACGTATGGCAGATTCCGGTATTTCTCAGCAAAATCGAGCCCATAGCCGACCACGAACTCGTCGGGTATTTCAAAGCCCACGTAATCAAGCTCCACCTCGACGCGCCGCCGAGAGGGTTTGTCCAACAGACAGCAGATACGCAGCGACGCCGGTTTGCGATCGCGCAGTATCTGTACCATGTGTTCGAGAGTGAGGCCCGTGTCAATGATGTCTTCGACGATCAGCACGTGCCTGCCGCTGATGTCATGGCTGCAATCTTTCAGCAGCCGCACCTTGCCGCTGCTGACGGTGCCGTCTTCGTAGCTGGACACTGCCATGAAATCCACGGTGAGGTCCATCGCCAGCGCTCTGATGAGATCGGTCATGAATACAAATGATCCCGTCAGGATGCCGATCAACACTGGGTTCTTGCCGGCGTAGTCTTCGCGCAATTGCTGTGCCAGTTCCGCGACCTTGGCGGCCAATCGCTCCTCGGTGAGCAGTACGCGGTCCAGTTCTTCAGGCCATGCCATCGCAGCCTGCCTTCCCGGGCGGGCCGTTGGCGCCGGCCGCTGCAGGCGTCACAAAAGGCTGACAGAGCGAACTTCAATGATCTAGTTGAGCGCGGCACATGTGCAGTGAGGAACCGCCAAATCGCATCAGTCAAGCAACAAAGCGAGGTTGACCGGCAAGCGATGCTGCGACGGATTGCCGGTCATACCTGCGTCAGATGTAGCCTCAACAAAGCCGTATGCTCCAATTGCAGAAATCAACACTGCGCCTATGGGAAGTTTTGATGGAAGCCTACAGTGCTACACGCAAAGAGCGGCTTCCGTCAAATTCAGGGGATGTACAACACTACGGTTGCAGTATAGCAACAGCCTCCATGCTTGTCAACGGAAAATCCGACAAATCCGGCCAATTCCCGCCATCGCCGTCGCGCTCATCCCGCCGCCGTGCAGCTCCAGGCTTAGAAGCTGGTCTGATAGACCAGAGAGAAGGCTTCGCCCGCCGAGGTGCTGGTGATAGGGCCAGCGACCGGTGAAAAGCTCAGTGAGCTCCCGTCCTCATAGTCCCAGAGCTTCAATTCGCCACGGCCGGCCGTGCGCCCCAGATAAGTACCCAGCGCAGCACCGAGAAGTATCTGATCCCAGTGGTGCGCTTTCAGTTGGTGCCGTGACCAGCCAATCCACGAGGCAGTGGCGTACGCGGGTATTGTGAATTGCCGGTCCCGTTCGCTCAGGGCCGCCGCTACGGCGAACGATAGGGCAGTGTGCCCACTGGGCATCCCGTGTAAATTCGCCTCATGCGGGTACGGCCGACGTGAATTAATGCATCCCTTGAGCAACTGTGTCGCGCCACCCGCAATTAAGATGGCATCCACGACACGCCGGCCCGTCTCGACCCTGTAATCATCACTACTGAGCAGGTGACAGCCCGCACTGAGACCCCAGAACGGGTATGCTGACTGGCTGACCGTCCACGCGAAATTGCCGCCGACATCAAGATTCCTCTCGCTATCCTCGCAGGCACCGGGGATGGCGAGCGAGACGGAAAACAACACGCCGCACGTCATCACAATGACGAGCCGTCTGTGCATAGAACTCCTTCTTTCCTTTCGCTCTTGCAATATGTATGCCACGACTCGTCCAGCAAAGGGCGCTACGGCTACTGGCGTGGCAATGGGGCCATTAGTCGCCTCGGTTCTCGGCTTCGACGACTCCGTCTTTCGCCGGCGAGGCCTCTATCTTGTCCCTGGCCTCATCAATCAAGTACTGAACCATTTCGGTGGTATATGTCCGCTCGTCAAAAGTGCGTGTCTCCAGGCTCTTCAGGAACCCCTCAAACTCCTCGAAATATGAGCCGTAGATATGGAAGCTGTCCACGACGTGATTGTACTGCCCCGGCGTGATGGTCCGGCCCAGCCTTGCGGAGAGTTGCTCGGCCACCACACGCTGCAAGTCCGTGAAGGCATACATATTCATGAAGGCGGCCTTAAAGGCGTCATTGCTGCGTATGTGGGCCGCTAGTACCAGCCGGTCGTCAAATATCCGGAACCACAAGCGTTGAAGGCAGGCGGGGTCCTCAATGCCGGCATCCTCCCACGCCTTCCACATGGATACCTGGGCGCGGCGGGTGTGAGGCGCTTCGGCCAGAGCCGTCACCACATATTCGATCTGGTCAATCGGCTCATCAAGCCCCGGCACGCCATAGGAGCGCATCCGCTCATGGTAGGTGTATTGCCATTTCCCGGCCGCCGGGTCAATCCAGTGGTCGTGAATGCCCTCGACCACCTCCTGGCGATATACCTCCAGGTCATAGATGCCTCCAGGCATGGCGCGGTGGATGCGCGGCTCGGCGAAGGCATCCCTCACCGCCAGAAACAGCGACACGTCGCGGCTCTGCGGATCGCCTTCTTTGTCATACTGGGTCGCGATCGGGACGCCCTGCTCCCAGCAGGCCACCACCGCTTCTTCCCAGCCCTCGGCGAGGTTTTCGGCCTCGATCTTGACTACCGGCAGACTCAGCTTTTCGGACATTCGGTCGCTCCCGACAATTATTATCCCGTGGGTCGGGCTTCCAGCCCGACGCGATTCTGTGCCGACATTCACCCCTCTCCTCTTGCTGGCAAGCGAGGGTGTGGGAAGCAACTAATTTCGCCTCCGGTCCTTGCACACCTTCATTGCCGGCAGAATTTGTCCCGCCGAACTGGACACGCAGACGCAAGTCCGCTATAAATATGTATAATACGAACCAGTGCACATAGCAATTGTCGCAATAGCGTCGCCAAGGAGTGGCTCCGACTCAGCATGGGAAACGACAGTCTCGCCACCTTTCGCAAGGTCTTGTGGCTGATTGTGGCCGCCGTAGCTCTGGTTTTCGTGGTGCAGGCCGCGGACCTGTGGGCCCTGCAGGCTCTGTCCCTCAACGGTAAGCCTCCTGCCCAGCAGGCCACACATTCCCCGCCTTCAGAGGTCGGCGCGTCCTTAGCAACCACCGGCTCTGGTTCAAGCACCTATCTGCCGGTGGCCGAAGAAGCTGCCGGCAAGCCGTCCGCATCTACTGACGCATCCGGCGTGCCGAACTTCGCCCTGGTCGGCGATGGCGGTGAACTCGGCGAAAAGGCCCGGGCTGTGGTGGCGAAGTCCATGCCGGTGGTGTTGGGCACGCGAACTGATGATGTAGTCTATGTGAATCTCGCGGAGGTGGCGAGGCGCTTCGAGGGCGAACTGCGCTGGCAAGCCGGGACCGCGCAGGCGCTCCTGATTACTCAGGACAGCGTCATCCGCCTGATACCCGGCTCCAAGCAGGCCGAGGTCAACCTGACGCCGATGCAGCTTTCGGCGGTGCCGGCGGAGATCAATGGCAAGCTGATGATGCCGGTGCGGGCGCTGTGCCAGGTCCTCGGCACTGAGCCGAAATGGTCGCAGAAGCGGCGGATCTTCAGCATCGAAAAAGACGACAGGGTCCTGAACATCGTGGCGAGGCAGGATATTTTCCAGCTTGAGGTCAGCCGCTCGCAGCGCAGGTTGCAAGTTTATGTGCTGGGCGAGCCGGTAAAGTCGTATGCCATGTGTGTGGGCCGGGGCAATAACACCCCGGTCGGCCACTTCTACATCCAGCGTCGCGCCGTATGGCCGCCGTGGACGACCTACGAGGGCAAATACATCCCGGGGGGCAGCCGCCGCAATCCACTGGGAGCGCGCTGGCTGGGCACCAGCGCCCGCGGCCGCGAGCGCGGCTGGGCCATCGGCATGCACGGCACAAACCAGCCCTCATCAATCGGCAGACGCATCTCCGGCGGCTGCTTGCGCATGTACAACAAAAACGCCATCGAGCTTTACAACAACATCCCCATCGGCACCCCGGTATGGATACACGAAGAGCCGATTGTGCTGCCCGGCGCGCACTAGCACCGTCTAAGAGGTAGAATAGAACAGAGCCACCAAATAATGATGCGGAGCACGCAACGTGAGTATAGTAGCTATTGGCATAGACCTGTGCTCGATCAGTCATATCGAGGGCGTGATCGAACGCAACGGCACTCGCTTCCTGGACCGCTGCTTCACACCCCAGGAGCAAGCGGAATGTGGCACCGGCGCGACGATGCCCAAGTCCTACGCCATCCGTTTTGCCGCCAAAGAGGCGTGCATGAAGGCCTTCGGTCTCGGCTGGGCGGGCGGGATGCGTTTCATTGACATCTGGGTATCACACAACGAGCGCGGCGCACCCTCGCTGAATCTCGCCGGATTTGCCGCCGAGTACGCCGAGAAGCTCGGCGTCACCAGCATCCACGTGTCGCTTTCGCACGAACGCGACATGGCAGTGGCCGTTGTTATACTGGAGGGCGCTGCGGGTTCTAACGATGAGTAGTTCGTCGCGATCACTGCAACCTCTTATTGCGGGCCATGAAAATACTTGACCGCTACATCTGCCGGCAGCTTGTCCTGCCATTCTTCATCGGAGTGCTCACCTTTGCGGTGATCATGCTTGGTGACGCGGCGCGCCAGCTCGGCTCCATACTCTTCGGCCTGCGAGCACCGCTGCCCCTTATTGCCAAGTTCCTCTTCTATCATTCGCCGCACGCCATCGTCTGGTCCATGCCGGTGGGGACCGTAGTTGCCGTGGCGATGACGATGACCAGCCTGAAGACCCACGGTGAAACCCGAGCCATGCGCGCCGGAGGCATCAGCGTGGTGCGCATCTGCATCCCGATGCTGCTGGTGGGGCTGGTGGCGAGCGTACTGGCGCTGGCCACCAACGAGTACGTGGTGCCGGCAGCCAGCAGGCGTGCGAGCGAGGCGTTCAGGCAGATGACGCACAGCCAGCCAATCGTCAGGGAGCAGTACAATGTCTATTTCAAGGATGAACGGAGGCGCATCTTTTACGTCGGACACATGGACGCGGAGCACAATCAGCTTGAGCGCGTAATGATCGTGACCGAGGATGAAAACCACGATATCGTCAGCATTACAACCGCGAACTGGGCCGAACTGGACGCTAACGTATGGATCTTGCGCGAAGGCAAGACGGTGAAGATGAAGGCGGGCGGCCGGAGCATACACTCGGTCGAGAAGTTCGGCACAAAGGCCGTGAAGCTGCGAAAGGCGCTGCAGGACTACTACACGGGCCGGCAACGGGAGCTGGAGATGAGCGCTACGCAGCTCAAGGACCTGATCAGGACCGTCAGCCCCGGCGGCCAGAATACCCAGAAGCTGCAGGTCAAGCTGCACTTCAAGTACTCAATTCCGCTGGCCTGTTTTGTGTTCGCTCTTATCGCCGCCCCCATTGCCATGCGCTTTGCCCACTACGGCACCTTCGTGGGTGTGGTGATAGCCATTCTGATCGTGTTTCTCTACAACGGTGTCCGCTCGTGGACACTGGCTTTCGGCCTGGCTGGTGCCTTGCATCCTGTGGTGGCGGGCTGGTTGCAGAATGTGCTATTCGGAGTTCTGGGGATCATTTTCCTGTGGCGGACCAGGTAGGCATACCGCAACGCAAATCACAATCCTGAAAGGCGTCAGCGCCTCCCTGATTGAGGGAGGCGCCAATGCCTTCCGTTCGAAGAGGCCCGGGCCGGCCCCCGGCGGCTTTATTGCGAGTTCGGTTCTTAACTCATTGACCTCCGCGTCCGCCTCCGCCTCCGTCTCCGCGTCCGCGTCCGCCACCATCAGGACCACGCATGCCGCCTCTCATGCCCACGCCGTTCTGCAGAATCCCCAGCAACATGCATCGCACTTCACTCTGGAGCGACAACTGCTCAACCAGAGCCGCGTCCTGGGCTTCAATCGTGTCGTGGTATTGCGTCATGGCGGCGCGATACGCCGTCAGCGCCTCCTGCAATTCCTCGTCCGTCGCACCCGCGTCATCCGCTGCTACGGCCCGCAGCTTGGCCAGTTCTTCCGCCAGGACCCGACGCGCCTCCTGCTTGGCAATGAGTGCCGCCTTCGCGGCGGCCTTCTCGTCGTCGGTGAGGCCGGCCTGCTCAAGCATCCGCTCTATCATCTGCTCGCGCATCTGGGCCCGCTCCGCCTCGCTCATCTGCCCGCCGCCTCTCCTCCCGCGACGGCCTTGCTGTGCGCACGCCGGTACCAGAACCACGGCTACCATCGCCAGTACGGCCATTATCATCAACATCTTTCTCATCGAATCACACCTCCTGGTTATCGTGCTTACAAGTGTAAAGACGGCGGCGCGACAAATATATTCCCACCAATTGGCAAACTTCTTCGGAATGCGGCAGTGTGCGGGACGACCCCAGGTACAACACAAGCCCGCAGGTTATCTGCCTGCGAGCTTGCCTGCACGCGGAAGGCTATTGAGTAGCTGCAAACAAATCGGGTTAAGCGGTTATTGATGCTGAATAAGTGTAGCAACCGCATCTCGTACTTCCTGCACATCCCTGTCCGGAGGTTTCATTATATTCTTGACTGGCTCGGTTGGATCGGTATCAGCGGGGAGGCCAAGCCGTTGGATCAACTCCCCAGCAGGCACACCGTATGTTCTCTCGATATCGTTAAGCGACATAAAGCCGCGAATGTTCGCCGGATCAAGAGTGAGGCCCTGGCCAGTTATCTCGGTCAGACTATCGGGCTGGGACTTCCACACTCCGGCGCTCTGTGTGGCCAGCACCATACCGAAGAAGATCACAAGAGTGGCCGCGCCCAACACCAGCGGAGAGACCACCCGTCGCCGGGCTCTGAACTCCAACGTCTGTGGAACCGGACACGAAGCCACGCATTCGCCGCACGACAGGCACTCGGTTGTCTGAACCTGCAACATCGACTCCACCTTGATGTCCACCGGACAGGCTTGATTGCAGCGCTGACAATGCGTGCAAGTCTCCTCATTACGCACCACTCGAACTGCCCCGACCTTCGCGATGGCGCCCAGCAGTGCACCTAACGGACACAGATAGCGACAGAAGGGACGATCGATCAACATTGAACCCACCAGCGCCGCAGCCAGGACAATGGTCCCAATCAGAAATTCGTCGGAAATCTCAGCCCAGCCAGCCGTCAAGTGCGCGTATGAGGCCCAGGGGTCATAGGGCGAAAAGACCAATTCTCCGGTACGGTAAGTGAAAAACAGAATCAGCAATAGCAGCAAGTATTTCACCCAACGCAGGCTGCCATCAATCTTATTGTCATGAGTTGGCCGGCGCCAGTGCAGCCTTCGTCCCAATGTAGCAAACAGTTCCTGCATAGCACCAAGCGGGCATATCCAGCCACAGAAGGCTCTCCTGAACACCAGCGCGAGGACGCCAGTGCCGAGTAGCAGGATAATCGACGACGGAAAGGTGCGTTGAATGAAGGTCCCGTCGGCGACGACTTTGTACAGTGTCGCCACACCCCCCATAGGACACAGCGCGTGGACGGTCGGCGCGCCCTCCGGACCGCCACCCGTTTTCTGGTGCAAAACCGTAATATAGGTCATAATCGCCCAAACTGCCACCAATGATAGCAGTCTTAGCGTCCGCGAAGCAGATCGCGGCTTAGCTGATGTATTCACGGCTGGGCCCTCCTTCATCCGTCTGACCGAGGACGTACAGTGAGCTGAAGAGTTCGCGTGCGGCTGTGGGACTTTCACGCCGTAAAGTTGCACTACATGCTGCCCGCGGCCAGTTCGCGGATAACCTGCTTCATGCCTTCGCGACCACCAGAGCCCCAATTATTCACCAAGAGTTTTGAGGCGTTGAAAAAAGGGGGCGTTTGGCGTCCCCTTTTTGGTTTTCAGGTCGGCATATTGAGCTGTCTCGGAGCCGGATTTGGCGGGTATTTGGGCGGTTTCGCCGCGCCTGGCGCAAGCCGCCACCACCATCACGGCGATCATCGGCTCCTGATTGTAGAGCTTACAAGTCTGAAGACGGCGGGGCGACAAAGATATTCCCACCAATTCGAAAATTCTCCTGAGATTCCGCAGTGCAAGGCAATTGAGGCCAGGTAAAACAGAAGCCCGCAGCTTATCTGCCTGCGGGCCTGCCTGCACCTGGCATATAGCTATCTGGAGGCGCTCAGAAGTCGGTGCCGACCTGGCGCATACTGTCGGCCACTTTGCGCAGCTCCTCGGCGGGCAATTCTCCGGCCACTATGATGCCGAGGTTCCCGACCCGGAAGCGGATGACGTTACCGCGCAGGAGACTGCGCATCACTCCGCCGCCCCACTGGCCCTGGCGCTGCTGCATGCCGCGTTCGCCGCCACCGGGGCCCTGTCGCTGCCCACGCTCTGCACGGCCCTGGCGTGGGCCGCGTCCTGGCTCCGTGCCCTGGCCCTCAGCCTCGCGCCGCTGCTGCCACTGCTCTCTGAGCTCCCGGCGCCTTTCTGCGCTGGCCTCGTCCCCGCCGGCTTCACGCTCGCGCCTTTCTGCTCCGCCCCGCTCGCGGCCCGGGCCGCGTCCTGGCTCCGTGCCCTGGCCCTGAGCCTCGCCCCGCTGGCGCCACCGCTCTCTCTCTCCTTCGCCCCGCTGTTGCCCGCCCCGACGCCGCTCTGCTCCTGCCTCACCGCGGTCTGGCGCCTGCCTTTGTCTTTCTTCCCACGCCTCTCGCATCTCCGCCCGGCCGGGCAGCTTGATCTGTATAATATTCAGCAGCCGCACGCCGTCGCTATAGCGCACTTCGACGGCTTGCCCGTGTCGCCTCTTATGCACGTAATAGCCCTGCAACTCAAAGCCTTCCGGCACGTATTTCGGCTCCAGCGGATCTTGACCGAGCACCTCGGCGGCCTTTGCCTTATCAATTTTCTCTGCCTGCTGGAGCCTGTCCGGGCCACTCGGGGCTTCCGGCAGTTTGACCTGCTCGGGGGCCGGCGCGGAGAAGTCAACTGCCGTGTATCGCGTGCTCGAAACCAGCTCGCCCTCGTGATCGTATCGGTCGGTGGCCAGCGGAAATCCAGTCTGTTTGTCTGCCCATATCTCCACGCGAGCCGCGGACTGTGGATGCGGTTTGATAGCGACATTGTCAGTGGGCCGGCCCAGCACCCGGGTGCCGCGTGCGACGGTGACCACAGCTTTCTTCCCCAGCGGTGGCATCTGGTCCAGCGGGTTGCGTGGCAGGCGCCGCACCGCTTTGCCGTCCGGCCCTATCTGCCACACGCTGCCGCCCTGCTCGATGATCTTGACTCCCTTGGCTTTGCCGGCGGTAAACTCAAGCTGCAGGCGACCATCGCCGCGGTGGATCGTCGCCTCCGCATTGACGTATCGGTCACCGATGCGGACGGCGGTCGTCAGCTCGCCTTTGAGGCTGACTTCGGCCCTGGCCTTCTTGATCTCACGCACAAGCTCCCGGCCCGCCTCGCCCGAGAGCTCGCGCGGCTTGCATCCACAGACGGCAAGCGCCGCAAGCACCACCAGTCCCACTGCCAATAGCCTGCTCTTCACTGTATCATTTCTCCTGAGTTTTCCGGTTCGATCACTGCCATCGCCAGCGCCAGGGAGGCTTCATCAGCCAGCGGCTGGTCCCACGCGCCTGCGATCTGAGCCTCGGCGTAGCTAGTGCCCTCGGCGGTGGCGAGCACGGGCAGGTCGGGCGTCAGCGGCACCGGCGCTTGCATCAGCGGCCATGCCAACAGCACAGCTATCAGTATCGCCGCTGCGGCTGCCACCGCTACTGTCGGCTTCCAGTACACGCGCCATGCCGGTTTGCGTCGCGCCCTCGGCTCAAGCTGTGCCTGGATCGCCGCCCAGAGATCTCGCGGCGCATCAACCGCCGGCATCGGCCCAAGCAGGGCACCGGTGTTCTCAAGTGCCCTCAACTCACGACGGCAGCTTTCACACTCCGCCAGATGCGCCCGCACGTGAGCTGCGATGTGCTCTTCCAAAGCCCCGACTGTGTAGTCGGGCAGTATTTTCAGGATCTCTGCGCAGTCCATTATCGTTATTCCTCCACATAGGGAGCGAGTTTGATCCGCAGCGCTTCTCGTCCGCGAGCCAGACGCGACAGCACTGTCCCAACGGGTATTCCCAACTCCCGGCCGATCTCCGCAACCGGCTTGCCTTCCAGATGGTGCATGACTATGACCAGCCTCTGATCCTCGTTGAGCCGGTGGACCGCTTCCGTGACCTGGCGCTGCTGTTCGGAGGTTCGCAGTCGGTCGGCCGGTCCTGCCTCATCGTCGGCCCATTGCCTGGCCATCTCTTCATCATTTTCGCCATCCAGCGGCTCGGTCGGCCGGTCGGCTCTGACCCAGTCGCGCGTCAGGTTCAGGGCTATCATCCGCAGCCAGCCGCCAAACGCCTTCGGCTCCTGCAGCCTGGGCAGTGATCGCCAGGCGCGAATGAACGTCTCCTGGGCCAGGTCGGCGGCCGTCTCTTCATTGCCGATCATGTGCCGGATGATGCTATAGATCACGCGCCCATATTGCGAATAGAGCGTGCCGAAAGCTCTTTGGTCGCCTGCCTGAGCCTTTGCAACCACTTTTTCTTCTGCTGCCTCCGTGCTCACGAATCTTTAACTCGCAATCTTAATGACGAACTGAAGTCTGTGCAGATTCCACGATTTTAGGTAAAATGCCTCTGCAGCGACAAGAATTGCCCTATTCGCCTGGCTCTTGCTGGATCTCCCCCGTCATCGGCACAAAGCGAACCGGCAGCACCGATTTCTTGACGATCTCGCCATGCTCCTTAGTCAGCAGGTAGAGGTGCTGAACTCCATGCTCCTCGCCGACGGGTATCACCATCCGCCCGCCCTCCTTGAGCTGCTCCACCAGCGGCTCCGGGATGCGGTTGGGCGCGCAGGTGACGATGATACCGTCGAAGGGGGCATGAGCCGGCCAGCCGCGATAGCCGTCACCAGCCCGTACCGAGACATTTTCGTAGCCCAGCTCACGCAGCCTGTCGCGCGCGGAGTGCGCCAGCGGCTCGACGATCTCGATGGAATACACGTGCTTCACCAGCTCGCCCAGCACTGCCGCCTGGTACCCCGAGCCAGTCCCTACTTCGAAGACGATGTGCTCCGGCTTGGGTTTGAGCAGGTCCGTCATCAAGGCCACTATCGAGGGCGCTGATATGGTCTGCTCGTTCCCAATCGGCAGCGGCGTGTCCACATAGGCATACGGCCGAACTTCCTCCGGGACGAACAGGTGCCGAGGCGTCTTGCGCATTGCTGCTATGACGCGCTGCTCCTGCAGCTCCCAGCGGGCAACGAGCATATCAACCATGGCGTTTCTTTGCGCGGCCCAGTCCGGCTCCGCGGTCTCCAGTTCCTTTGCGCACGAAAGTGGGCACACGCCAAGCGCAGCCAAACCAAGAGCCGCCACAATTCGCAAGCATTTCGGATATACCATACATCAACACCTCCTTGTTGCTACGCATTGTACCGCAGATTGGCACTGTAACCAATACCCCGAGCAGGTGGTGCGACACCCACGGCGAATAACCCCCAGAATTCCTGCCAGGGGAAAACCGTTTCTTTTCCCCAAAATGGACACCCACCGACTGCGTTTGCTATAGGCTGATGCCCATGCTTGTCTTCATTTTGATCGTCCTGTGCGGCGCCGGCTTTGCCCTGACCACGCGCGCGGCACAGCGCAGAGACACCGACACTGTGGGCGTCGGCGCTGTCAACTATGCGTTTGCCGCCCTCATCGCCTGTACGCTGGCGTCCGTGTCAGGACCTGCAGCCGCCCCTGAGACTTTGCGGATAGGCATACTGGGCGGTATAACCTATGTGGTCGCATACCTGTTCCTGCTGCCATCGCTCCGGCAAAAGGGCACGGCCATCGCCGCGTCTGTCATGCAGCTAGGAGTTCTGGTGCCAATTGCCGGGGCACTGCTGATCTGGGCTGAGCGGCCGGAGATACTTCGTGCCTACGGCATGGTCCTGGCCGTTTTGGCCCTGCCGCTGCTGACGCTTGATAAGGGTGTAAGCAGGCACCGGCTCACCTTGGGGCGGGTCATGGTCCTGCTGGGGCTTTTTCTACTCAATGGCCTGGCGATGCTCGTCAACACGTGGTTTCATACCACAGGCCTCGAGGGCCAAAGAACCATGTACCTGGCGATACTGTTCAGCGTCGCCGCTGTGGGCTGCACGGCTGCATGGTTGCTTCGGCCGGAACGCAAGCTCGGCGTCCAGGAGGCTGCCTGGGGACTACTGCTCGGCGCCTTCAACGTAGCGGCTACATTGCTTACGCTCTATGGCCTGGACCTCTATCTGGCGTCCGTCCTGTTTCCCCTCACCGCGGCCCTGACGCTCGCCCTCATCACTGCTTTCGCCGCGATTGCCTGGCGCGAGATACCGGGAAAGATCGGCTGGGTCGGCATAGCGGTTGCTTTGAGCGCCGTGGTACTTGCCAATATGTAACGCGCGGGCCTATTGCTCGTAGCTCACCGCGCCCTGCCAGCGGACCACATGCTCGCCCGTGTGCGTGTGGTGCGGGAAGAACTCATACTGAGCGGTCTGCGTGTCGGCATCATATTCGAAGCCCGGGTCCTGTAGGGTGATTATCCGGCTGCCCTCGCCGGCTTTTTCCACCGATGCCACCGTGTAGCCGTGGGTCCTCCCGTCGCCATGATGAAGTACCAGCACCGTTCCGGCAGTCGGGCCTACCTGCGTCCAGTCGGCGTCAATCAGCAGGGCGCCGCCATCTTCGCCACGCTCGACACCGACAAGCTTCGCCTCCCGATACTCTCCGATGTCCAGCATGAAGGTCCCATAAGATACCAGGCCGGTCGAGTAGGCTCTGACCACCTCGCCCTGGCGGATGCGCAACTGGCTCATCGGCCCTGACATCTCGAACCCGACGCCTTCGTAGCTGCCCTGAAGATCGTAAGCAAAGATACCGATTATGTCGGTGAACTCGTCGGTCACCACCACCAGCGCCCAGCCACTACCATCGAACGGCAAGACCGACACCGACTTGATAATAGGCGAGCCGCCGACGGGCTCGAAGAGAGCGACAAACAGGTTCCCCTCCTCGCCGCCGGCGCGCCTGATCATCACATAGTGGCGATTGAACTGTTCGAGTTTGGAGTCATCTCGTCCCGCCGGCCTTATCTGCGGGTTCATTCCGCTGTAAAGCTCGTCCCCGTCCTCGGTGACCAGATAAACGCGCGTGCTCAGGTCTTTATCATCATACTTGAACTCCGCAAGCTGCACGCCGGCCGCCGGCCTCCCCACGCGATTGTCCGACAAGAACCCGTATGCGTAGCCCTTCTCTGTGATCCAGCCGCCGTGATGTTCGCCTTCGGGCTCTTTCCACTCAACGCCCTCGGGCAGCATCGTCTCAACCGGCTCCATCTGCAGCACTCCGTCAGGTCCTGATACTGCCAGGCTCTGCGCCCTGTCGGCGCTGCCGTGGATGAAGTAGTCGTGCTGCTGGCCGCCTTCTACAAAAAAGGCATCAACCACATACGCGTTTGCCACGTCTATTCCGACCATCGCCAGCATCCGGCTATATGTCTGTGCTTTTTCCGGATATGCCTGTGGGTTGCTGGCGGCGACCACCTGCAGGTCCGGGCTGGTGGCGTCGAAGAATTCCAGCGCGCCGTCCGAAGGCGGCTTGCTACCGGCGTACTGATTTTCGCAATCTATCACCACGCCGTTGTGCGAGGCGGTGGCCAGAGTCCAGGCCCGATAGCGCGTGTGGGTGTAGCCCAAATCCGGCAGCATTTCTTCGCCCCTGGCAAACATCAGCATGCTCAACCCGTCGTAGTGCGTGTGTCCGTAGCCGCCGGACCAGGTAAGATGCACCTGCATCTGGTCATCGCCCTGCCCCCGACCCAAGATGGCATGGCCCAACGCCGGCAGCAGCACCGGCCCAGATGCAGAAATCCTCCCCCGGCCGCTGCTGGACCAGGTGTCATGCACGGGTGCCAACCGTCCATTCGGCAGCCGCATACTATTGAGCGAGGCGATGACCCGCGCCACCATCGGCACCCCTGAGGCCAAGTCCAGGTCGTCCAGCCGCTTGCTGGTTTCGGGGTGGGTATAGCCTTCCGGGTCGGAATAGCCTTTGGTCAGGTTGAAAACAGACGACAGGCCGCCGATTACCTGCTGATGATAAGACGGCGCTCCTTCGCGCCAGACGCCATCGTAGTAGAACTGCCGGGCGCAGAAGCGCTCCAGACGGCTGACGACTTCGTGAATATACTCCGGCTTCTCCAGCACCCGTGCGACGACTATCATCCCACGCCAGGCGACCGGGCTCATATTGCTCAGCGTATCACGGTTGGCGGCGACCTGCTCGGTGGCAGTCAGGAAAAAATCATTTTCGATTCTTTGTTTGGCCCCCGGAATCTTTTCCAGTTCGCCGCTTTCGTAGATCATGTCATAGGCGAAAACCAGATCAACGGGGATACCCATATATGCCCACCAGTCCCAGCGCGCGGTGCGGAAACCGCCCCGGAAGTCCTTCGGGTCAACCTCACCCTCGTAGAGCACCTTCTGCCGAAAGGGGTAGTCGAATTTGTATATGTAGTCGGGAAAGACCTCTGCGAAGCGGTTGAGTATGAGCGCTGCTCGCCGCGCATACTCCGTCTCTTTGGTCACGTGGTATGCGCACGCCATGTCGTAGGCCTGACTTGCCAATTGCTTGCGGGCGTCGTAATCGCCGAAAGATTCGAAATAGTATCTGTAGGCATCCTCATCCTCCCAGTAGGGATACTTCAGCTTGTTGCCGGCCGGGCTGGTGACTTCCTGGATGCCGGTGTTGGGATACTTGTCACTGGGATATACCTGGCCGCAGTGCAGGCAGTGGACCTGGTCCGGTTTTTTCGGGTCCCAGGCGAGCCCGTGTTCCTGCTGGCCTGCGGTGCAGTTCGGACAGCCAGTGAAATAGAAGCCGGCCTGCGTGGGCACCAGGGACAGCAGTTGCTCCTCAGAAAGCTGCATCAAGTAGGCTGTTTTCGCCTTCAGTGCGTCACTGCTGTCGGCGTTGTAGCGCGTGTACTCGAGGACTGGATGTTGTACCTGGCACATGCCATTGCTCCCCACAAATATTAACAGTGTGACCGCTGTAATAGACAGTACGAATCGCATCAACATCGCTCTCGCCCACTCCCGTTGAGGATTTATGTTTGACATGTTCTCAGATAAGGTTCTAAAATGACATTGTCAGCGGAACGTAATACCAGACTTCGTCGGGAACAGCTTGTTTCCTGCTGCAATTATTCGTGAAGAACTTTCAACAGTTGCAGGAATCGGGCATGTGATAGCCGAAGTATGCATCGCTAGCTGTGCAAATTTGGGGGGAGGAGTACCAATTCCACGCATGAAAAAGGCTAAGATTCTCATCGTAGAAGATGATCCGACCACAGTAGAGGTCATCTCGTTGCGCTTGCAGCAGGAAGGCTACGACACCGAGGCCTATGCCCTCGGCGCGGAGGCGCTGGAGGCCTTCAATGCAGGCGATTTCGACCTGGTGATACTCGACATCATGCTCCCTGACATAGACGGCATATCCGTCTGTCGCGAAATGCGGCGCGAATCAAATGTGCCCATCATAATGGTCACCGGGCGCGGCGAGAAACTCGACCGCGTGCTCGGGCTGGAGGTCGGGGCCGATGACTATGTGGTCAAGCCGTTCATGGCAGAAGAATTGCTTGCCCGGGTGCGGGCCCACCTGCGACGCGCGACTGACTATGCCGCGCAGGCCGCAACCGAGCGCTTTGTCACAGCCGGGCCGCTGCACCTCGACATGCACACACATCAAGTCACCAGGGGCGAGCTGAAAGTAGACCTCACCCCCACAGAATTCCGGCTCTTGCTGGCCCTTGTGGAAGCCGAGGGAGCTGTCTTATCAATTGCCCAATTGTTTGAGAAGGTGTGGAGCCGTGAGGACACTAACCAGAGCCTGATTGAGACCCACATCTATAATCTCCGCCGCAAGATCGAAGACAACGCCTCCGCACCCAAGTACGTACTCACCATCCGTGATGCCGGATATCGCTTCAACACGGACGCCGACTGAAGCACTCTTAGCCCCTCCCCAAAGCACACAACGAGTCCAAACAAACACAAAGGCGGCCCCGAAGAGATCTCGGGGCCGCACTCTATTCTCGCCACAGCTATGCGAGGCTAGCTGAGCTAACTGCCCGCTACTTCCATATGTCGAACACCTGCAGAAGCCACAAGTTCTCCCGGATGTACTCCCACACCGTCTTGCGTTCCCGCGGCCGCACCGGTGGGAAGTAAATGATGTCACCCGCCTGTACGGTCACGTCGGGGGGAAGTTGTCCCTCTTTGATCTTGGACATATCTATCTTGGTCACTTCCGTCTCGCCATCCTCCTTGACTCTCACCAACGAGCCGACCGAGTGGCCGAAGCCCGTGCCCAACGCCGCCGTGCTGAGATAGTCAAACAGCGACAGCTCCGGGTCATACGGATACACTCCGGGCCTCCCGAACGCGCCGAGCAGATACACCTTCTCTGCATCGTTGACAATCACCACATCGCCGGGCTGCAGTTGGACATCCCCTGACATATCACCCTCTTCCTCGATCTTCTTGAGGTTGACCGTCATCTGCTCCCCACCGCGATAGACCTGCACTTTGCGCAGATTTGCCTTCTCCGTCGGGCCGGCCATCAGCACTATCTTCAGCAGGCTGGTATTGTGCGTATCCGCGATGTTGACAGGCCCGACCCTGGTCAGCGCGCCAAGCAGCACGATCTCCTCAGGCTCTTTTTCGGGCACGATCAGTGTATCGCCCGCCTGCAGCGCGATATTCTTGCTCATGTCACCTTCTTTCCACAGGCTTTCGAGGTCCACGGGGATATATTCGCCGTCGCGGAAGATTTTGGCCTGGGCAAGGCCGGAGGTTTCATTGAAGCCGCCCGCGCGGATGATTGCCTCAGTAACTTTGACCGGCTCTGCCGAATAGAACGTGGTAGGAGAGTTGACCTGGCCCACTACGGCTATCTCGTTGGCCCTCTGTACCAGCAGCACGTCCCCGCCCTGCAGTTCGTAATTCTGCAACACATCGCCATCTTTGATAAGGGCCCGCAGGTCTATCCTGATCGGCTGGTCCAGGCCCTTGCGCAACAGCAGTGCCGTGTTGGTATCGGCCTCTGCAGCAAAGCCCTCGCCCACCTTGGCAATCGCCTCCAGTACCGTCAGCCGCTCGCCTGTCGGCAGTGTCGCCGAGCCGGGCTGCTTGACTTCGCCGAGCACGGATATGATGTTGTCAAGGCGCGGTACGTATATGACGTCACCGTACTGCACCGGCACCGGCGCGCCGAGGACCCTAGCCTCACGCAGGCCGCTCAGGTCAATCTCCAGCGACTGCTCCCCTCTCCGGCTCAAGCGCACCTTACTCAAATCAGCGCGTCCCTGCGGCTCGGCCATGACCACAGCATCTCGCACGTTCGACCCCGGCCGCATCAGCGCCGCGCCCGTGTTCTCCACATAGCCGCTCACGAATACCTTCCGCGCCGACGCGGCCTCATCAATGGCGACGGTGACGAACGGATCGCGAATTATCTCCCCCAGTTGCTTGCGCAGCAGATCGCGTACCTCAGCAAGCGTCTTGCCTGCCACCGCGACCTGCCCGACCATCGGCATCGGAATCGTGCCGGCGGCACCCACCAGGTAGGTGCCGGTGAGCGCTTCCTCATCAAAGATATAGATCAACAGCGCATCGCCTTGCTGGACCGTGTAATCTGCCGCAGGCGCGTCAGCGTGCGCCGGCAAGCAGCACGTCAGCAGCCACGCAGGTGCAAGTACGGTCAATGCTAGTGCAATCTCAAGCCTGGTCAGTTTCTGTAGTGTATTCTGCATCTTTTTTCCTCCGCCCTAGGTACTGGCACTACCGCAAAGCAACACCTGGCTAGCCAGTGTGCACGTATTGTCACATCATTTTAGGCATTAGCTTGACTTGGTGTCAAGCAGACAGCGCCGCGCCCGCCTGTCCCCTATACAACAGACGGCCATTACTGCTATAATAGCGGTCGGTGGTCTATGTGGCAAAACGCACGTGGATACGCAAATATTCTGCATTTCTAAGGTACGTCAACGTTTTCGTACTGGTCTGCTGCTTCATCGGCACTGGCCTGGTTGCTGGCGGGCTGTTGGCCGTCCGCGAATCGCTGCCCGATGCCGAGCAGCTGATTGCCTACCGCCCACGGCTGACCACCGAGATATACTCCACTGAAATTGACGCCGAGGGCAATACCAGCCATACACTACTCGGTCGGGTCTTCAAGGAAGATCGCGAGCCGGTTGATCTGCATGAGATACCACTGGATCTGCGCCAGGCCACTATCGCCATCGAGGACCGCCCCTTCTACCAGCACCGAGGCGTTGATCCCAAGGGCATCCTGCGTGCGGCGTGGGTCAACTTGCACGAGCGCAGCTTCCGCCAGGGCGGCAGCACCATCACCCAGCAACTCGTGCGCAACATGTGGCTGACCCGCAAGAAAACGTTCGGTCGCAAGATACGCGAGGCCATTCTGGCTCTGGAGATCGAGCGGCGCTATTCCAAAGACGAGATGCTCGAGATGTATCTCAATGAAGTCTATTACGGCCACGGTGCCTATGGTGTGAAAGTGGCGGCGCGGTCCTTCTTCAACAAGGACGTCAGCGACCTGTCACTGGCCGAGGCGACGTTGCTGGCCGGCCTGCCTCGTTCGCCGCTGACTTGTAGCCCCTACCGCCATCCGCAGAAATCCAAGCAGCGCCGGCGCCACGTGCTGCACGCCATGGTCGAGATGGGCTATATTACCTCCGCGCAGGCGGCGGAGGCCGATCAGCACCAGATTCAGGCCAACCTCGCGCCGCTACAAGAGCGCGGCATCACCGCCTTCAGAGCACCGTATTTTGCCCACCTCGTCGTCCGCCAGCTTTGTGAGCAGTATGGCCAGGACGCCGTCTATCAGGGCGGCCTGCGCGTCTATACCACCCTCGACATGAAGCTCCAAAAGGTCGCCGAGGAGGAACTCACCAAAGGCGTCGAGTCGCTACGCAGTCGCCGGCGAATCAAGGGGGGCCTGGTCGGCCAGGGCGCTTTGGCCGCCGTGGAAGTCGCCACCGGCGATGTCTTGGCGATGGTCGGTGGTGTCGGCAATTACGAGGATGTTCAATACAACCGCGCGTATTCCGGACCTCCGCTGTATGGCCGCCAGCCCGGCTCCTCATTCAAGCCATACGTATGGGCGGCGGCGCTGGAAAAAGGCTATGGGCCAAGTTCGCTCTTCAGCGGCGCGCCGATAAGCATTCGCACCGGTCCGGGCAAGTACTGGAATCCCAAGAACTACTCGGGCGCACAGGGCCACAATTGGTCCCTGCGTGGCGCGCTGGCTCAGTCGGTCAACCTCGTCTCGGTGCGCATAGTCCGCAAGCTCGGGGCTAAGGCGATCCAGAAAGCCACCGCACAGATGATGGGCTTGGCCGAGGAGCGGCTGCGCGCGGTACCGGCCATCGCCCTGGGCACCTCGGAGCTGGCACCGCTGGAGCAGGCAGTCGGCTATTGCACCTTCGCCAGCGGTGGGCTGTACACCAAGCCGCGCCTGATTCGACGCATCGAAAACGCACACGGCGAGACACTGGTTACTTTCAGACCGGAGCGCAGGCGTGTCATCAACAAGGCGACCGCTATCAGCATGATCTCGATGATGCGCACGGTAGTCACCTCCGGAACCGGCACCCGGGCGGCGGTTTCCGGCTACGCGATATGCGGCAAGACGGGCACGACGCAGGACGGCCGCGACGCCTGGTGGGTAGGCTACAGCCCGGATCTGTCCTGTGCGGTGTGGGTTGGCAATGATGATTACAAACCGATGCGGCGCTCCTCCGGCGGCGGCTTTTGCGCTCCGGTGTTCGCCAGGTTCATGGCCCAGGCGTTGAAGCTGCGCGGCTACAACGGCAAGTATCCGGAGGGCGCCGGTGTCAAGGCAACCCGACGCGGCCAACCGGAGAAGGAGGAGAAAGAGGAGGAAGAAGAGCAGGAGCGGCCAGGCGGCACTATTACAGTATGCACTAGCAGTGGCGGGCGGGCGACGCCTTATTGCCCCAGTACCGTCGAAAGAGTCTTAGGCCCCGGCGCATCGCCGCCCTCGCCCTGCCGCATCCATGGCCCTGCCTCCTCAGCCCACGTATCCGAAAGGCCCGGTCCCGGACCCAGCCCGCCGCCAGGCGAAGCTGGCGGCCGCACAGTCACTGTGTGCGCCCAATCCGGACAACTGGCCGGGGCCTACTGCCCGCAGACCGTCGAGCGCACTGTCCCCGCCGGCGCGGGGCCGACGGGAACTTGCGCATTGCACGGCCCGCCGACCAGCTCATCTCCCAGGCCGCCGCCTGCCTCGGATACCACCTCCGACACAATTGAGCAGCCTGGGACACCGCCTGCCACGCCTGGAGGCGCTGACAGCGAGGCGCCGGAGCCTGAGCCGAAACCCGAGGGCGACGGCGAAAAGCCACCCGAGCCGCCGGGCGGACAATGAGCCTTCCCCTGCGCTGCGCACTGACAACGCTGCTGCGCTCTTGCCGATTACACTGGCCGCAGCGGACCGATCGGCTCTCATGGATAAACCTACCACAAACACGCGTATCGTGGGGCTGGGCGCATTCTTCGGCCTGGTTCTGTTGACTCTTGTCGTGCGCCTGTGGGCGCTGCAGGTGGCCAACTGGGGCCCTTACACCAAGCAGGCGCAGAAGAATCGCTTCACGGAGATCTCCGGCCCTGCCCCGCGCGGCCTGATCCTCGACTGTAATGGCGAGGTCCTGGTGGACAACTGCTACGCCTGGCACGTCGAGGTGATTCCCAAGGACCTACCTGCGCGCGAAGATGACCTGGAGAAGGAAGTCGCAATACTGGCCGGCATCCTGGGCGAGACTTCGGCTGCCGAGTTGCGCGAGCATTTTGAGAAGATCAAGTCAACGCAGATGCAGGCGGTACCTCTACCCGGCGGCGAGGACGTGCCCTTCCGAGTTGTGGCCCAGATCGAAGAGCGCGCGCCAGAGCTGCCCGGTGTCCGCATTGCAGAATGTGCTCACCGCCATTACCCTCACGCCTCGCTGGCCGCACACGTCTTGGGCTATGCCCGCAGCATCAGTAGCATCGCAAAAGAGCAGGCCGACATCTACAGGTCTGTGCCTTATCCCGATGATGCGCTCAATGGCCCCAGCCAGTTACCAAAGCCTGAGGGCATCGAGGCGATGCCGATATACGGAAACGACTCCATCGTCGGCCAGACCGGCGTCGAGCAGTTGTGCGAACTGGACACCAACACTGCCCCTGCCGTGCCGATACTACAGGGCCGCCGCAGCCGCACCGTCTATGAAGTGGACCGCCTGAACAATCCGGTGCGCGTGGCTTACCAGGAGGAGGCGGCGCCGGGAGCCACAGTCTATCTAACGATTGACACTCGCGTGCAGAAGGTAGCCGAAGCCGCCCTGGCAAACGCTATTAAGACCACCACCGGCAAGACCGGGGGCGCGGTCTGCCTCGACCTTGAGACCGGCGGCGTCGTGGCGATGGCCAGCTATCCCACATTCGACCCCAACGGCTGGGTCAGAGGCTGGTCGGACGAAGAGTTCAAGGCTTTCAACGACGACCCGCGCAAGCCGCTGTTCAACAAGGTCATCGGCGGGCAGTATGCGCCTGCCTCCACATTCAAAATAGTCTCGGCAACCGCAGCGATGGAGACTACACAGATCAAGACCACCACCACCTATTTCTGTAGAGGCATCATCCACGAAGGCACCAAGCACCAGCCCTTCAAGTGCTGGCAGCGCAAGGGCCACGGCCGCGTGGACTTCTACCGGGCCATCGCTGAGTCGTGTGACGTGTATTTCTATGAAATGGTCCGCAAATCCGGCCTCACTAGCAGCGCTATCGCCAACCACGCGCGCCTCTTCGGCTTCGGCGAACCGACCGGCCTGGGGCTGACCGGCAGTGCTTGCGGACTCGTGCCAACCAAGCAATACAAGCGCAGCAATACGGGCGAGGACTGGCGCAGCGGCGATACGCTCAACATGGTTATCGGCCAGGGCTATCTGTCCGCAACTCCACTGCAGGTAGCTATAGCCACCGCAGTCGTGGCTAGCGACGGCGAGGTCATTGAGCCCACCGTCGTCCGCAAGATCGCCTGGCCGCATCACATGCACCGCGAGCCGACTACTTGCGAGCGCAAGGTTCGTCGCCACCTTGAATTGAAGCCCGACACTCTGGCTACGGTGCGTGCCGGCATGCGTCGGGCGGTGACTTACCGCAACGGCACGGCCCGCCTGCTCGATGCCCTGCCTTTTTCGTGTGCCGCCAAGACCGGCTCTGCCGAGCATGACAAGCGCCTGCCAACGCACGCCTGGATCACGACCTTCGCGCCCTACAGCAACCCGCGCTTTGTCGTGACTGTGCTGGTCTCTGAAGGCGGCTATGGCAGTTCCACAGCCGGGCCGGTAGCGCGTGACATTCTCGCCACAGCTATGGCAGCGCAAGACAAGCCTGCAAACAACCAATAAAACGGTCTCAATATGCTTTTGGGAAACGCTGACAAGCAGCGCTACAACGACTTTGTCGCCGCATGTGAGTACGGCAATTTCCTGCAAAGCTGGGAATGGGGCGAGTTGAAGTCCCGCACCGGCTGGCAGCCGTACCGCATCGCCATCGAAGAAGGCGGCCGGACTGGCGCCACCGTGCAGATTCTCAAGCGCCCGGTGCCTGGTCTTGGCCGCTGCCTTTTCTACAGCCCGCGAGGGCCGCTATCTGACCTCAGCCGGCCGCACCTTTTCGGCCTCCTCATCGAGCAGGTCAACGCGCTGGCCACAGAGCACGGGGCGATGGCTTACAAGATTGACCCGGCGATCCCGGCCGACAATTCAGAGTACGTCCGGATGCTGCGCGACCACGGCTTTTCTCCTGCGCCGACCGGCAATGAGGCCTTTGGCGGCATCCAGCCCCGCTATGTCATGCAGGTTGATCTGACCCCACCCGAAGATGAGATTCTGGCCCGCTTCAAGAGCAAATGGCGTTACAATGTCCGCCTCGCAGAGCGTAAGGGCATAACCATTAGCAGCGATTGCCCCCGCGAGCAGGTCGCCGCCTTCTACCGGCTTCTGCTTGAGACGGCCGAGCGCGACGGCTTCAAGGTGCGCGCCGAAAGCTACTTTTACGACATCTACGACCTGCTGATATCGGCCGGCCTCGGCGCCCTTTTTATCGCCAGACTGGAAGACGAGGTGATCGCCGGCGCGATTACCTTGACCGTGGGCAGGCGTGCCTGGTACGTCTATGGCGCTTCCAGCAACAAGCACCGCAACAAGATGCCTAATCACTTGATACAGTGGGAGATGATGCGCTGGGCCAGGGCGCGCGGCTGCGAGATTTATGACATGCGCGGTGTTGTGCGCCAGGACGACAAAGCTAGCCCGCTGTATGGCCTCAATCGCTTCAAGGAAGGGTTTGCCGCCCGCCATGTGGAATACATCGGCGAATGGGACTTAATCTACTCGCCGACCTGGTATCGCTTATTCAACCTTGCCGAGCCGACGGTGCGCAAGCTGCGCCTGATGGTCGCCGGCCTGAAGCAGTAACTAGCAGTCGAATCCGAACTGAAGTCCCAACCAAACGGTTTGCGAGGTGGACGCGAAGCGTCTTCAGGAGGTTGCAACGGTGCAAAATTCCGAATCGCTGTCTGAGCTTTTCAAGCAATTGATGCGCGGCACGGCCAACTACGTCCGGGCTGTGGTCACCGATTTTGCCATCTCCTCCGGCAAGAAGATGGCACTGTTTGCCGCCGCGCTCACCTGCCTGGTGCTGGCGCTCATTTACCTGTCCATAGGTCTGATCAACTGGCTGGCAATGTACTTTCTTTCCCCTGCTGCGCCGTACTTTATCGTAGCTCTCATACTGCTCATCGCCGCGGCGATCATGATCGCGGTCGCGGCCAGCAAGAAGCCGAAAGATGATAAGGATGGCGAAGACAAAGAAGAGAAAGAAGAAAAAACCAGCGCCGAAGCCTGAGGCTGCACTTGAAGAACTCGGCCAGACCATTGACCGCCTGGAGGCTCAGATTAAGAGCCGGGCCACGCAGATGACGCAGAGTCTGCGTGCGAGGCCTGCTACTATCCTGGCTGTGGCTGGTGTTGCCGCCGTCGCGGTTGGCGTCTGGCTGATCGTATCGCGAGGTCGCGCCGTCCAAAGCGCCGAGCAGACGACCGCGGCCGACGCAGATAAGCACAGCCGCGGGCCGGTTCTCGCGAGAGTACTGGGCAAGGGCCTTGCCGCCGGCCTCAAGGCAATTGCAAAAAGCCGGCAGCAGTGCTCTACGCGCTCACAGAAATAGTCAAAAGGCGGCGCCAAGCGAAAGAGGTCACTTATGCAACAGTTAATGGAACGGATTATCCAGGCGGCGCTCGACAGGGGCGCTGATTTCGCCGACCTGCGCATCAGCAACGGCGCTGCCACAGCGATTGCGGTCGAAGATGGCCGCGCCGATAAGATCTCCAGCGCGCGCTCCCGCGGCGCCGGCCTGCGCGTGCTGGTAGATGGCGCATGGGGCTTCGCTCCCACCAACCGGCCCGACGAGACCGAGTTGCTGCGCTGTGCGGAGGATGCGACTGCGATGGCGAAAGCCGCCAGCTCTCACGTCACCGACCCCGGCATGGTCGCCGAAGTCGAGCCCGCCCGCGGCGAGGTGGGCAAGCCGCCTCGCATCCGCCCTGACCAGGTCCCGCTTGAGGACCGCGTGGCCCGCGTGTTCGAGCTTGAAAGGGCTGCCCGCTCCGTTGAGCCTGCCAAGATCGCCAATACCGTCGCCAGCTACGCCGACGGCTCCGGCGAAATGTTCCTGGCCAACAGTCTCGGCACCTTTCTGCATTACGAAAGCACCGGCACGTCCATCGGCGTGTCCGTGGTGGCCACCGATGGCGACACCCGCCAGCGCGCCGGCGACCGCAAGGCCAACCGCACCGGCTACGAACTGATCGAGGACCTGGACATCGAGGCCCTGGGCAAGCAGACCGCGAAGAAGGCGGTGGACCTGCTCAGCGCCGAGCGCGCACCGGCCGGCACCTTTGATGTCATCATTGACCACCGCATCTGCGGCCTGCTGGTGCACGAGGCCTTCGGGCACAATTCGGAGGCCGATGCGATCTGGAGTGGCAACTCGATTCTCGCCGGCAAGCTCGGCGAGAAGGTCGCCGCTGAAGAGGTCACCATCACTGATGATCCGACGCTCCCGGGGCTAAACGGCACCTTCGACTACGACCACGAGGGTGTGCCTGCCCAGCGTCATGTCATCGTAGAAAATGGGATACTGAAGGGCTATCTCCACAGTCTCGAGACGGCCGCACGTTTCGGCGTGCAGCCGAATGGTTCGGCCCGCGCCAGCGGCCACCAGAATGTCCCGATCGTCCGCATGAGCAATACTGCCATTGAACCCGGCAAACGGACGCTGGAGCAGATGATGGCCGGGATGGACGAGGGCTTGTATCTGAGCGGCGGCGGCTGGGGCTATGTTTTCACCGCCCAGGGACGGTTCACGTGCAATGTCGAGCACGCTTACACGATCAAGCATGGCAAGCTCGGCACCCACTACCGCAATGTCTGCATCTCCGGCCTCACGCTGGAGACTTTGCAGAATGTTACCGCCGTGGCCGACGACTTGCAGTTCGAGCTTGGTGGCACGTGCGGCAAGAACGGCCAGGGCATGGCCGTTGACGCCGGCGGGCCACACGTGCGCATCTCGCAGGTCGTCGTCGGCGGACAGGAAGCTCAATAGCACTCAACTCGATGAACACGCGGAGAAAAATGGGCCAGACCCTTTTTCTCGCCGCCGTTGCCGTTCTCCCCTCTCCCTGCGGGAGAGGGGCGGGGGTGAGGGTTCGACGTTGCCGCTGCCTGTCGAGCTGTCTGCCATAGTCCCAAGGACGAAAACGGAGGCCATCATGACCGATCTGCTCGACATCGCCCAAAAAGCCGTCAAAGCCGCCATGGATGAGGGGGCCGATGTTGCCGACGCCTACTGCGTGCAGGTGCGCGAAGTCGGGGTAGGTGTCGAGAACTCCAGCCTGCGCGAAAGCGAGGTCGTTCGCGATTATGGCATCGGCGTGCGCGCTTTTCACGACGGCGGCGTCGGCCTCGGCAGCACCCAGAGCCTGCAGTCCGATGATGTCGTAGAATGTGCCCGCAGTGCGACCGCTCTGGCCAGGGCCGCGCATCCCGACCCCGACTTTGTGGCATTGCCCGACCCCGCCGAGCCGCCACAGGTTGAGGACCTTTTCGATGACGCAGTAGCCGGACTGAACGTTGGGCAGGTCGTGGAATGGTGCGCACAGGCCATTGAAGAAGCCCAGGCCGTCGAGCCGGAGGTGCATCTCGAAGGTGGCGCCAGCCTTACTGTCGGCTCCAGCGCGATCGCTTCATCAACCGGCATCGGCCTGCAGCGCTCAGGCACCAGTCTCGGCATCAGCTTCCAGGCGGTGGTCGTTGATGGCGAGGATGTCGGGGTCTATTTCGAATATGACGCGGCCCGGTTGCTGAAAGACTTCGTCCCCGCAGGCGTCGCCACGAAGGCGACGGAAGAGGCGCGCCGCTACCTCGGCGGGCGCAATGTCGAGACAAAGCGTCTGCCGCTGGTGCTCGGGCCGCTGGCCGCTTCCGGGCTGCTTTTCTCGTGCATCGGCGCGGCCGCTGCGGAAAGCATCCAGCGCAACCGTTCCTTCCTCGCCGGAAAAGAGGGCCAGCGCATCGCCGGCGAGCTGGTCACGATTACCGAGGCTCCGCTTGTTGCCGGCGGGCTAGGTTCGGCTGCCTATGACGGCGAGGGTGTGCCCAAGGTCCAGCGCAAGCTCATCGAAGACGGCGTGCTGACCACCTATCTGCACAACTCCTACACCGCCAACAAGGCCGGTGTGACCAACACCGCTCATGCCGGGCGTCGCGGCTATCGCGGCTCTGTCGGCGTCAGCACGTCGAATCTCCAGGTGGCTCTGGGGACACGTACCGAGGCCGAGCTGATTTCCGAAATAGACGAGGGCCTCTACATCGCTTACGGCGGCCTGCAGCCGGACGGGGCATCCGGAGACATCTCTGCCACTGTTGACTTCGGCTTCAAGATCGAGAATGGCGAGTTGGCCTATCCGGTGGCCACGACGATGATCGGCAGCGACGCCTTTGAGATGCTTGGCAGCATTGACTCAGTTTCCAGCGACTACCGCGAGGAGCCGGGCATTATCGTCCCGAGCCTGCGCATCCGCGACATCCAGGTCGCCGGCCAGGAGTAGTACCAACCTAGCAAAACGGGATTCGGGGAGGACACCATCGAGAGCGCCCTCCCCCCACTTATTACCTTCATGGCAGTGGATCAAAGCCCTACTTCAGAAACCGAACCTGCAGGTCTTGACCAGCCGCGCTATCCGCTGATCGGCGTGACCGGCCGCAGCCTGATCCTCGCCATAGTCCTTTGCTACCTTGCCAGCTTCTGGATCAACCAGAGCGAGGTCATCGCGCATTTCTGCCAGATTACCGAAGCCGCGCCCCCGATTCCCGCCGTCGGCATACTGCTTGCGCTGGTCTTGCTTAATCCGCTTGTGCGCCGGCTCAGCAAGCGCCTCTCCCTCGACCGCCGCGAGATCATCATGATCTACGTGTTCCTGGCCGTAGCCACCACTGTCACCGGCTGCGGCATTGGCCGCTTCTTTCTCAATATCCTGCCCACGCTTTACTACTTCGACACGCCGGAAAACAACTTCGCCTCCCTCCAGGGCCATCTGCCTGACTGGATGGTGCCGAAAGATGGTGAGGTGGTTCGCAAGCTCTACGAGGCCTCTGAAGCCGGTGTGGTGCCGTGGGGAGCGTGGGCTTTGCCGCTCTTTATGTGGGGCATCTTCTTCCTGGCCGTCTGGGTCTGCATGCTCTGCATCAGCACCATCTTCCGCCGTCAGTGGTCGGAGAAGGAGAAGCTCACCTATCCTTTGCTGTACCTGCCGATGGACTGTACCGCGGGTGTTGACGGGCCGAACCTGGTGGTCGGCTTTCTGCGCAGCCGCATCATGTGGATCGGCTTCGCCATCGCTTTTCTGTTCAACATCACCAATGTCATCAATTCCTACAACCCGGCTTTCACGGCGCTGGGCAGAGCCTACGACCTCGGCGGGCTGTTCACCGAGCACCCCCTCAGCGCGCTGCAGCCCATGGCCATCGTGTACCGACCGGAAATAATCGGTTTCGGCTATCTCGTGCCCACCGAGATCGCCTTCAGCGTCTGGGCCTTCTACTTCTTACTCAAGTTGGAGACGTTGATTGCAGCGATGGCGGGGCTCCAGATAGCCGGCTATCCGTTCTGGCAGGAGCGCGGCCTGGGCGCTTACGTGGCAGTCTGCCTGCTGCTGGCCTACATCGGGCGACATCACATCGCTGAGGTCCTGCGCAAGGCCTTCACTGGCGACGACAGTATTGACGATTCCGACGAGCCGATGAGCTACCGGGTGGCGGTCTTCGGCGGGCTGCTGGCTTTTGCCGTAGTGATTGGCTGGATGAAGGCCGCGGGCATGGCACCGTGGCTGGCGATTCTGTACATGGTCCTGGTCTTCATAGTGGCGGTAGTCTACGCCCGCATCCGCGCCGAGGTCGGTGTCCCGCTGATTTGGATGTTCCCCTTTTACCAGACCTTCAAGGGCATTCGCTACTTCCTCGGCTCCGAGGCGCTCAAATACAACAATAGCTGGCGAAGCGCGACTGTCTTTGCCACATTCGTATTCCTCTCGCGCGGGTACTACTCGTCCATGATGGCCTACCAGATAGACGGCTACCGGCTGGCGCGAGCGACCGGTGTGAAACAGACGGGGATGAACTGGGTGCTGATAGTGGCGCTGATGGTCGGGTTCACCGTCTCGATGACAGGCCTGTTGCGCGCCTATTACGAATACGGTGCTGGCGGGCTTGGTCGCATGTCCGGATGGGGCTCGGGGATTGCGCAACAGGAGTACACTGCCGTGGTTGACTATGCCAAAGCCTCGGTGCGATCCGAGACACCGCGCATGCTCGCCGCCAGCTCCGGCTTTGTGCTGGCGATGGGCCTGATGCTCTTGCGCATGGCGTTTTTGCGCTTTCCGCTCCACCCGCTGGCCCTCTGCATGATTCTGTCCTACAGCGGGCCGATCTGGGGACCGTTCTTCATCGTCTGGCTCATCAAGACGATTGTCTTCAAGCTGGGTGGCATGCGCGCTTACCGCCAACTCATCCCCGCCTTCATCGGCCTGGCGGTGGGCCACTATTTGACTGCCGGTGTGGTGTTGAATCTCATTGGCCTTTATGGCGGTGAGGGTGTCCGCCTCTACCACGTGATCTTCGGCTGAAGACATTTGCCCCGCCTCACATGCAGGTTTTCCCTGGCGCCATGCAGAAAAAGTAGGGGCGTGACTTGTCACGCCCTTGAGGCCGCTGTTCCTTGGGCGCAATCAATTGCGCCCCTACAACAAAGCCTCCTGGACGACAAGCTTGCGCGCCATGGCTTTAGCGAAGGCGGGGCATCCTTGTTGTTTGCCGTAGGCGCGTAACGGCGAATCTTGTCATTAGACAATAACTGTATTGAAACTCCGGTCGTGAATTCCGGAATTAGGAATCAAGTATCTGCTTGTTGTAGGGCGCGGGCTTGTACCGCGCCGGTCGTGTAGCGCAATATCTTTGCAGGCCACAACCTGGTCGATGTCACTTTCTAGCCCGTCAATGCTGTTGCCGTTGTAGGGGCGCAATTGATTGCGCCCAATCACGTAGGGGCGCACGCCGTGCGCCCGCACCGACCCGACGTTGAGAGCACCAAGGACTTCATGAAAGGGGCTTCGGGGAGGACACCATCGCGAGCGTCTTCCCCACCTTATCACCCTTATGGCAGTGGATAAGAAAACAGACGAAGGCCGCACTTCGGAACCTGAAGCCGCAGGTCTCGACCAGCCGCGCTATCCCCTGATCGGCGTCACCGCCCGCAGCCTGATCCTCGCCATAGTCCTTTGCTACCTTGCCAGCTTCTGGATCAACCAGACCGAGGTCATCACCCACTTCTGCCAGATTACCGAAGCCGTACCCCCGATTCCTGCTGTCGGCATACTGCTTGTGCTGGTGCTGCTTAATCCGCTGGTGCGTCGCCTCAGCCGGCGGCTCAGCCTCGACCGCCGCGAAATCATCATGATCTATGTATTCCTCACCGTGGCCACTACGGTGACCGGCTGCGGCATCGGCCGCTTCTTCATGAACACCCTGCCCGTCTTGTTCTACTTCGACACTCCGGAGAATAACTTCACCTCCCTGCAGGGCCATCTGCCCGGCTGGATGGTGCCACACGACCGCGAGGTCATTCGCAAGCTCTACGAGGCCTCCGAATCCGGTTTGGTGCCGTGGGGCGCATGGGCGATCCCGCTTTTCGCATGGGGCATCTTTTTCCTGGCCGTGTGGGTCTGCATGCTCGCCATCAGTACCATCTTCCGCCGCCAGTGGTCAGAGAAAGAAAAGCTCACCTATCCGCTCTTGCACTTGCCCATAGAATGTACCCACGGCGTTGACGGCCCCGCCATTCTCGTTGACTTTCTCCGCAATAGGATCATGTGGATCGGCTTCGCCATCGCCTTCTTCTACAACATTACCAACATCATCAACTCCTACAACCCTGCCTTTACCGCCCTGGGCAAGTACTATGACCTCGGTACGCTTTTCACCGAGTTCCCGCTGTCTTCGCTGCGACCCATGTCGGTCCACTTTCGCCCTGAGCTGATCGGCTTCGGCTATCTCGTGCCCACCGAGATCGCCTTCAGCGTATGGGCCTTCTATATGATGATGAAGCTTGAAAAGCTGATCTTCACGGCCGCAGGCCTCCAGCTTGCCGGCTATCCCTTCTGGCAGGAGCGCGGGCTGGGTGCTTATGTGGCCCTCTGCATCCTGCTCATCTATATCGGTCGCCACCACATCGCCGATGTGCTCCGCAAGGCCTTCACCGGTGACAAGCAGATAGACGACTCCGATGAGCCGATGAGCTACCGGGTGGCGGTGTTCGGAGGCATACTCGCCTTCGCGGTAATTGTCGGCTGGATGAATATGGCCGGCATGGCCCTGTGGCTGGCGATTCTTTACATGGTCCTGGTGATGATGCTGGCGGTGGTGTATGCCCGCATCCGCGCCGAAGTCGGCGTGCCGCTGATCTGGATGTACCCCTACTATCAATCTTTCAAGGGCATCCGCTATTTCCTCGGCTCCGAGGCCTTCAGATACCAGAACTCCTGGCAAAGCGCGACGGTCTATGCCACGTTTGTATTCATGTCGCGCGGGTATTATTCCTCGATGATGGGCTACCAGGTTGATGGTTACCGGCTCGCGCGCGGCACCGGCGTCAAACAGAGCGCCATGAACTGGGTGCTAATCGTCGCGCTTGCAGTCGGCTTTACCGTTTCGATGACCGGATTATTGCGCGCCTATTACGAGTTCGGCGCCGGCGGACTTGGGCGCATGTCCGGTTGGGGTTCCGGCATCGCCCGCCAGGAGTACACGGTTGTGGCCGACTACGCAAAGGGGTCACTCAAGCCCGACACCCCGCGCATCATTGCTACCGGCTCCGGCTTTGTCGTCGCCGTCGGATTGATGCTCGTGCGCATGGCGTTTTTGCGCTTCCCGCTGCATCCGCTGGCCTTCTGCATGATCTGCTCCTACGGCGAGCTGGTCTGGGGGGCGTTTCTGATCGTGTGGCTGATCAAGAGCGTGGTGTTCAAGCTCGGCGGCATGCGCGCCTACCGGCAGCTCATCCCGGGCTTCGTCGGCCTGGCGCTGGGGCATTACTTTACCGCGGGCGTATTATATGGTCTGATCGGCGCCTACGGGGGCGAAAGCGTCCGCCGTTACGGCGTCTGGTTCGGATAGCGCTCTGGGGAGAATCAGCATCAATGACCAGAACGCAACTGGCTCTCGGCAAGGCGTCGAGAGCCCAGCGGGAAGACAGGTGACGCCTAATGGATGTCAAGAAAGTAATAATTGGCAGCTGTGTCGCGATAGTGCTTTTTGGCGCGCTGTTCATCGGGGCAAGCATCTGGATTCTCCCGCGCTTGATGGCTTGGATGCCCTCTCCTCCGCCCGAACCAGCGCCTGAGCCCTCTTCCCCTGTAGTTACCAAGGGCTCAGGTCTATTCATCCGCGAGCTACTCGTCGAGTACGTACCCACAGGCACTGTGACGGACATCGCCTTCGCGGATCTGGACTCCGACGGCGTTCCCGAGATCGGCATCGCTGGCAATAGCGGCGCCGTGCTGCTTGATCAACACTACAACGTGAAGTTCTCTGTCAGCTTCAAATCGAGGCCCAAACACGTTGATATTATTGATGTCGAAGGCGACGGCAATTGCGAGTTTATCAACACAGGGCACTGGGGCAGCAACCCCCGTCTCTTCGATCACGACGGCTCGACACGCTGGTCTTATGGCGGGGCCATGCCAGGCGTTGATGACATGTGCTCCGGAGATATTGACGGCGACGGCGAACTGGAATTCGTCGTTGGGTTCAATGGCCGCGGCGGCGTCCATCTGCTCCAGGCCGACGGTAAGCGTCAGTGGAAGAAACCTGATGGCAACGTCTGGCACGTCGAAATGGTGGACACCGACGGTAACGGAAGCCTGGAAATCCTCCACAGTAATGCTCGTGGCGAGATGAAGATCAGGGACGCCGAGGGCAACGTCCTGTCTTCTACGCGTCCTCCTGGTTTTCTTGCCCGTTTTTCGCTCTGTAATTGGCCCGACAAGACCGGTCCGCAACGCGTGTTGCATCTTGACGGTGACAAACTGACAGTCCTCAACTTCGACGCCAACGTCGTCGCCAAGCTCCAGGCGACTGCGTTGGAGGGGGCGGTGACTCTGGCCGCCACGCCTGTCAGACTCAAGAAAAATGAGCGAGAGTATTTCGCCGCAATAGCAGGGGTTTACGTCAATGACCAGGCGACTTTGTGGGTGTACGATGCCAACAAGAAGCTGATCTATGAGGAGACAATACCCGAACATTGTGCAGCCATCGCTGCGTTGGATCTGGATGATTCGGGAACGGACGCTATACTCGTCGGCGGTCAAGGACGAATATATGAATACACGCTCCAGGAGCAGAAAGGATGAACAGCGTCATACACCGACCTTTCCTACCAGCTCTGACGCTACTCATCGCCTGCGCAGGCGTTCCTGCCATTGAGTCGTTTGGACTGTGTATGTCAATAGCTAGCTAGAATATACCATTCCTTCTTCTCTCGCGTGGCACAAGCTTGCCCGCCGTAGCCTTGGCGAAGGCGGGGCTTTCCAGTCTGTGGGCCTTTGCCGTTAAGTCGTTCGGACCGGCCGGGTACCCACGCCGCAGGCGTCGGGTACCCACTGCTTCGCAGTGGGTGCGGTGGCCTGACCGAAGTGAAACACGGGGCCCATCCGGCCCACGGTACTGAAATTCAGATTAAACAAGTAGCCGGAGGTGTCCGACATGTCCGACCGCAACATGCGCTTTAGAGATAAGGTCGCCATCATCACCGGAGCCGGCCGTGGCATGGGTGCCGCCTTCGCGCGCCTGTTCGCCTCCGAAGGCGCCGCCGTGACCGTCAGCGATGTGGACACCACTGCCGCTCAACGTGTCAGCGACGAGATCGCCGCCTCCGGCGGGCGCGCCATCGCAGTTCACTGTGATGTCAGCAAGCGCGACCAGGTGGAGGCGCTGGTTCAGCACACCCTCGACGCCTTTGACACCGTCTCCATCCTTGTCAACAATGCCGGCATCATCCGGCGTACTCGCGTCGAGAGCATCTCTGAGGAAGAATGGAATCTCGTGATGTCGGTCAATGTTAACGGCGTATTTCTGTGCTCGCAGGCGGTTATTGCGCCGATGAGGGAGCAAGGCTGGGGCCGCATCGTCAATCTCTCCTCCTCGGCGGGCAAGACTGTCAGCACTCTCGGCGGCGTCCACTATACCGCCTCCAAGCACGCCGTGCTCGGCATCACCCGTGGCTTCGCGAAGGAGCTGGCCTGCTACGGCATCACCGTCAACGCCATTTGCCCCGGGCTGATTGCGACGGAGATGGTCCTTGACAACACGCCTCCTGACGAGTTGCGCGCCTGGGAGGAATCTTTCCCGATCCAGCGCCTCGGCAGTCCCGAGGAAGCCGCCTGGCTGGTCGGTTTTTTGGCTTCTGACGAGGCCGCATACATCACAGGTGCCGCCTTCGATCTCACCGGCGGCGACCTCATGGTCTGACAGCCCAATACCGAGCCGGCCGAACAGCGGCCCATCTGCCCGTGCGACAGGAGGAGTATGATGAACGTACTGATTATTGGTGGCACCCATTTTCTCGGATTGAATCTAACGCGGAGACTGGCGGCCAGGGGTGACCGGGTCACCGTCGCCAACCGTGGCCAGACGCCCGCGCAATTGCCTGAATCTGTCCGGCGCCTGAAAGTGGACATCAGCGCAGAAAGCGCCCTGGCCAAAGCCGTCGAGGGCATGACCTTCGACGCGGCTGTCCACATGATCGCAATGTCGGCCTCCACGGCCAGCGTGGTGCTGGAGCCGCTGGCGGGCAAAATCGGCCACTACGTGCAGTGCGGCTCAGTCGGCGTCTATGCGCCGCTTGCGTATGTCCCCGCTGATGAAAATCACCCGACCCACCCGCGTGATGTCGGCCCTGACAGCCAGTACGTCGGCTTCAGTCACAAGCTCGCCGCGGACAGCGAAGCCCAGCGCCTCTGCGCGGAGTATGACATCCCGCTGACGATCCTGCGGCCCACCGCCATCATCGGCGCCGGCGCTGTGCCGATAGACCTGTGGGGCGCGCGCAATCCCAAATGCTTCCAGCGCATCATTGATGGCGAGGTCCTGTCAGTGCCCAACGACGGCCGCGCTCTCATCCACTTCGGGCATGTCGGCGACTTGGCCGACGCCTTCGTACTTGCACTCGACCAACCCGAAAAGGCCGATACTTACAACATCACATCCGAGTACGCCATCACGCTCAACTACTATGTGGAGCTGCTGGCAGAGGCAGTCGGTCGCAAAGCCCAGGTCGAGTACGTGCCTATGGAAGAGCTGCTGGCCAGGCACCAGGGCGGCGACAAGCTGAACGAGAAGGGCCTGCGATTCCTGTGTGAGCACATGTGCTTCACGATTGCGAAGGTGAAGCAAGCACTCGGCTACAGCCCGCAGATAACGCCGGAGCAAGCCATAGCAGATTCGCTACGCTGGATGTTCGACCAGGGCTTGATTACTAGCGCATGAGCGCAGCTGGCATCCGCACCTTGCGCTCCCGGAAGTCGTCGGAAATTTCCATTTTCCGTCGGCCCGTACCGCGTATTCTTTCGGGTCCGAGGCAAGTGGCATCTAGGGGCCTGTGGCGAGTTGCAGCCACCTGACCGCGTTGTTCAGCAAGGTCAGCTCAGCACCAGTGGGGCGCACGTCGGCGTCACCGGCACCGAGACCTATAGCAATGCCACAGGCCACATAGCGGCCCCTGCCGACCTGACCGCAGGCGACCACCGCATTGCCGTAGGTGTCTTTGATAACGACGGTGCCTTTGTCGCCCAGGGTGAGCGGGATGTGATCGTAGTAACTGTGAGTGAATTCATCGCCGACGCTCATGCCCGCGGTCAGCGGATGTTGGACAGCGACTATCACACTCGGCTCCTTCACGGGCCCGCCAAGCCCGCCGGCGACATCGGCGAAGATCGCAGGGTGGCCGCGTATTCCCACCGCATCGTGTGTTACCAGCAGGCCGCCGCCAGCCTCGACGAAGCTGCGCAGGCACTCCACCACCTGACTTGTGAATGCGCCCCTTGTGTCGCGCAGTTGCGGCAGGATGAGCACCTGGCACGGCTCCAGCGCCTCAGACGTCAGTCGGTACACCGGCCTGGGCTCGAGGTCCTCGGCTGTCTGCAGCGCCTGGAGCAGGGCTTCGCTGCCGTAGCCGCCCAAAACGACCCCGACGTGGAGCTTGTCTGTCGCGAAGCTCGGCGGCTGCAGCCGCTCCAGCAAGGCCTGCTTCTCCTGCTCGGTCAATATACGCAGCGGCCGGCTGCGCAGGTAGAACGGTTCCCTGTGTCCGTCCTTGAAGACGACTTCGCCCTGGAGCACAATCTGCCAGACGCCAGGCTCGGGCGGGAGTTCGAGCTTGGCTGTCTGGGCAGGCCGCTTGTTTGAGACATGCTCGCCAGCCGGCTGCGCCTCGCCCCCGGCTGCCGGGATCACCAACGCCCGGAGAATCATCTGCTCTGCATCGCCAGCAGCGGCGATCCTGACCCGCACGCTCAAAGGCACCTCGGACGTGTAGGTGCGCTCTGGACCCCCGGTGACACCCTTTGGGTACGTGAAGGTGGCCTTAGCGGGCTGTGCGTGGTGGGGCCTCAGGTCAACGGTCGTGGAGGTGGCACCGAGCTTCAGGGCCGGGAGCATCGCCCGCGAGAACGATGTCAGCGAGAAGATTAGAAACCCGTCGGCGCCCAGTTCGCGGGCCAGCTTTATCTGCTCGGAAAGATTCACGGGGCTGGCAGAGCGTGAGGGGCTGACGCCCAGGCCCGCATAGACCGGGACAGCCCCGTCAATGGCCTCGATCTGCGGCTCAAGCCTGTTGCGCAGCACCTCGACACTGGACGTGTAGTCCATCGGGCACAGCATGTCCAGGTAGCCTTCGTGCGCCCAGGTGACCCAGTCCTGTGCATCGCCTTCGAACGACCCCGTGAGGCTGGCACGCGCCGCCAGGGAGACCTTGACATTCGGGTCTATCTCACGGGCGCGCTCGGCGATACGCTTGACCAGCGAGGTCTGCAGGTGCCGCCGCCAGTCTCTGTACGACGCCAGGTACTTGCCGCCCTCCCAACAGTCCTCAGGCCAATTCTCGACGTTGACGCCGGCCCACTTCTCAAACTTCTGCCGGCAGCGGCTGCAATAGCAATAATCCCTGGACGGGTAGCGCATGAAATCGAAGTGTATGCCGTCCGGATGGTATTTCTCCACCAGCTCCATCGTCGCGTTGAACTCCAGCTCGCGGTTGCGCTCGTCGGAGGGGTCAAGCCATCTGGTGCTCCACTTATAGTCGCTCCTTTCCTCCTGGCCCATCGCCTGTTCGAGGCTGAGCACCATACGGCCGTCATCAGTAAACTGCTGGCGGAGCTCAGCCGCGGCGCGGTGAAGAACCTGCCAGTTAGCTTTCCAGACGTGCACCTCAATGCCGTGCCGGTGCGCAGCTTCAATGCATGCCTTCATCTGATCCGTCTCCGTGACCTGAGGCAGATAGTCACTGGGGTACGTCGCGGAGCCGGGCCCGTACATCAGCGGGAAGATGGCGTTGAAGTTCGCCTCCTCAAGCTCGGACATGATCTGTTCCCAGTCGGTCTGGTCGGTAGGGTAGCCCATCCAGGCGCCGCGCAACTCGTGGGGGCGCGAAGCGAAAGCGGCCGCCGCAGCCAACTGCGCGCTGGTCTGAACCTGCTTGGCCAGGCCCAGGGCTGCCGAGAATTTGCTGGCGGCCAGTAGCTCCCTCGCCTGCTCGGCTTGCGCAACGGCTGCTTGCGCCAGCCCGCTGGCTACCTCGTTATCGGCCACTGCTGCCTGCAGCGCATCGAGGCTGTCATAGCCGGCGGCCGGAGCCGCCCCGGCCATAACGCCCTCGACTATCTCCGTCCACTTGCCCGGGATGAAATGCCCCAGCGTCGCCAGCACCAGGTGGCGCTGCTCGCCGGCGTCGGCTGCAGACCACAAGACGTGCGAGACCCAAACACCATGGTCGGACAGCAGCACTGCCGGCACTCCCGTATCCTTGCCCTCCTTGTCGTGCCAGACCGCAAGGGCGCGGGCACCCTCGGCTACTTCCTCGACTATCCGGCTGTTCGGCGATTGCTGGTGTACTTGCGCCGGGAAGCCGGGCGGGCGGTCGGCGCCGAACTGCATCACGGAGAACTCGCCCTCGTAGTTCACGCCCCGGTAGCTGTACTTGCCAATGCCGAGCAACTGTTGCAGCGGCGGAGGCACTGTATAAAACCACATCAGCTTTCCGCCACCATCAATGAACTTCACCACCTGTTGCATCTCGTCGTCGTGCCAGACGGTGTTGAAAGGGAAGATGGCCAGCTTGTAGCCGGCTAACTTGCCCGCGACTATCTGCTCTTCGGTGAGCAAGTCGTACTCCATGCCGTTTTGCTCCAGAGCGCGCTGCACGATCCCGCAGTACAGCGCCACGGTTCTGGCCGAGGCGGGCCGCTGCTCGGTCGTGAACGTGCCCTTCACAACGGCTAGGTCCGGCTGCTGAGCCAGCGCGCCTCCCACCAGCAGCCATGCGCCCAGTACAACCGCAAGCTTTCTCATTGTCACTCCTCCTGAAATACTCATGGACGGGCGGCAGGCCCGGGCCCGGCGACGCTCGGCCGCGGTCGGCCTATAGCGACTTACCCAGCTCGCGGGCCTCGGAAAGCACCTGGGGGTGGTTTTCAATATCCCCTGGGTCGCTGACTCCGGAGGCGATGACCTCTCCCGCCCATTCCATCTCCAGCCACTTGGCCGCTTCGCGCAGCGGTGCCAGCACCACCTCAACATAGTCCAGATGGGGATCGGCCATAGCCAGGGCTACCACCATCTTCTTACCGGCCATCCGGTCCATCAGACGCTCCACGCCGCGTCGGTACAGCGACCAGCGATCGATGAACAGCTTCAGTAACCCGCTGACATTGAACCAGTAAACCGGCGACCCCAGGACCACCACATCAGCCTCCACCATTCTTTCAATAAGCTCATCCGCCACGTCCTGGCGGGGGTCGGTCCAGTCCATCTCGCTACCATATACCGCATCAATAGGCGTCAGGGCATAGTCGGTCAGATGAACTTTCTCGATCTGATGGCCTGCCTCGGTTGCTCCGGCCAGAATCTCCTCGACCAGACGGTCAGTGTTTGCGCCCTTACGTGGGCTGCCGACGAATGCCACTACCACCATACGAATCGCCTCCCGTGCTGTTTTCTACGCCCGTGCCAGGGATTTGCCATAGGCGTATATTCAGCGTCGTTACTCCGATTTCCTGGTAGTCTCGTGGTCTGGACCCCCGAATCTTGGTCGATCTGGGCTGCATTATTCATCAACGCGTGGGTCGGGCTTTCCAGCCCGACGCCGTTGCCGTTCTCCCCTCTCCCTCTGGCGGGTACCCACTCCAAAGGAGTGGGTGAGGCCGGGGGTGAGGCCGCCTTTGCTATCGCCCAGCTTGCCGATCCCAAGTACATTCCCGTGGGGCAGGCATCCTGCCTGCCGCCGTTGCCGTTGTAGGGGCGCAATTGATTGCGCCCACTCAGCGGGAGCGTGGAGGGACTAGGGCCGGCGCGGTACAAGCCCGCGCCCTACAACAAGGCCCACTCAGGAGCGGCGTGGAGGGCGTGATCAATCACGCCCCTACGAATACCGAGGCACCACGCGAAGCTACGCCGCCGGGGGCTCCCAATGGATAAGGACTCCGCCCGCGCTGTAATTGCCGTAGCCGGTCAGGATCGAGCCGTCGCTCAGCGCGATCGAGTACTGGTGGCCGCACTTGGGGATCATGCTTTCGCCGCTGGCCACCCAGTTACGCTCATCGCAGAACGCAAAGTCGTCCAGCGTAATCGTGCGGTCCACATCCCACGTTCGGCCGTGGTCCCGGCTGATCGCCGCCTCGCAGCCGCGGCGGTACGTGGCCAGCTTGCCGTCGCGGATGTCGATCCGGCGGATGACCGTCATCACCAGGTCGCCGCTTTCGAGCCGGTTCAGCGTGGCGTGCATGCGGCCGGGCGAGAGTACCTCCCGGATGGGCGACCAGGTGCGCCCGTCGTCTTTGGAGATCGAAACGGCCGTGCTTTCGAAATTGTCGCTGCAAAACGGATGTTCGCGGTAGTGGGGTCGCATGCCCAGACGCAGCGCCGCGACAATATCGCCGTTGGCCGCACGCACCAGCGAGCCCTCGGTGCAACCACGAACGACGGTCTTGCCCTCGTGCGTATCCTCGCAATACCAGGCCTCGGGCTGCGACTCGTTTTCCCATGTGCGCCCGCCGTCGCTCGACCAGCGCAGGAAGCTGTTGGTGGTGTGGAACGGCCAGGGATCGCCGGTCAGGTTGCACCCCGCCTCGGCGATGCGCTCTGCATGACCGTTCGCGTCGCGGTCCACCAACGCATTGCCCTCGGTCTCGAATGGCTCACCATTGGACGCCAACTGCCCCGGTTCGCATTCCCACGTCCGCCCGTAATCGTGGCTAAAGTACTTATCGTTGCCCCCACCGGCCGACCCGCGCCCGGATGCGAACGTCAGCTCGCCTCTGCCTAAGTAAGTCAGAATCGTCGGCCGCCCGAGATGCCCCTCGACCGGCTGGTACGCACTCCACGTCGCCCCGCCGTCGCGGCTGAAACCGATCACCGTCTTCTCGTCGTATTCGTGGTTCCCGCGATAAGCGACGCCGATCAGCGCAATCTCACCGTTGTCCATCTGCGCCAGGCCGTAGGGGGTGACCTTCAGGCCATGCCACTGGGGCACGAACCGGAACTTCGCCGGGTGACACACCTCTCCGCCCCGCCCGTCGCTCTGACGAATCGAGTGCGGCTTCCAGGACAGTTCCTGCTGGTCAATTGGATCGTTCATTGAAGCCTCCTGACAGACAATGACCTCGCTGAGAGCCGCATCTACCCGGCACTCGACCGCATTCGCGAGGTGTCTGCTGCCATCGCGACAGCAGTTGCGAACGTGACATTCGACCGCGGTCCGACCCGCCTCCGGCGTCCCGACGACATGCACGAACTCGTCAGTTCGAGCATGTACGAACCCGAGTACGTCGAGTACGTGTGACAGCCCGTCACGGCCCTGGCACCTCGGACGGTTCCGCCTCCACCGCGCACAGCCTTACTTCCGCCACCGACACCTTCGCCCCCGCATGAGAGCACGGGTCAAACCGAAACGTGCTGATCTTCCCGCGCCAGCGGGGGTTCTCGTGGACGGGGATGACGTAGTCGTGGAACTTGCTGTCGCCGATCAGTTCGAACTGGGCACTGTTGGCTTCGCTGACGGGCGAAGTGGTCGTTGACCAGAAGAGCTGGCCGCGTTCGTCGGGCGACTTGAGGGAGTCGGTCCTCATGCGAAGCTGGACGAACCGGTACTTGCTTGCGTCCGCCTTGTGCAGCATCACAGCGACGGCGGGGTCGTTGCTCGTCGTCTCGAAGTGGATGGCGCCGTCTTCGTGATGGAAGTTGGTCACACCCATCAGCGGGCTCCACCCCTCGGCGCTGTTCGTGAAGGTCCAGGCGATGACGGGTTTGAGGCTGGCCTCGGCGAGATCGTACGGCCCCAGCCCGACATCGCCCGGCGCGATGTTCGGCGGCCAGCCTCCTGCCGGCTTCCTGCAGAACACCTCGCGCACGGCGTCGTACATCCCGAAGCCGAACTCCTTACATGGTTCGGCGTAGGATCCCTCGCCCCACTCGTTGAGCGGCGCAAGCACCATGCGCCTCACGCCGGTCTCGTCGGCGAAGCGTTTTGCATCTTCGCAGATCGCCCGGAACAGCTCGACCGTGCGGCCGTAGATGACCGTCGCCCGGTCGCCGTGCCATGGCCGCGAGTCCCAACCCGTGGACAAGTTGGGCAAAAACGGCAGGATACCCGCCTCGTGCCACGACTTCCAGTGCTCGTAGCTCGACTCAGCGACCAGCTCGAACGAGAAGTGCCTCGGGTCCTGCGCCTTGCCGCCGTGGTGCATGTAGTGGTAGATCGAGGTCATGTCGTAGCCGTCGTCGGCGAGACCACGGATGATCGCTGGATCGGTCGCTGCTTCGGGCCACTTCATGGCGATGAAGTAGATGCCCTTGTAGCCGGCATCGCGCGCAACCTGCCGGGCAATCTCCAGGGCGCGCTTGCCGCCGTCTTCGCCGCCCAGGTCCCGCCGAATGTTGCTCACGCTCCAGATCATGACCACGGGCTTGTCGTCGATGCGCATGTACTCCGGCATGTGGAAGTAGTTGTCCACCCAGAACTCGGCGATCCTGCGCATATCATCTTCGGAGTGGCTGCCGGGTCGGTTGTGATTCGCCCACATCATCGCCCACTTGAGGTAGCGCCGATAGCGCGCTTTCTCGTAGGCCTTTACCCAGTGCTCCAGGTGCCGATCGCCCGCACTCCAGTACCAGTCAACCAGGAAGAACTTGATGCCGTGCTCGACGGCCCACTTGATCTGCCAGTCAACGCACTCCGGGTTGCCTTCGTCATACCACCCGAGGACCGGCCTGCGGGCGGGCGCGTGGCGCAAGACGGGCTCCCATCTCGCCATGGACGGAAAGCCGGGGAAGTAGAACGCGCCGATCTCGTAGTCTGAGTCGACAGGCTGCGGCTCGGGTACGTAGTCGGCTTTGGGCAGGTCGAGCGGCTCCGAGATCAGCAGCGAGCCAGTCAGCGCCTCCTTTGGCGCGCCTTTGCCGGACAGTCGCACGACGACCTCGCCCGCCGTTGGCTTGGCTGCCTGCAACGCAATGCGGTGTGACGCCGGTTCGAACGGTTCGAGCGCGCGGACGCTTCGCCAATCCGCAGCGCCGGCCACGGAGATGCCCTCCGGCAGACGAAGCTCATCGATGCGGATGTCGGTGTTCGCTGTCGCGGCCCCGCCTCGGTTCACAAGATTGAGTATCAGCCTCGTCGGTCTTCCGACCCGGTTGATGGCATCCTCCAAGCCGAGGTATGTACACTCCACTTCCGGCCCGCCCATTGGGTCTCTGCCCACGGCGATTCTGCGGACCACTGCCGTAGCGCCCGCCACATTGCTGGGCTGCAGACCCAGCAGCAGCGCGTCGCCCGTCCATTCCTTGTGCCTCGACATATCGAGGTTGTAGTTGTGGAACTCGCCATCTGCCTTGACCGGGAACTTCGCCGAATGCATGTTTGCGTGTTCCGAGGAGACCCATCTGATGTATCCCGCGCTGCCCTTGTCAATCTTCATCTCGACGTGCACCCAGAAGTTGTCCTGGATTCGGCAACGTAGCGCCCCGCTCACCATGTACGCCCTGGCACTCGCGCCCGAGGCGAACTGCACACCATCGTCGGCCGCCTTGACCTCACCGCCGTCAGCGCCCTGCCAGCCCGGCGAGCCCCTCGTGAAATCCCACACCGCTTCTGTGGTCACTTGCTCCGGCTCGCCCAGGTCAACAATGCGGATATAGTCCACGGCGAACGTCTTTTTCCCGAAGTCCGACTCAGCCGACCGCGGGAAGTCCAGCCGCAGCAGGATGATCTTCTTTTCCTTGTGCCAGAACGGGTACACGTGATACTCGTGCCACTGCTCATCGCCGGTGAGTTGAAAGGGCGTCTCCTTGCCTGGTGAGAAGCCGCCATACTTCGACTCAGTCGTATTCGTCCAGAAGAACTCGCCATCGCCGCCGCAGTCGGTCTTGATGCGTACCTCGAGGCGCTGGTATGGCGTAGCCTGGACCTCGAACTGCGGCCCGCGCACGAACGGATCCCAGTTCATGATGCGTCCGCAGAGCGCGCCGTCCTCGACGCGCAGTTCATCAACGTGGTTCCGTTGGGTCCAGCCTTCGAGGTCACCGCGTTTCTCGAAGGTCCATTCGATGAGGGTCTTGGGTTGCGCGAAGGCCACAGAGAAGCCGAACGCCGTCAGGCAAACGCAGATCAGCAGTCGCATCGTCGTCTCTCTCCTTGCTCAGGGAAAATGTAGGATAGCCCGATGTCGGCAAGTTTGACAGGCGTCACAGAGCGGCCCGTCTCGATCAGCAGGCACTGTACATCCTCAGGTCTTTTTGGACACTCCATGACCATCATTCTAACACAGCACCTGGCCCTGCTTGCGGAGGCAAGGTCACAGCCAGAGGCCATGAGACTTCGTCGCCGCTACCATAGTCGTACACATCAAACCATGAACCCTCAGGGAACTCGCGCGCTAGCTTTGTCGGGGAGATGTCAGGATGCACTTCGCGATCGATGAGCGCGAACCTGGGCTCCGACGGATGATTGAAGTCGCCGCGGATGCCGGCCAACCGGTACTCAGCGCCGCCGTCAGCGTTGACCAGACGCGCCCCGTGATAGTACCGGAAGCCCTGCAGGTGGAAGGGCGTGGAGGTCATTATCTTGTACCCGTCGAGGCCGGCCACCTTGCCGGTGCCGATGCGTGAGTCGAATTCCAGACGCAACTCCGCGCCGTCCGCTACTTGCTTCGCTGCCAGCACCTTGTAGGCGATGCGGCGTACGCGATTGCTAATGCAGATGTAGTTCCCCACCATTGCGACCGGATCGGCCGGCGCCGGTGAGACGGTGATCGTGTCGGTCTGCCGGTCCACCTTGGCTATCCGGGCGCGGTACTCGGCTTGTTCCTGTGTAATGCCGACGCCGGTTTTCGTCAGCCTGGTACCGCCGACAAGTACCACCTGAGGAGGTCTGCCATCACGCTCTCTATAGAGACCAAACCGGCCCGCGAACTCGAACCCGCCCGGGGCTGTGCGCTCGACGGAGCCATCAGCCGAAGCGAAGACGGTGTCAGTGCCATCAGGCAGATGAATCACGACTCCGTAGGCCGCAAAGCCGTCTTCATCTTCGCCTGATACTTCGATAACTTCCATTGACTTGATCACAGGCTGGCGGCGATATAACTCCATTGCGCTCAGTGTCTGCGTCTTTACCGGCGTGTCGCCCTGCTTGTGCTGAAGCACCCATTTCATCTCGTACGGCGAGCCGCCGACCGGAGACTGTCCGTCGCACACTATCACCTCTGTGTCCTGTGCTGAGGGCACCGTGAGGCGGAAATGCAGGCCATCTGAGTTCTCCAGCTCCCAGTCTGCCGACCACACGCTCTCTTCAGGTGTGTCGCGCTCGACATTGTAGAGATGCGGGAAGCCGAAAAGCGGATCCCACCAGCCGAGGCTGGGATGCCTGCGGCACCCGGCTTGCTCGAACCACTCATCACTTCCGTACGCCACATCCTGTCCGGCGAGTGTGCCGCCGTCCTGCTTCCCCAGGCGCAGTCCCTCAGTGGTGAACTCGCCCTCCTGCACGTGGAACGTCCGCCAGTGCTGCTCGCCTCCGGAAATGCGGTAGAAATCGAGGCAATAGAACTGGTCCTCAGACACGTCTATGACCGCCAGCATCCGCCGCTGCCAATCGTCCCGCAGGACTTCATAGCCTTCACCGTTTGCCATTGTGTCAATGAAGCCCTGCGCGTATGCTTCTCCGACATGTACGGGGCCGGCGTCGGCGAAAAGCTGGGCCGTGGCAGTCATTTCCACAAAGGGCATCTGCCGGCCTAGATTGTGGGTCATCCAGGTTCGTTCCCAGTAGCCCGCGTTGCGTGGATAGCCGAGCTGGCCCAGGATCTCGCTCTGATGCGCGTCCATGCCAATGTGCATGATGTCGTCGTGGGTATGACCGCGGGCGCGGCCATACCGCAGCCACAGCGCGCGTTTGTTATCACCCTTACCGCTGCGCAACATAGCCAGACCATATCCGTCCTGGAGGCAGCTCTTGTCATTCCAGTCGTCCGGCCACTTGGCGGCCTCGGTTTCCATCTCTTCCCGAGTGTAAGGAAACTCCACGGATGGCTGCCAGTCCTCGTGATGTACCAGCGCCCAGGCAAACTTGGGCTCCTTAAAGAGCTTGTATGCATGCTCGAAAGCTTCTACGCGACCCTTGGGGCAAGTCAGCGTGCGCAGTTTGCGGTATTGAGGATAGCTTCCGATGTCGCCGACACGAACGTAACTGCGGTCAATATTGACAATGTTCATCGAGAAATCGAATACATTGTGGTATCGCCGACTCTTACTCAGGTTCGGGTACTTGGCTTCCGGATACACTTCAGGGCGCATCTGCCGCAGGTGCTCGACCGACTCGACAATCGGCCCTAACGCGATGACGTGCATGCTGTTGTACCCTCCGGTGGCCTCGTAGGCAGCGCCGTCGCGGAAGAAGCCGTTGGGCACAAAAATGCGCATATCCCCACCGCCGTCATAGAGCCAGTCCATGAATTCATCGCCGCGCTGGTAGTTGAGGACCTCGGCCATTCGAGCCAGACCTCGCTGCGGGTACGGTTGATTCGAATGCGTCGCCCCATCCATCGCGCCCTGCATCCACACCGCGAACAGGTTCTCTTCGATAAACCGGCGTACGTCCTCGTGAGTTTCCACACGGTATCCCTGCGATTGCAAGAAGGGAACGATGTCAGGATCCCTGGCGATAGCCGGCCAGATATTGTCATAGGCTTCAGCATGCGCCCACTGATAGGCCGGCTGGTCTATGTAGTAGATCGTAAAGCCGCTGGCGGCGAGGAACGGCCCCTCGCTGAACGGCGCAGGGCCCAGCCGTTCAACCTGGGCGACTTTGTTGCGATGCCGATGCTGGGTCATCGTCGCCAGGTAAGCATACTCGACGGCCAGCCGACAGAATGCCACCAACGCCTTGTGGACGTACCTGATGTCGCCGGTCGCGAGATAGCCGTCGGCACATTCCGGGGCCACCCTCAGCATCTGATGACCGTACGCCTGGCAAATCTCGGCGATAAAGCCGTATCTGTTGCCCTTATGCTCACACGCCCCGCCAATGCCGTCGTCAGGGAATTCGCCGCTGGTCATATCGCCGTTGGCGAAGTCGTTTGAGGGGTAGTCCTCGCCACCCACCGGGCACTTGAGCTTCCAGCGATACGGAAACGAGATGTCTCGGTCCCACGGATAAAACGCGCGGTGCAGGTAGATCTCGGTGCCGTGTAGGGGACACCCGTGCTTCAGGTTCACGCAGTGCGTGCGCGGTATGGTGCTGTCAGGTTGCAGGTCCCAGATCTGTTGATCTGACACATCGAGCCATCCCCCGGGCGCGGCTTCGGGTTGGTGTGGCCTGTCCTCCAACCAGCGATACACCGAAGTGTCCCGCCGCTGCCGGTCGGGAGCCCCACGCTGCTGCCAGAACTGCTTCAGTCGCTCCGTGGTGGTCGTCTGTCCCTGTTTCAGTTCCGGCAGTGGCTCACCCAGTGGCCACCGGCGCGGAAGCGGGACCGCCTTAAGCTGACGATAGTCCCGTAAGTCATCAAATGACCAGATCTCTATCGAGATGATTATCTCGCCGTCGGGGTGAGCAAAGGTGATATCTGCCTGCTTCGCCGGCTTGACCGCGCGGAAGTAATACTTGCGGAGTTCAGACTGTGCCGGCAGCGGCGTGCGGTCGAACAAGGTGACGTTCTCAGGAGAGGTCACTGCTAGCTCCGGCGCCTCCCTGGGCACATTCAGAGCGACCATGAACATGCGATCAACACCGACAATGTCGGGCTTGTAAGCTACCATGCCTTCGTCCTCCGTGTACACATGGCTGCACAATGAGAAGAATAGGAATATGCCGATCAGAAGTCTGTCTGCGCGCATCTCCGTCGCCCCCTCTGTCAAGCGCAATTGCCCAAGATAGTTTCGCTCTGCCGGGCCTATTACCTGCCCTGGTCCGTAACAGCGTCGGGCGAGAAAGCCCGACCTACGCTGACTTGAGCCTCATAGATATCGGCAGGCACTGCGGCGGCCGCGACCACCGTACCGTCCTGCACGCCTGCAATAAGGTCAGCGAAATGGTGGCCGAAGACGAGAAGATCATGTGGCCAATCAACAACTTCAAAGGCGCCCTCCAACAGCCCTATATATCTTGACAGATAAGCAAATTTTGTGAAGCTATGGTCACCTGCCAAAGTGCCCATTTCGGGCACCCCCCATGAGCTAATTTCCCCGTAGCGGCGTTTGGGTGTGTCCAGCAGCGCCCTTGCCCCACCTCCCCACCAGTAACGAACCCCTGGGGGTGTTGGCCCCGTTGGGTATTACACAGGTTTACTGACGTCTGGAACCCGCTTACAGAGGGGGAGGTCCAGGATCTTCCCAATCGGGGCTAAGACGGGCGACAAAGCCGGGAGGCCCTGAGACTACGGGGCTCGTGCCGGGAGGGATGTTGCGGAGAGCGAATGCGGAAATCGGTTACTCCCCTAGAGCAAAATGGTGGAAGCTGCGGGAGGCCCTGAGCCAGCGGGCCTCGTGCTTCGACTAGAGTACCTTCTGTAGTGTGAAGGTTGTGTCGAGGCGGAGGTGCGGGCGTTCCGGAAGGCGACGGCGCCTACCCCCCGGCCCCCTCCCGACACGGGAGGGGGAGAACGGCAACGGCACCCTCACCCCTTCAATTCCCCTCTCCCGCAGAGAGAGGGGAGAACGGCAACGGCAACGCCCTCACCCCCGGCCCCTCTCCCGCAGGGAGAGCGGAGAACGGCAACGGCAACGCCCTCACCCCCGGCCCCTCTCCCGCAGGGAAAGGGGAGAACGGCAACGGCCCACAGGCTGGAAAGCCTGTGCCACGCGGATATATTTGGGAAGGCCGAGCCACGGGATGAGAAAGGGCGCGGGCCGGATGGGGCCCCAAACATCCCTCACCCACTGCTACGCAGTGGGTACCCGGGCCCCTCCCGCCTTCGCTAAAGCTTCCGCCTTCGCCCCTTCGGCAAGCTCCCTTCGGCACGCTCCCTTCGACGAGCTCAGGGCGCACACGGCAGGGCGCACGCGGCAGGGCTTTCAGCAAGGCTATGGCGCACAGGATGGCGAACGGGATGACGGACCGGATAGCGGGCAAGCTTGGCCCACGGGGTGAGGGAGGGCGCGGGCCAGGCTTGTCTGTTTCGCGAGGCGAAACAGCCTGCGACAGGCCCCTCCATTACGGCAACGGCCAACGCCTGCGGCGGACGAGACGGCGGACAAGCCGAAAGGCGACGGGAACGACAACGACTGGGCCGGATGGGGCCCCAAAGATCCCTCACCCACTGCTACGCAGTGGGTACCCGGGCCCCTCCACAAGGCAACGGCAAGGAAGGACGGAGTCGGGCAGCCCTTCGACCCTTCGACAGGCTCCCTTCGGCAAGCTCCCTTCGACAAGCTCAGGGCGCACGCGGCAGGGCGCACACGGCAGGGCTTTCAGCAAGCTCAGGGCAGGCCGAGCTACGCGTTTGTGACTTTGCCGACAATCTAGACTCGCCCCCGGGATAGCTGGACAGTGGAAGAGCTATAGGATAGAATAGTATTGTACCGACTTGGGTAGATGGTACCTGATGAGCGTGGCAATAGGCTACTCCTGGTGAGCGAGAATCCGGACTTCGAGCCAATAGAGGTTGACGATGCCCGCGTTGTCGGGCGCGTGATGAAGTCAATACGGAATCACTGAGACAATACGATGAGCCGCATCCATCGTAAGCCGCAAACACGCAACACCAACACGTGGACTGTGTTGGCTATCATCGGCGCATTCATCTTTGTACTGGCGATTGGTCCTTGCCTCACTACTCCACCAAAGCCGAAGTCTCAGGCACCCTCCACCACATCGTCACCCAGGACCTCGCCACAGCCGCGCACGCATCCCGCTCCTGTTCCACAACCCGCTCGCACCAGTGAGCAGCCGAGTCCGCAGCCAAGGGCAAGCACACCTTATCAAAGTCCGCCAGCTAGGACGTATCGGCCTCAGCCCAGTCCTCCCGCCTCGCCGCAAACCAGGCAAGCACACACTGCACAGCCCACTCGCCCGACATATTCTCAGCCAACCACAGCACCCGCCGCAGGCCCAATGGTCTATTATGTTTCCAATGGCGCTTGCTATCACAGCAATTCTGGCTGCCGCTCGCTGGCTCGGAGTAGCAATGTCCAATCCACCTCACTCTCTGAGGCCAAGGCAATGGGCCTTCGGCCTTGCAAAAACTGCTATCATTAACCCCAGGGGTAAATGATTTGCGGTGTGCGATCTACAGCCGCGTATCAACCGAACAGCAGGCCCGCGGCCGCATGCTCGGGCGCGTCATGAAGTCAATACGTGATCTGTGACACCTGAGGGAGTGATCCCATGGCGGACAAACAATGCTTGCTGCATCGCTTGGTAGGAGGCCTTCGCTCGAAAATTCAGTTGCACCCAACCATCACCAGCGCATTGATCGCGGCGATTGTTGCGCTCACCGTCACGATCGTTACGTTGCATTTCGAGGAAAAGACGCGCTACGACAAAGTTGCCCAGCAAATCGAGCTTTGGAAGCTCGAGGGCTACCGAGAGCTTGCGCGCTGTATGCCCCGTATCCCAGTGGCGGCGTACCAAAATGATAGAGTGAGCTTTCAAAATGCGGTAATTGATTATGATGCGGCAACGCGAGATTTGCTCCTTGTCACACGCGAGGCGCATGTCCTTCAGCGCAAGAGGATATTCGAGTCTGCCCTTCGCAGGACCAATAAGTGGATGAGAACCAACGAGGGCCCCCTAAGGATGGACCTCTACCAGGACCTGTGCGGGCAGAGCTTCCAGTGTGTTAATGCGATGCGGAAAGAGTTCCAGCTGGACCCCCTCGCTGAGTACCAGGAACCTCTCAGCTTGATGGAGTGACAACCGCGCATGGCAACACGCACAAATCTGCCAAGTGGAAGCCTAGCGTAAAACCGATGCGAAGGTGCAGGCATGAACTGGCGCAGACTGAGCAAGCTGGCGGCCGTGGTCATCGGCACTTTCGCGGTCATCGCCCTGGCCGGGTTCGTGCTGATATCCTGGTTCGTCCTGACGGTGAACACGTATCGCCTTATGGCCTTCATCACAGTCATGCTTGCAGTGACTGGCGCGGTGCTGGCCGGAGTGATCGCCATGAGCTGCTCAAAGCAGGATGGTGAGAATAATGGCTCGGAAGATCAGCCGGCGCAAAGCACGTCAGATTGACCGGAGCGCCACAGACAGATCTGATTCGGTACCTGTGGGGGCAACATCTTCTGGCCCTTGGACCGTAACCGACGCCCTCGGCAATCTGTTTGGACCTTTTGATCGTAGTACACTCTTAGATCACTTGGCCAAGGGGCATCTCGGCTTCGATTGGCAAGCGTCGGACGGTTCTGAAAGTTTACGTGTCCGTGAGGCACTACTTCGGCCCGATCCCGCAAGTTTGCCCCCTGCCCAGCCACAGACTTTTGCCACCGAAGATGAAATGAATCCCACCTATTGTCCCGGATGCCGCCGACCCGTACCGACTGCAGAGGCAGCCCAATACAATGGGTATTGCCGTCAGTGTGCTCAGTGGTTCGCAGCCGCAGAAGAGGCCCGTAACCAAGTCCATGAGGCCGAACAGCAGGCAGCGCAAGCAGCACGCGCGGCCCAAGAAGCCGAGCGTCAGGAGATACATAATACCGATACGGGCATGGGCCGTTGCCCGAGTTGTGGCAGCCCCAATACAACGCGTATCCGCAAAACCGAGGACGATACCGCTGCGCAGGCCGGGTTCTGCTGTTGTATGGGCGGCTGTGTTGCCTGGCCCCTCGCACTGCTGGCGCCCTTCTTGTTCCGGAGCCGCAGCACCTGGGGCAAGTGCAATGCGTGCGGGCATGAATGGCCCCTATGAATAGAGCGAAAGCGATCAGTCCCGGTTTGGGCGCCCTATGGCCGCGTTGCCCTAAGAAGGATTCCCCCGCCCGGTGCCGAATTCATTTTCTGTGAAAGCCGCCATCTACACCCGCGTCTCCACCGAAGAGCAGGCCCGCGGCGGCGTCTCGCTGGCCGGGTTCCTGCTCATCTTCCTCTTCGTCCCGACGGTTAGTACCTACAGGCTTGTGGCCTTCATCACCTGCATGTTTGCAGTGACCGGGGCTCTACTCGTCGGCGAGACGTGCCTGTGGACACCTCTACCCCAGATTGCCGACACTCCATAGTGGCCAAGGGGCCTGCTTGCCCCCCTCAGGCCCCTGTCTGGCCACCACCGTCAGAGTTGCGCTAATTACCTGATGATGACGGTGACTTCCGTCTCCTGAGGTGCGCTCACCCTGAGGCAGTATGCCATCACGCCGCCGTCGTCGTGCGGAAGGCCGAGCCGCAAACTGAGAGGGAGGCGCCATCCCAACGCGCCTGGTTTTCTTGACACTTTGCCTGCTATACTTGACATCCTGACAAGTATACCGTACAATATCATCAATTAGTATGTTGACCACAACGGAAGGAGTGAATACGCATGATAGACATGGTCGTTTTCGGTGCTGCCTTTGGCGTCGTCTTCGGAGTAGTGTTCGCTGTGGTGACCCGGGCAATGAAGAACAGAAACAAAGAGTGACTTGAGGTGACCCGATGGCGACCCAGGTACTTGGTAACCGTTTGAAAGTCGCACGCGCGGAGCGCGAGCTCTCGCAAGAGCAACTCGCCGGCCTCGTGGGTGTGACGCGTCAAACCATTAGTGCCGTCGAGACGGGGCTGTATTGTCCGTCAGCGCTGCTGGCCTTCCTGCTTGCCAATCAACTTGAGAAACGGGTGGACGAACTGTTCTTCCTGAAAGGAGAAACACCATGAGTATGACTCCCTCAGTGGAACGCGATGAGCGGACGGAGGCTGTCGAAAACGCCATTTACAAATGGGCCTACCTGTTCGTATACTTCGCACTGCTCATTGACGTGGGGTACCGGACTTGGTTTCGCCGAGAGCCTCCTTTGGACTTGTTGGCCTTGGTAATTGTGAGCGGAACCGCCTGTATGATTTACCAGATCCGCCTGAAGATATGGACACGCAGCCAGACAAGAGTCGCGCTGCTCGCCGGCCTCGGCGGGGCTGTCTTCGGAGCCGTTGGATCGATCGTGTTTCGCAGCTGGTTCGGGCTGTGAATGGCGGCTGAAAGCCGAGGCGGATGGCGGTGAATTCGTCGCCACTGATGAGGGTTTGAGTTTGCGTTTGACCACGTGGAGCACGTATCGGCTTGTGGCCTTCATCGCCTGCATATTTGCAGTGACCGGCGCTCTACTCGTCGGCGAGACGTGCCTGTGGACGCCTCTAGCCCAGATTCCGCCATCCGACACTCTAGAGTGGCCAGGGGGCCTGCTAGGCCCCCCTCAGGCCCCTTGCTGGCCACCACTGTCAGAGTTGCGCTAATTACCTGATGATGACGGTGACTTCTGTCTCGTGATGAGGTGCGCTCACCCTGAGGCAGTATGCCATCACGCCGCCGTCGTCGTGCTGGAGCCACACTTTGATGTGGCAGGGACCGCTCTTGAGTGCAGTGACGACGAGGTGAACGCCCTGGTCGGCCTCTGCGTCCGCGGCGCCTAACGTCTGGTCGCCGTCGTGGGCTGCTACCGCGTGTCGAGCGGTCGACTCGACTCCGATCGTCTCGATCTCGTATCTGGCACCGGCCTGGGCCTCAAAGACGAACCAGTCGACTTCATCCTGGTTGGTTGTCGCCTGTCGGTCCAATACATGCCTGCCGCTACCCTCCCCATTAGCCTGGATTGCGGTCGCCCCTGCGCTGGTGTCGTCGGTTGGATCCCAGGGATCATAGAGTTCGAAGGTCAACTCGACATGGGTATTGGCCGCCAAGCTTTCCACTGTGCCTTGGCGCTGCTGAATCTCAGTGCCTTCAGCACTCTTGCCCGAAAGCGAAAATAGCCTGTCTTCTCCCGAGGGCACATCAAAGGTCGTGGAGGTTGCCGGCCGCTCGATTGAAGCCTCCACTGCGCCGTCAATTCCCGGCCCGGTGACCCTGATGTCCACCCGGTGCAGTGCAGAGAGGATTGCTGTCGTTGTCACCGGCCATTCGATACTGAATGTGACACTGGTCGTTTCAGCCGATGGCGGCGTGGCGTTCTCGCCGCCGCCGCCGCAGCCACAAACGACTACGACGCACACCAGCACAACGATTGCGAGCAAGACCTTATGTGCATTCACGTTCCTGACCTCCTCTGGGATGTGCTGTTCTTGGCACGCCACGGGGACCATATACCACAGTATTACCCTTCAAGCCGCATGTTCAAACTGGCGGTCGTATCGTGTCGAAGGTCTCTACGTTGAGTCACCCGGCGCTGCTTACGCGTTGGTGCCCTGGTGCTTGATGAGGATGAATTCGAGGGTTTGAGTTTCACCTGCGGCCAGCGCACCAGACCACAACAGCGGCTGCCCGTCTGCCCCGACCGGCACCGCCGCCGGCTTGGGCTTGATCTCCCACGTGCCGAGCAACTCCTGATAAACCGCCATCTCCACATCCGCGCCGGTGTGGTTGGTGACACTCAGCCGGTGTTGTTCGATGATGTCCATGCCACTGACCCGGCCCAGCTTGTCCAGGGCGAGCTTGTCTTTGCGCGAAGCCAAAACACTGTGCGCGACGACAATGTCCGCCTCCGCACCGACGTCAAGCAGCATGTATGCCTCAGTGCCGGCAGCATCCTCCAGCCCCACCTGGGCGCGCCATGTCGTGACCACCGCCGGCACCTCGTCAGACATCTCGCCCGAACCGGAGAAGAAAACCTCCATCGGCCCCTCGGGCAAGCTCAGCAGATGCAGGCGCTGTGAACTGCCCGGCTCAGCGGGGATCAGCAGCAGCTTCTGAACCGCCTTGCCGTACACTCTCGGATCATATACGTGCCGCAGGTGCACCGGCACGGCCTCGTAGATGTAGGCTGAGCCCGCAGCAGTCACCAGCGGCCACTGCTTCGACCAGCCGGTCGGCAGATCGAGGCCCTGATCGCGCACCCGCAACTCGCGCGTGTCCTCGCCGCCGCCGAGCGCCAGCAGCAAGCTCGCCGATTCGAGGTCCAGGCCGCTGTCGTTGGTAATGGCGATCTCAGCCTGCAGGTTGATGCCGCCGCGGTCGGGGACGCTGCGGTCCTGCTCGTAAGTGAGCCGGTACAGGGGCTGCCACTTGAGCCCCTCCAATTCGTAGGAAATAACGGTAGGCCCAGGGCCCTGCGCGTCGCCCTTCAGCTCCCAGACCAGGCAATTGTCCTTGCCGGCAGGACGGTAGGTGCGCGCCACTGTCAGGCCCAGCGGCGGCGCGATCTGGATGCTGTCGGCTATGATCTTGGCCTGGCCATAGGAAAACACCACGGACTTGACCTGGCGGGAATAGTCAATGCCTCGGATGTCCCGCACCAGCGCCCGCGGGGAGCCGGACGTCAGGGTGATCTCCATTCCCGTCCTGCAGGCGGCCTGCTGCAACTCGACCGCAAAACTGCCCACACATAATGCCAGCCCACACAGCGCACACGCGGCAACTCTGAGCATGTCAATTTCTCCTTTATAGGCAACACCGGCATTGCAGGCGTACCGTTGAGGAAGGTTCCTGCCGCAAGAGGCCTTCTCCTGCAAGTGAACCGAGAAACCTGCTGCGGGGATGAGTTGGATGGCCGTGCGTGTTGCCCCGTTCGAAAGGGAGTTTTGCTCCCTGTGAGCAAGCGCTTGGTAAGCAGGAGGAAAACTGCGCCGAAGCCAGCAGGCAAGCCAGGAGAAGGTCGGAGCCCGGGAATTGAGGGAGCACGCGGGCCGGGCTTACAGGATCAATACACCGATGATGGCCGCCAGGAGCAGGAGACGAAGCAGGGCGCGGCGGTCGCCAGAAACAAGTCCCAGCGTGGCCGCTGCCAGAAATAGCAGGCCAACGCCGGCAAGACGCGGCCTGAGCGCGTCAGGGGCGGCGGCTATGCGAATGTCAAAGCGATCGTCGCTGGCGGCCTGGGCCAGGAGCACGTCTTGCTGCATGTGCTCGGGCCGCAGATACGTGCGCAGGCGAGTGACGTAAAAGGTCCCAGGCCCCAAGCCCAACTCCGCACCGTAGCGGTCGGTCAAGTAAGCACCAAGTGGGCCGGCGTACTCGACCAGCAGTGAGCCGGCGCCAGCCTGTGCCAGAGTGCTGCGGAATTGCTGCTCATAATATGCGGGGAAATCGTCGCCGGAGAATTCGGAGGTCAGCGCAACCTCCTGCGTGTTGTAGTTGGTCGCAGTTACCCGGTAGCGGGCGATGACATAGAGCAGCACCTCGACTTCGTCCCTGGTGCTGACGGCCGAGATGCGCATGGGATAAACCGGCTCAGGAGTAGCGAAGCAGAGACGCAAGGGCCGCATCTCCTGCCCCTCTTCCCCATAGCCTCCACCTACGTCAGGCGGCAGGTCGTCGTCACTACGGTCTTGTGTGACTGATGGGCTGATCTTGACGGCTACGAAAAACCACTCGGCGCCCACATAGTGGTCGAGCTCGGCCTGGTGGCCGGGAGGAAAGGCGTAGCCATTGTCATTCAGCCACGCCTCCAGGTCCTCGCTTTCGGTAGCCGAGAGGATGGCAAGCTCATAGTCGTCAACCTGGAACGTGTCCCACACCCTGACCGAGCGGAACTCCTGGCCCTCCGAACCGCCGCCGCCGCAGCCGCAAAGGGCCTGGGCGCTGTGTCCGCCGCCATAGGCTGAAGGCTCGGTCAGGTAGTAGAGCTCGTCGAAGACAGCGGCATCGCAGGTGCTGATATCGCCGGAGCCCAGCAGCGTTGGAATTGGTATCACCCAGGCGAAGTCGGAGCCGTCACCCTCGTACGCGGTTTGCAGAATCAATGTCTCGCGCCCGTCGTCGAATACCACTATCGCGCGCTGGTCAACGGACGCAGCACTACCGGCGGACAACCACGGAAACATGCCGCCATCAGCCCAGGCAATCTGAACCAGGACAACTAGAAATGCGGCGAGCAAGATGCGGCAATTTGCATGCCTCATGTGTGGCCTCCGTGGAAAGTGTCTGGCCAATGATTGCTGTTGTGACGTAGGAGCGGCTGAGCTGGTTCCACAATAGAGCGAAGCAACAGCACGCCGGGCTCCCCAGCCCGCATAAAGCTCTTCTCAACCTACCTATTGACATACAGAGACGAACGGCCAGGACAAGGGCAATGGAGTCGGGCAGGATGCCCGACCCACGGGGTTTCTTGGCGATGCCCGAGCCACGCGAGTTATTTGCGCAACTTCTACAGCAGATTTGGGCAATAATATACTTGGCGCACCAAAACGTTAGTTCTGCGGGCATAGAAAAGGCCAGCCCGTTTGTGGGCTGGCTCGCGGTCAGTAGGCCATCGGTCACCTAGCGCACCGCACCTAGATGGAGGTAAACTTCTTTATGGCGGCCAGGTTATCGTTCATCAGCCTCTGCACGTCGCAAGGGGAAATGGGGAACGGCTCGTTATATCGCACGTCTCTGCTAAGGCTGTAGAGCGTTGCGTAATCGGTCGATATTTGCTTCATGTAGTGAGCTACGTACCAATTCCGTGTCCGCTTGAACCTCTTAGAGCCATGACTGGTGGGATGGATATTGTGCTTTCGAGCTAGATATGCATCCACATGGTGCAGTGCACAGTAGAAGATTCCCACGATGACCCAATCGAGAAAGTCGTCCGGTAGGGCTCCCAATTTCCTAATTGCCGCCCTCGCTACGTCCAGATGCGCCATTGCGGTAGAACAAAGGACGCCAAGTTGATTCTCATCGCCACATGACTGCATTTCACTGAGAGCAGCAGCGGCACCTTCAACTGCCTTCTCAGCGCCATCAGCATGACTTGATATCACGCACTTGAGCAAGTCAAAAAACTGTTCGTTGTGGTCCGCTTTGCCCTGGTGAATTGCCGGTTTGGGCATAGACTCACATCGCATCCTGTTCTGCGTATAGTAACTGGAATTCCTGTGGAACTAGCTGGCGAATGTCTCTTCCTGACAACGGAATCACAAAGAAATCAAAATCCAACTCGGGATACTGCGACCACACTTTGGCTTCCGCTTCGTGTATGGCTTTCTCCGCGTCCAAGTCGAGGACATCGAGTATAGTCCATAATCTTATCATGTCTTCGTCGCGCAGCGCATAGATTCGCAACACACGCGGCAATCCGTGAACCAGTGCCACAAATGTTGCCTCTGGCTGATGGACAAGTTCGTGCATAATACCGTCGCGCCCCGCAAGAAGGGCTCTCCCCGCAAGAAGGGCTTCCAATACAATGTGGCTTGGGGTAGCTCGAAGCTCGCTGAGCATAGCCACCGTGAAGACCGATTGCCCCATGGCGGTAAAAGGCCAATCGGCAATACGCTGGCCCGCCTCTACTGCCTCTCGCCGATTCTCGATAGACGATGCACGGTAACCGGTGGCTGTCGGAAGGGCTTCCTGCACAGCAGACATTAGTCGCTTTCCCCCTTCTCTGGGAGCCCGTCCAGATTCGTCTGAAACGCCTTGATGACGCCAGCGAGCAAACCATGAGGGATAGCTATGTTGGCAACGGCAACAGCTTCCAGGGTTCTTGTTTCGAGTGCATCTTGGATCGCTTTGTTATCGCGCAGTGGCATGATCTGTGCAAACGTTATGACGAACTCATGCCGTGCCGTCGAGATAGCTACGTGGTTCGCATAAGCGCCCATCTTCAATTCATCTGGAATCTCAATGCGCACCAGCACTTCGTCTTCGGATCCTGCCTCGACATTCTGAACTTCTTCCTCATTTTCAGTCATTGGGCCCACTCCCTATGTTCAGTGATCCCCCAGATATCAATACATTTGCCATCGGGAGACGCATAGTAACATTATTCCTCGGCGCACGTCAATGACCTCTTGAGTTCCCTCAAATGACAACAGGAAGCCTTCTTAGATATTTTACCACATTTCGATGACTAATAATACCATGAGCGGCTGGGGTATGGGCAATCTGATCTTATGGAGTCGGGCAGGATGCCCGAGCCACGGGGTTTCTTGGAGATACCCGAGCCACGCGAGTTATTTGCGCAACTTCTACAGCAGATTTGGGCATTGTCGCCGGGGCAGGCTGACGACGTAGTCAAGTCGCCAGTGATGCGAAGTTTCGCTTATGACCAGGGATTGCTCCGGCTACTATCCCCTCGAAAGCCAGGAAGGTTGCTCAGTTCGGGCTCAAGGCCTCGGAAAAGCCTCCAGATCTCCGACGCTCGTGCATACATCGGTCGCTCCAAGGGCTTGGTCTGAGCGGGGGTCGAGCTCAAGAGTTAATCAAACGGGTTTCACTAAGAATACAATGCCTATGATGACGACGATAGCGAGAAAAATGCTCTGCAGTAGATTCTCAGCTTTTTCGGGGTGGATTCTTGCTAATACCTCTGGGCCCAGAAACCCCCCTATGCTTGTCCCAGTTCCGAGCCAGACTACAATTGTCCAATTCACATGGGCAGCGGTGAAGTGCCATGCGAGGCCCGAGACGGCCTTGAAGAGTAGAACAAAAATAGAGGTGCCTACGATCAGGGTAGGTGTAATTCCGATAAGATAAAACCCAACTACCAACGTCACAACTCCGCTTACTCCAAAGAGCCCGGCACTGGTTCCAGATACCAGACCTATGAGGAAAATCAGCACTGTGGTACACAGACCGTGTCGGAAGGGGTGCTCGAGCAGGTCTATCTCGCGAGCGATCTCTGCAGCCGGCTCCCGCTCTTGCCTGGCTCTTATCTCGATATACATTGGATAAGCCATTATGATCATCAGGACGCCAAAAGCTCTCTGCAAGACGAGTTCGGCAGCGATGGTGGAGATATATGTCCCAACGCCTGTGCCCATAACCGCCCCGGCAGCAGTAACAAGACCGCCCCTGAGATGGACGTTGCCTTGTCGGTAGTGGCTTATGGAACCAAAGAAGCTCGTGAAGATCATTGTGGCAAGCGAGATGGGTATAGCTTCTTTGAATGTCAGGCCAAACACGAACACCAAGAGAGGAATGTAAATGGCGCCTCCGCCACCACCGATGAAAGTCACGAGGGCACCTACAAAAATGCCAAGGATGGGCAACAATAAGATAGGCACTAACAGTCCGCCCCCGGTTCCTCTAGACAGCCTTCGCAAAGATGAGCTATGATCTGCAGATTTGCCATTTGGCTTTTACTACGTTACGTATTCTTCGAGTCTGTGAGAGCTTCCTTCTGCCGCTGCCGATGTGCTAGCGCTTTGTGCTATAATCCAACACGACAAAGGCGGCGGATCTAGCTCGCCGGCCGGGTTCAAACCCACAGTCTGTGATGACATCAAACAGGAGGAGTCGAAAAAGATGGCACTCAACGCGAAGATTTTGACAAGCATACAGCTCCCCGAAGAAATCGAGATCGAAATAGAAGACACAACGCGTGGTACCAAGACCGTCCAGAAAGTAGATTTCGACGCGATAATGTCGGAGCTCGCCGATGCGCAGGCGATTGATCTGCGGCACATGGAGGCAGCGGAGCTTCTCTCCATGGCGTGTGCGCTGGCCAAGCATCGCGCCCTGGACCAATACCTGCTTTCCATCGGCATTGACCCGCACAAGCACCTCTCAGCCAGTGAGCGGCGCGACCTCGGCCTGGAGTGAAAACCCGGCCTTCATGCGAATGTGACAAAGGGAGTGATCTGATGTCAGAGCAGCGGCCCAATATTCTGCTTTTTACCACCGACCAGCAGCGCGGGGATCACATCAGCATCTCCGGCCATCCGGTCATTCAAACACCCAACGTGGACAGCTTCGTCAACAACGGAGCCTATTTCCCCAATGCCTACACCGAGATTCCCTCTACGACCGGTGCCCGCCGCATCCTCCACAGCGGCAAGGGCAATTACGACTGCGGTCTCATCGGCTACTGTGGCGTCGAGTGGCACGAGCAAAACAGCCTTGCGCAGGTGCTGGCCGACAATGGCTACCACTGCATCAACGTCGGGTGGCGCAATATGCACCCTACCCGCAAGCTGTACGGCTTCCACATCGTGATTCCGCACGATCTGCGGGAGGGCAATGACGACTACTGGGAGTTCCTGAAGCGCGAGGTCGGGCCTGAGGCTCACGAGCGCGGGCATGGCTGTGATGCCAACGGCTGGCTGGCCCGCCCCTGGCATCTCGAGGAGCGCTATCACGCCACCAACTGGACCACAGACGTGACCATCGAGCAGATCCAGAAACGCGACCCCACACGCCCCTGGTTTGTGTGGTGTTCGCATCTGCGCCCCCATTCGCCCTATGACCCGCCGCAGTATTTCTGGGACATGTATATCAATAAGCACCTGCCCGAACCGCCGATTGGCGACTGGGCCGAGAAGTACAATGTGGACGTGCCCTTCCCCGAGCGCACCGCCTGGCAAGGCCGCCTGCCGCAGGAGCTAAGCCACCAATCCCGAGCCGCCTACATGGCCACATGCACTCACATTGATTTCCAGCTTGGCTACATGCTTGAACGGCTTCAGCGGGAGGGCACCGACATCAACAACACTCTCATCATCTTCACCTCCGACCACGGCGACATGATGGGCGACCATTATCTCCACCGCAAGAGCTACGCCTATGAGGGTTCTGCCCGCATTCCGTTCGTGCTCAAGTATCCGTCGAGTCTCGACGCGCCCAGCGGCAGCTTCGAGCAGGTCGTCGGCCTGCAGGACGTAATGCCCACGATCCTTGACTGCGCCGGCATCGCAGCTCCGGAGGGCATGACCGGCCTCAGCGTCCTCGACGCCGCACGTGGCAAGCCGTGGCGCGAGTTCTGCCATGGCGAGCACTCGGCCTGCTACGATCCCGACAACGCCATGCAGTACCTGACCGACGGCAGGGAGAAGTACATCTGGTTCCCGACCACCGGCGAGGAGCAGCTCTTCGACCTGCAAAGCGACCGCCAGGAGCTTGTTAACCTGGCCGCCGATCCGGCCAATGAGGCCCGCGTTAAGATCTGGCGCGACCGTCTTATCAAGCTGCTCGGCGATCGCGGCGACGGCTTCTCTGATGGAGAGAAGCTGCTGCTCAGACCTGACGGCTGGGGACCAGAGGTTGAATAGCATCCGTAAGCGCGTTTGGCTTCGTCAGATGGACTGCAACTCAGGAGGGAAAGTCAATGAATGTCGAGTATCACCGGCGTCGGCTGCAAAACCTGCGAGACGCAAATGATGCAGTCACATCGTGTATGGCCGAGCACAGAATCGGCGAGTACCTGCCCGGCCAGGTAATTTACAACCTGGGCGAATATCCAAATGCCTTTTCCATCGCCCCAACTGAATATGACGAGGCCCTGCTTCAGGAATTGGCCGACCACGGCGTTGGCCTGATTCACTTGCACGAGGAATGGAACGACGCCCAGCGCGTGCTGGGCGCGGATAAGTACTCCTCACACGATGAACCGGGCCTGGCCCAGTTCATCGAGCTAGTGCACTCCGTGGGCATGAAAATCATTCTCTATGCCTCGACCGGCTTCTTTGAGGCCACCGACCCCAATTTCGATCCGGCCTGGGCGCATCCCGACACTCACCTGGTGGAGCTGTGGTTCGACTACGCCAAGTGCTCGCCGGCAAGCCCCGAATGGCGCGCCTACCTCCTGCCCCGTCTTGAGAGGATCATGGACGAATATGGCATTGACGGGCTCTATGATGATGTCGGGTATGACCCGCCGTATTTGCACGATCCGCCGCTCGCGGATGACATCTCGCCCGGGCCGGAGACGCCACAGTGCCACTCCGCGTTCTACGATCTGCTCGAGATCGTCAGCGATATGGTTCACCAGCGCGGCGGGGTCTTCAAGGTCCATGTTGACGGCGCCGAATCGGGCGGGCTGAGCAACGACATCTACGACTACCTGTGGGTCGGCGAGGGGATTGAGAACATCAGCGAACTGCGCAGGAAGACAAAGGCCTACGACCCATACGTCGTGCCGGCCCTGGACATGAGCCGCGCGCACATCGACAGTGAGGACGATTTCTACGTCCACTCCGTGCCGTACATGCAATTCCCCGTGCGCGTGGACGGGCGACCCGTGACCGGCGAGCGCGCGTTTGCGGACAACGTGACCTACCGCCGGGGCGAAGATTGCTTCTGGACGCGGCACATGCGCGCGATCAAGGAGTACTACACCGAGCATCCAGACGCCCCGCCGGCATATGGCGGGTCCGACAGTTGTCCGGGCCGCGCCGATGCCCGCGAGCGGTGGTTCCATCATTTCGACCTCTACCGACCGATGGTCGCCGCCGGCAGCCGCGTCTGGATAGAGATCGCAGAAAGCAATCTCTTCGGCCGGCCGCTGCCGGATGAGGTCGTCGCTTCGCTCTTTGTGAACGATGAGATGTATCTGGTACTGGCCAATTACGGTGTGACGCCCGTCGCCCTGGACAGCAAATGGTCGTGGCAGAACCGCGAAACCGGCGATGTCGGACAGCGCATCGAGTTACCAGGGCAGGCGTTGCTCTACCTGCAGCGCGTGAGGGCTGGGTAGATTCTGGGCCGTTTCGACGTGTTGTCGTTGAGCCATTGACATCGAACATATGTTTGGTGTAGAATCTCAGCGGCTGCCGGCTATGTGCGCCCCTCATCGGCAGACGACAGGAGAGTAGATGCTATGGCCACCCACTCAAAGATCGAATGGACCGAATCAACTTGGAATCCAGTGACGGGTTGCTCAAAAGTGAGTCCAGGGTGCGCCAATTGCTATGCTGAACGGCTTGCCCTGCGCCTGCGGGCGATGGGCCAACCGAATTACGCGAGGGGCTTTGAGGTAACATTGCACAAGCACATGCTGGACAAGCCTTTGACCTGGAAAACGCCTCAAGTCATCTTTGTCAACTCGATGAGCGACTTGTTCCACGAACAGGTGCCTTTCAAGTTTGTCGAAAGCATCTTTGACGTCATGAGCAAGGCCTCATGGCATGTCTTTCAAGTACTCACCAAACGCTCTGAACGATTGGTAGCATCCGCCCCTGACATCGCCTGGCCGGACAACGTGTGGATGGGAGTTAGTGTCGAGAACGAAGACTACACATATCGCATTGACGACCTTCGGCGCACCCTGGCCACAGTCAAGTTCATTTCCTTTGAGCCATTGCTGGCAGCAGTTGGAGAACTTGATCTGAGCGGCATTGACTGGGTTATCGTCGGTGGCGAATCGGGTCCCGGCGCAAGACCAATGAAGGAGAGCTGGGCTATTGACATTAGAGATCAATGCCTGGACGCAGGCATCCCGTTTTTTTTCAAGCAATGGGGCGGTGTGCGGAAGAAGGAGAGAGGAAGGACTCTGAAGGCCCGTACGTGGGACCAGATGCCGGAAGTGGCGTTGGCCAGTGAGTGACCGCCAACCACTGCCAAAGGACGGTGTATCTAAATGAAAGTCCCAGGCTTGGATGGGGTAGGTCCATGGAGCAAGAGGAAACTCATACTTCTCACGAAATACCTTGACGTATACACGAAAATAATCAGCAATCAAAAGAAAAAGTGGTGCGAGGGCATGCATTACATTGATGCCTTCGCGGGCGCAGGGCAAAACTTGGACCGCGACACCCAGCAACTCCTCGACGGCTCGCCACGGATTGCCCTCCAAGAAGAGCCACCCTTCGACCGTCTCGTGTTCATTGAGATGAAACCTGAAAAGGCAGTCGCCCTCAGGGAACTACAACGCGAGTACCCTGACAGAGACATTGACGTTCGTGAGGGGGACTGTAACGAACTCCTGCCAGGGATCTTCGATAGCCTGAGCCGGTGGGACAGAGCTTTTCTGTTGCTTGATCCCTACAATCTCGGCGTTGACTGGAAGACGATTGAACTGGCGGCCACGGCTGGTAATCACAAGGCAGTTGAAATCCTCGTAAACTTCAGCATCCTTCATGCTACGCGAACTGTCGGCCGAACTCGACGCGAACTCGTCAGTACTCAAATGGCAGATACGATGACCACCGCATGGGGAAACGATGAGTGGGTTGACTGCATATTTGAAAGCGTACCCACGCTCTTTGGGTCTTCGGAGGAAAAGGCGCACGGAGTTGCTGAACGCTTGGCGAACGGGTTCAAAGATAGACTGGCAAAAGTATACGAGCATGTATCGGAACCAAAGATAATGCGCAGCAACCAACGTTCTCCACTTTATGCGCTCATACTCGCCAGTCATGTGCGTATTGCTCCCAACATCATCCAGACGATCAAGGAGTACGCGGAAGGCTAGAGGTGCTGTTGTGCTCTGCAACCTGCCAATTGCTCTTCAGGGGTGAGCCGCATGCCGGAAAAGCCCAACATTCTGCTTTTCACCACCGACCAGCAGCGTGGCGACCATCTCAGCATCGCCGGCCATCCATTCGTGCTGACCCCCAATGTGGACAGCTTCGTCAACAACGGCGCCTACTTCCCTAACGCCTATACCGAGGTGCCCTCGACGACGGCTGTGCATCGCATCATGAACTGCGGCAAGGGCAACTACGACTGCGGCCTGGTTGGCTATTCGCACGCCGACTGGGACGAGGATACCTTCCTGGCCGGGGTGCTTGCCGACAACGGCTACCATTGCATGAGTATTGCGACACGCAACTTCGGAGTGCGGCGCAAGCTGTTTGGCTACCACAGCGTCATCACCAGCGCCGGATTTGACCTGGACACGTCCGATTATCTGCAATGGCTTGTCCGCGAAATGGGGCCGCACGCACACCACCACGCACACGGCTGTGATGCCAACGGCTGGCTGGCCCGCCCATGGCATTTGCCGGAGCGGTGCCACCCGACCAACTGGACGGTGGACACGACCATCGAGCAGATACAAAAGCGCGACCCGACCAGGCCCTTTTTCGTGTGGTGCGGACTGCGCGCCCCACATTCGCCCTACGATCCGCCACAGCACTTCTGGGACATGTACGTCAACAAGGAGCTGCCCGAGCCGCCCGTGGGCGACTGGGCCGCAAAGCATGACATCCCGGTGCAGTTCCCCGACCGCTGCACGTGGCACGGTCGCCTCCAGCCGGAGCACAGCCACCGCGCACGCGCCGGGTATATGGGGCTTTGCACGCACATTGACTTCCAGTTCGGCTATCTGCTGGAGCGGCTGCAAGGGATGGGCCTGCTGAATGACACTCTGGTCATCTTCACCTCCGACCACGGCGACATGATGGGCGATCACCACCTGCACCGCAAGACCTACGCCTACGAGGGCTCGGCGCGCGTGCCATTTCTGATCAAGTATCCGGAGGGCTTCTACCCGGCCACAGGTGTGTTCGACTATGTCGTGGGCCAGCAGGACATCATGCCCACCATTCTCGACGCCGCCGCCATCGAAATCCCGGACGGCTGCACCGGCCGCAGCGTATTTGACGCGATCTGCGGCAAGCCGTGGCGCGAGTTCATCCACGGTGAACATTCGCCAGGCAACACCGCCGAAGAGTCCATGCAATACCTCACCGACGGCAAGCAGAAGTACATCTGGTTCCCGCTCACCGGACAGGAGCAGTTATTTGATCTGGTCAATGACCGGCAGGAGTTGCACGATCTATCCGGGGACCCGGCATGGGCCGAGAGGCTTAAGCTCTGGCGCGCTCGTCTGGTGGAAATCCTCAGCAAGCGCCCGGACGGTCTCGCCGACGGCGAGAAGCTCCTGATGCAAAGTGAATCGTGGGGCCCGGTCGCACGGGGCCTATAGGCCAAGAGATCGCAAGACAAGGCCCGGTGGCGATGTTTTGCCACCGGGCGCGCTATTCCGAAACAGGCCTATCCCGCTTGTTTGTCTTCCTCACCACGCAGCGGCGCGCTAGGGCGAGGCGCCGTCCGGCGTCAGGGCCCTCGCGAGGCGGCCTGTAACCCAGGTCGCCAGGGCTGCTATCAAACACAAGCCCGCGACAGACACCAGCGCCCACTCCGGCTGCGCTAACAGGTCCCAGTCCACTCGCGCGGCGCTCAGTGCTTGCGTCCAAGAAGCGGCCTGTGGCTGGATCAGCACTAGCGCCGCCGCCGCCAGGGTTAGCATCAAGACTATCGGCGCAATGCCCTGGACCAGATATCGCCGGCGCAATTGCCGGACACTCTCCTGCTCTCGCACCTGCGCCATAATTCTTTGCACGAGCGCTTCGTCCGCTGCAAGCCGCTCTCCGGACACCAAACTGTCCAGCTCCCGCAGTTGCGCCAGGTGCGCTCTGCAGCTTCGACATGCCGCCAGGTGACGCTGCAAGCGCTCCCGGGGTCCGGCATCCATGAACCCGGCGCTGTAGTCAGCCAGTTGTTCTCGCGCCTGCCGGCACTTCACAATAGCCCTCGCTCTCGCGCCGACTTCCGCAGCCGCTCCCGGCCGCGGGAGAGCCACGCTTTAACCGTCCCATCCGGCGCACCTACTAATTGAGCGATCTCGCTCACAGACAGTTCCTGCAAATAGAACAAAGCCAGTGCGATTCGCTGCTTCTCGGGAAGCTCGTCCAGCAGCTCTACCAGCCGGCCGGCCCGTTCGCTGGGCTCCACATGCGCCGGCTTACCCGCCTCCACAGCTTTCTGCTTATCCCATCGGGCGCGGCGCCTGCGCTGTGCTCGCAAATAGGCGCGAGCCTCGTTGACCGCTATGCGGTAGAGCCAGGTGGAGAACCTGCTCTTGCCCCGGAAGCGACGCAGCTTCTGGTAAGCTTTGATGAACGTCTCCTGTGCGACATCTTGCGCCGCGTCGGCATCACCGACAATTCGCCGAGCCAGGTTCAAAACGCGATCTTTGTACCGGCGTATCAGTATCTCGAAGGCATGATGGTCGCCGGTTCTGGCGCGGGCCACCAATGCCGCTTCGCCGGCAGGACTAATGCCATCGGCAAATCTGCCGAACGGCCTGATCGCGGCCTCAATATCCATGTCGCTATACATTAGATGCCATGGGGGCTAGATTCGGTTGCAGTCATTGGTATAATTCTTCGCACGGCACGCCGCAACCTTTCACGCAGGCGGAGGCATCTAACCTAGCGAACCGGGAAACACAGGCCCACATCTTAGAGGAGGCAACGACCGATGCATGATGCGACAATAGTATTCGTTGTGTTTATCGCTGTGGGAATGCCAATTAGCGGTGTGGTTGGACTCCGCGCTTACTGGATGTGGCTTCGCGACAAGCTGCTGACACGCCTGCTCGACGAGCGTAAGATGCTGATTGAAAAAGGGGTCACTGACCTTCCTCCGCTGGAACTTCCCGAAACCGCGCTCACGAACGCGGCCGACCAGGGTCCGGCGCTGCTGTCTGGCCGGGCGCCTGCAGGCGCAAAGGGTAAGGTTGGGACTGGCAACCTCACAGGCGGCATTATTCTGCTGCTTGTAGGAGGCGTTCTAATCTTCATTGGCGGCGTGGCGGCCGAGAACCAGCATGACCCCTGGGTTTGGTGGGTTTTCGCCGGCATCGTCTCTTGCGCGATTGGGCTAGTGCTCGTGCAAAGATACGCAACCGCTCGCGGTATTGCCTATGGCATGGCCACATCATACCAGCCCGGGGAGGAGCAAGCGCCGCAGCCGCTGGTCGTAGGACGTGAAGCCGATCCCCTGCGCAATATGAAGGCGGGCATCGTTCTGCTGTTTCTGGCCGCGGCATTCGTGGCCTCGGATTTCCTGTCAGCCGGAATGGTGCCAGGCGTTCCCCTGCAACTCCACATAGCCATCTTCCTTGCTGCCATTGGACTGCCGCTGCTGGTTATACACGCCATTGCGGCTCACTCCGAGCGGCAGGAGCAGCCCGAGCCGCCCGACGACCCGGCTTGAGCTGAGCCAGACAAAGACAAGGCCCGGGGGCAACATGCGCCCCGGGCCTCTGCTTGTGCAGCCACCGTGCGCGCCTATTCCTCTGCCTCTGCCTCCGGTTCCGGATTGCGGGCTTCTTCTTTGAGCTTTTCAAACATCGTCGGCAGCGCGTAGAACAGGGTCCCATACTTGGCCGCCATGTTCCAGGCATGTCGCATGTAAGCCGTCTGCAGCGCCCGACAGTGCACCAGCGCCTCGGCCCCCTGCTTGTAGGCGAATTCGTAGTCCAAGTCCTGTCGCGCCTTGACCGCCCTGGCGTGTGCCTGTTCCGCTGCTGTCAGCGCCTCCGCCGGCTCCGGTACCTCCACGCCCAGTTCGACGAGCTTGTCGTGAATGCCCTTGACCTTGCCTATCTGCAATTCAGCCAGCGCCGTCATGTTGTACGAGATGTCCACAAGCTGCTCCGAGAATGCGGTCTGCCATTGTTCGATGAGCGGGTCGCCGGCCTCGGTAATCAGATAGACACCCATCACTTCGAGCCTGCGAATGTGCATATCTATCGCCGAGCGGTTGGCGGTTGTTATCTTCATTTTCCGCAGGCCGGGGAAGCCCACCTGATACGCCTCAATCGAGGGGCCGGTCGGCAGCGTCAAATCATAGTCCCCGCGCATTTTGATCCGCACCGGAAAATTCTCGTAGCCGGTCGAGCCCAGTGTATGAAAGTCGTTCTTCCGCCAACTGAGAACAAACACCAGCTTGCGCTTGTCATTTTCCAGGCAGTAGGTTTTGACACTGTGCGAGCGATAGGTGGCGAAGGTATCGGCGGAGTCGCTCGGCTGCATCGTTACCGCCAGTGGCCCGATCTGCTCAAGCTCGGCATCAAGGATGGAAACCTGGTGGGCGCGCTCGGGGTTATTGACCAGCGTATGCGCCCCGAACCAGATCAAGCCCTTGTAGCCCAGAGCGACCGGCAGGTAGGCAATGATTCGGAACTGTCCCGGGTCCGGCGTGGGTCCTCTCCCCCATCCGCCCACACCAAAGCCCTGCCAGGTGCCCTTCGTATTGAACGCTTGCAGGAAAGTCCAGACGGGATCGCCCATGTACGCCCTGCGCTTGGTCATATATGTCTCGTACCAGTCGGGGTAGCTGCCTGCCACCGGATAGGTGTAAGGCAGCGTGATATCGAGATACGGCTTGAAGGGCAGGAAGTCATCAATCGCGCGCCCGTTGGAGTCGCCCATGGTCGGGTGCACCGGGTCAATGCGCTTGATAATCTCGTGGGCCTGCTTGACGCCTTCGAGGTGCCGCTCGACCAGCAGGTCATCTCCCAGGCACCAGCCGATCAGCGCCGGATGGTCCTTGTAGGCCAGATACGGGCGCATTTCTTGCTCGGTCCAGCCAGGCGGCTTTTTCTCTTCGCCCCAGCCGCCATAGCCGAAATATCCGATGACCTTGAGCCCGACATCAGTGGCTTCTGACAGCCGAGCGCCGAACGCCCTGGCGCCCTCTTCCGGGTCTTCGCGTGACAGCCCGATGAAAGCGGTATTCATGTTCCAGGCATTGAGGTCTGAGAACTTGATGTCACTGTGGCACCAGGCTCCTATCGGCATGAACGGCTCACCGTTGAGATACATCGCCCCGCCCGGCTGCATCAGCACATTCGGCTCCGCAGCCAGTCCTGCACTTGCGAGCAGTAATGATGCAATAAGCATTGCCGCTATTATTGATAACTTCACCGATCTCAGCTCCCCTTATGCCACCCGACTGACTTGGACTTGTTGGAGACTGGCCCTGTTTGTTCTGCCACCATCACTTTAATGCTTCCATTGCCAGGCAGGAAAGTCCTCTGCGCATAGAGTAGAATATAGGGCACGACCGTATGATGGCGACAGCAAGCGTGTTAAGAAGCCGGGCCCGGAGGGTTATGTGCGGGTCGTCTACCACTGTGCGGCTTTGCTGATGCTCTTGCAGGAGATGAAGGCGTAGCGGCTAACATGAATACACTGATGGGCACTCACAGCCGACGAAGAATACTGGTAGCGGCAGCGATCATCGCGGCCCTGGGTGCAGCGGTTGTGATACTTTGTGCTCAGCGCCACCCAGTCATACGACACCTCCACCCATTGGCGCCTATCTACTCCTACAGAAACGTTAAGACCGTCAAACGCCTCGGCTTGCCGATATACCGCGGCTGCGTGAATAGACCATACACCCGTTCGTGGGCACGTCATCATGCGGGTGCAGAACTGCGGGGAGATTCGCGCACATTCCGCTTTGAGACTGACGACTCATTCCAGACAGTCGTTGCCTGGTACAAGCGCAACCTGTCAGCTCCACCGTTCAAGTTCAACGAGCCGAAGTTTACTGGGACATGGGGGGACTGGGAAGCATCATACAGTGTAGGCGAGGGGACAAGTCCAGTGGTAGTAAGGGTCAATCTATTCGATGGGGTCACACACATCTTTTACTATGTGCAAGCGGAAGCACTAGACAGTGACAATGACTTCTCCAGTAGATAGCCATGCAATCGAAGTATGAGGCCAGTTTGAGGGGCCGCAGGTTATGGATGGGGACAGATGATTTAGCTAACACTGGAGCTGACGGTCAGAGGTCTCTATTCCCACCTGACAAATCTTCAAAGTGTCGATGCCGGCTGAGGGGCGCGTTTTAGCACCATCATCAGGAGGAAATTACCGTGGCTCTCCTGCTGCCGCGAGGCAAGAAGATTGTGTTCACTGACTGGGAGAACGTTGCAGCGGGCTACGGCGTGGCCTGGGCGGGAAAAGCGAGGCCGGTGCCTGAGATGATGCCCTCGGGCATACAGATACGGACCTTTCAGCCCACCTACACGAGAGAGCCGGTAGTCGTCGCCGAGCAGCCGTGGGAGAGCGGCTCGATAAACTGCTACGCCACCTGGTTTGAGGATGACGGCGTGTTTCGCCTCTATTACACGGTTTACACCGACGACACCCAGGGCGTGTGCCGGGGGATGATGTGCTACGCGCAGTCCGACGACGGCTACAAGTGGACGAAGCCGGCCTTAGGGGTGGCGGAGTTCGACGGCTCCACCAGCAATAACATCATCCTCACCGATGCCAAGACGCGCGGGCGGGGAGGGCTGGGAGGGCATGTTCTCATAGACCCGACCGCTGAACCGCAGCAACGCTACCGGATGGTAGTGGGCAGCAGCGATCAGCAAAGCCAGTTCATATACGCCGGCTACTCCGCGGATGGCACTGACTGGACGATGCCGGAAGAGATACTGCTGCGCCATCCTGCCGATACTGACACGGTGGTGTTCTACGACGATGCTGAGCAGCACTATAAGGGCTTCTTCCGGGGACGTGCCAGGGACTGGGAGTCGCACGGCCGCCGCAGCATTTGCCATGCGGTGACAGCGGATTTCTACGACTGGCCGACACCGCAACCGTGCATGATAACTGATGCCAACGATCCGCCCGGCACTGACATCTACAGTGCGCCTGCCATGCCCTGGCCGGGGGCACTCAACGCCTATGTGATGTTCCCCGCGTTCTATCCACGCACCGCTGACATCATGGAAACGCACCTGGCGGTGAGCCGGGATGGCCGCATCTGGCATCGTCCTCAACGGGCTGCGTGGCTGCCGACGGGTCAGCCGGATACCGGCCACTATGCGATAATGGTCGCGGGCCACGGCATCATTTCTCCCGAGGAGGGCGTGTGGGCGATTCCTGTCTCCGGCGACAACAAGACCCACAACCAGGGCTTCTACGAAGAAAATATTCGGCGCTCCCAGACGCTCGAGTATGCCACCATCCGCGAGGACGGCTTCATGGCTGTCGAGGCCGAAGCAGCAGGCGAGTTCTGGACCGTGCCGCTTGAACTCGAAGGCGACCATCTTCAGCTCAACGCCTGGACCCATTTCGGCGGCAAAGTCGCCGTCGAAGTCTGCGACGAAAGCGGCGCTGCTATCGCAGGCTATTCACTGGCCGAGACTGTTGCTCTGACCGGCGACTGTCTCTTCGACGAGGTCCATTTCCAGAACCACGAGGACCTCGCCGAGCTCAAGGGCCGCCCCATCAGGCTCCATTTCAGGCTCACACGCGGCCGCCTCTATTGCTTCCGCGTGGCATAGAAACATCGCCTCTCGCAGGAAAGCCGCTCGTGCAAGCGGAAATCAGCCTGGAGCCTGACCTGACTTTCGCGCAAATACGCCGACAGCTAAGGGTGATATTGATGGCGACCGAACTGACCAGAGAGAGTCTGAAGGGCGTATGGGCGGGCATAACTTTATCCTGGGATGAAGACTACGCGTTGGACGAGGCGGCATACCGCGAGAACCTGCGCCGGCTCGTCCAGGCGCGGCCGCACGGCATCTACGTCTTTGGCAGCACTGGCGAGTTCCATGCGGTGGACGACGACGAGTTCCGACGAGTTGTGGACATACTGGTGGAGGAAGTCGCGCCCAGCGGCATCCCCACACAGGCGGGCTGCAACGACATAGCCACACACCCGGTCATACGCAAGCTGAAATACGCGGCCGACGCCGGCGTCAATGGCGCGCAGCTAGTCGTGCCCTTCTGGATGAAGCTGACCGCAGAGGAGATCCTGAAGTTCTTTGACGACATCTCACAGGCGGTGCCCCATCTCCCGCTTATCTCGTACAACATCGGCCGTGCGAATTGGTACTTCTACGACGAGTATCGCCAGATCATAGATGTCGCGCCCAATTTGATCGGCATCAAGTGGGCAGGCACTCCCGAGCTCGACCTGGGCCGGCTTGAGCAGACCATACCGGCGCTTCCGGAGCTGGCCCATTTCATCGGCGAGGGCAATCTGCTCAAGGCCATGAGATTCGGCGTCCAGGGCTGCTACAGTGCCTGGGTGCTGGCCTATCCCGAGCCGACCATAAAGATGTTCGACCTCGCCGAGCAAGGCAAGTGGGCGGAAGCCGAGGCGATACACGCGCAGGTGACGGAGGTCATGGGCTTCGTTGACGAAATGGCCGAGGAGTTCGAGTTGAGCGGCATGGACCCGGTCTGGGACAAGGGCGCTGCGATTCTGTCAGGCTTCCTGGCCGGACACCAGCGCACGCGCCCGCCATATATCGGCTGGTCTGACGAGGCGATGGCGCAGATGAAGGCGCGCATGCGCGACCGCTATCCCGACTACGTCTTCGATTAGGGCCTGCAGGTCTGGCTGCGCCACGGCGAGGGCGGCATCTGCAATCCCAACAACTGCTGCGGTGTGATCTATGTCCCACTCGAGCGCAAAATTCTGGTGGCCGAGCGCTTCCCTTGTGCCAACGAGTTTATCGAGTATCCGCTCAGTGGCGCGAGCCCAGCCGCGTAGAGATTCGGCCAATCCATTAGAGCTTCCCAATACTGCTTCCACGCCAGCACCGCATCATTCACAAGCGCGTGGCTCGGCCTGCCCTGAGCAACGCCGAAGGCCAGCCCGAGTCCATTCACGCCTGATACAACGCTTGTGCCGAGCGAGACGAGTCACCTCCGCGCACGCTTCTTATCCACCACATGCAGGTAATTTCCTTTGAGTGTAGCAATACTCCATTGCTGCGCTGCTTTGTGCAGCTACAGAAGACAGTGCTACTGCGTTTGAATGGAGGCAAATGGTGAAACCCTCAGAGGACATGGGCAAACTCCTGGAGTTTTACGAAAGCGCGCTATTGGATGACGTGATTCCCTGGTGGATGGAGCACGGCATTGACTGGGAGCAGGGCGGCGTCACCGAGATCATCGCCGAGGACGGCACGGTGGCCAGCTACGACAAGTCGGTGTGGTCTCTGGGGCGCGCGCTGTTTGTGTGGTCGCGGCTCTACAACCTCATCGGCCGGCGTTGCGAATGGCTCGATGTCGCCAATCGCATATTTGAGTTCATGCTCCCCATCGGCCTTGAGAGTGACTGGGTCTGGCCGCAGTCGGTACACCGCGACGGCTCGCTCAAAGAGCCCAGCAACGCGATTTACGGCGACGGCTTTGCGATCATGGGCCTGACCGAGTACGCCCAGGCCACCGGCGACGGGCGGGCCGCCGAGGCCGCAGGAGCGACGTACGAGACGGTCCAGGAGCGCATGGGCGTACTTGGCACCCACCTGGCGACCCCTGAAAACATCGCCGAGATCGGCAAGTGCCACGGAATCTCGATGATCTTCTCGACGGTTTTCCACGAGCTGGGCAAACTGCTGGACGATGCCGAGATTCTGCAGGCCGGCCACGATCATGCCGTCCTCATCCAGGACCAGTTCCTGAAACCCGACAGGCGACTCGTGCTGGAGTACACCGCGCTCGACGGCTCGGAGCTGGACCCGCCCGAAGGCCGCTACGTGATACCCGGCCATGCCATCGAGTCGATGTGGTTTGGGATACACATCTTCCGCGACCGCTACGAAAAGCAGCGCATTGCGACTGCTGTAGAGGCGATCGAATGGCATGTCGAGGCGGCCTGGGATTCCGAATATGGCGGCTTGTTCCATGCCATAGACGCCGACGGCGACACCGACCGCGTCTCTCAGGACCGTCATAAGATCATGTGGCCGCATACCGAGGCTCTCTACGCATTGCTGCTGGCCTACGAATGTTGCGGCGAACGATGGTGCCTGGACTGGTACGACCGGGTGCACGAGTGGGCGTGGGAGCATTTTCCGGTCCCCGAGCACGGCGAATGGCACGGGCAGGTGGCGAGGGATGGCAGCCATCCGTGGGGCGTCACCGGCCCGGGCGAGGTGCCTCGCAAGGAGCCGTTCCACTTGCCGAGAGGGCTGATCATGTGCGTGGATGTGCTGCAGCGCCTGGGGGGCGAGTAGCCCGCGCATCCCCAAAAACTCCGTGGATCGGGCATCCGGCCCGGCCGTTGTCCTGGCCGTTTCATAGGGGGCAACATGTAACTATCGCGCACGACTGCCTGCGAGCAGCGGCAAAATGTTTGAATCGCCTATAGTGTGGGTATAGTTAGAGTCCGCTCTGTGCTAGCAGGGATAAGACTACATCCCTTCGATACCCCCACTTTTGCATAACAACAATGCCCCCCGACCAGGAACAAGACCATTGCCCGACTCCGTCGCCGCTCGCGTTACAGTGACCTTCGGCGATAGGCCAACGGCTACGCTGGCTTGTCGGCCAGATCAAGAAAGCTGAAGGAGGTAGTGACAATGAAACGAGCAGGACGAATTCTGGCAGTGTTGTGTGTGGTGGCGGTGGTGGTGACGTTGTACGGCTGCGGCAGCGGGGACTGCGTCACCAGCGCCACACAACCCACCGTGACCGCGCGCGCTACGTATGACGGGGTCCACAAGGACGCAGTCGAGGGCTTCTTTTTCCTGCCGCCGTTGGCGCCGGATCCGAATTCCACCGGTGCGTTTGACCCCGACTTAGCAGCGGACCTCAAAGTAGAAATCTTCTTGCTGGGTGAGAATGGCGAACCCACCGCAGCACCAGTTGCCACCTTCACCGATACAGCCACGACTAACAAGAGTGAAGCCATTCGGGTGAACACTGACGATGAACACTACATCGTTAACTTCCACACCCGTTCATACGATCTTGTGGATGGCGCCATCTATCGGATCTTCGTGCGGCGCTTGGATGGCACCCAATATGGCTTTGCCGATGTCAAGATCGTCACGAACCGTAAACAGACCAAAAGCCCTAAAGGCGACACAACGTTCGCTCTCAAAGACGGCCGCACGTTGCCAATCAAGTTCCGTGTTGAAGTCGGCGCGACCCCGCCATCCTACGACTACGTCTTTGCCGCCAAGTGGGGCTCTGCCGGCTCCGGCGCGGGAGAGTTCAACAGCCCCCACGGTGTGGGTGTGGATGCAGACGGAAATGTGTACGTTGCAGATACTTTTAACCATCGCATCCAGAAGTTCACTGCCACCGGCACCTTCATCGCCGAGTGGGGCTCTTATGGCTCCGGCAATGGACAGTTCCGCCGCCCCATCGGTGTGGCTGTGGATGCACACGGAAATGTATTCGTGACAGATGGTTACAACCATCGCATCCAGAAGTTCACCAGCACCGGCACCTTCATCGCCGAGTGGGGCTCTTCGGGCTACGGCAATGGACGGTTCCGCTACCCCTACGCTGTGGCTGTGGATGCAGCCGGCAATGTGTACGTGACAGAGGTCACGAACGCTCGCAGCCAGAAGTTCAACGGCGCCGGCGACTTCATCATCAAGTGGGGCTCTTATGGCTCCGGCGATGGAGAGTTTAACGGGCCTGCAGGTGTGGCTGTGGATGCAGACGGAAATGTGTACGTGACAGATCATGCCAACGATCGCATCCAGAAGTTCACCAGCAGCGGCACCTTCCTCACCAAGTGGGACTCCTATGGCTCCGGCGATGGACAGTTCGACGGGCCCCACGGTGTGGCTGTGGATTTACACAGAGATGTGTACGTGGCAGACTCGCAAAACCATCGCATCCAGAAATTCAGTGGCACCGCCACCCTCATCACCAAGTGGGGCTCTTCGGGCTCCGGCGATGGAGAGTTCTGGAACCCCGGCGGTGTGGCTGTAGATGCAGACGGAAGTGTGTATGTGGCAGACAGGGGCAACAATCGCATCCAGAAGTTCCGGCCTGAAGCGCCATAGCCCGCCATTCACCAACGCGCAGGGCGAGCTTTCCAGCCCGTCATTTACCAACGCGTGGCTCGGGCTTTCCAGCCCGAGTCATCCTTGCCGTTGCCCCGTAACGACGACTCCGCCAAGCCCGCCCAGAGCAGCCAGACCCACAGACACACCCTCATAGCTTAGCATTTCAATCCAACCGACCCGCGCGAAGATATATTTTTTGGCGCAAACAAGGAATCACGAGGCGAATGGACGAACCCTCAATTCGGAAACTTAGTTTCCGACTGGGTGCCGCCGGTGCAGTGACCTTCGGCATAGGCCAGCGGCTACGCTGGCTGGTTGGCCAGATCAAGAAAGCTGAAGGAGGTAGTCACAATGAAACGAGCAGGACAAATTCTGGCAGTGTTGTGTGTGGTGGCGGTGGTGGTCACGTTGTACGGCTGCGGCGGCGGGGAGTGCGTCACCAACGGCACACAACCTACCGTGGCCCCGGGCGCTGCGTATGACGGGGTCCAGCAGGGCGCAGTCGAGGGCTTCTTCTTCCTGCCGCCGTTGGCGCGGCGCCCGAATTTCACCGGTGCGTTTAACCCCGACTTAGCATCGGACCTAAAAGTAGAAATCTTCATGCTGGGTGAGGATGGCGAACCCACCGGAGAAGCAGTTGCCACCTTCACCGATACAGCCACGACTAAGAAGAGCGCAGCCATTCGGGTGAACACCGACCATGAATACTACATCGTCAACTTCCACACCCGTTCATACGATCTTGTGGATGGAGCCATCTATCGGATCTTCGTGGGGCGCTTGGATGGCACCCAATATGGTTTTGCCGATGTCAAGATCGTCCCGAAGCGTAAACGGGCCAAAGGCCCCAAGAACGACACAACGTTCGCGCTGAGAAACGGCCGCACGTTGCCAATCAAGTTCCGTGTTGAAGCAGGCGAGACGCCGCCATCTGACAACTACGTCTTTGCCGCCAAGTGGGGCTCTGCCGGCTCCGGCGAGGGACAGTTCAACACCCCCCACGGTGTGGCTGTGGCTGCAGACGGAAATGTGTACGTGGCAGATACTTTTAACCATCGCATCCAGAAGTTCACTGCCACCGGTACCTTCATCACCGAGTGGGGCTTTTATGCCTCCGGCGAGGGACAGTTCAACAGGCCCATCGGTGTGGCTGTGGATGCAGACGGAAATGTGTTCGTGACAGACGGTTACAACCATCGCATCCAGAAGTTCACCAGCACCGGCACCTTCCTCACCGAGTGGGGCTCTCAGGGCTCGGGCAATGGACAGTTCCGCTACCCCTACGCTGTGGCTGTGGATGCAGCCGGCAATGTCTATGTGACAGAGATCACGAACTCTCGCATCCAGAAGTTCACCAGCGCCGGCGACTTCATCGCCAGGTGGGGCTCTTATGGCTCCGGCGATGGAGAGTTTAACGGGCCTGCAGGTGTGGCTGTGGCTGCAGACGGAAATGTGTACGTGACAGATCATGCCAACGATCGCATCCAGAAGTTCACCAGCAGCGGCACCTTCATCACCAAGTGGGACTCCTATGGCTCCGGCGATGGACAGTTCGACGGGCCCCACGGTGTGGCTGTGGATTCACACGGAGATGTGTACGTGGCAGACTCGCAAAACCATCGCATCCAGAAATTGAGTGGCACCGCCGCCTTCATCACCAAGTGGGGCTCTGAGGGCTCCGGCGATGGAGAGTTCGACAACCCCGCGGGTGTGGCTGTGGATGCAGACGGAAATGTGTACGTGGTAGACAGGGGCAACAATCGCATCCAGAAATTCCAGCCTGAAGCGCCATAGTCCGCCATTCACCAACGCGCAGGGCCGCCTTGCTAGCCCATCATTTGCCAACGCGTGGCTCGGGCTTTCCAGCCCGAGTCATCCTTGCCGTTGCCTCGTAACGACGACTCCGCCAAGCCCGCCCAGAGCAGCCACAGACACACCCTCATAGCCGAGCATTTCAATCCAACCGACCCGCGCGAGGAAATATTCTTAGCGAAAACAAGGAACCATGAAGCAAATAGACGAACTCTACCCCCGACGCGCCTCGCCGCGCGCTAAAGCTGCAAAGAACCCGTTGAGCTATGACTTCCCAGAGGGAGACACACATCATGACGACTATCCGGCGCAGACGATTTCTCGTGCTATTGCTCATACCTGCGCTTGTCTTGCCCCTGTTTGGGTGTAGCGGAGGAGGAGGCGGCCGCGCTAGTCAGGAGCCCGATATCGAGACCACTGAAAGCACAGGCGTCATTGATACGGGCGAAATTGGTGGCGAAGACTTGTGCGTTAAGTCTGTCTGGCAGGAGAGCGCACCCGCAGAGCCAGAAGGCAACTTCACCACTACCGTGTCCGCTGAAGGGGCACAGCTTCTGTTCGCGACTGACAGCTCGGGCGACGTCAGGGGATTAACTGTATCAATCCCCGGAGCAGATACGGCGCAAGGCGGACACACCCTCACCGTCAACGCAACCAGCACCGCCATCTCGCTGCTGATGCAGACACCTGGTATTCTTGCTATTGATCCTTCTGTAGCCGCCGCTCGGCGGTCTCAACTCGCCGCTCTCCTTTCCTTCCCGGGGCTGGTCTCCGCTCTCGCCGCCAGGCTTCCGAGTCAACCATTACGCGAGGTCGTTACCGATGTAACCGTCTCGAATCTGCTGTCTGCGTGCGTTAACGAATGGAGAGGCGAGCATACGCAGCTTGGTACCGCCGCAGTTGATCCCGATTTCTGCAACGATCCTGGCGCGAGATTTCGAGTCGGATTGGGCGATGCCACGAGTACGGACTGGGATGACTACCCACTCAAGCTCAGCAATGGCGGGTGGCGCTGGCTCAATGTTGTCGTGCGCGATATCCGCGATGACGGGCATGTACTTGCTCCGACTCCGAGGCCAGCGGACACGAACCCCATCGCAGGCGCAATACCTGTTTCCTGGGGGAGCGTGTTCACCAACACCTTTGGCGACCCGACAGTAGAGCTGGACTACGCCAACTGCGGCCCCAGTCGCATGATAGCCAGGAGTGAGTACTGGGCGATAGGCCCCGGCTGGGCGCCCTCCAAGATAGATCTCCCCCCCTCTCTTCAAAATGAGAATCAACCCTGGGGTGAGACCGTCATTCATTACCTCCTTTGCCCCTTCCTTGATTTCGCCGCTGGTGGCTCAGCACTACTAGACTACGGCCCTGAAGCCGCCCGCCTGCTTTGGGACCTCATAAAACTCGACCAGAATGCAACTGACGCTCTCGAGGGAATGCGGAGCGCAGACGACGAAGCCTCCGCCACCGCTGCAACTATCAATGCCTGCTTCACCTTCCTTGGCTTGATCGTCGCCGGCGGAGCATCTTCCGCGCTGGTTGCGCTGCTAGGAACGTCAGCGATTCCTGTAGCCGTCACGATTGGTACCCTACTCGCTAAGGGCGCGGTGATCTTCAGCGTGTCGAACTTCTCCTTCTTCATCATCACACTATTCACATATCCAAGAGTGGCTAAAGTGGATGTTTACATCTCTGGCGACGTTGACGTCATTGTCGACGCCGTACGCCACAGACGCGGCCCACTATTCCGCTAGGGAGTTGATACCGTGCAAAGGCCCTGCATTGGACTCTGGCTGCTCATAACTGCGAGCTGTGTTATCGGTACTATCGTCGGCTGTAGTGGAACCAACGAGGCACCCCCTGCCAGTGGCGTCCGTGCGGGCACCGGCAACGTGGTCATAACGGTGAAGTGGCCGCCTCGCTTCGAGGCAGAAACACAACGTGTGCCACGGGCGGCCAACGCGATCTACTTGAGGGTGTGGCGAGACGGGGAAGTCATTGATGACTGCTGGATGCTCCGTCCCGCCCAAGCTCCGTGGGTTACCAGGGAGGTCATTCGGCGGGTCCCCGTGTGCAGCGACGCAACGCTCACAGCACAAGCTTATCCTACCTCCCAAACTACCGGCGTCATTCAGGCCGCCGCTTCTGTGCGCATTGTCATTCCTCCTAATGCCAATGCCTATCCGTCTGGCGCCAATCCTGGCGACGAAATCCGCCTCACTCTCTGGTCCACTATTTGCACAGTCCAGGTCGCCCCGAACCCAGCGAGCGTTAACGTAGGCAGCACGGTTCAACTTACCGCCACCGCAAAGAACTCTAACGACGAAATCGTCCTGGTGCCGGAGACGGGCGGGTTCGTTTGGGAGGTTATTGACGGGGCCGCGTACGCGTCTGTGGACCAGAACGGCCTTGTCACCGGCCTCGCCGAGGGGACTGCCACCGTCCGTGCCGCTGAAACCGAGTCAGAAACCGGAGAGCGGAAGAGCGGCACGGCGGAGGTGACCGTTACCCACGATGGCGGCGGAGCGGTAGAATATGAATTCGTGACCAAGTGGGGCCCGAGCGATTGGGGTAGCGCAGATGGCCAGTTCCAAGGTGTGGTGGGGATAGACGTTGATAACAATGGCAACGTATATGTGGTAGACGAATACAACGACCGCATTCAGAAGTTCGCCGACGATGGAACCTTCCTCGGCTGGTGGGGAGGAGACACTGATGGCGGAACCGGATGGCATGGTCCTGGCAGCGGCCGAGAACCCGCTGGAGCCAGCGACGTGCCAGGTTTTCTCTGGAAGCCGCAGGATGTGGCCGTGGACAGTAACGGAAATGTCCACGTAGTACATGCCGGAACAGCCTTTGTGAAGTTCGCTCCTAACGGGGCCATCCTAGTCACATGGGGAGCCGGCAGCGCTCAAGGTGGGGATAGGTGGTACGACATTGCTCTGGATGCGGCCGAGAACGTGTATGTAATGCGTTGCTCTTGGCGCGACGCCTATGACCGGGTTGAGAAGTTCACGAGTGACGGATACCTCCTACACCAGTGGGGCCCTTTGGGCACCAGTGATGGCCAGTTCGGCTACGCAGGAGGCGCGGCCGTGGGCCCTGCAGGTAGTGTATACGTAGCAGACGGGGGCAACAACCGAATCCAAAAGTTCACGAGTAACGGCACATTCCTGGGCTGGTGGGGCAAGGACACTGACGGTTACACAGGCTGGCATGACCCGGGTAGCGGCGCAGTAAGTACTCATGGTGGCGGTGACGGCGAGCTTTATGCGCCATGGGGCTTGTCCGCGGACAGTGACGGCAATGTATATGTGGCCGATAGTGCCAATCATCGCTTCCAAAAGTTCACCAGCAACGGCACATTCCTGGGCTGGTTTGGCAGGGACGCTGAGGGTTATACTGGTTGGCACACTCCCGGCAGCAGCAAGGTTCCTGTTTGCGGCAGCGGTGACGGCGAATTCGGGTGTGCCTACGATAGTCCGAACTCTATTACGGTAGACGGTGCCGGAAATGTCTATGTCGCGGACTATCGGAACAATCGCATCCAGAAGTTCCGGCCTGTAGCGCCCTAGCAGGAGCGGTCAGGAGGCCAACAAATGAAACCATCTGAAAACCTGGATGAGCTTCTCAGCTTCTACGAAAACGAGCTTTTGGACAACGTCATCCCCTGGTGGATGGAACATGCCATTGACTGGGAAAATGGCGGCGTCCTCCAGTTCATCGAAGACGATGGCACCGTCGTAAGCCAGGACAAATACCTGTGGTCACAACTGCGGGCGCTGTACACCTGGTCGGCGCTGTATAACAACATCGGCCAGCGCCATGAGTGGCTCGAGGTGGCGGAGAACATATTTGAATTCGTGCTGGCACACGGCCGCGACGACCAGGGCCGCTGGGTCTATTGGGTGGACCAGAACGGCAAGGTCAAAGAGGGCGCCAACAGCATCTACAGCGACGGCTTTGCGATCATGGGCATGACCGAATACGCCAAAGCCACCGGCGACCAGCGGGCGATCCGGGCCGCGCTGGAGACATACGACAATGTGCAGAAGCGGCTGGCAGTGCCCGGCTCGTACCTGACCGCGCCCTACACCATCCCCGCAGGCGCCAAGGCCCACGGCGTCTCGATGATCTTCTCTACCGTATTCCACGAGCTGGGCAAGTTGCTCGATGACGCCGAGATACTGCAAGCCGGCTACGAGCACGCCGTGCAGATCATGGATCATTTCCGCAAGCCGGAGCGGAAGCTGCTTTTGGAATATACGCTCCTGGACGGCTCGGAGCTCGACACTCCCGTAGGCCGCGCGGTGGTGCCCGGCCATGCCATCGAATCAATGTGGTTTGTGATGCACATCTTCCGCGACCGCCGCGAAAGAGAACGCATCGTCCAGGCCATCGAGTCCATCAAGTGGCACATCGAGGCCTGCTGGGATCCTGAATTCGGCGGGATGCTGCTGGCAATTGACGCCGACGGCAATGATGAGGTCGCCTGGGAGCATCATGAGAACAAGTTCTGGTGGCCGCACACCGAGGCGATGTATGCGCTGCTACTGGCCTACGAGCACTGCGGGGAGCACTGGTGCCTGGAGTGGCACGACCAGGTGCACGAGTGGGCCTACGCGCATTTTCCGGTGCCCGAGCACGGCGAATGGCACATGCGGCTGACCCACGAGGGCAAGGTGCCGGAAGAGCTGCTGAGCCTGATTGCGCTGCCGATCAAGGACCCGTTCCACCTGCCGCGGGCGCTGATGATGTGCATTGAGGTGCTGGGTCGGCTGACCGGCGAATGAGCCGATTTGCTCTGGGGGAGCAAATCGCCGCCAACGCCACGAGGCCCTGATACTACGGTATTTGTTGCTAGGGGGGGAGGAAATCTACTTTAGTTGCCAGCAACCAAAGTAGCAGACTATAACGCGAATTTATTTCTATTGGGCAAACCAATAGATCTCGCGATACGGGAAGCGGACAGTTGCACCGGGAAAGATATGCCCCCACTAGTAGAGTCTCTGCGAGCGAGGCGTTTTACTGGATAAGGATGGGAAGTGTTTGTGATGCTTTTGGGGGAAATTGGGGACAGTCACCTATTTCTCCAGAGGCGTAGGAGTGGAACTTACAGAAATGGCAAGAAATGGGTGACAGTCCCCAATTTCCCAAAAGGCAACGGCACCCTCACCGCCGGCGGCTCTCCCGGAGGGAGAGGGGAAAACAACAACGGCAGGGCCGGATGGGGCCCCAAACATCCCCCATTTGGCCCCTCCGAAAGGCAACGGCAACGCCCTCACCCCCGGCCCCTCTCCCGCAGGGAGAGGGGAAAACGACAACGACGACAGAGTCGGGCAGGATGCCCGACCCACGGGATGTTTTGGGGATGCCCGGCCATCGCTGGGCTGTCGCCTTCGGCCCTTCGGCAGGCTCCCTTCGGCAAGCTCACGGCGCACGCGGCAGGGAGCACACGGCAGGGCCTGCGACAAGGCTACGGCGGACAAGACGGCGGACACCCAGGGCAGAAAGATCAGTAGTCACACAATGCCGGGCAGCCGTGGCCCTCGCTCAGCGGCCCAGTGCCTCCAGCGCCGAAGTCAGACCCGCTCTGAGACTCGAGATGTCAGATGCGCAAGTCACCAGCTTGAAGCCCTCGTCGGCGCGCCTGATAGCATCCTCGACTGCACCGCAGGGAAAGCCGGCGAAAATGCCTGCGTTGTTGGCAGCGTCCAGTATCCGCGCTATCGCCGCCTGGTGCTCCGCACTGCCCACTTGCGTCTGCAAGAAGGCCCTCAGATCGCCCGGGCCGATGAAAAGACAATCCACGCCGGGGACCGCCGCGATCTCATCAACTGCCGCCAGCGCCTGAGTTGTCTCGATCATCACAGCCACGAGCACCTCGTCATTGGCCTTCTCGAAATAATCATCACCGAACAGGCTAAGCCGCGCTCCACCACCAGAACGGCCACCTGCCGGCGGGTACCTGGCCGCATACACCGCAGCCGCCGCTTCTTCCGGCGAGTTGACCATCGGGACGATGACACCCTCGGCTCCGGCGTCAAGAAGCCGTCCGATGCGGTAAAACTCGTTGGAGCCAGGGCGCACAATCGGTGTAGTGTCCGTGGGGAAGATGACCTGCAGGGCCGCGAGCAACTCGCTCTCGTCCCAGTAACCGTGCTGGGTGTCGAGCCATATCCAGTCAAAGCCCGCGTGGGCAACCAACTCAGCAATAAGCGGCGAACCCGAGCCCAGGCTGAAGCCGAAAGCGGGCTCGCCACGCTCGATCTTTTCAAGGACAGTGTTTTTCTTCATGTGAGCCTCCAGGCGAATAGTGTGAACAGGCGACAAGAGCATTTTCCCCCTGGCGATGTGCCCGACCTGCATGTGGCGCATAGGTGGATGGGAAAGACAACGGGTAAGTACTCAGGTTGCGGCTTGGTCTAACCCCCTAGCCCTCCTAAGCCCTCCTAACCCCCTAGCCCCCTTCCCTGCAGGGAAGGGGGAATCAAAGGCGGATACGTACGCGGGCAGGGGGAAACAAAGAGAGTTAGGTGAGTAGTTACGACAACGGCAACCCTGACCCCCGGCCCCTCTCTGACCCACGCCTTTGGCGCGGGTACCCCAGAGAGGGGAGCAAGTCAACGGAGGAGGGCTGGAAACAGTAGCTATGCAGATTCTTGGTTTGTGACCAGCGCACGGCTGATCGTGGGCGATGGCGGGATGACAAGCCGTGGGCCGGATGGGGCCCCAAACATCCCCCATTTGGCCCCTCCGGACGACTCAACGACAGCGGCGTCGGGCTGGAAAGCCCGACCCACGGGATTTTTCGGGGTGCCCGAGCTACGCGAGCTAGGCGTGGGCCGGTTTCCCGACGCATGATACGACTATGCGTCGCTCAGCCGGCCCCTATGAAACGGCCTGTCAAGGGTGTGGTGGAGATTTTGTTTTCTCTGGGTCTTTGGCGTTGCCTTCGGCCACCGTCAGCGAGTAGCTCTCAGGCCCCTATTGGTGCCAAACATCGCACATG
>JAUVVY010000014.1 GCA_030604405.1 bacterium | reverse complement strand
CTTGTTGTAGGGCGCGGGCTTGTACCGCGCCGGCCCTACTCCCTCCACGCTCCCGCTGAGTGGGCGCAATCAATTGCGCCCCTACAACGGCAACGGCATTGACAGGCTAGAAAGTGACATCGAATAGATTGTGGCCTCCAAAGATATTGCGCTACACGACCGGCGCGGTACAAGCCCGCGCCCTACAACAAGTAATTCCGGGATTCACGACCAGACCTTCAATACAATTATTGCCGAATGACAAAACTCGCCGTTACGCGCCCACGGCAAACAACAAGGATGCCCCGCCTTCGCTGAAGCTATGGCGCGCGAGCTTGTCCTCCAGGTTTTCCAGGAGGTTCCTGTCCCACCGACAATCTAAACTCGCACCCCGGAGTGGCGGATTCCTTGGCATAACTGCGGCCGCCGAGTTATAATGAACGGTCGCAGCACCCCAGAACTCGCAGAGCAGTCCCAGCAGTCAGGAAGGATCGCGATTCATGAACAGGTCATATTACCTGGGGATAGATGTCGCCTCGGTAAGTGTGGATGTAGCGATAATTGACGCCGAAAGTCTCGAAATCGTCGAAGCCGACTACATTCGGCATCACGGGAGACCAATGCAGGTGGCCGCCGCCAGCATCGGCGAGATGGCGGAGAAGTACGGCCCGGAAAACCTGCGCGGTATGGCCGCCACCGGGTCAAGTGGCCGTGTGGTTGCCGAGGTCCTGGGAGTGGGCTTCGTAAATGAAGTGGTAGCACAGGCGGCCGCGACGATGCGGCTGTACCCGCAGGTCAACACGGTCGTAGAAATCGGCGGAGATGATTCGAAGCTGATCTTCCTCAAAGCGGCGGATGCCGAGGGCAGGCGGGAGATAGCCGACTTCGCCATGAATACACTGTGTGCAGCCGGTACGGGCAGCTTCCTGGATAAGCAGGCTTCGCGGCTGGGTCTGAGCATAGAGGAGTTCGGTGAGCTGGGCGCACAGATTGATGACCCGCCTCGGGTTGCCGGGCGCTGCAGCGTATTCGCCAAGAGCGACATGATCCACCTGCAGCAAAAAGGCACGCCGACTCGGGAGATCGTCGCGGGTGTGTGCCATGCGCTGATACGTAATTTCCGGAGCACGGTGGCCGCCGCAGCCGATCTGAAGCCGCCAATCTCGTTCCAGGGCGGCGTGGCGGCGAACCCGGGCATCATCAAGGCCATGCGCAAGGTGCTGGAACTGGCGGAGGACCAGCTCGTCATACCGGAGCACTTCGGGTGCATGGGCGCGATCGGAGCAGTGCTGAAAGCTGTGGAAAGCGGAGATGTCGCGGTGCCGGACCTGGGTAAGGTGGCGGAGCTGGCGGCCTACGAGGAGATTAGCGATAAGCCCCCGCTGGCGCCCCTGGTGATCGAACAGTCCGTTATCATGGCCTCGGAGATTCACAAGCCGGAGGTGGCGGCAGGGGAAAAGATTCCGGCATACCTGGGCGTAGATGTGGGCTCGATATCCACTAACCTGGCGGTAATTGACCGGCAAGGGCGCTTGCTGTCGAAGTGCTACCTGATGACGGCCGGGGAACCGATTGATGCAGTGCGCAGGGGCCTGAAGATAGTCGGCGATGAGGTGGGAGATATCGTCGAGGTTCGCGGGGTATGCACGACCGGTTCGGGTCGCTACCTGACGGGGGATTTTGTGGGCGCTGACATTGTGAAGAATGAGATCACCTCGCACGCACAGGGCGCGCTAGCAATTGACCCGGAAGTTGATACTGTCTTCGAAATCGGCGGACAGGATTCCAAATACATAAGCATTCACAACGGGCACGTGGTTGACTTCACGATGAACAAGGTGTGCGCCGCCGGCACCGGCTCGTTCCTGGAAGAGCAGGCGGAAAAACTGGGTATCAGGATCGAGGAAGAGTTCGCCAGACTGGCGTTGGAGTCCGAGAGTCCTCGCGACCTGGGCGAGCGCTGCACGGTGTTCATGGAGACGGAGATGATCAAACACCAGGCGGCCGGTGCGACGACGGGTGAGCTGGTGAGCGGGCTGGCGTACTCGATCGTCAAGAACTACCTCAACCAGGTGGTGGATAAGAAGCGGGTGGGCGAGCGCATATTCTTCCAGGGCGGCACCGCCTTCAACGATGCTGTGGTGGCGGCCTTCGAAAAGATCACCGGCAAGCCGATTATCGTCCCGCCGCACAAGGAGGTGCTGGGGGCGATCGGCTGCGCGATTATCGCGATGGAGAACGACAGCGGCCAGGGCACTAGCTTCGGCGGCTTCGACCTGTCAGAACGCAGCTATGAGGTTGAGACGTTTGTTTGTAAGGACTGCCCTAACCACTGCGAGGTCAACAAGGTGATGATTGAGGGCAGGGAGCCGCTCTACTACGGCAGTCGCTGTGGCAAATATGATGTAGAGAAGAAGCAGAAAGAGTCTGACCTGCCGGATTTATTTGCGGAACGCGAAGAGCTGCTTTTGCACGCATACGATGGCAATCCTGATATTGGTGAAGATGCTCTGAGAGTGGGATTGCCGCGGGCGCTGCTTTTCCACGATCTGTACCCCTTCTGGCACGCTTTCCTGAGCGAGTTGGGCTGTAGAATCGTGGTCTCGGATCGCACCAACAACAAGATCATCCACGAGGGCGCGGAGCGTTCGGTAGCGGAAACGTGCTTTCCTGTGAAGATCGCTTTAGGGCATATCTACAACCTGGTGCGCGACAAGGGCGTTGACTACGTCTTCCTGCCGAGCATAATCAATATGAAAAAGAAGGCCGCCGGCATGACGGACAGTTTCGTCTGCCCATACACTCAAAGCATGGCCTATACAAGCCCGGCGGCGGTTGATTATGAGGCCTACGGTGTCGAGGTGCTGGCACCGAGGGTCTATTTCCAGTACGGCCATAAGCACCGAATGCGAGCCTTTGCGGACCTGGCTAGGAAATTCGGCAAGTCAAGGGCAGATTTGAGTCGAGCGCTGAAAGCCGGGCAGGCGGCGCTTGAGCGCTTCCAGGAAGCGGCGTGCGAGCGCGGCAAGCAGGCGCTGGCTGAATTGCCTGAGGACAAGTACGCCCTGGTCATCGTCAGTCGCTCCTACAACGGCTGCGACGCGGGAGCGAACCTGGAGATCCCGCGGAAGCTGCGAGAGATGGGCGTGATGGCGATACCGATGGACTTTTTGCCGCTCGATGAGGTTGAGCTGCGGGGCGACTGGTGGAACATGTACTGGCGCTACGGGCAGAATATTCTGTCAGCGGCCGAAGTCATCGCCGAAAACGAGCAGTTGTATCCGGTTTATATCACCAACTTCGGCTGCGGGCCTGATTCATTTATCACCCAGTTTTTTCAGGAGCGGCTCGGTGGCAAGCCGTGCCTGGTCATCGAGGTGGATGAACATTCGGCCGATGCGGGCATGATTACCCGCTGTGAGGCTTTCCTCGACAGCATCGAATCCACCCTCGGCAGCGAATTCAAGCCCGGACGGGAGTTCCACCACCTCGGCATCGAAAACGCCAAAGACCGCATCATACTCATGCCCAACATGAGTAGCCATGCCTATGCTCTCACGGCTGCAATCGAGTCCTGCGGGATGAGAGCGGAGGTGTTGCCGGAGCCGGACGAAGAAACACTGTTCTACGGACGGCGCTGGACCTCCGGCAAGGAATGTTTCCCCTGTGTCGTCACCACCGGCGATATGGTGAAATTCGTAAGTCAGGACGGCTTTGAGCGGGACAAATACGCGTTCTTCATGGGTGGGTCCGGCGGCCCGTGCCGCTTCGGGCAGTACAACGCCCTGCAACGGATGGTGCTGGACGATCTGGGCTACCCGGACGTGCCGATCTACGCGCCCAACCAGGCCAGCGGCTGGTTCGATGATTTGAAAGTAGTGGGCACTAAGTTCCTGCACAACGCCTGGCGCGGTATGGTCGCCATGGACATGATCGAGAAGGCGCGTCTGGAGTTCAGGCCCTATGAAGTCAATGAGGGAGAAACCGAACAGGTCTTTGTGCAGTTTCGCGATGAGTTGGAAGCGGCTATCGCCAGTAACGAGAACGTGCTTCCGGTTCTGCAAAGAGCCGCCGAGCGATTTGGCGAGATCGAAGTGGACCGCTCCGAGAACAAGCCCATCATCGGGGTGACCGGCGAGTTCTACATCCGCACCAACGCCTTCTCCAACCAGAACGTCATCGAGCAGATTGAGGCGCTGGGCGGGGAGGTGTGGATGGCGCCGGTGTTTGAGTGGTTCCTGTACCGCAACGTGCGGCGCGACATCCGCGCGAGATTAGACGGCAACTGGCTGCTGCGGCTGAAAAACACCGTGATGGATAAGGTGATGCGCCGAGATGAGCACAGCCTTGCTGCTCCGTTCGCTCGACTACTGCGCAACACCCACGAGCCGGCCAGCGAGGAGGTGCTGGAGATGGCTAGCCCATATATCCACCGCAGCTTTGAGGGCGAAGCCATCATGACCATCGGCAAGGCCGTTGACTTCGCCGACAAGGGCCTGTCGGGTATCGTCTCGATCATGCCGTTTACCTGCATGCCCGGGACGGTGTCACACGCGATCATGCGGCTGGTCAGAGAAGATAAGGGCGGCATCCCGACACTGAACATGGTCTATGACGGCAGCGAGCAGGCGACGGCGCTGACGCGGCTGGAGGCGTTCATGTACAGCGCGCGGGAGTATATGAAGATCAGGCAACCCGACCAGCGCGCTGAAGCCGCAGGACATTAGCGGTGGAACGCAGAGGGATGAATAGAGGAAGCCGGAGGTCAGATGACCTCCGGCTTCCTGCGTGGAGAGAGCAGGCGGTTACGTTTCCGCCTTCTTAATCGCGGCCCTATACAGGCGCTTGTAGCGTTTGGCTGAGGCGGTCCAGGAATAGTCGGACCCAAAAGCGTTGGCAACCAGCTTCTGCCAGCGCTTGGGATCGGCGTATGCCTTGAGCGCGCGATCAATAGCGCCCGCCAGCGCCTCGACCGAGTACTCATCGAAGTTGAAACCGTTTCGCTTGGAGCCGGTTGGGCGGATGGTGTCGGCCAGCCCGCCAGTACGGCGCACAATCGGCACCGTACCGTAAGCCAGGGCAATCATCTGACCCAGGCCGCACGGCTCGTAGCGCGATGGCATCAGGAACATGTCGGCGCCGGCATAGACCTTGCGCGCCAAGACATTGGAGAATTCCAGCCGCGCGCCGATGTTTTTGCGCGTCTTGGCCGCTTTCGAGAAGATAGCCTCAAGCTGCGGATCGCCGGTGCCCAGGAGCACGAGCTGGAAGTCGTCGCTTTGATCCAGGAGCCCGGCCACCAGGTCCAGGCCCTTCTGCGCGTCGAGGCGAGTGACCATGCCGATGAGCGGGATGTCGGGGGCCTGCGGCAGGCGGAATTCAGCCTGCAGGTCCGCCTTGCACGCGGCCTTGCCGCCGAGATCCTCCGCGTCATACTGTGCGACGATGTGAGTGTCGTTGCGCGGGGACCACAGATCGTAATCAATGCCGTTGATGATGCCCCACACATCCTCGCCGCGCTCGACAATCAGCTTTGAGATAGCGCCGCCGGTGGCGGTGTCCCTCAGCTCCTCAGCATACCTGCGGCTGACGGTGTTGATCATGTCGGCAAATATCAGGCCGGCCCTGGCGAGATTGATCTGACCATTGTCCATCGCCCGGCTCACCCGGGCATCGCCAAGGTCGAGGCCGACCACATCAAGATGATTCCGCGGGAAGGTGCCCTGGTAGCCGTCGCCCAGGTTGTGGGCGGTGAAGACGGTGGCGTAAGGCAGGCGGCGCAGGTTGCAGTAGGCGGCGATGAGCGAGGTATGCCAGTCATTGAGGTGAATCACATCCGGCTCGAAATCGAGGGCCTCGATTGCGGCCAGTGCCGCGCGGCAGAAGAAAGACAGCCGCCGAGCATTGTCGGGATAAGCTGCGCCGGGCGGGCCATAGATGCCCTCGCGATCGAAGTAGTCGTCGTGCTCGATGAAGTAGATCGGCACCTTGCTATCCGGCAGGTAGGACATGTCAAGCGCGCAGCCGCTTTCGCAGGTGGGCATCGCCACCGGCACGGCTTTCACCACGCGCTGCAGCCGGCCCGCCTTCGCTGCGGCGACGCGGTACTTGGGCATGATCACGCGGATGTCCATGCCCAATTCGGCCAGGGCCTTGGGCAGGCTGCCGGCAACATCGGCCAGTCCTCCCACCTTGGCAAAGGGATCAACTTCGGCTGAGACAAGCATTACTCTCATGTGGTTTCACCCGTGTGTAAGGTAACTGCTCAGGTTGCGACATGGAATTACATTGCACTCCGCGCTGCGCCGAACATGGATACACTCTCCCTGCCCCCGACCCACGCCTGTAGTGTCCGCAGCCGCCTTAATTCCCCTCTCCCTGAGGGAGAGGAGCAAGGGATGAGGCAAAGGTGAGTAGTTGCGTACGCGTCATATTGTCGGCATTGCATACGGCATGAATTAACGGCATCCACGGGCTGGAAAGCCCGTGCCACGCGGGTATCCGAAAGGGATCAACTTCGGCTGAGACAAGCATTACTCTCATGTGACACCACCGTTGCGTAAGATTCCTGGTCATCAAGCACGATGCGGCTGGGGACGACAGTCATGCCGTCGTCGGTGACGACGAAGCGCCTGGCGTCGCGCTCGCGGTCATCGCCTATGCTCATGCCGGCGGGTATGGTCACGCCCTCGGCAACAATAGCTTTGCACAGGTGTGCGCCCGGTGCGACAGTGACATCGTCCATCAGTACAGACTGCTCGACACAGGCGTCGCGTATGCTTACTCCCGGAGACAGGACGGATTGATTTACGGCGGCGTCGGTGATGAGGCATCCGGCGGAGATGATCGAATCGGCCACGTAACCGCCACTGCCATCTGCGCTGCAAGTTATCTTCGCCGGAGCCGCGACCGGTCGGTAGGTATATATCGGCCAGGTAGGATCATACAGGTCCAGCTTCGGCTCGGGGCTGATGAGGTCGGCGTGCGCTTGCCAGTAGCTGCTGAGGGTGCCGATGTCGCGCCAGTAGTCGTCAGCTCTGCGGCCGGCGGACCTGAAGCGATACGCGTACACATCCTCGCCGGCGGCCACCATCGCCGGGATGATGTCCTTGCCGAAGTCATGTGAGGTGTCGCGGCGAGCATCCGCAATCAGATGCCTGACCAGGGCTTCGGTGCGCCAGATATAGACGGCCATACTGACCAGGGCCATGTCCGGGTTGTCGGGCATCGGCGAGGGGCTGGCGGGCTTTTCCACGAACTGCTCTATTCTGCCATCGGCGGCGGCTGTGACGACTCCCAACTGGGTGCACTGCTGTATCGGCAGGGCCAGGCAGGCGATGGTAAGTTCGGCGGCGGTGGCCTGGTGCTGCTGCAACATCAGGGAGTAATCCATCTTGTAGGCGTGATCGCCGGAGAGCAGAATCACGTTTTGTGGCCGCTCCTGCTGCAGGAGAAAGAGGTTCTGAAATACGGCGTCGGCAGTGCCTGCATACCAGCGCTCGGCAAACACCTTCTGCGGTGGTATCAGGTCAACGAACTCGCCCAGATCGTCGCTGAGCAGGGGGGCCCATCCCTTGCGCACGTGGCGGTTGAGTGAGCTGGATGCAAACTGGGTGAGCAGATATATGCGGCGCAAGCCGGAATTGATGCAACTGCTGAGTGTGAAATCAATCATGCGGTAGGCGCCGCCAAAGCGTACCGCCGGCTTGGCGATATTATTGGTCAGAGGCACCAGCCGCTGGCCTTGGCCGCCGGCCAGGACAATGACCAGGGCGCTACGACGACTCTCACAGCGGCACTGTGGTGGCTGCAGGTCTATGGACATCCTGGTTCAACTCTCCTCTGCTGCGACGCATGGTGGCTGGATGCCGCGTTTTTTGACGGCCTCGGCAATCCGCTGCTTGAGCCCGGACAGGTCGGAAGACTTGACCACATAGGCGTCGGCGGCCCAGGTCATGAAATCGTCCTTGTAGCTGGAATAGGCGGTGTTGAGCACCACCGGCATCTTGTTGTCAATGGCCAGGATGCGGCTCAGAGCCTCCACCCCGTCCATACCGGGCATCGCGATGTCGAGGACCACCACATCAATCCCGTCGTCCTGGACGATGGCGATGGCCTCCTGGCCGCTGGCGGCTTCCACGACATCATAGCCCTCGTAGCTGAGCTCCTCCTGATACAGCAGCCGTTGATTCTGATCGTCGTCAACAATCAGCACAGTAGGCATGCGCTCACTCTCCCTTCGTAATAGTATTGTCATCGTTTTGCTCGTCGGCGATGCCGGCGGCGCGTAGGTCCTCGTAGTCAGTAGGGAAGATAAGAGTGAAAGTGGTGCCCTGATCCTGTTGGCTGTCCACCAGCATCTCGGCGCCGTGGTCGTGGATTATCTTCTTGCTCAGAGCCAGCCCCAAGCCCATGCCGGTGGGTTTGGTGGTGAAGAAGGTGTCGAATATCTTCTCCAGGTGCGCTGGGGGGATGCCGATGCCGGTGTCGGAGACCTTCAGTGCGACGCTATTGGCGAGGTCGGAGGATGCGGTGAGGCTCAAGCTGCCGCCTTCGGGCATCGCCTCGATGGCATTGCGCATGAGATTGTCAAGGACCTGGTGAAGCTGTCCGCGGTCAATGTATATCTGCGGCAGGCGGCGGGGGCAGTGTACTGTTATCTCAACATTTGCGGTGTCGAGCTTCTTGGTAATCATATCCACGCTTTCGTGCAGAATCTCGCAGATCTTGCACCAGCGGAAGTGCGGCTGACTGGGGCGTGAGAAGGCCAGCAGGCCACTAACGATCTTCTCGAGCCTGAGCACCTCGTCATAGATGATGCGGGCGTTGCGCTGGACTTTTTCCCGATCGTCGGCCTGGCGGAGCATGAGGCCGGCAAAGCCGCCAATGGTGCTGAGCGGGGTGCGAATCTCGTGGGCTACGATGGCGGTCATTTCGCCGATTGCGGCGAGGCTCTGAGAGCGCAGAGAACGCTCCTGAGCGGCCTTCAACTGCCGGTAGGCCTCCTCCAGTTCCTGGGCGCGGCGCTGCTCCTGCTCGTAGGTCTCGGCCCTCTCTATGGCCAGCACAGCGTGATTGGCGAGGGAGGTGAAAAGCTGTACGTCCGCCTGAGAAATGGGCTGCTGGCTTATGAAGTTGTCGGCGTAGGCAACTCCAATCTTGCGGTCCTTGACCACCAGCGGAGCCACCACGAATTCATCAGCCTTCAATAGCTGGCGGAAGTTGTCAGGCATCCGTGGGTCATTGGCCGCGTCAACTACGTGTGCCGTTTGACCATCGTAAAGCACGGAAGCCGGAAGCTTGTCCGAATCTTCAAGCGACATTTCCAAGTGAGTGACGATGCCGTAGAGCTGGCTTTCTTCGGCTGGTGGCAAGCTGTCATAGTCGTCGAGGAAATCCTGGATGGTCGCGTAATCGGTCGTAACGTCGGACCATATCTTGGTGGCCTCGTCGGCGTCAGTAGGCCCGACGGCCATCTCCGCCTTGAGCATGCCGCTGTGCTCGTCCACCAGCATTAAGAATGCGCGGTTGAAGCCCAGTCCGACTGCGCCGCCGGCGGTCATCCCCGTCAGGATGGCATGCAACAGGCGCGGGAGTTCCAGCATACCGAGCATGGCCTGGGCGAGCTGCTGCAGCACCAAGCGTTCGTATAGCTGGCGGTGGCGCTCGGTGACGTCCTCGAGTGTCAGCAACACGTTACGCTCGCCGGCGGGGCCGGCAACCGGGTCGAGGCGGACGTTGAGGGTGCGCTCGCCGTGGTCTGTTGTGGCATAGCGGTAGCCTGACCACTGCACGCGCTCGCCGGTCTCAAGCGTAGAGGTGATAGCCGCGTGCAAGCCGGCACCTTCCAGCAAGCTGGCGGGGAACAGTTCGGCGATGTTTCTGCCCCGCACTTCCTCGACAGGCACTCCCCGCTGTTGGCAGTAGGCGGGATTTGCCAGCAATACCGTCAATTGCTCATCCAACACCAGCAGACGGACCGGCAGCGCGGCGATGGTGCTCTCGCAGAAAGCCTTCTGCCGCCCCACTTCCTCCAGCAGCCGAGCCGCTTGATGCTCCTCTGTTTGCCTCGGAGTCTGATTATCGTCAGTCATCTCAGGCCTGCAAGATTGCCAAGTCATTTCCGAGTTTGACGGAAAGCAAGACCGGTCACGTTTTGCACTTGCGCTCCGACCCTTCACCCCTTTAATTCGCCTCTCTCTCAGGCGGGTACCCACTCCGCAGGAGTGGGTCGGGATGATGAAAAGGTGAGTAGCTTCAGTCAAGTTAAGAAACTACTTAGCTCCCGACCGCCAATTCCGCCTCTTGTGCTGTATCTTGGTGCAGAAATGCCGCTGCCTGTTCGGGTGATACCGGGTTTATGTAAAAGCCGGTGCCCCACTCGAAGCCGGCCGTCTTGGTTATACGGGGCATCAGCTCGATGTGCCAGTGGTAGTCGTACTCGATCGTTCCCCAGTATTCGGGGTGGCCGGGTCGCGGCGTGGTGTTGGGCGTCGTCTGGATTATCAGGTTGTATGCCGGCCCACCCAGGATGTCGCGGTATCGGAGCAGTATCTGGCCCAGGATGTCTGCGAGCGCCTGCTTCTGGGCGTGGCTCATAAGTACGAAGTCATGCTGGTGACTGAGCGGGAAGATATTGACCTCGAATGGGAACCTGGCGGCAAATACCGACAGTACGATGAAGTAGTCGTTCTGGAAAACCACACGCTCGGGCAGCGCGATCTCCTGCTCGATGAGGTCACAGAAGATGCAGCGCTGCTTGTGGAGGTAGTGGTTGCGGGCGGCGGTGAGCTTGTCGCTGACCAGCTTTGGCACAGTCGGCAGGGCTATGATCTGAGAATGTGGATGGCTGAGCGAGGCCCCCGCAGCAGCACCATAGTTGCGGAATACGACGATGTGCCGGAGGCGGTGATCACTGCGCAGGTCCACTATTCGCTCGATGAATGTATCAATTATCTTGACAACATGCTCGCGGGGCATCGTAGCAATATCGGCGCAATGCTCGGGGCTTTCGATGACGACCTCATGCGCACCGACGCCTGTCATGCGGTCGAGCAGCCCGATTCCGGAGCGCTTCACGTGCCCCTCAATGGCAAGGGCCGGGAACTTGTTGGGTACGACGCGGACTTCCCAGCCGGGCGTATTTGGCTCCCGCTCCACGGCGCATAGCGCCACGATCTCGGGCGGAGTCATGTGCTCGTTGGAGCCGCAAAACGGGCAACTGCTCGGTGTTTCCTGCTCTTTTTCAATGGCGAAGTCGTCCGGCCGCCGGCCGCGATCGGCTGCGATTATCACCCAATGGTCCAGAATCGGGTCCTTGCGGAGCTCTGACATGCGTTCGTCTCCAGTCGTCAACGCGCCAGCGGGCAGGTGTGTCGGATTACTTACTGCAATGATGATGCCGGATTTCCACAATCGTAAAGATTTCTTGTACGAAACTGCGCTGGCCCGGTTGCAGGCGAATACCGTGCGCTTATGGCTTGACTTGGCCTGCGACAGCGGATATACTGCGAGTCGGCAAACTGCGCACCTGGATGCCTGCCGAGGTGCAGCGTGTTTTAGTGCTTGCGGCAGGAAGCTGTTAGACTTAAACAGCAATTATCTCGGCTATACTGAGAAGGTGAGTAGATGAGGCACCGCAGGTGGATTATCATAGCCTCAGCCTTCGTTCTGGTGATCGTGGCTGGGCTGTTTCTGCTACAAAACGGTCCACTGGCACAGCCGCCACCGCCGGGGCCGGCGGGAGCGGAGATGCCAGGAGGACCGGGAGGACCAGAAGCCATGCCCCCGCCACCGGCGATGGGCGGGCCTGGTGGTATGCCAGGGCCAATGGGGCCGGGAGGCATGGCAGCACCTGCAGCCGCTGGAGCAGGCGGCCTGGAGTGGACCACAGAAGAGGCGCCCGAAGAGATGACGATGAGCTATGACGATTTCATCGCCGCGACCGGGCAGCCAGCTACCATTCCAGACGCGTTCACCCTGGACGAAGGTGAGCCGGTCATGTGGACCTTCAACTCCTGGATGCAGTTGCAGCGGGTATATGTCACCGGTGTCGGCGTAGCAGTAATCGAGGAAATCGAAGCGGGTCGCGTCGGCTCGCGCCTGGTGCGCGAGGCCGAGAAGATGGCCGCTTACACACTCGGAGTGGACAAGGAACTAACAAGCCTCTACATCGAGGGCCTCAATGGTTTCTCCTTCAAGGTCAGCCATCCGGTGATGGCTGGAATGACCACCAACCCGGCAGGTAATCAGGTCACCGACATCGGTCCGATAAACGTTCTCGTCGTCATGCAGGTCCGTTCACGCTTTCAGCGCAGTTACGGGCAGAAGGTCTATGACCGGCTCAAGCAGTACGACTGCCTGGGTCGCGGCACGATGTCGGGCGATAGCCTGCAGGTCAGTTCGGCGCCGTTCACCGTCCACACATTCAAGGGGGGATTCTTCCGTCCCCACAAGCTCAACCTGTCACCCGAGGCGGTGGGGAAATGGACGGCGGACTGGTCACTGAATTCCGTAATGCTGATGATCAGGGACCGCGGAGGCAACGTCATATATTGGCCTCCTGTGCTGCCGGCAGGCGCGTCAGCCGGCCAAGGTTCCGACATCCTCGGCGCCATTCTCACCCCGCCTGAGTTCTACTACAGCCCGAAGTGGAAACTGCTAATACCACCTGAGGACCTCAAGTGGGCAGGTGGCCGCCTCAACCTCAACGGGACCAAAGGCTGGACATACTCGTTCAGCTTTTCATTGCCAGCCCACGTGGCCAGGCAGATGCACTTGGCGAGCGCAATGCTGGTGCCGTCCCCGGCGATCCTCAATGCAGCCCTGCGCGGCGAACTGACCGAGGCTCAGGTCAAGAGCCTCGAGAGAGCCCTGCGCAAGTCTTTCAGAGACGCCCTCGGGGCAGACTGGCAGGAAGCCCTGGGCATTGCAGACCCGGAACAACTCATACAGGAAACTCTGAGGCGAGCCGGCGTGGCCGAAGCGCCCGCTGCCGGACGCGGTGTTGCCGGTGGCCCGCCAGGCATGGAGATGATGCCGCCGGAAGAGATGATGGGACCCGGTGGCGGCCCGATGCCCCTCGACATGCCACCACCGCCGCCAGGACACCAGGTGCCGGGCGGACCGCCGATGGCATCACCGGGCATGATGTGATGTGGAGTGGCCCTTCACCTCGAGTATCCCAGGCCCACCGTACTCCGGTGGGCCTTTTGCTGTTGGGCCTGGGGAAACTCCAGGCAGGATTGGGCCCAAGCAGTTGCGAAATGTCTTGCACGTTCCCACGCGCCATACGACGCGTCGCTGGAGGTGCTCGAGATAGCCGGCCACAAAGGACTGGTAGGCCTTGGTCTGGCGCTGGTTTGCTGTTTGTCGGCGGCGGCTGCGGACCTGGCACAGGAGGCCCAGCCAAGCGATGCGGCGCAGTCGCAACAGCCTGCTCCTGCTGATATAATCGCAGAGATCAGCCGCGAGATGGCGAAGATGGCCAGGCTCGACCCGGCCGCTGACATCGCCTGCGATATCAAGGGCTCGGCTCGCTACCTCAGCGACGAGCCGCTGGACCGGCCCCAGCAACTGCTGTTTGACAAGGTGCTAACGGGCCAGGGCATATTCCTCGAGCCCGGCGAGCCGCTGATTATCACGCTGGAATTTCCAACCAGGCACCGCATCCAGTGCATTCAGTTGCTGTACGCCGGGCAATGGCAGGACCCCGGCGTGCCGGAGGTGGCCATCGCAGCCATCGGCAAGGCCGGCACGGCTACAGAAGTGGGCAGGCTGCCGGCCATCAGCCAGCAACCGGCGCGCGAACCCTTTATTCAGCAGGTGAACTTTGCTGATGACACTGAAAGCGCAGGGCAAGAGTGGCGCCGCCTGAGCCTGGCGATCCCGCAACTGCCGACCGGGTTGGGGCTGGTGGAAATGCGGGTCATCGGCTACGATGCGGGCCTGCGGCGAATTGCCGGGACGGCACACCAGATCGCCCAGCAGCCGGAAAACATCAGCCCCGGCATGCTCTCGCAGATTGCTGCCTCGCTGCGCGCGCGGCGTCTGCGCGGTGACAAACAAGCATCGCAGACCAAAGCCGTCGCGCGGCTCAGTGCGCTGATATCGCGGCTCTCAGGCATCAGCGTTGAATTGAGCGTGCCGAAGGCCCTGGATTCCGACCAGTCCGTTGCGGCACAGCTAAACATCCATAACGAGTCGCAACATATCCTGGAGCAGGCGGTGGTGAGGCTGCGACTGCCACCCGGGTGGCGAGCCGCGCCGGCCAGGTTAGTCATCGAGCAACTGCCCGGCGGCGAAAGCATCTTGCTGCCGGTGACTGTTTACCCTGCGGCCGGCTCTGACCGCGAACTCTCCGCATATCTGTACGGTGCATACAACGGCCAGCCGCTGTTCGTCCTGGCCGTCATAAGCACGGACGGCAGCGGAGAACAGACTCCCTGAGGCAGAGTTTGTCACGAGCGCGATGCCGTAATATAATGCTACCACTGATGTTGGGATGCCGGCTTGGATAGCCGAAGAGAGGACAAGTACCATGCAAATTGATGAAAGAAGACTCCCCGTATCCACTATGGACGACGAGCAGTTGGGGGAATTCATGGACGAGAACGGCGTCGGGCTGAGCGTTGACGAGGCCCGCAAGATCGCCGGCTTCCTCGGCAGAGACCCCACGTTCACCGAGATGCACATATTCAACGTCGAGTGGAGCGAGCACTGTTCATACAAAAGCTCCGGGGCAGTGCTGAAAAAGTACCTGCACACCACCGGGCCTAATGTGATGCTGGGTCCGGAGGAAGACGCCGGCATCGTCTTCTTCACCGAGTTTGAGGGCAAGCGCTATGGCATCGTCATAGCCCACGAGAGCCACAATCACCCGTCCCAGGTGCTGCCGCGAGAGGGCGCCGCCACCGGTATCGGCGGGATCGTCCGCGATGTGGACTGCATGGGCGCGCGCGTTATCGCCACCGCCGACCCGCTGCGCTTCGGTAACCCGCAGGGCGAGAACGCCGAGCGCACCAAGTGGATCGTGGACGGTGTGGTCGAGGGGATCTGGCAGTACGGCAATGCGCTGGGTGTGCCGAACCTCGCCGGCGATGTCTATTTTTCGGATACATTCGATGACAACTGCGTGGTTAATGTCGTGGCACTGGGCATCGTGGCCGAAGAAGACATCATTCACAGCGCCGCTCCGCCGCAGGCCGCAGACGAGCCGCATGTGATGATACTGGTCGGCAAGCCGACCGACGATTCGGGATTTGGTGGCAGCGCTTTCGCCTCGAAAATCCTCGACGAGGAGGAACAGGCCGAGGACCGCGGCGCCGTGCAAGTTGACGACCCCTTCCTGAAAAACGTCCTGCTGATGCGCAAGGCCAATGAAGCCGTGCGCGATGCGGCCAAAGAGCAGGGCATTGTCATCGGCGTCAAGGATATTGGCGGCGGCGGCTTGGCGTGCGGCAGCTCGGAGTTGCCCCAGGCCGGCGGCTTCGGCGTGGAGATTGACCTCGAGGCGGTGCATGTCGCACTGCCGGAGATGCTGCCCGAGACAATCTGCTGTGCCGAGACGCAGGAGCGCTATCTGCTGGTCGTGCCCGAAGGCTTCGCCGATACGGTGCTGAGGATATATAACGAGGACTGGGACCTGCCCAATATTTACGAGGGCGCGCGAGCCAGCATCATCGGCCGCATCACCACGGAGAAGAATTACCGGCTCAAGTACCAGGGCAAGATCGTCGCCGAGTGCCCGATCGACGAAGTCACCGCCGGCATCTCCTACGACAGAGCGGCCGAGCCGTATGAGTTCGCCGGCGGCGAGCCGGAGTTCGACATGCCGGACATCGAAGCGGCCCTGCTCGAGGTGCTTGCCGACTGCAATGGCTGCTCGCGAGCCTACATCTTCCGCGCCTACGATTCCGAGGTGCAGGGCCACGCCGTGATTCGCCCCGGTGAAGCCGGCGCAGGCGTGATGGTCCCGCTGGACGACTGCGATGCCGCGATGGCCCTGGCCGTGGATGGCAACCCGTTTTATAGCGACATCTCCCCCTACTGGGGGGGTGTCAACGCCGTTGCCGAAGCGATGCGGAATGTGGCCGCCGTCGGCGCCGTCCCGCAGGCGATGACGGACTGCCTCAACTTCGGCAATCCCGAAAAGCCGCAAGCGTTCTGGGAATTCGACGAGTCGGTACGCGGGCTTTCCGATGCGGCCAAGAACATCTGGCTGAAGGGCTACGAAGACACGCCGGTTCCCATCATCTCCGGCAATGTCTCGTTCTACAACGAATCAGCGACCGGCAGCTCGGTGTCGCCCTCGCCGATAATCGCCTGCATAGGGACGATGCCGGATTACTCCGTGGCCGTGACCATGCAGCTCAAGGCCGCGGGAGACAAGCTCTATATGATCGGGCCGCGCAAGGACGAGCTAGGCGGCAGCGGCTACTACCGCGCCCTCGGCCACGGGCCGGGCCCCAACGTGCCGATCGTTGACTTCGAGCTGCACCGCAACATGATTTACGCGATCACCGACGCCATCCAGGCCGGCCATATCGCCGCCTGCACCGACATCTCCGACGGCGGCCTGCTGGTGGCTGTCAGCGAGATGATGCTGGGCAGCTACGCCAAGGGGCAACTCGGTGTGAGCATGGACCTGTCCGACGTGGAGACGGCCCTGCGCCTGGATAAGTGGCTATTCTCCGAATCCGGCGGCTTCGTGATGGAGGTCAAGGCCGGCCATGAGGACGCTGTAGCAGAGATCATGGCCGAATACGGCGTGGAACTGACCTGCCTGGGCGAGGTCACAGAGGAGTCTAAGCTGGCAATCAATGCCGACGACCTGCAAGCTGAGCTAGCCCTCGACGACATCCGCCACGCCTGGGCCGACAGCCTGGCGGAGATACTCAGCTAAGGGCTGAAACCAACTCAGTGGCCAACGAGGCGCGGTATCCGGAGAGTGGGTGCCGCGTCTTGATTCGGCTCGTCGGTGTGCGCGAGGCGTTAGACCTCCAGCTTTATGACCTCGCCGATCTGGTGTGACTTGATGGCCGCCTCGATGACCTCCTGGGCCTGCAAGGCGTCGGCGCCGGAGGCTTCTATTGCTTCCGGATCGGCTCCCTCGGCGACCTGCTCGCAGAACCGGTGAATGCGCATGCGGAAGGTGTCGCCGAAGCCGGCCAGGCCGCCGAAGATCGAATTGTGCACGGAGGTGACCTCATCAGAATCGTGGAGCCACAGCGTGAGGTCTTCGTACACATTGTCCAGTACGAAGCGGCCCTTGGTGCCTGCAACCTCGCAGCGCTCCATCGGATGGCGCGTGGTCATATCGTAGCTGCCGGTCAGGTGCCCGATGATGCCGTTGGCAAACTTCATGTTGATCGAGGCGTTGGACCAGCACGTGCGTCCCTCGGAGCGCTTGAGGAAGGCCTGCACGTACTCGATGGAGCCGCAGAAATAGCGCATCACGTCAATTGAGTGCGGGTGCAGAGCGCGCAGGTGGAAGAACTCGTCGTCCTTGGGGTTGCCGATCCACAACGCCATGTTGATGAAGTTGACCTCACCCAGCCGCCCCTCTTCTACCCAATCTTTGGCCTTGAATGCCGGCGGGCAGAAGCGGTGGTTGAGGTTGACGCCGAAGCAGAAGCCGGTCTCCCTGGCCCTGGCGACCATCTCTCGCGCCTCGCCGATATCGTTGCTGATCGGCTTCTCGCACAGCACGTGCCTGCCCGCGTCGAGGGCGGCGATTGTCGGCGCGTAGTGGTCGGAGCCATTCTCCACGCCGCCGGTGGACACGTCAACGATGTCCAGCCCCTCGCTGTCCAGCATGTCATGCATGTCATAGTACGGCTTTACGCCGAGCCGGGCGGCGGCATCATCGGCCCGCTCCTGCACTAAGTCACACACCGCGACAAGCTCGGCGTGCTCGCTGCTTACATAGCAATCTGCGTGCTGGTTGCCGATACCGCGCATTCCAATTACGCCAACTTTGAGCATCTCGTGTTCCTCCTGAGTGAGAACGCTTCTCTTTGACTACGTCACATTGTGGGAATTATCAGTCCTCATCTACGTTGACAATAAGCCGCGAGGGGTACTGAGGCGAATGGACTATCGTCTGCAGCGCGGAGACCAGCTCTGTGTCCGCAAGATCATTGCCGCCGGTGTTGTGATTGCGGTCGTGATTGGGAAAATCGCTGCTGGTAATCTCCAGCCTGATGCGATGGCCCTTGAGGAAGCGGTTCGCCGTCGCGCCGAGCTTGATTTTGAATTCGGTGACCTCGCCGGGTGTGAGCAATTCTTCTTCATCGAACGAGTTGCGATGCCTGGCCCGCACCATGCCATAGCAGACCTCCAGCGCAATGCCGTCGGGGTCCTCATCCACCAGGCGCGCGAAGAAGTCCGTATCGGGCGCCGAAGAGGATGCGTACAGAATGACGTGCGGGTATCCGACGATCTCGACATCTGCTGCCAGCGGCTCGCTGCGGTAGTAGAGAATGTCGCTGCGGTACTCAAGCCGGCGGCGGTCAGGTGGCACGGTAAAGAATGCCGGCGTCCAGAGTGTGGGCACCGGGTCGCGTGGGTCATAGGTGTAGGTATCGCTGCGCTGTGCAGCAGGCGGCTCCGCAGTCAGCGTCCCGGACTGCTCGACCGGGTTCGCCGCCCCGTCGCTGCCTATGTAATACTCCCGCTGCTGCTTGTCCTCAGGCGGCCAGGTGGGCGCGCTTTTCCACTGCCCTGAGCCCATAACGAAGTAGCGGCACGGGGGCCACTGCTCCACGTCGTTCTCGACGCCCTTGAGCCAGCGGTCGAACCAGCGGATCTTGATGCCGTCCAGATCGAGCTGGGCGGCGGGGCCGAAGTCTATGTCACCGATCTTGCGCTGGCCCAGCCCGCCGTGATTCCACGGGCCAAGGACCAATTTGGTCTCGGTGCGGGCGAGCTCTGTCCGTGCGTTCTTTTGCATGCCCTGCAGGTGCATCATCGAGGCGCAGTGATCGTACCAGCCGGAAAAGTCCAGGTTGGGCACCTCGATCTCGGCGTGCTTTTCGGAGAACCGCCAGCACTTTCGGTTCGGGTGCCTCAGCCAGTCCTCGGCGTACGTGTCCAGCGGCGGCGGCAGGTGCTTGGGCAACTCAAGCCACGGCAGGAAGCCCATCCAAGTGGCGCCTTCGAGGTTATCGAAGATCTCCCGGGCCTCGGCGGGTGTATGCGGCGGAGGCCAGCCGGCACGGCGGCGCAAGTCCGGGGCCATGGTCGAGAGCCACCATTTTATGCGGCGGGCCGGCTTGAACGCCCCCCACCAGTCCACGTCGGTATTCTCCAGCGGAATCGAGCAGGCGCAGATGCACTTCAGATGTGGCGGCCGCAGACTGGCAAGCTGCCACTGCATGTAGGCCGGATACGAGGTCCCCCAGGTGCCGACATTGCCGTCACACCATGGCTGGGCCGCCGCCCATTCCACGGTGTCGTAGCCGTCTTCGGCGTCATGGTTGCTCTCGTCGGTGTAGAGAATGTACTCGCCGTCGGAGTCATACCGCCCGCGGGCGTCCTGGCTCAGAACCACGTAGCCGGCGCGCACATACCGCTCGAAGCCGCCCTTGCTTTTCCCGTACGGGGTGCGGCTGACGATGGCGGGGAACTTGCCGGGCGCGTCGGGGCGGAAGATGTTGGTGCTCAGCGCAATGCCGTCGCGCATCGGCACCCGCACATTCTCTTCGACGATTATTCCCAGTGCGCCGCCTGTCTGGCTCATCGCTGCATCTCCGAATCAGCACACTCAGGACTGGTAGCTCTTGAGCGCCGCGATGGTCTCTTCGATCACGCGCTGGACTTCGGCCAGCTCGAAGTCCTTCGAGCCGACCATCTCGACGGTTGCATACTCCAGGCCCTCGACCTGGCACAAAGCGTCATAATAGCCCTTCACATCGCTTTGGCCCTTGCCGGGAATTTGATTTTCGACCGGACCGATGCCGAGGTCCTCTGACTTGAAATCGCGGATGCGCGCGGTCATGATCCAGGGAGCCAGGTCCGCGACCGCCGCTGCCGGGTCATCGCCCTCGCGCTGCAGATGCGTGTTGTCAATGTTGATGCCCACCCACTCGCTGTCATTCTCTTCCATGAAGCGTCGGGAGCTTGCCACGTTGTTGACCGCGCCGCGCACGTGCGGCTTGAATGACAGCTTGACGCCGTAGGTGCGGGCGCAGACCCTGGCACACTTCATCCGCCTCATCAGCGCCGCCCAGTACTCTTCATCACCACACGCTCCCCCGGAGCTCGTTGTGATGCATGGCGCGCCCAGCTTGGCCGTGGCCTTGACCAGCGCCTGGAAGCCGTCCTTTGTAAAAGCCCCGCCGACGCCGGTTGACTCGATGACCAGCCCCGCGTCGGCGACCTTCTGCTTGATATCCTCGTAATAGGAATCGCACCGGCCCGGCTCGAAGTGCACGCCCATGCCCGGTATCGAGACCAGCTCGATCGCCTCATAACCGGCCCCAGCGATGCCCGCAAGCGCGGTGTCCAGATCGTATCCGCCAAATAGTAATGTCGAACAACCCAGTTTCATCTTGGACCTCCAGGTGCGATATGTGGGAATGGTTGTGTCTGTTTCGCAGTTGGTTGCGAATCTCCTTCCTGGGCAGCTTGCTCCAGAGCCGTAGTGGCGTCGTCGAGGCGGTAGATGCGGATGAAGTCGGAGTCCTCGCGGTACGCACGATAGAGCTGCAACGTCTGACGCAGGCCCCAGTTGTGCTCGAAGCAGTAGTGGAGGAAGAGGCCCTGCATGTGGGGGGCTTGCCAGACGGGCTGGCAGCGCGTCTCGATGGCATGACAGGCGCTCTGCCGGTAGCGGGCGAGGCTCATCAGGCGCGAGCCGCTGACGAAGCGCTGCATGTCGGTGATGAGGTACTTGGCACCATGCTGCTTGGCCCGGCGGAGTGTCTTGAGGGCCTCGTCGGGCAGTTCCGGCAGGCGGATGTTGTCCTCGAGCTTGTAGATCTCTTCATGCACCACGCCGACGCCCGGGTTGGTGTCTATGATCTGCTGCGAGCCGGCCTGGACAGTCAGAGCCAGAGCGCGGCCATGCAGGGATTTCGCCTGTAAAATGGCCAGGTCGCAGTACAATGCCTTGGATCCCAGCAGGGCGACCAGTGCTATTGTGAGGATTATCATGCGCGCGCCCTGCAGCCGACCGGGAAGAAACGTCCGAAAACCGAGCCCAACGAGCAGTGCGTACATCGGCAGATTCAGCACCGCGAGGCGCGCGTAGCCGTCGGCCCGCAGCGACCACTGCAGCATCGGCAGGTAGAAGAAGCTGAGCACCAGCCAGTCGTCCATGCGCCGGCGCTTGGCGGCGGCGAAGGTGCCTACAAGGAGCAGCGCAAACACGGGATACTCCCACTCTATCAGCAGGTAGGCGTATGTGGAGAGATTGGCCAGTGTGAGTGGCTCGCCGCCGTGGGCCGTCACCAGCCAGAGCAGTTGGTCGAAATAGGTGCGGAACTCCATGCCCGGGCGGACGGTTTGCGCGATGCCGGCGCCAAGTTGGTACAAGCCCTCCATTGCCACCAGGGGCATGACAAACCCGACGCCGAGGCAAGCGAGCCGGGAAATGGTGATGCCTGGTGACGCGCCTCGACGCAGCAGCATCACACCGAGCCAGAAGAGCACCAGCACCAGGAGAATGTAGGCGCGGTAGTTGAGGAGGAAGACGGCGCCGACCAGCAGACCCAGGGCGAGTGCAGCGCGGCTGGAGGGAAGGTCGTGGCTTTGCAGGTGTCGCCACAGCAGCCATAGGAGCAGCAGCCCGCCGAGGGCAAAATCCATCTCGGCCAGACCGACGCGGCTGTAGAAAAGATGGTAGGGCGAGACAGCCAGGACATAGACTGCGGCCAAGGCGCCTACCGGGCCGGTGTAGGCAAGCCCCAGACGATAGACCAGGTACATGATGAGGAGGCTGCACACGATCGAGAGCAAGGCCGGAGTGTAGAGCTGGTCGCCGAAGATGAGCATCAAGAGGGCGATGAGGCCGGCATGACCGGGCTTGCCCATAATACCAGGAGCTATACCGGCGACCAGTTGGCGTATCTCCTCGGCAGTGGGTTCAGACACCCACGGCAGCGCTGCACCGGCCAGCTTCCACGCAGCCGCCTTCAGCCCGGTAGCGATGAAACGCCCCTCCATCAAATACGCGCCCTCATCCCACAGGATGACACCGCGATCGAAGATGCCGTACAGCCTCAGCAGCAGCGCGGTTCCCAACAGCGCCACCAGCAGGCCTGCGCGCAGGCGCGGCGTTGCTTTCTCATGCTGCGACGGCTCGGACATTGTCAACTCCTGCTCCATAGCGAATGTCGTAAGCGCGGATTACGCCACAGGACATTTCGGCGCCAGGGCGGCGGCTTCCTTCACCCACTGGCAAGCAGTGGGTATCCGCTTCGCAACGGAGGCGAAAGCGTGTGGAAGCTTCCCGTTTGAGAGTTGGCCTTGCAGTCAATAATGTAAATGTGCAATAATAATACATAGTGGCGCATAGGTTGGAGCCAAAAATGTGGAGGTGTCGATTATGAGACGCGGTTTCACACTCATCGAACTGCTGGTGGTCATCGCGATTATTGCGATACTGGCGGCAATCCTCTTCCCCGTCTTTGCCAGAGCGCGAGAGAAGGCTCGCCAGTCAACTTGCTTGAGCAATACCAAACAGATCATGCTCGCAGTCATGATGTATGCGCAGGACTACGACGAGAGGCTGATTCCCGGTGCACTGCCCTACCCGGGTGCGGATTGGCACGTCCTGCTTGGTCCCTATCAGAAGAACACGCAGATACTCTATTGCCCTACCAAGCTCCCAGGCATGGGCTACGGCTGGAATTACTCGGAGTTCGGGTATTATTACACCACCAACGGCACCGGCTGGGCCACGCCGCTTGCGCAGATTGACAGGCCGGCTCAGGCCATCCTGTTGGGCGACTGCGAGGACTACGAGGCACGGGGCAGGAATTATAGCCGCTACCTGTACAAGCGTTCTGCCACGCGCTTGCCGGCGCGCCACAACGAGGGCGGCAATTACGGCCTCTGCGACGGGCACGCGAAGTGGTACAAGCGGAGCCGTTTGGTTGCGGCCGGAAAGCCCTGGCGCTATTAGTCGCGCGCAATACGCCGTAGCAGCCGCTGAGACAACAGCCGATGAATTGTCGCACCGCCACCTGCCAAGAGGCATGTGGCGCTTTTTTTCCGGTGCGACCCCTGCGGCAGGCTCACGGCTCCACTGAGCTTGCCGAAGGTTGCCTGTCCTACCCGTGCCGTTGTAGGGGCGCAATTGATTGCGCCCAATCACGTAGGGGCGCACGGCGTGCGCCCGATCATCAGCGGCCAGAGCAGGGCGTGATAAATCCCGCCCCTACGAATACCGAGGACCATGCGAAGCAACGCCGGCGGCTGTGGAGCTGTAAGTCTAGCAAGAAAGCGCCGTGCCACTCTAGCAATTCTGGAGGTTGAAGCCTGATGAAGCATCTTCGTGTGGCTGCAGTTCAACTCGAACACGCTCCCGGTGACAAAGCTGCCAACATGGCAAAGGTACGCAGTTTCACACAGCAGGCCGCAGCGCAGGACGTTGAACTGATCATGTTCCCGGAGTGCTGCATCTCGGGTTACTGGCACCTGCGCAAGCTGTCACGTGAGCGACTGACGGCGCTGGCCGAACCCGTCTTTGATGGGCCCTCGACGCAGGCTCTCGGCGAACTTGCCGCGCAATATGGCATGACCGTGGGAGCCGGGCTGGTCGAAATAACCGCTGACGACACCCTCTACAACACCTATGTGGTAGCCATGCCGAACGGGGAGATGCAGCGCCATCGCAAGATACACGCATTCGTAAGCGAGTATATCGAGTCAGGCTCGGAATTCACCGTATTCGACACTCCGCATGGCTGGCGCGCCGGTGTCCTGACCTGCTACGACAACAACATCGGTGAGAATGTGCGCATTACCGCGCTCAATGGCGCCGAGATACTATTGGCGCCTCACCAGACCGGCGGGTGCGACTCTCCGGACCCGCACACGATGGGGCTTGTGGACAAAGCCAAGTGGAAGAACCGTCACCGGGATCCGGAGGCCATCGAGCAGGAACTGCGCGGCCCCAAGGGACGGGGATGGCTGATGCGGTGGTTACCGACCCGCGCCCACGACAATGGTATCTTCCTGATATTCAGCAATGGCGTTGGCGTGGATGACAATGAGATCCGGACCGGCAATGCGATGATACTCGATCCGTACGGGCGGATACTTGCCGAGACGTGGCAGGCCGGCGACGACATGGTCATCGCCGATCTCGATGGCAGCCTGCTCGAGCACAACACCGGCAAGCGCTGGCTCAAGACACGCCGTCCCGACCTCTACGGTCCGCTCACCGTCGCCACCGGCATCGAGCAGGATACGCGCACCGTCAGGTTCGATAGCAAGGGCGTATGACCGGCAAGCGGGAGATACGTACCGCAAGCTGTGGCAGCTTTTTCGTCAGCGAAGCAGGTCATGGCAGGATTTCTGGAAAATGTTAGTAGTCGCAAGCAGGACCGAACGCCTGCGAGAGATAACTAAGGCCGGGCAATACCGCACCGGGAGGCGCAGATGAATATGCTGGAATCCATGTCGCTGGAAGAAAAAGTCGGGCAGTTGCTGTGCGGACGATTTCATTGGGATAGCGTCGAAGAGGATGCTGCCGAGGGGCGGGTAGGCTCCGTCTATGGTCTGCTTGACAACCTGGGCAGCGCCAGGGCTGCGGCGGAGTACCTCAACCATCTGCAGACTATCGCCAGGTATCCGCTGCTGTTTGTCGGCGAACAGGAGCACGGCAGCCACCGCAACTTCGCCGGTGGCACCGAGCTTCCGGCGTACATGGCGTTCGGCGCGGCGCGGTCCAAGGAACTGGCCTATCTGTTCGGCAAGGTCAATACCGCTGAGGGCCGGGCGGTCGGCTACAACTGGATTTCCTGCCCGACCGTTGATGTCAACATCGCGCCCGAAAACCCGATCATCAATACCCGCTCGCTGGGCGAAGACCCGGCACTGGTCACGGAGCTGGGGATGGAAAGCTGCCGGGCAATCGTCGAGGGTCGGGGCCTGACCTGCGTGTGTCATTGCCCGGGCCACGGTGCCACCACCTGCGATTCTCACCGGGAATTGCCGACAGTGGACCGCAGCGATGAGGAGCTCTGGGAGGTCGAGCTGGCTCCGTACCGGGCCGCGATTCCCGCCGGATATATGAATTGCATTATGACAGCCCATATCTGCTACCCGGCGTGGGAGCCTGAGCCGAACCTGCCGGCCACGCTGTCGCGCAATATCATGACCGGCATCGTCAGAGAGCGGCTGGGGCACCAGGGCCTGATCGCCACCGACGGCATGGGAATGTTGGCCATCGCCGACAACTTCACCACCGGTGAAGCGGCAGTACTAGCCCTCGCCGCCGGCTGCGACATACAACTCTGCCCGGACCTAGAGGAGACATCTGCGGCGATAATAAGGGCGGTCGAAACAGGTGACATACCGGCGGCGCAACTGGATGCGGCTGTGTCGCGGATCTTACAGGCCAAAGCATGGATGGGCTTGTTCGATCGGGCGACGGTGGATGTGGACGCCGTTGACGATGTCGTCGGCTGCGCGGAACATCGTGACATCGCCAAGCGGGTGGCGCGGGAAGCTGTCACACTATTGCGCGGGGAAGGCCTGCCGCTGGCCAAAGATGCCAAGCTCGTTGTCATCACCGGCGCCGCAGATGATACGCTGGCGCAGGAAGTGAGAAAGCGCAGCGCCAATGCACAGGTCTTCGGCATAAGCGAAACGAGCGAAGCTGAACAGGCCATCGCCGCAGCCCGGGATGCCGACGGGATCGTCGCAGGCGTCGCCACGAGCGCCCGGGCATACGACGAGGAAACTGTGCAGGCCACTGAGCGGCTCTTGTCCCTGGCGCATCAGCTCACGGCCCTGGGACGGCATACTTCACTGCTGGTTCTGGGCAATCCGTATGTGGCGAGGGACCTGCCGGATGCCGACGTTTGCCTGTGCACCTACAGCGACTGTGACGATTCGACAGCAGCGGCTGTGGAAGCATTATTCGGCGAGTTCGCGCCCTCCGGTAAGCTGCCGGTGACGCTCTCGGAGAAGTACCCGTTCGGCTTTGGGCTCTAGCGACAACGCCCTGGCAAGTATTGGCTCGTCAGTGGCCGGGCGCTCGTGAGGTCTAGAAATAGCGCTATGAAGCCAGATAGTGTTGCCTAATTGGGGCTGAGATGGGCGTCAGAAGCCTTCCGGCCGCTGGTTTTTCCAGATAAACGGCCAGCATCCGGAGGAATGGATGTGTGGCGCAAAGGATGTTGTAGCCAGCAAGAGAACAGATGGGGAATCTCTGCCAGGTATGGAATACTGCACTTAGCAGCAAAGCCTCCTTGCCCGTGAACACCAAAGGAGCGTGTCTAATGATGAAGAGACTTATTGACACTTTGGTCGTGACATTGTTTCTAATAGGTTCTTCATCAATGCTACAGGCGAAGGAGTGCAGCCGGTTTGTCACTGCCCAAATGCGGCAGAATGCGGTGGAGAATGTCAATAAATTCGACTGGGTGGCGAGCGAGCAAGAGTCTGCTATCGCTGCCGCTGAGCAGTGGATCAGCCTGAGCGATGACGAGCTGTGGGCGATGATTCCCTCTCAGGAACTGCCGCGTGACTCCAATACCAACAAGGAGGCTGGCTGCCCCAACTGTGGGGATGAAATTATACCTTATGGCGACAACCCATGGACTATAGATTTTTGGGACGCGCCGTGGAAGATCAAGTGCCCCAACTGTGGACAGGTCTATCCTAAGAATGATTTCTACGCTTTCTATAAGACGGCGCTTGATGAGCACGGCTTCTTCCGCCGCGAGCTTGGCGACCGTTCGCTGCTTTTCAATGCCGAGCACCCCGACCCTAATGATCCTCTGCACAAGCTTTATGTAGACGATGGCTATGGGATGATAGATGAAAAGGGTCTGCGGCACCGGGCAGTAGCCTACTATGTCCAGAGGCACTGGAGGGCTATCTACTACGAGGCCCTTGCCGCTTTGCCGCGGGCCTATACCCTGACTAATGATGCCAGGTACGCCCACAAGGCGGCGGTGCTGCTTGACCGCATCGCCGACGTGTATCCGGACATGGACTATTGGCCGCTGGCCAGGCTAGGTTTTGAAGGCAGTGGCAGACGGGGACGCATCTTCGGTCGCATCGCCGAATGTGATGTAGGTAGGTCGATGGCCTATGCCTATGACAAGATTTACGATGGTACACAGGGTGATGAAGAGCTAGTGAAGTTCTGCTCACAAAGGGCCAAACAATATAGACTGGGCGACAAGAGCACAATTGCAGAGATCTGCCGGAATATCGAAGATAACCTGATACTGGAAATTCTGAAGTCAACTAAGGATGGACGTATCTGGGGCAACACTGGAAAACATCAGACCACCCTGGCGGTCGCGGCCATAGCCCTGGACAGAGAAGAGGTAACCGAACAGTGGCTGGACTGGCTGTTTGAGCCCGGCTTTCCTGGGAGTTTCCCGCCCTGGCCCGGTGCGTCCAGAGAAGTTAGAAAAGACCCCATTCCGTGGGTATTGGTGGATGGCCTGGACCGTAACGGCATGGGCGGCGAGTGTGGAGGCTACGGTCTGGGCTGGAGCAGCAAGATGAAAGATATGGCGAAGATCTTGGCCAGTTACCCAGATTACACTAACCACAACATGCTCACTGAATTTCCCACACTTAAGCAAAGCTTCTTCATCGAACCGAGGCTGCTGTGTCTGGACTCGGCTTTTCCGCATATAGGTGACTGTGGTGTCGCTGGTGCCTGGGGTGGTCAGTGGCAGAGTGCGCCGTATAAGTATGAGATCAGGCCCTGGGCTTTTACTCGCGGCTATAAGCTATATCACGACCCGCGCATGGCCGCTCTGGCATGGCGATATGCAGGGCAGAAGATAGAAAACCTGCGAGATCCCTACGACGGCTCTATCTTTGAAAAAGACCCCGATGCCCTGGGCAGCGAAATCGCGCAAGTAGCCAGACTTGAGCCCTTCAAGCTCAAGTGCGAGCACCTTGGCCGTTACGGACTCGCCGTGCTGCAGACTGAGCAGCAAGAAGACGGTCGTGCATTGTGGATACATTACGGCTATCGCTTGGGCCACTCGCATAGGGACGCCCTCAACATCGGCCTTTTTGCCAAGAACCTCGAGATGCTGCAGGAGATGGGCTATCCGGAACACACAGGTGGCTGGCCCAAGCGCTTCGCCTGGACCTCCAACACCATCAGCCACAACACACTTCAAGTCAATGACAACTGGTCGGTGAGCGCGGGTGGGAAGATCAACCAGTTTGCCATCCAGCCGCCCGTGCGCCTGATTGATGTCCCTGCCCCAAATGCCTATCCGGATATGGAGACTTACCGGTGAGCAGTGGCACTGGTGGACATATCGGACACAGACAGCTATGTATTCGATGTCTTTCGAGCTCGTGGCGGGCAAAACCACCGCCTTTCCTTCAATGGCCCATCTCAGACGGCGCAGATCTCTGGCATCAAACTCAGGAGCCAAGAGACAGGCACCTTCGCTGGCCCAGACATCGAATTTGCGGCCTTTGCGGTTCGCAGTGGCAACAGTACGACCTTGAGTTCGCTCCAGGAAGCCATCAGAAGGAGTGGTTTTAGCTATCTATTCGATGTGGAGCGCTCGACCGGGCCGGTTGACAGTTATTACACTGTTGACTGGAAGGGCGAAGATCTGCGCGGGCGCATCAAGGAGGGCAAAGAGCCACACCTTCGCCTGCATGCTTTGACCCCGTGTGATGAGGTAGCGCTGGCCAGCGGAGAGCCGCCACAGAACAGACCCAACGCCATGCGCTCCCTGCGCTACCTGATTCAGAGCAAGCTGGGCATGAACATGCAGAGCCAGTTTGTCACAGTGCTGGAGCCGTATGAGAAGACGCCGTTCATCAAGCAGGTGCGCAGACTCGATGTCGAGCATGACGCAGATGTCAACTCGGTGGCAGCAGTGGCCGTTGAGATGGTGGATGGCACGACAGATATCCTGGTAAGCTGTGAAGAGCCGACAGAGGTCACTGTTGAGGGCAGCATCGAATTTAATGGGCAGTTTGGTATGGTCAGACTCGTGGACGGCGAAGTGAAGCTGATGCGCATGAACAACGCCCGTTTGCTCAGACGAGGAGAAGTGGCGATTGCGACCGAGACGCCAGCATATACGGGCAAGGTCACAGGCATTGATGCTACTGATGCTGAGAATAACCTGGTGTTCCTGGATCCGCCTTTGCCAGCGGACACAGACCTGATAGGCAAACCGATCATGTTCAAGAATGACCTGCCGCTGGACACGACCTATGACATAAAGGCGGTGACAGCGGCAGGAATCTCAACTGGTGATATCACGATCATCCAAGGGTTTAAAGATCCGGCTGACTTTTCGGCAGGGCATAATTACCTGGTCAACGTCGGCGACGAGTACGTGGTGCACTGCCAGGCGGGCCTGGACCGCTAGTGCTTAATTGCACGAATCGGCGCTAATCTCTTTAAGTGTGCGGCTCGTGGCTGCCACCGGCAGGGCCGTCCTCGCCGAATTGCACTACAGAAGGAGGCACCTATTATGCGCGAAACTCCGCCGTTCGATCGCCTCATTCAGGTCCCCGGCCCCAACCCGATTATCGTCAGAGGAGACACCGGCACGTGGGATGAATCCTGCATCGAATCCTGCGATGTGCTCAAGGACGAAGAGACCTACTACTTTTACTATCACGGCTGTCCGCTTGATACTGAGAAATATCCTCGGATCGGCTACCGGCTCGGCGTAGCGACCGCGCCCCATCCGCTCGGCCCCTGGACCAAACAGCCCGACAACCCGGTGCTGGATCTAGGTCCCGAAGGCAGTTGGGACGATCACTGTGTCGCCTGTGCATCGGTGCTCAAAGAGGGCGCGGACACGTTTTACCTCTTCTACTCGGGCATCCAGGAAGGGGGACAGTGGGGCATCGGCATGGCGACAGCGCCCTCGCCGGTCGGGCCGTGGACGAAGTTCGAGGCCAATCCGGTGATGGAAGACTTCGGATATGTGGGCGGCATATTCAAGCACCAGGGCCGGTACTGGCTTTACACCGAGTATCCGATCAGCTCGACCGGGCCGGACTATGGGCCCATGGCACTGGCCCATGCCGAGCATCTGGAAGGCCCGTGGGTGGCGCATGAGGGCAATCCGGTGCTGCCGGCAGGGGAGTGGGGCGCGTGGGATGACGGCGGCTACTCGGAGGCGGAAGTGACGCTGCGCGACGGCGTCTTTCACATCTTCTACGGGGCTGCGCGCCTGCACCCGGAGCGCATTTTCTCCCAGGAAAGCATCGGCTACGCCTACAGTTACGATGGCGTCAACTTCACCAAGTTCGCCGGCAACCCGGTGGCGATGAGGGAGAGGGACCCGGGCGCTGCCGCCTTCGCCGAGGTCCATCATCTCTTTGAGCCGCCACTGGTCTATCTGTTTCACACGCTGCGGTACGTCAACAGCCCCCGCTCCAACATCGAGGACCTGGGTGTCCAGGTGCTTGCCACGCAGACGCCGTTTTCCATTCCCATGCCGGTGCTGAGTTTGGCTCAGCTCGGTGCCGGTGAAGCTTCATCGCTGGATGCCTGCCCGACGGTGAGCCTCGAGCACATCCGGAGATGTTCGTTGACTGTTGAATGCACCTTCGGTTCCCCTGCCGGTGCCGGAGTACGGCTCCATGTGCGTTCAAGCGCCAACGGCTTTGACTACGACACCGAGGACCTGGCGGCCTTCGAACTGGCACATGCCCCCGGCCATCCGTGCCAACAGACTTTCGACTTGGATTGCGGCGTTCGCTTTGTGAAGGTGATTATCGAGAATCTCGACGCAGACCAGCCGATCAGTGATGTCAGGCTGACGGCGACGCTGAGAGGATAGCGCGCAGATAGACCTCAACTTGGGGAGGAATGTCGGAGCCGTCCCAGGTCTATTTGCCCTAGCGTGCATGATAATCGTGGAACAGATGATATGCTCATCAAGGGCGGACAGGGCTGTCTCTGCTCAACCGCACAAGGGGTAACACAGTGCAATAGCCCTCAACGACTGCCTCATCTGCTTTCACCACACTCGAGTACCCGTTCGGCGGCTCCCGCGATGAGGCTGCCCCGGTAGGTACGAGTGATGAATCTCGCCAGGCGCTGTACCTCTGCGTCTCCCCCCAAGCGCCTGGCTGCTTCTGCTGCCAGTGCCACTGCCTCCAAACTCAACTGCGAATTTCGATGCCAGCGCGCGCCATTTCGCAAGTGAACCAGGACATAGTCGTAATGGCCGTTCTTGAGCAGAAGACGCAGGAAGTCAGTCCAAACACGGGGATCAAACTCGACTAGGAAGGAGGTATAGTGTTCTCCCGCAACGTCCCATGAGTTGAGCGACCACCAATAATAGACTTGCCTGTATGCTGCATCCGGGGCCCTGCGCGCGTCGCCGCTGTCATTCTCTGGCAGCTCCTGAAGCCTTGAGAGCTTTCGCCATACTCGGAGATCTGCCCACACAAGGAAGGCGAGTACTGCCACAGCTACTGTCATTCCCACTAGACTCGACAACACTAACGGCGCATTGCCCTGGCACAGCGTCTCCCACTCCTGGCCGAGAGCGCCGCGCCACGACACTGCTGGGTCCCGATACATGGCTTCCAGCGGCTTGAGGCGAATTGCTATAGGGGCAATGCCGTTTGCCACCGCGACGATCAGTACGAAGCAATGCGAGAATGCGCGCTGACCGGACGTCTCCCTGAACCACAGGAGTCGCCAATACAGTAAGCCTAGTCCCAGGACGATGATAACCCGCAGCGCAACCCTAGCACTGAGCGTCCGCTCGTCGTCAGTAGCTGACTCTGCGATGATAGGCCAGAGGAACCACTCCGCGAACAGCACTGCCCCGGCAGCTAGCACGATCACGTTGCCCTCCAGCCTCTCTCTCTGTTCGTAGATGCGCACGAGGACCACCTCCGTCGTGTGCACACAGCCTGCACTATACGTAAAGGACATGATATCTTGAGGAGAATGAGACGGACATGCCGTCTGTGGGCGGATAGGGCCCTTCTTACTCTACTGGACAAGGCGACACAGTGCAATAGCTTCGACGGCCTCGGACTGCCCTTCGACGTCGTTCAGGGCCGTGAGCCTGCCGAATCGGAAGCTGAGCTACGCGCTTGGTGAACAATGCGCGCTAGTAATCCACCGTCACCCAGATGCCCTCGCGCATTGACTCGTAAGCCGCATCCAACAGCAGATTGACCACCCAGCCGTCATGGAAATTCTCGCGCGGGCTTTGGCCGGTGCGAACGCAGTCCACGAAGTGCTTCATCTCCGCCTGGTAGCCATAGACGAAGGCCTCTTCGGGCAAGGGAACGGTCCAGCCCGTGTCCACCTCGGCCTTCTCCACCAGATAGCCGGTGCCGTGCAAAGAGAAGGTGGTAATGGGCGTGGAGCGGGTCACGTCGGTGAAGATGCAGCCCTCGGAGCCGTGGACCTCATTGCGCAAATCCAGGCCGCCACGCGCCGACCAGGAAAGCTCCGCGTGAGCCACGCAGCCATTCTCAAACTCCATAATCATCAGGGCGTTGTCCTCGGCGGATGTGCGGTCGGCATGGCTGAGCGTCGCGCCCCAGGCCATTACGCGCTTGACTTTGTTGTCCTTGCCGAAGAAATAGCGCGCCGCCTCGATGCAGTGGCAGCCCATATCGTTGAGCGCACCGCCGCCGGTCAGATCAGGGTCCCAGAAATGGTCGGCGTGGGGGCCGCCGTGCGCCTCGCGGGAGCGCACCCACAACACCTCGCCGATAGCGCCCGCCTCGATCTGCTCGCGAGCCTTAACTACCGCCGGAGCAAAGACCTCGGTCTCGGCGTAGCCGGCGAAGACCCCGGCCTGCTCGACCGCATCCAACATGCGCCTGGCCTCTTGTGCATTGCGCGCCAGAGGCTTGGTGCAGACCATCGCCTTGCCCGCCTCGGCCAGCATGATGGCGACTTCTTCGTGCAGGGAATTCGGCAGCGCAATCAAGTACAGGTCAATGTCGTCGCGGTCAATCACAGCCTGCAGGTCGGTGGATTGCTCCGGTATTGCCCATTTGTCGCCCAGCTCTTTGGCACGGGCCGCTGTGCGGGAGTAATTGACCGCAACCTGCTGGTGATTGACGTTGGCGAGGCCTTGCATGTAGAAATCCGCCACAAAGCCTGAGCCCAGCGTCGCAATCTGCACGGTAGCGTTTTTCATTTCGTCATCTCCCCACTCATTCATACTTGTGCGAAGGCGGCGCGGAGGCGCTCGCAACTCAGTTTGAAATTCTCGCCCATTGAGCGAGTAAAGACCGTGTCCGTCTCGTGCGCCAGCTCGATGGCCGCCTTGCCGGTGAAGCCGATTTCGCTCAGCACGCGGCCAAGCTCCATGTAATCCTCATCACCGTCGCCGAGGGCCTCCACCCAGCGGTCGCCCTGCTGGTCGCGCAGGTGCAGATAGACTATGCGGTCGGCATGGCGGCGCAGGAAATGCAGCGGCTCGACACCCGCCCGCCGCAGCCAGTTGAGGTCCGGCCCCAGTTTGATCTCGGGGATGCGCTTGAGGGTCTCGGTTAGCTCATACTCGCCGTCTTCCACCTCGTAGGTGTGGTTGTGGAGGTTGATGGTGACGCCGTGGTCGGCGCCCAACTCAATCAGGCGCGTCAATAGCTCGGCCTGGATGTCGAGTTGTTCGGCAGTCTTTCTGCCATCCGGGCTGCCTCGCGTCGAGATGCCGAGTAGATGTCCGCCGAGGCGGCTCAGCGCCGGCAGCAGAAACTCGGCCTGCTCCAATAGCTCGGCGTGAGCCTGGCGGTCCGACATTGACCCGCCAAACGATGCGCCTATGACCGGCAGCTCGTAGTTGGCCGACAGCTCCGCCGCCCTCTGCAAGTCCTGCTCGGTCTGCAGAGCTGTGTGCATGAGCTCGACGCCGTCAAAGCCTCCCGCCTTGAGATCCGCAAAGATATCTTGCAACACCGGCCTGATGTCGTAGTCCGGCTGCTGGGCCGCATAGGCCCACGGATGTGCGCAGATGTCAATATCAAGACCCATGCCGATTTCCCCTGATCGGTGCAGCTTGTCCCGGTCAACTCCATGTTGCACTTGTTGAGGACATTGGCAAGGCGTCTCTACATGCAAGAACGATTGTCTGCTGGTTCGGCGGTCACCGCCACTCCTCCTGCCGCTACGAGCGAGAAAGCTGCTAGTAGCCTTTTCGTGGCTGGGGGACGATGCCGTCTTCATTGAAACGCCGGCACTCCGCGCCAGTCAGCGCAACGAAGTCGCCTCCAATGGCAAACAGGCGGGCGTTGTGAAGCATGACTTCCAGACGGACAGTCCGGCCAGTCTGCTCCGTGAGACATCTTCCGCCTTTGAATGCCGGTTGCCACTGCGTATCATCGCCGCAGAACGGTTCGCAATCTTGGAAGGAATAGCCCTCAAGCGTGTCGCCATGCTGATCAGTGACCTGAAGCCTGGCCTCTCCGCCTTGGCTTTGGACATTCAGACTGGGCTCACCGCCTTGCCAGTACAGCGGCCGCGTGCCGATAAAGCCGGGGCCGGCGAGGCTTTCCATATACACGAAGCCATCGCGACGGAGGCGATACGCCAGTATCGAGCCCGAGCCCGGGGGTCTGTATCCGTGTTCCTGCGTGCAAGCCGAAGCGTAGATGCGCAGGGAGCCGTCTTGTTCTGCAACCACTGAGGATGGATAGACACAGCCGCAATCGGGCTCACCTGGAGCGCCGTTGGGTATGAAGGCATCGCGTAAGCCTCGCTGGAAGTGCCAGCCGTTGAGGCTGTAAGCCAACTGGCAGTCAACATGCCCGTCATAGAACTTCTGGGGCGAGTGGCCCTTGACCTCGGGCGAGCAATGATACAGCCACAACAGACCAATGTAGTAACCTTCGTAAGGCACAACGGGCATGCCGTAGGCCTGGGTCAATGGCAGGTCGAGGGCGTCGGCTTGCAGTGCGAGCTCGGGCTCGGTAAAGTTCTCCCAATCCCTGGTCTCGAACACTGTGATGCGCCGGTCTGCTAAGTCGGGCCTGGTGGTGAACACATAGCTTCCGCGCACATCGTTGTAGAAAACCCCTACTCCGGGATCAGGTCCGCTTTCTTGCCACTCAACGCCCTCTTTGAGTGTCCAGTGGAGAGCATCGGGCGACACCCAGAGCCGGGTGCGCCACAGGTCGTCCGCGGCAGGATAGGTGACCAAGCCCTTGATCCTCTGACCGGGCTCGGCGTACGCATCAACGAAACAACAGGCCAGCTCGCCAAAACTTTCCAGCGGCAGGATCTGGTGAGGAACGATACGGTCCGCAAGATCAAGGTCGCGCGTAGTGTCTCTCGGCTCCCAAGACAGCCCATCATGGCTTGTGGCCAGCACTGCGACTATCCTGCCGTCGGAGGTGTGGCTCTGATACGCCATGCGCCATTCACCAGTGGCTTGGTCCTGGAAGACGCTGGGATAGCCCCAAGGCGTGTTGGTGTGCGGGTCGCGGTACACGGATCCTTCGATGCGCTGCGCCGTACCGATCTTTCTGCTGACGTTGTCAAGTCGGTTCAGACGCTGGTCATCGAAGAACAATATCGTTGCCATCGTGCCGATCCCTCGTCCAGGGCTTTGTCCGTCGGGGTCTCCCGTATGAGTTCTTACTTGTTGCAGAATTGCCTACATCGAGCAGGCGGCGGCTGTTTTCAAAGCTGAAGCTTGCGCGACTCGCCATCCGCGCGCCGAGATGCCTTGTAATCAGGTGAGGCGCTGGAAGCCGGTATGAGCCACCGGGCCACGGAGACGCTGCCTCACCTCGTCCGCCTCCAGAGCCTCCGCAATCTCCGCAAACACCTCGTCAACGGCCTGGCCAAACATGTCCACGATCTCGTCCGTATGGGCCAGGGTTGGGGAGAACGCAATGCCGGCGAGCAAGCCCCTCGCCAGCATCAGTTGGGTATAAAGCGTGCGCAATTCATCACCCAATTCATGATCGAACGCGAAGTGGGGCAAACAGGGGAACGAGTCGTCCACATCCACCGGCAGCCCGTGCTTCTGACCGTGCTCGCGCCAGTACTGCTGCACCCGTGAGCCGATGTGTGCCACGTGCTCGGTTACCTTGCAGCGTTTCAGCTTCTCTAGCGTTGCCAGAGCGGCGGTAGGTCCGACGCTCTCGGTCCATTGCGTGCTGCTGATGAAGGAGGTGTGGGCGCCGGCCATCGCCGCTTTGGTTCCGATGACGGCGCCGATTGGATGCCCGTTGCCGAGCGCCTTGGAGAAGAAGGCGATGTCGGGATAGACGCCGTAGCGCAGATGAGCGCCACCGTGCTCCAGCCGCCAGCCGATTGAGACTTCGTCGAATATCAGCACAGCGCCGTGCTTGTGCGCGCCATCACGAACGGCCTGCAGAAAGCCCGGCTCGGGATCGTGGTAGCGGCAGGGCTCCATTACCACCGCCGCGAGACGGTCGCCGTGTTCGCTCAGTATGGCTTCGAACTCGTCCAGGTTATTGTAGGCGAAGGTGAAGTTGGTTCCACGGAGTTCGCGCGGGACGCCGATGGGACTGAGGCCTTCAAGCAAGTGCCCCCGCAGCTCGTCGGTATCGCCGAGATTGGCGGCCAGGTACCAGTCGTGCCAGCCGTGGTAGCCGCAGATGGCCACCACCGAGCGATCCGTCGTGGCCCGGGCAATGCGCACCGCGATAACGCCCGTCTCTCCCCCACAACGGCCGAAGCGCACCTGCTCGGCCCAGGGATGAATCTCGCACAGTTTGTCGGCAAGTTCGAGCTCTTCGGGCGGGTTAAGAGTTGACATGCTGCCGAGATTTATGCGCCGGGTCACGGCCGCCGTGACGTCCGGGTCGCGGTAGCCCAGAAGACACGCCGACACGCCGTTGATGGAGAAGTCGTAGTAGTGGCGGCCGTCCATGTCCCAGATCTCACAGCCTCGCGCCTCGCGGAAATAGGCCGGCCACTGCTCCGGCGCGAACATCTCGGGCCGCTTGCTCAGCAACTGCGTGCCGCCGGGCATGCGCTGCTTGCCGTGGGTGTATAGGCCCTGGGTAAGCGTTCCCGGTTCCTCTTTCATCCCCAGGAGGCGAAGAGCGTTGTCGCAGAAGATGTCGCGCAGGTCGTCATCATTCAGTCCGAAGGCTGCGGCGGCGTCGCGGAGAGCCTGCAGAGACTCCAGCCCGACCAATATCGGATTGCAGGCGGGAGACAGCTCGTCCCAGGCCACCGCATCAACATCGAGCCAGGCGAAGCCGTCGCCGACAGTGACGCATTTTCCGCGCATCTCGGATACGGGGAAGTCGCTGCCCCACATCAGGCGCCGCGGGCCGAACTCGTTGAGGATGGCCGCAAGAGCAGCCGGCTCGCAAACGGCGGCGGTATCGAACCAGACGTTCTGCAGCCCACGCAGAGACGCGATGCCCCTGACAGTGTTGGGAGCGTGAAATCCACGGGCTGCGTGGGCCAGGCTGAGCTTTGCGCCCGGGTATTTCTCGCACATTTGGCGAATCTGGCGCTGGTTGTCCGGGTCGGCCAGAGCGCCCTCTTTCACCATGTGAAGTACGATTACCAGGCCGCGTTCGTCGGCCAGTCGCCAGGCCCACTCCGGCAGGTAGCTGTCAAGCGGCGCGTAGAAAGTGAGCTGGTCCGCGGAGAACAGGTGATACGGCTTCAGAGCGACAATCTGCGGATTGTCCAGATAAGAAACAGCTCTTGCTTCCGGGTACTGGGGAGCGACGATGATTGCGCCTCGGCTCTCAGGGCTGGCGGCCAGTTGCGCCACCACGTAATCATTCACAACATCTATCGTATCAGCCGCACGCGGGTCAGGGATGAAAAGGCCGCCAACAAGCCTGCCGCCGCCGACCATCAGCTCGAGCCGCCGGCGCCACTCGTCAACCGTCACCTCGGCAAGCCCTTCAGCCATGAATGAGCCCTCAGCCACAGACAGGTCTGCCAGCCGATACAGGTGAGCATGAGCATCAAAGATGCGCTCCGGGATAAAGCCGCTGAGCTGCTCGGCAGCTTTTCCGTCAAGTTCCGTAAATTCCCAGTTGCCATACATAGCATTCTTCCCTCTTGCGCAGTGGTGCGAATGGCGGGCTTGTGTTCTTATGGGCGAACACGCGCCCATTCAATCGCCGTCATATCTGTCTCAGGGCCGGCGTAATAGACGATCAATACATCCCCGTCCGCAAGCGCCGCCGCCGCAGGAAGCCCGACAGAGAACTCGGCCATCTCCGCCCAGGTGTCCTGCATCGTTTTCTTGCGGCCCCACGTCTGCGTTTCCATCCCGGACGTGTAGATGGGCAGCTCCGTGTCATCGGGCCACGTGCGGCCGCCGTCGGAGCTGCAGCGGAGCATGATCTTCGGCTCGTCGCTGCGATTGACATAGGGCATGGCGATGCGCCCGTCGAGCAGCGGCACCGGATTGCCGGGCTGACCGGGCAGGCCGGTATCCCACATCTCCGACCAGGCGCGGCCGTGGTCCTTCGATTCGCGGGCCTGAATGTTGATGTATGCACCCGCTTCGTTGTCCAGCGTCCAGAACATATTCAGAATCGTGCCATCCAGAAGCACTGTTGGTCGCTGGTCCCACCAGAAGAAGCGGCCAGCCGGGTCGTTGCTGACGACGCTGAAGAGCGGCCAGGTCGCTCCGGCATCATGCGAAAAGGCCATCATCGAGCCATGGCGCCAGACGGAGGTATCACCGTACGGTTTGTTCAGCTCAAAATGGCACGCCCAGTCGCCATTTTGAAGCAACAAGATCGGGCCGGTCAGCGGGACGCACATTGCAATCGGGTGAGTGTCCACGTACTCGGGCGCCGACCATGTCTCGCCGCAGTCTTCAGAGCGGGACAAAAAGATGCGCGTGTCGAGCAGACATTCCGTGGCCTCGTGCCAGAAGGGCAGGCTCGGGTCTGAGGCATCCACCCAGCAGAGCGCGACGACGAGGCTGTCCCCGCCGAGAGAAGTCACATACGCGCCTCGAAAGCGCCCCGGCTTTCCGTTGAATTCGAGCACTCCCCACGGCGAGATGGGCTCTCGCCAGCTTCGGCCCTGGTCATCTGACCAGGTAAGCTGCGTTGTGTCTGTGGTGGAGCCTTTTTCGGGCGCTGTGCGAAAGCCGCAGAGCCAACGTCCGCCGGGTGTGACACAGATGCCCGGAAACGCCGCGCTCTGCGTGTCTGAACCAGGCTCCCCACTGAATACGATGCCACGGTCAACTATGGTCATTGTTTATCCCTCTTTGCAGGTGCTGTCGTGCATAGCCGGCAATGCGGCTCCGGAAGGCCCGAGCGTGAAGGCAAGTTCTGTATTTCGGTAGCGCATACCTTCCTGAAAGCAGAGCGAGTGCTTCACGGAGGTGAAGGCGCTGTCTATTGCCAATACTATATGTCGTGCAGAGCGTAACAGCGAAGGCTCCCGACAGTGTTGGCAGAGCCTATACCGGAAGGCAGGTACGAAGATGGCGAATATCGAGGCCTTAAACACGGGACTTATCTACAGGAACCCGAAGCCGCACCTACACAGCGTGCATGCCTGCTTCCCGTCGGTTGTTTGCATGGACAATGGCGAGATGCTGGCGACGCTGGTGCTGGGCGAGGCGTTCGAAGCCACCAACCTGCGCACCTATGTCGCCCGCTCCAGGGATGACGGGAAGACCTGGGAGCTTGAGGACACGATATACGAGGGCACCACGGATCACCTTACCTCCGATTCCTCGAGAATCACCGCCTTGCCTGACGGTGAAGTCGTGGTGGTGATGCATCGGGCGGACCGCAGCGAGCATCCGGATGAGGGCTTTACGAACTCCGAGAACCTGGGACTTGTGCCGGTGGAGATGCTGCTGTGGCGGTCGCAGGACTATGGTCACACCTGGGCCGGCCCCGAGGCGATAGAGCCGCCGCTGGTCGGCCCGGCGTTCGAACTGTGCTGCCCGATAACCCCTCTGAGCGATGGGCGCTGGATACTGCCGACCTCCACGTGGCGAGGCTGGGATGGCGACTGTCCTAACGGCATGAAAATGATCGCGCTCGTCTCCGAGGACCGGGGCCGGACCTGGCCGGAGTACTGGGATGTGATGAACGATCCCGACCAGAACGTCATCTACTGGGAGTCCAAGATCGTAGAGCTTCCCGACGGCAGATTACTGGCCGCCGCGTGGGCCTACAATGAGTCCGCCGCAGCCGACCTGCCGAATCAATACGTGCTCAGCGAGGACGGCGGCAAGACGTGGTCCGCGCCGGCATCTACCCGGCTGCTGGGCCAGACGCTTACACCGTTCGCCCTTGATGATGGACGAGTCCTCAGCGTCTATCGTCGCATGGACGAGACCGGGCTGTGGGCGGACATATCACGCATCGAGGGAAGCGACTGGATCAACGACGAGTGCGCGCCACTGTGGGGCCACGACATCGAGGGGCTTACCGAAACCTCGGACAACATGGCGCACAACTTCAATGTCCTCAGGTTCGGCGCGCCTTGTATAACGCATCTGGCGGATGGCACGATCTTTGTCGCGTTCTGGTGTTATGAGGAGTGCGTCTCGAATATCCGCTGGTTCAAGCTCAGGATCGAATAGCTCCGTGCCGGCATCGGGCGAGCCGCGAGATGAAGTGGAACAGGAGCAGAAGTCATGTCAGCATCAGGAAAATGGATTACCCGTGGGTATGAGGGCTTTATTCAGGGCACCTTCGACAATGCGGGCCAGAACCTGTACGTCTCCCGCGCCGGCGTGCTGCAGCGCATCCACCAGTTCGATGTGGATGGCGACGGCTACTTGGACCTGCTAATCTGCAACAGCCAGGATCACTGGGAGAAGCCGCCGGCCTATGTCTATAGCGACGCTCTGGGGGCCGCACCCCGCATCGAGTTGCCCTCGTCCGGGGCATTGTCCGGTGTCGTAGCTGACCTCAATGGCGATGGCTACGACGATCTGGTGCTGGCGATGAACTACGACGGCGTCCGGCGGGACCTGAATGCCATCGTCTATTACGGCGCTCCTGACGGCCTCAGCGAGAGCTATCAGCGTCACTTGCCGGCGCCGAAGTCCACCTCGGTGACGGCTGGCGATTTCAACGGTGATGGGCTTGTGGACCTGGCCTTTGTGTGCGACGGCCGGGTGCGCGTGTTCTATCAGGGCGAGCTGTCCTTTGATCCCAGGCGCCTCGTGGACCTGGATATTGAGGCCGATCAAATAGGCGCTGGGGACCTGGACGGTGACGGCTGCGCCGACTTGTACGCTCTCGACAAGGACGGGCACGCGCGGGTGTTCTGGGGCGGCCCGCAGGGCATTTCGCCTGAAGCATACAGCGATGTAGCGGTGGCCGAAGGCATCGGCGAAGCGTCTGAGGACGATCAACAGCAGACCAGTGAGCTGGAAGCCATCGCGGGTACGCGCCCGCTGGCAAAGATTATCTGCCTGGGAGGTATTCCGCATCTGTTTGTGCCCCGCAATGATCGCATCTGCCTCGTACCTGTCAATCCGGACCGCAGCTTCGGCGAGCCGATTGTCATAGATTGCCCGCGGGCGCTGTCGGTCGCCGTAGGCGACGTCAATGGTGACGGCTATGCGGACCTGGTATTCGCCACGCGAGGCGAGCACCACGGCCAGCAATGTTCGTGGGTGTACTGGGGGAGCGAACAGGGCTTCACCGCCGGCGAGCGGACGCCGCTGCCAACGGCTCGTGCTTGTGATGTGGCCCTCGGCGATCTCGACGGCGACGGCTTTGATGACATCGTAATCTGTCAGGACCGCACCGAGGCAACGTTTTCCATCGATTCGCTGGTCTATCGCGGCGGCGCTGACGGCGTGAGCCTCGAGCCTGTTGGCCTGGAGACCCACGATGCCCGCCGAGTTCTCGTTGCCCGCACCTCCGATCATCCCTTGCCGCAGGTGCTCTTCGTCAACAGCCGGGCGCGGCGGGTTGGCGGCGATGTGGACCCCGTCATCTATTACGGCGGCCCGAACGGCTTTTCAAGCGAACGCTGCCATCGTATGCGCGGTCGGGATGCAGTGGATGCCGCAGTCTGCGATCTGAACGACGACGGAGAAGCCGACCTGATCGTAGCCAACTGCTCCGAAAACGCCATCCACCTCGACCCCGGCTCATTTATCTTTGTGGGCGGGCCGGACGGCTTCTCGTACCAGCCGAGCCTGGCCTTGCGCACCACTCGCGCCCACGGCGTCTGCTGCGCTGACCTGAATCGCGACGGCTACCTGGACCTGGTTTTCTGCGGCTTTTCGTTCCCCGAGATCCTGGTCTTCTACGGCAGCGCCGACGGCTTTGATCCCGACGACCCGCAGCGCATTCGCACGGAGATTGACGGTGTCGTGTATGACGATCCGCGCCGGATATACCTGGCCGATCTGAACAACGACGGCTGGTTGGACCTGGTGATTCCGCAGATAAGCTTCGACCGCAGCATCATTCTCTGGGGCGGGCCTGACGGCTTCGACATCCAGCGCCACCAGTTGCTGTCGGTGATCAACGGCTCGTTCGCCAAGGCGGCCGACTTCACCGGCAACGGCTGGCTCGACCTGATTATCGGCGGCCACCTTGCCCTGGACGCTCGCACTCCGCACGAATCGTTTGTTCACGTTTACTGGAACGGGCCCGAAGGCCTGCGCGAGGATCGCCGCACTCAGTTACCTGCCAACGGCATCAACGGCATCGCGGTGGCCGACTTCAACAACGACGGCCATCTCGACCTGTTCATCTGTAACTACCATGCCGGCCACACGCGGGATATTGACTCGTATGTGTACTGGGGAGGCGAGGGCGGGAGGTTCTCGGCGGCGGACCGCACGCGCCTGTTCATGCACTCAGCCTCCGGCGTCATCGCAGCCGATTTCAACGAGGACGGCTACACTGACCTGGCGGTGGCATATCACAAGGTCCACGGCGACCACGTGGGCCACTCGGCTGTCTGGTGGAATGGTCCTGATGGCTTCTCCGAAGAGCGCGTCACAGAATTTCCCAGCGAGGGACCGCATGGCATGATCGGCGTGGACCCGGGCAACCAGCGGGATCGGGGCTCGGAGGAATACTACCTTTCGGCCGCCTTCGAGCTACCGGAGGGCGCGACGGTCAAGCGAATCAGTTGGGAAGCACAACTGCCCGTCAAGACCTGGGTGCGTGCCCGGCTGCGCTTTGCACCCACCGCCGAGGCGCTCGAAACCGCCCCCTGGCAGGGGCCTGGGGACGACGGTTGGCTCGAGTGCGGTGATGACACAACAGACCTGCGCCAGGACCGCTGGGTGCAGTACTGCCTTGCGCTGGGAGCGGTCGGCAGTGGCAACACTCCCCGCGTCACCGAGGTCTGTGTGAGCTACGAATCATAAGAGCCTGCAAAACATGGAGGCAGACGCCGCCCACAAGCTGTCGACTCAGCTAACCCGAATAATTCACAAAATCCGTAGCTCGGCCTGACCTGTGCTTGGCACAGGTCAGGTGAGAATGCGACAGCATTCTCAGCTTCCAGCCCCGCGTGGCACGGGCTTTCCAGCCCCGCGTGGCACGGGCTTTCCAGCCCCGCGTGGCACGGGCTTTCCAGCCCGTGAATGCCGTTAGTTGACGTACTACACAACGCTAAGAATATAGAGCGAACTGAATCAACTGAGCACTGGCTACTGTCTGCGGTTCTCCTGGACCCAGTCGAGGCATTCCTGTCCGAGGTTAACGAACCGCTCATTTGCTATGGTGTACTCGGCCTTCATCATCCGCTTCTGCATTGCCACCAGCTCGTCCAGCCGGTGCTCGACGCCCAACTCGACATTCACTTTCAGCACCGTCGGCATCCATGATGAGACCATGTACAGGGAGTAGCCGCGCTTGCCGCCACCCGCGCCGGCGTACGCGACCTCGTTTTCGTCCCACTCCTGCCACATCCAGGGCTCGCCCATTGCGTACAGCAGCCCGTCAATGCCCTTTTCGAACATCTTCGTCCAGTACGCCTCAGCCTCCGTCTGGCCCATGACGCGGGCCAGCATCGCCAGGTGCCCTACGTTGCCCACGCTCGTAGTGTGGCTGTTGATGACGTACCGCGTCTGGCGTCCAGGCGGCTGGTCAATATAGTTGAACCAGTAGCCGCCGTTGGGCTGAAGTCGCGTCCAGGTCCCGGGACCGTCGGGGTCAAAGACGTAACGCGCGCGGTCCAGGTCACGAAACAGCCGCAGCTTTTCTTGCTGCGAAAGAAGCCCCGGGTCCCGCAGCAGGGCCAGGAATTCGCCCAGCCGCCATTCCCAGTACTGGCAGAAAACGCTCTGGTGGTGCAGCTTCAGGCTGCCGACGCGACCGGCCTCGGCGCGCCAGGTATAGCACATCCACGGAGCGCCCTGCGGCCCGCCATACTCGACGAAAAAGGTCAGCATCCGCAGCGCATGGTTGCGCTGCAGAGCCGCCTCAGCCAACGGGCCAACCCGGATACCCTTCATGGTGGCGGTGGTGCAGCCCCAACCGCGGCCGCCCTCGTGGCCGTAAGCCCACCCGTCGGATTTCATCCAGCTTGTGAACTCGCGGGGGAAGTAGCGGGCCATCCGCAGCAGCCGCTGGCCGGAGGCCAGGCTCATGTGCGGCTCCCAGTAGCCGCGCGGTGGATTTCCGTTGAGCGGCGAGACGTCTTGCATCAAATCAATGTCAGTTGCGGCAAGCTGCTTCATGGCCTCGGCCAGAGGGCCTTCGTAGGGCATGAAGCTGAAGTAGAAGTCCAGCGAGTGGATATAGCCTGCTTCGCTGGTACCGAATTCATCTGAACTGTAATGTAGCTGCCCGCTTGCGAGTTCTAAACGCACCGCCAGCTCAGCTTCCACTATGTAGTCTTCGACATACCAGCGCCGCACCTCGGCGGGGATCGGGTGATAGATGACCAGACCGCCGGAGTCGTCGGGCTTGCGGAGAACGGCAAACGGCTTGGTTGTGGCCTGGTCGAGCACCAGCCGTCCGTCGTCACACTGCACGAGCTTGTTGCCCTGGAATCCCCACAACTGCGCGTCATCGGCTGCCACAAGCACCGCCGCATCGAGCTGATTGCCCTCGGCACCGTTGCCAAGCCAGGACCTTATGAAAGTGTCGAGTATTGGAGAGCCTCGGAATGTTTCCACGTAGCCTTCGGCGGTGTCGGGCTTTGGCGGCCCATCTGGCTGCCCAGCCAGGACCAGTCTTGTCATATATCCGCGGTCAATCTGAAGGCGGGGCGGGTAGCGCTCAAGGTCGCTCTCAACACCTGGTTCGCGATAGACAAAATCGGTCACACCAATGCCGCCGCCGTCAACGCGGGAAAGTTCGAACCCGTCCTCGAGGTCCAGGCGCAGCACGTCGGTCTGCAGCGCTGTCTGCTCCGGCCCCACCTGCGGCTGCGGCCAGGTCAACGGCGGGTTATTCTCCATCTGGTCGCGCGGGGGAGCTATCTCCCATGCCTTGGTCGGCGGCGCGGTGACCACCTCCACATCGTCGAACCAGCTCGTGCCCTGACAGTTCCAGTTCATCAGGCCGATCTTGAAAAACGCGACGCCCCGCTGTTTTTCCCAGAAGAAGATGCTCTCGTACTGGGTCCAGTCGGTGGTCTCTTGTGCGCTTCCGGGGTCGAAGTGGCCGAGACTCTTCTTGTCCTTATCGTAATAGATGACCTGAACGGTCGCCTTGTGCCAGGGCTGCTCGCCGCGGACGACATCTTTGGTTTTCATCCACGCCGTGACCCTCACGAACTCGCCTGCGAAAGGGATAAAATCGGTGGTCATGCTTCCGGGGCCTTCGATCCGCAGACAGCCCGCGGTGTCGTGGCCCACCTCACCGTCCCAGGCGGGCGAGCCATAGACTCGCTGCCACCCGGAAAGGTCCTTGTCGAACATGCCATGTTCGATCAGCGCCTTGCCGTATTCCTGACTGATGGCAGGACCGCACAGCCCCGACACCATCAGCAGTGTAAAGAGCAGTAGCTTTTTCTCCATCACTCTCACCCTCGTCTTTCGGTACGTCGGCTGGAAACCGCTGCGACAGGACGCTTCGCTCTGGCGCCTCACACGAACCTGGTCCGGCTGCGCTCGCCGGCCTCGGTTGCTGTCAGGCAATGACTTATGGCATCAGTTGAGGCCCGCCACATCAGGCTTCTGAGCGCATGGGACATTCAGTCTCTCCGCTCCGGTATGTTGAGCTTGGCTGTCGCGCCGCCGTCCACCGCGATGACCGCCCCCGTCACATAGGAGGCCGCCGGCGAGCATGTCTGCACGGCCATTGTAGCGATCTCATCCGGACTGGCGGGCCGCTGAAGCGGGCGACGCTGGCAGAACTCTTCGTACACCGGGTCACCGGGCTTCAGAGCATCGCTCTCAACGCTTACCCAGCCGACCCGCAGGGCATTGACGCGAATCCCGTACTCGCCCCACTCTATTGCCGCGGCACGCGTGAGCGATTCGATGCCGCCCTTTGAGGCTGCGTAAACCCCGAAGTTGAAGGTAGTGACAGCGGCATGGACGGAAGAGATGTTGAGGATGGCTCCGCCCTTGTGCAGCATCCGCCGCGCCGCCTGCTGCGAACACAGAAACACGCCTCTCAGATTCGTATTGATGGCCCTGTCGAATACTTCTTCAGGCGTCTCCAGCAGCGGCATCCAGGGCGTGATGCCGGCGTTATTGACCAGGATATCGAGGTCCCCGAACTCATCATCTATCTCACTGAACATGCGCTCGACATCGGCGGCCACGCCCACATCGGCCCGGATGACGATGGCTTCGGAGCCGGCTTCGCGCACTGATTTGGCGGTCTCCTCGGCTCCCGCTTGATTGCTGCGGTAGTTGACCGCGACACGCGCTCCGGCAGCGGCGAAATGGCGGGCCGTGGCCGCACCTATTCCGCTCGATGAGCCTGTCACCAGCGCGCTCATTCCATTCAGAGCCTTCATGGTCTGCGTCCTCCTGTTGCGGTGCTCACTTGCCGAACCGGCCCGCCCACTTCGCTTCCGCGATCTCAGTCATGTCATCGAGCGGATACAGCGGCCGGCTCATGTGCTGATATCCTATCGCTTTCAGATTGGGGTTAGAGCAGCCCGGCGCAGCGCAGTACAGTATCCCTGCCGCGAACGGCTCATAATCATTGCGGAAGCCTTCCGGGCTCTTGGCCACAACGATCTTGAAATCGCGCGGATCGAGCCCGATTGCCTGATACATCAGTGGCGAGCTTCCCGGCCCGGTGTACTCGGTCAACAGTACCGTCGCAGATCCGGCCTGCAGCGCCGCCGCCCGACCCATGCTGACCTGCAGGTTATTCCCGGCGTGGCCGTGCAGCGTGTACTGCACAGTGCCCAGCCGCTGGACTTTGCCGGTCAGTGGCAGCGGCTGACAATAGCGGCTATCGCGCTTGCCTCCAACTGTCAGCTCTATCTCTGCGCCCTCACCCGCCTCGCAGCACGCCGCCGCAGCCTCCGGATCAACGCAGAAGGTCAGTGCGCCGCCCTGTGGAATCTCGGCCCGAATCAGCTCAGCGAGGAGCAGAGTGCTGTCTCCCGGCGCGCCGCTGTTGGTCGCATCGTGGCCCTCAGAGACTGCGATCGGGCGGCCTGTAATGGCTGCAGCTTCAGCCACTACATCTCCAGGCTCCAGAAAGCGCCGCTCGGCGTAGGTGCGCGTGGCCCAGCAGGCTTGGGCGACGCGCTCGCTGTCCAGTGGCGGAGCCTCGCCGAAGCAGGCCTGATAGAAGGTCCAGCCTGTCGCGGGCACGTCGAACCAGGGCTGCACCTGATAGAGCCCGACGGAGAGCACATCGGGGCAGCACTCGGTCGCCACCAGCTCCTGCCATAGCTCGGCCAGCACGCCGCGGTCAGTAGAGCGCCCGTCGTCATTGGCGATCATCGGTATCTTGTACGCCGACACCCGTGGCCGCTTGCCGTTTGCGATCATTTGCGCCAGCGCCCGGGCCGCCCGCTGCCCCGTCTTAACGTGGTCGGTGTGCGGGTGGGTCTGGTACCCGACAAGCACGTCGGCGTTGCGCACCATCCGCCGTGTAATGTTGGCGTGCAGGTCCAGCGTCGCCACTATCGGTGTGTCCGGTCCAACGCTATCGCGCACCTGTTGAATGATCTTGCCCGCAGCATCGAAGCAACTCTGTGCACATTGCGCGCCATGCAAGGATAGCAGCACGCCGTCGGTACGCTGTTGGCGCAGCGGGCCAACCAACTGCTCTATCAGACCTGCCAGCACCTCATCGCGCATCGGCCCGCCGGACCACGCCACGGCCCGCACCAGCCCCAGCCATTCAACATCTTCACCCAGCGCATCCGGCAGGCTGCCGAACCCGGCCAGTTCTCCCACATCACCGTACTCGCCCATCACGTCATCCCCAATGGCGAGGCCGAACACGTCGAAATCCGCCAGGCTAGTCGGCACCGGGTTGATGCTGTTAGTCTCCTGAAGGATCTGGCCGACGGCGATGCGCTTCATGGGCGCCTACTTTCCGTAGTACTGTTTGCGCTTGGCTTTGAGAAAATCAATGGACTGGCGCATCTCGTCCATACCGTTTATTCCGTCCTCTATCGAAATCCACCCGTCAAAGCCGCTATCGCGCAGGATGGCGAAGATAGCATCATAGTCATTCAGCCCCTGGCCGGTCACCCCGTGGTGCAAGATATCCGCGTAGCCGAGTTCGCCCTCGGCCTCTCTCAGTTCATCCAGCGAATGTCCCGGCGCCAGGTAGCGATCCGAGGCGTGCATGGTCAGGACGTGGCCGCTGACGTGGCGCAGCAACTCCACCGGGTCCTCCCCCGCGATAACGCTATTCGACGGGTCGAACTGTACCCCGAACCAGGGCGAGTCTATGCGCTCGATCACCTGCAGGAATACGTTCATCTTCTGGGCGAACTCCGGGTAGCGCCAGAAGCTGTCCTTGTAGTGATTCTCGATGACGAGGTAAATGCCGCAGCGTTCCGCCTCAGGCAGGCACGCTTCGATGCAACAGACCACGCGGTCAACGCCCTCGTCCACGCTCAGCTCGGGTCGCTTCTGTCCTGAAAGCGTGCGGCAGTACTGCCCGCCGAGCTCGGCCGTCACGCGAATCATTTCAACCTGGCCATCAATTTCGGCCTGGCGCGCCTCCGGCTCTGGCTTGGTAAAGTCGGGCGAATGGCACATCATCGCAAGTGGCAGGCCATAACTGTCAGCGCGGCGCTTCACTTCAGCCAGCGCACCCGATGACCTGTCGTGCAGCCAGCCACTGTACAGTTCCAGGCCCTCCGGCTCCAACTCCACGGACATATCTATCCAACCCAGCAGCGACATCCGCCCCAGAGCAATGTCCTCCAGATAGCACTTCGGAAACGCTGAGATTCGTGGCGGTGCCATTTACGCTTGTCTCCTGAATTCGTCCACACGGCGCACGACTTGCTGCAGGATGTCCTCGAACTCGTCGCTGATGGCGAAGCGGTCGCCCTGAATGGCTAGCGGCGCGCCGATGACCACCGAGCGCGCCCCGACTCGCAGCGATTCTACGGCTTCATCTATAGACAGTCCGCCGACAGCTTGCACCGGAATGTCCACGGCCTCGACGATCCGCTCCAGGTCGTCGAGGGCGCTGAGACCGGAGACATGACGGCGCTCGTCGTAGCCCAGGTGGGCGATGATGTAGTCGGCACCCAGCTCCGCCATCCGCCACGCAGCTTCGGCCTTGTCCGGCGCATTAAGCACATCGGCCATGACCTTGCCGCCCCTCTCGCGGGCCATGAGCACGACCTCTTTGACCGTCGCCCAGTGTGCCTGGCTCATGACCACAGCAAAAGTAGCGCCGGCATCAAACATCATCTCCGCCTCCAGGCCGCCGCCATCCATAGTCTTCAGGTCCGCGACGATGGGGTGGTCGGGGAACTCCTCGCGCAATGCGCGGACGGCTCCAAGCCCCTCGGCCAGGATCAGCGGCGTGCCGGCCTCCAGCCAATCCACGCCTGCGCTGACAGCGCCGCGAGCCATTGCCAGTGCTTGGTCAATCGAAGTGACGTCCAGCGATACTTGGACGGCGATCTTGCTCAGGTCTGCCTTCTCCAAGTGGCTTTCACCCGTAGGGCATAATGATTTGGCAGTCCGCGCGTCTGAGGTTTTCCCTGCCGCCTGAAGCGAAACCTTTGCCTCGGCCTGCCGATCAATCCTCGCGCTCGTGCTCGCCGCTGAACTGCTCGAAATCCATTATTGATGACGCTTCCTTATCAGTATCCCCCGTGCTTCATCGCCATCTGTAAGTAGTGAATCAGGTTATTCGACGCCTTCTCCGGCAGCGGCCTTTCGTAGGGCGATGCGCACGGCGACAGGATGAAGCCTCCACCTGGGCCGCCCTGTGCGATCGCTTCCGCAACGAGCCGTTCGATCTTTTGCTCGGTCCCGCGGGCCAGGTCATCGTATTGAATGTTACCGATGAGACAAACGCGATCCCCGATGCGCGCTTTCGCGTCGGACAGGATCGCATCGCCGATTGGCGGCGGCTCAAGCACATTCAGGCCGTCGATCCCTGTGCTGGCGAAACTTTCGAGAAACTGGTTCACCTTGCCGTGGCTGTGGATAATGACGTACTTGTCCGGGTACGAATGAATCAGTTCAACCAGCTTGGTGTCGTACTCGGTGACGAACTCCTCGAAATCGGCCGGCGACATCAGCGGCGGCAGCGCGTACTCGGGGCCGTTGAAGTAATAGACCGGCCCCACATCGTTTTCGAGGCAGTATCGCAACTGATCCATGATGCGCTCAAAGGCCGCGTCGAGCATGCGTTTAATCAGATCGCGCCTCTCGAGCGTCCAGAGCGCCACCGTCGTCTCGTCGAACATGCCGGCGCAGCAGATCGGGTCCTGGAAGGTGGCCTGGGCGAGACACTTCCCCTCCAGACGCTTCTTGGTCTCGAAGAACTCGGTCAGATCCGGCCGCTGTGGCACGTATGGAATCGACAGTATCCGTTCCACGTCTTCGGGCTGTGTTATCCATCGCTTGATGGTTCCGCCGCCGCGCCAATCGTCCCGGCTGATAGAGGTGATCGGGCCTGCGGGCGTGTGGCAGATATGCTCAGTCCGCCCGTCCTCCAACTGCCGCGTCTCGGTCCTCAACTGGGCGGCGGTGTGGAACAAGCCGGATGGGAACCCCCAGTCGTAGATCACATCAGCATACTGCTCGCACGCTTTCAGGACATCAGCATACGACGAGTCGGCGGTGTGCCAGCTCTCGACGTAGGGATTCAAGTAGATGAAGACGGGCACGCGGTCCGGCTGCTCGCACCTCAGCGCAGTCAGCACTCTCTGCTCGATTGTCATGGCGGCCTTGGCTGACATCATCGCATTTTCACACTGGCAGAGCTCCGAGCGCCGCGCCCTTCGTCCTTCTGTCGCGTGGGCCAGGCTTTCCAGCCTGGCAATGCCTTTTCTATCTCGTCGGGTACCCGCGCCGAAGGCGTGGGTTAGGCATCCTGCCGGACTCTGTAGTGCCGTTCCGTCCCCTTCTACCTCCCAAACATTGGGGCCTCTTTTTCCGTCCTCTCTTCCGCGTTCCCAACGAACCCGCAGAGCCAACAGGCAGGAGTTATCTCCGTCGCTGAGGAATGGTGTACTCGCGAAGCGATACGTACAACATCCACAGAACTCAGGTGATGACAGTGTTACTGCGAATCGCGTTCATGCTGTTGTGCTGTCTGGTGCTGGTAAGTTCGGCAAGCGCCGAGGATTTGGTCACCAATGGCGGCTTCGAAGAGCCGGCCGACGGCGCGCCAACTACCATCACCCCTTGGGGCCGCTGGCAGTCCTCTGCGCAGACGGCTTACCGTGTAACGGACCAGAAGACCGAGGGAGACTGGGCGCTGTTTATTAAGATGAACGTAGCACGCGGCTCCCAGGTGGTGCGGCAGACGCTGAAGGAGTACCAGGCCGGCCAGCTCTATGAGATCGTTTTCCAGGCCCGCAGCGCCGAGTCGTACGACTCCTTCAACGTGGACGTGCTCGACCGGGCCGCGACTCCCAGGCAGCGCGTGGTGGTGAACAAAGCTTACACCAATCTGGACTGGACGCAGTACAGCCTCCGTTTCACTGCACCCGAGGAAGCCGGCCATCCACTTGCCCTGCGCTTTTACCCGCGCGGGCCGAAGATGGATAGTGCCGTCTTCATAGATGACGTGCGCGTGCTATCTGTGTCTGGTGCTGCGGTGGAATTCACGATAGCTTACCACAAGATCGAGCTCGACACCTTCAACGCAATCACCCAGTTGATCTTCGACCTGGAGACCAAACTTCATGCCGCCAGATGGCGCCTGGAGGATATGGCGACACACCAGGCCGCCGCAGACGACAAGCTCGCGCCACTGCGCAGGCAGGCTGAAGAACTGGACGCCGAGGTCCAGGCGCGCATCGAGCAACTGCAAGACCTGCGCGAGCAGAACCTCTTTTCGGACATCGTACTCTCAGCCCTTCCTGATGATGAGATCGACGAGAGAACTGAGCAGTTGGAGAAGCTGGTCAACGACCTGGATGCCGCCATTGACGCAGCAAGCGCCGACCTGCAGCCACAAATCGCCTCATTCCGCGAGCAAATAGATGGCGCGGCGCCGGGGTGGCAGCCGCCCGTCCAGCGCACCGCAACTTACAGCCCTGGGATGCTCAACGACCGCTTCCACCGCATCATCTCATACCATGGATACATGCCCGCCAGTGAGTACCTGCACCGCTCGATGTGGGAGCTTCAGCCAACCGCGATCCAGAGCTACTGCGGGCGCAACGAGGCCAGAAAGGATAACCGGGCCGAGTTTCTCAGATTCAATCAGCCGCGCACGATCCCTTACATCGAAGGCACCCGAGTTGATGGCTGGTTGTTTGACTTGTCGGCCACCGAACAGTCCATAGACGCCACTTTCGATGAGATCGGAGATGAGGCGGGCTTCAGCGGGTTCGAGATCGATGAGCCTAGCATTAGCGATGAGGCTGTCACCACTCCAGAAGGCTATGCCCAATTTCGTAGCTGGCTCGCCTCTCGCTATGCCGATGAGGTAGGCGGCTTTCCTATCGCCGAAGCGCTGAAGTGGGAGCTACCCGAGAACATCGAGACCGATTTCGATCAGGTTGTATGGATGGAGCTACAGCAGTTCAAGACCTACTGGTTCGCCCACAGGCTTAAGCAGATACAGGATTACATCCATTCCAAGAATCCCAACGCGGTACTGTTGGTCGGCATCCAGCAATTCGTGCCCTCTGCGCCACAGCGTTGCTCGTACGTCACAACTTCTGCCGCCTTGGATTGGATCGGTATGGACCCTTACAACAGCGCCAATGTGGGTGAAGCGATGTTGATGGATCTATTGCGCTCCAATTCTAAGGGGCCCAACCTGCTGATCGTCGGTACCTGCTATGACCGCACCTCTGGCCGCTTCGCCAAGGACATGGCCATCAGCTTTGCACACTGCGGCGGAGTGTGGAACTGGTGCTGGGTGTACATGGCCAGGCACCGCGCGCCGGTGGGGATAACTACAGGCGCATGGCCGGTCCGGTACCGCGGCCGCTGGAAAGAGGGCATGTACGAGGCCGCCCAGGACATCATGGGCAAGATGGCAGCTATCGAGCCATATCTCATCCACACCGAGACGGCCGCAAACGTGGGGCTGGTCTATAGCGAGCGTACCGGCATCTACGGCAGCCTTCCTGACGTCCCTCAATGCTACAGCAGCAACCTGGGCGTCTATCAGGCGCTGCAGCAGTTGCAGATCCCCTGCGAGGCCCTTTTTGCAGAGAGCATGACGCCGGAGAAGCTGTCCAAGTTTGCATCTTTAATCTTGGTAGATGCTGAACTTTTGACCGACGATGAAGTCGCTCTGCTGAAAGACTGGTGCCGGCAAGGCGGCAGCCTGATAGCACTTGGCGGTGTGGGCACTCGCGACCAGTGGGCCCGCCAGCACGACGACTACGGCGAGCTTACGGAGCTGTTTGGCGTCAAGCGCGCTGAAGCCACGAGCGGCGCACAGACCTGGAAACTGGAGGACGGCGCAGAGGTCAAGCTGCCTGATACGTGGCAATACGATTCCGTCGAGCTTGCGGCTGATACTGCACAGGTCATCGGCCATTTCGACAGCGGTGACATCGCCGCTGTCAGCAACAGCTATGGCCAGGGCCGGGCGTACTTGCTCACGGCCCACAATCTGGGCTTGAGCTTTGACGGCAGCAAATACATGAAGGGCATGTACAAGTATTACTGGCCCGGGTTCAAGGACAACCTGCGCAAGCTGGTGCTGGATGCCGTCGGCGAGGCTGGTGGCCGCGTGCCAGTGCGCGCCGAGAATGCTCCGGAGAATGTCGAAGTCGGCTTGCGCAAACAGGGCGAGCGGCTGGTGGTGCATCTGCTCAATTACGATGACGAAGGGCCGGTTAGCGGCATGGCGCTGCTGGCCGACGGCCGCACTGACCAGAAGGCCTTCTATCCGGCAGATGGTGAGGAGATCGCCACTACCAAGCGCGGTCGCGAGCTGCACATCCCGGTCCGCGACTTCGAGCATCACTGCTGCATCGTCATCCAGCCGCGCTAGTACTTCCAGTCCAGCGACCCTATGGCCAGCTATCTAGATGTGCGAGCCCTCAGACAAATGGAGGCAATAGCAATGCTGATGCGGATATTGTTCACCTTACTGTGCTGTCTGCTGCTGGCGAGTCTGGGATGCGCCCAGAATCTGATAACTAACGGTGGCTTTGAGGAGCCAGCCGACGGGCCGGGGACGACTATCGCCGGCTGGACAAAGTGGCGAGGACTTCCCGATAAGCCCAATGTGTCGCACCGGGTTACGGACAATGTCGCCTCAGGCAAGTGGTCATTATTCATGAGGAGGCAGCCCGGCGGGGCGACCCAGGTCGTCGAGCAGAAGTTCACCAATTATCAGCCCGGCCAGCTCTATGAGATCGTTTTCCACGCCCTCAGCCGCGAGCCCTATGGCGCCTTCCGGGTCTCGGTCATAGACCGGCATCCCGATCTCGGCGAAACAAAGACGCTGGTCTCACAGGACTTCACCAACCTCGAATGGACCCAGTACGCTGTTCATTTCACGGCTCCCGGGGAGGCGGGCCATCCGCTTTATGTCCGCTTTTACCCCATCGGCCCGAAGCCGGACAGCGGGGTCTATGTTGACGATGTGCAAATACTGGCGGTCTCCAGGACGGTCCAGGAGTTCAAGAGCACCTACACTGGCGTCGAAGCCGACACCTTTCAGGCGCTAGTGAAGGTCGAATTCGACCTCCACACCGCGCTGGATGTGGTCAAGTGGCTGCTTGAGGACCTCGTCGAGTACCAGGTCGCCAACCCCGCCCAGGTTGCCCCGCTGAGACAGCGCTGTGACGAGCTTGACGAAGAGCTACGGGATGCCCTTGTCGAGCTGAAGAGCTTCCGCGACCGCCGCCTGATGACCGGAGTAGTTCTCTCCACGCTTCCTGATGCGGAGGTCGCCGCAAAAGCCAAACTGCTCGCGGTTCTGACCGACGCTCTGAACGCGGAGATCGGCAAGTTGCGGGCTGAACTGGAGCCGCTGATAGACACCCTCGCCGTGCGGGCCAAGGCGCTTGAAGGTGATTGGCAGGCGCCTGTAGAGGCAACCGTCGAGTACAACCCGAAGATGCTCAACGATCGCTTCCACAGGATCATCTCCTACAGCACCACTCGCACCCCGTCCGACGATTACACCCGCCGCGCCCTGTGGGAGTTGAAGCCCACCATCCTCCTGGCGAATCCTCATCCGGACTACGAGGCCCCGGATCATACTGACTATCTCAAGCACACGCTGCCGCGCACCATGCCATATATCGCCTACGCTAGCTGGGCCGGCCGCAAAGACCCCGCCGGCGGCTGGTTCGATCTGACCGAGACCAAGCAGAGCATTGACGCGACCTTCGGGGAGAGCCGCGACAAGCCCGGCTTCTGCGCCATCGGGATTGACGAACCAAGCATTACGCAGCAGCACGTCTGCACCCCGCAGGGCTATGCTGAGTTCCGCACCTGGCTGGCCGCCCGCTACCAGGACCAGGTCGCCGGCTTTCCGCTGGCCGATGCGCTCGCATGGGAGCGGCCCACAACCATCCAGACCGATTTCGACCTGGTGATGGGCATGGAGTTGCGTCGCTTCATGACCCAGTGGATGGCGCAGCAGTTTGAGATCATAGAAGATTACATCAAAGCCAAGGACCCCAACCTGGTCTTCCAGTTGGTTATCCAGCAATACCTGCCCTCTGCGCCACAGCGGGCATCGTACGTCACCGTACCTGCGGTGCTGGACTGGATCTCGATGGACCCTTACAACAGCGCCAACGTCGGTGAGGCACTACAGATGGACCTGTTGCGATCCAACTCGAAGGGGCCGAACCTGCTGGTCGTAGGTACATGCTACGACCGCACGCCGGGCAGGTTCGCCAAAGACCTGGCGATCAGCTTTGCGCACACCGGCGGGGTCTATCCCTGGTGCTGGGTGTACATGTCTGAGTACCGCTCGCCCGCCTACATCCTGGTGCCGAAATCCCGGGGGCGTTGGAAGCCGGGCATGTACGACGCGGCGCTGGACATCATGGGTAAGATGGCCGTTATCGAGCCCTACTTGGTCCACACCGACACCGCAGCGAATGTAGGTTTGGTTTACAGCGAGCGCACGGGCATCCATTCAACCCTTGCTACCCGCACCGCCGACTACTACGTCAACAACCTCGGCATCTATCAGGCGCTGCAGCAGTTGCAGATCCCCTGCGAGGCCCTTTTTGCAGAGAGCATGACGCCGGAGAAGCTGTCCAGGTTTGCATCTTTAATCTTGGTAGATGCTGAGCTTTTGACCGACGATGAAGCTGCGCTACTCAAAGACTGGTGCCACGAGGGCGGCAGCCTGATAGCGCTCGGAGGTGTCGGCACTCGCGACCAGTGGGGCCGCCGGCATGACGACTACGGTGCCCTCACCGAGCTATTCGGCGTCACGCGCGGCGAGACCAAGACCGGCGCAAACACCTGGAAGCTCGACGATGGCGCAGAGGTCAAGCTGGGCGAGAACTGGCACTATGATGCCGTCGAGCCGGTGGCCGACAGCGCCCAGATTATCGGCCATTTCGACAACGGTGACATCACCGCTGTCAGGTGCAGTTACGGCGCGGGGACGGCGTACCTGCTGACCGCGCACAATTTGGGGCTGAGCTTCGACGGCAGCGCCTACCCGAAGGGGTTGTACAAGGACTACTGGCCGGGCTTCAAGGAGAATCTGCGTAGCCTGATACTGCACGCAGCTCGCGAAGCCGGCGCCCGGCTGCCGATGCGGGCCCAGAATGCACCTGACAATGTCGAGGTCGGCCTGCGCAAACAGGGCGGGCGGCTGATCGTGCATCTGCTCAATTACGATGACGAAGGGCCGGTCAGCGGCATGGTGCTGCTGGCCGATGGCCGGGCTGACCAGAGGGCCTTCTATCCGGCGGACAGCGAGGAGATCGCCACTACCAAGCAGGGTCGCGACTTGCAGATCCCGGTCCGCGACTTCGAGCATCACTGCTGCATTGTCATCGAGCCGCGCTAGTGTCTCTTTACTGCTTCTGCTCCAGGTAGGCCGTCGGGGTGATGCGGTAGAGATCACCGGGGCCGAACTCATACACGTAAGCTATCGTTATGCCGTCGCCATCTTTGTCCACGAACGCCTGCTCCAGGTCCTGACCCTGCTCGACACGGGCTGTGCCGCCGAACGGTGGCCAGGGCGTGTTGGGGTCCCAGCGCCGATTGAAACTCTCGATCCTGACGCTGAGCGAGTGGTCCTCATTGTGCAGCCACATCCCCGCCAGACCAGTACCGGCGTGCAGGATGCTGATGGGGCTGTCGAGGACCACGACGGCCGTCTCGTTATCCGCCCTCTCGACCTTGCCACGGTAGGCGATGGCGTCCACAGCGCGCAGCCGGATACGCGAGCCTGCCTCAACGTCCTCGACAGAGCTGATGACGAAGCTGGTGGTGCGTGGCGGGGTGTTGAAGATGATGGTCTTGCCGGCCAGCTTGTCGCCCTCCGGGAGCTTCTCAGGAACCGTCAGTGTCATCGCGTCATAGTCCACGGAGCTTACGGTGCCGCCTGTCGGCCCGGTGACGGCGATAGACGATTTGCCCAGGGAAAGAGAACTGCCGTCCAGCAGAGCCACACGGCTCGCCTCACCGTCTTCGGCCTTGGTGCACAGACCGATGCGGCCCTCAAGCGTCATGCCCTGGCCCGTCACCCTTGAGGGATGCTCCAGGCAGATGAGCAGATCGGTAGCGCCGTCGGCCCGCTCGATGGCCAGGGCGACGTCCGCATCCCCCAGCCCCTCCATGCCGCTGATGCGTTTGACGCGGTTGATAAACGGCTCGTCGTAGACCGGCTCCAGCACCGTGACGAACGTGCTCTCCAGGTCGCCGGCCGGGAAGGCACGCGAGCCGTCCTCCTTGATTTGCTGGTTATATGGCGGGCAGTCACCGTTGCGCAGAAACATGTAGCGCAGGGCGTCTTGGGACTTGCCGAAGGGAGGCAGACCGTCGGCGAATAGCACCTGCTCGGCCACGCCTCCGGGGACATGCACTCGCAGAAACGGGGTCTCCTCCTTGTCATGGTCCCAGGTTGCGATGAAGTCTGCTTCCGGCTTGCCCTTTTCGACGTTGAACAGATACTGGTAGCCGCTGCCGTAGTAACTCCCCTGCGGCCGTTTGTCGTAGTATTCCAGGTACTCCACCTCCGGCCCGGCGAGAGTCCCGCCCTTCTGGGCCACGAGTTCGAGCCCTTGCACGCTCACTTGGTTGCCGGCCCCGTGCAGGCTGTAATCATGCTGCGAGCCGCCGGCCACGCGGAAAATGTCCACCAGGTAACTGTTCCTGTCATCCACATCAACCCAGATAAGAGTGCGGTTGTATTTTGACACGATGCCGCGGTAGGCGACCTGGCCGTCCACTTCGAGCGCCTGGGCGGTGGGGGTGATAGTGAACATGTTGATATTGGCCGGCTCGAGATTGACCTGCTTGCGGGCGTCCACGACCACCGTATTGTGCGACGAGGTATTGTTGGTCCAGCCGAAACGCTCGGGGCTGCTCATGTACGGGTAGCCGAGTTCGGGAGTAAGCGGGCCGCGTTTGTTGAAGACGCTGAACGTCAGACGGTCGAAGTGACCGTGGGCAGTCGTGCCGCCGTAGTAGCAACTCACGCCGCGTCGGTAGTCACCTTCTCCGCTTTCGAATATCCCCAGGCCGAAGATCGGGTAGTTGCGGCTCTCCCACGTCATTTCTCTGCCGACCTTGGCGACTATCTCCTCGACCTTCTCGGTGTACTCGCCGGCGTCCCTGCTCGAATTGGCTATAGCCTGGGCCAGAAGCGGATCGCCGTAGGCCATCAACGGTGGCCCCATGTGCCTGGGGCTCCAGTAGCCCCTGGTGTGCGAGCCCTGCCAACTACCACCATCACCGATAGAGGGTGCCCACTTGCCGGCGACCGTCGGCTTGATCGGCGCGCTGATTGCTTCGCGGATGCGGGGCAGGGCATAGAGGTCCACACCGGCGGTTCTCATGACCTCGGCCAGTGGCACAACGTGTGCAATGCCGCCGCCGAAGTTGTAGCCGAGGCCCTCGGTGCAACTGAAGCCGTCGCGGTCGAAGTAGTTATAGAGCCATTCGTCAACGCAGTTGGGGCCCCGGTGCAGAATCCAGTCCAGGATGTATTTCGTAGTGGCGCCCTTCATCGGATCGTGCATTTCCCAGTCCACCGCCGCCAGCGCCAGGACACTGTGCAGGCCCAGGATGCCGTTGCCGGAGACGAAGTTACCCTCCAGCGCCCCTAAGATCATCTCGTGGCAGAGGTCCCACTGGATCAGCGACTTGACGTCATCTATGCCCTTTGCGGCCAGAAATCGCCTCAGTTCCCCATCGCCGCCCTTTTCCAGGTACGGATAGATGCGGCGATAGGCCTGCAGGACGTTGCGCATGTAGGGCGCTTCGACCTGGTAGCCGCCGACCGTGTGCAGGCGGCCATTCGGCGGGCGTCTGTACTCAAGCTGCTTGATCTGGTCCTGGGTGAGGTTGTCGGGCCGGTCGGCATTCAGCAGCGGGTATTCGGTGGCGATGCGGGCCATGATTGTCGCGCACTTGTGGGCGTAGGCCTCGTCGCCGCTGTCGGCGTACTTGCTGGCCAGAGCGCCCACACCGCGGCGCAGAGTCCAGTACCAGATGCACGTCTTGTAGCCCTCGCCGACCGCGTACTTCACGAAAAGGTAGCGGGTGCCGTCAGGCCCGACGTAGCCGTCGCCGTCGTCAACGTATGGCTGGGTGGTGTCCAGCTCTTCTTTCCGCCCCTCGAGCATCCACTTGTGATAATCATTGCTCGGGAAGACCTCTTTGCAGATAGGGCACTCGACCTTGTAGGGCCTATCGGGGTTCCATATCCAGGGGTAGTGTCCGCGGCCTTCGAAGATGGCTTTGCCACACTTGGGGCAGCCCCAGGTGCCGTGGGCGATGCCGTGAATCTGCAAGTCCGGTATCCAGTCCCAGATGTACTGGTCGGATTTGCTCATCCACCATTCAGTTGCGTCGGGCAGAGAGTAGGCGGGGATGCCCATCACCAGAAAAACCAACATCAGCAAGCATAGGGCTGCGGCACGTGTCATTGTCTTGACCCCCGATTCGCAAACAGCAGTTGCGCTCAGCGGGTGCGAGTTTAGATTGTCGGTAAGTCACAAAAGGCCGGCTGTGGCTGTTCGTAGGGGCGTGATTTGTATCTATTTAGCGTATTCGGCCAACTAACCTCTGACGCGTGGCTCGGCCTGAGCTTTGTGCTGTTTCCAAAGCTCAGGTGAGAACTGAGGATGCCGAGCATCCTCAGTTCTCAGCTTCCAGCCCGAGTCACCATCGGCAAGCTCCACGCTAAACACATACCGTGATTTATCACGCCCTCCACGCGGCTGCTGCGTTGGCGCAATGAGACATTTCTTGATTTGTTAGGAAGCGTAGTGCTTTCGAGACTGACGAGACGGCGGACGGCGGCGGGCGCGGCTGCAAAGCGTTGGCACCAACTGCGGCCGGCCTCGACGACTGCGCCCAGATCGGGCCATCCGCGCCAGTGGGTCATCGCCCGCTGCAATTCCTTCCTACTTAGGAAAGAAATGTCTCATTGCGCCCCTACAACCTATCCTTGCGTGGCTCAGGCTTTCCAGCCTGAGTCGCCTACGGCATTGGAGCCATTCGACAATCTAAACTCCCACCCCACTCAGCTTCTCCGGCCTCTACCGTATTTCGACACCGGCCGCCTTGGTCCCGCCCTTTTCTTGCTGGTGCTATTGCTTGACGCGTGCCATCTATAGCACATAATACGCGCTGGCAGGCGCCAGTTCCTTTATTGATTCGGCAAAGACAGCGTCTTGCTGGGCCTTACACGAAGAGCTTGAGGCGCCTTAGCGGTTCTTTTCATCGTGACAGCAAGTTGTCCCAGACTCCGATTTATCCAGGCAAAGAGTCGGCATTAGCAGGGATTCATGTAGCCGGCAAAGAATCTTAGACCGTCTTACTACTGCAGTCTTGCAGATTTTGGTCAACTCAAGTTGCAGGGCGACGATGTGGCGTCGTTAGTCGTAATGGCATGCCGTTGCCGTTCTCCCCTCTCCGGGGTACCCGCGCCAAAGGCGTGGGTCAGAGAGGCGGCGGAGGCAAGGACATACAAGACCCCATCACCCAAAGGAGGTACGAGGCAATGAAGGGCTGCGGAATTGCCGCCTTGCTGACCCTCTGGGCGCTGATTGGCCTGGCTTCAGTGCCCGCAGTGGCCGCCGGTTACAACTCTGATGCTCAGCGGCTCACAGTGCACGACGTCGGTGAGTATGCCAACTGGCCGTGGGATAAGCCGGGGACGCCCGTAGAACCGGGCTCACGGGCCGACCGTGTCAGGGACCTGAGCCTCGCCGTCGCCTCAGTCAACCTGTCCGATAACATCTCCGAGGAGTTCCTGACGCACTGCCGGGACGTGGCAGCTTGGGGCAGACAACAGGGGAAGAAGTTCCTCCCGCGGCTCCACTTCTGGGATGGCAAGGACCGTTATGATGGCCCCATGCGTGACATTGAGCTGTACTGGGCTCGCGTGGATACCTTCCTGGGTGCGATGGACTTGCGCGACTTCTACGGCATCGTGCTGGCAGAGGAGAATGTCCACTACGCGGGGCGTCCCGAGCTGCTCACTGAGCTGTACCGGCGCATCAAGGCGAAGTACGACGTGGATGTCTGGCAATGGTACTCGCCGCTCCAGGCCGTACCCGGGTCCGGTGGCTGGATCCCCGCCGATGGCTGGGTGATTGACCCCTACATGCTGGGCAAGCTACGATTCCGCCAGTACCTGCGCAAGTACCTCATAGCCGGGGTGCCTGTAATCGTCATGCCCTGGGCCGCAGTGATGACCAATCCGCCGCATGGTGGCGAACGAGACGAGGCATGGCTCGAACTCGCCCGCGGTCAGCTTCAGATTGCGGTGGAGTTCGGCCTTCCTGTGGCGTTCTTTTGGTGTCGAGGTACGACGACCTATTTCGGTGGTGACAGGAGCGCGTCCGACACGCTGATGGACAGGAGCAACCAGCGCGTGTGGGCCCATATCGAGCGCGTACGGGGACTACCGGCCGACTTCGCCGGTTTCGCCTCGGCCGACCTCGCAAGTGGGCGGCCCGTTGAGCTCGAACCCACCGACCAAGGCACGTTTCTCTACACTGACGACTTCCGCACATCCCGGTGTGTGGACGACGCCTCGATGACGGGGTTCAGGGACCTCGTGCTTGATGGAGTTACACTCAGGGCGCGTGGCTTCAACGGACGACCGACGAAGGCGACTCTGACCTACTGCTTCGACTGTGACCCCCGGGCGCAGGCGCCCCAGGTATCGCTGACCGTTCGCATAGAGGCGGCCCTGAAGGGGTGCGTGGAGGTTGAGCTGTCTCCCGACGGCAGGGATTGGAGCCGGTGTGCGCGGGCAGATGGGCCCGGCGAACAGCCCCTCGGCGTCGAATCGCAGAGCACGGCGCCGTTCGACCGACTGGACAGGTTTTGGATGCGTATACGGATGTCTGGCTTGCCGGGCTCGAACAATAGGCCCCCCGTGCAGATATGTGACCTGCAGGTGAGGGCTGACCTGGCTGAGCCGGATGGCTGATGGCAGCAAGGCCCATAGCGAGAAAAGCCGCCATCAGCAGAACAAGCCTGCGCCACGTACCATAGTCTTGACCTCCGATTCGCCAAACTGCAGTTGGCCTCAGTTTCTGCGGGCCATATAGTATTTCGACACAGGCGGCGTTTGCCCCCCCGTTTTCTTGGTGGTGCTCTTGTTTGACGCGTGCCATCTATAGCACATAATACGCGCTGGCAGGCGCCAGTTCCTTTATTGATTCGGCAAAGACACCGTCTTGCTGGGCCTTACACGAAGAGCTTGAGGCGCTCTAGCGGCTCTTTTCATCGTGACAGCAAGTTGTCCCAGACTTCGATTTATCCAGGCAAACAGTCGGCATTAGCAGGGATTCATGTAGCCAGCAAGGAATCTTAGACCGTCTTACTACTGCAGTCTTGCAGATTTTGGTCAACTCAAGTTGTAGGGCGACGATGTGGCGTCGTTGGTCGTAATGGAGGGGCCGAATAGGGTGGATTTTGCGAAAGCAAAATTCGGGTTCCCTATCCGGCCCAAGGACTCTCACAGCCCTATCGCCCACCATCTTGAATGCGCGCCGCACAGACAAGGAATCTGCATAACTAGAGTTACTTGACCGAATCGTAGAAATGGGGTGCATCAGATGCAAAAGATCGTGGCAATGTTGTTCCTGATTGGAGTGGCGAATCTGGCCATGGCCAAGACCGAGCGCACATATTACACACCTGAGCGCATCGCTGCAGCGAAACAGAACATCGAGAAGCACGAGTGGGCCGCAAAGCAGTTTGACTGGATAATGAACGCGGCGCCGAAGCAGGGCGGCCTGGCCACAACATACGTCGGGGCTGAGAGAGTAGTCGGCAAGAGCGATGACGAGGTCTTCGCCATGATGCCCGACATCACGATCCCACGCAAGCGCCAACATCCCACCACCACCTGCCCGGTGCATGGGATCGCGCTACGCAGGTACAGCGCCTACCAGCCGTGGCGGATGGATTATGAGAGCCATCCATACAAGCTGAAATGCCCTGTCGGTGGGGAGATGTATCCGTCAAACGACTTTGCCGCCGGCGATATGACCAGTGGCGAATATCCGGATAACGGCGACGGCTGCGAGGTTGACGGGGTAACGTACCAGTTCATCCGCATGTACGTCCATCGCTGCTACCTCGAATACGTCCTGCCTGCGCTCAAGGGCTTGTCCATGGCCTATCTGCTGACCGGGGAGCCGGAATACGGTCACAAGGCAGCAGTGCTGATGGCAGGGATAGCCAACCAGTACCCGGGGCCCAAATACCACAGCGAGCACTGCTATGGGGGCGAGTACGGTCACCGTTCGGGCCTGGTGACTGACTACATCTGGACCAATATCGTGCTGGTGCCGATGGTTCAGTGCTATGACGCCATTTACCCGATCTATGAGCAGGATCCCGCGCTTTTGGCCTACCTGAAGGCCCAGGGGCTGCCGGCCGACACGGCTGCCGAGGCACGAGAATTTGTCGAGGACCATATCTTCCGCCAGGGGATGCAGGCGCTGCTCGACGTGGCGATTTCGGGCAATCCAGGACACCACCAGTTAGCCGCGCTGACGATCGGCTTGGTCATGGACGACCATTCTGAGGCCAAGCCCAACAGCCGTGATGTGGTGTGGGGCGCGTACCACAAGGGCTATGCGCCGGCGGCGTGGATCTTTTCCAATTTCATAACCCGCGACGGCGGCGGCTACGAGGGCCCCGGATATGACAGGATAAAGTTCAACTATATAGCGGTTGGCAAGCTCATGGAAGAGTTGCGCGCCCGGCAGCCCGACATTTACACTGACAAGCAATTCCCGCGCATACTTGACCAGCCTAAAGCGCGCAAGATGTATGACTTCTACATTGACGTGACCAGCGCGGGCTTTTTCACCCCGCCGGTCGGAGACGCTGGTGGCGCCCGCTTGCGCCCCGGCATCATTCCCAGGAGATATCTTGCCTCATATCCGCACTTCTTCGTTGACGGCTTCAGGCTCTACCGGGACCCGCGCTATGCCAGTGCGCTGTTAGGCTTGAAGGACGAAATGCCGGGAGTGGACCTCTTCGAGCCGTCTATCGAACAGGAAGCTCGGGAGGCGCGCGCCGTGCCGGAAGGGAGCATCGAAGCGGCCACCAGGCTGCTGGACCATTATGGCTTTGCATATCTGCAGGGCGGCGAGGCAGGCCGCTACGAGCGCGAGGCGTGTATCAACTACACGGCGCTCAAGGGCCACCAGCAGTACGATTTCTTGAGTCTGTATCTTTTCGCCCACGAGATGTCGCATCTGCCGGACCTCGGCTACCCCTATAGTTGGGACTATCGGTGGCAGTGGGACAGCAACATCTACGGCCACAACACGGTCGCCGTGGACGGCTGCACGCCGCTGTGGGCGCACAAAGTGCCACGCGGCTGGGTATCGCTGATCGGCGATCGCGTGGGCGTGCAGGTAGCTGCCGTCGCACACCAGCCTTACCGGCATCATCCCGAACTTGAACCGGACCAGCCGCCGGTAAGCAGATACGAACGCATCTGCGTGATGGTGGAGGAGGATGCGCACGAGAGCTATCTGCTGGACCTGTTCGTTGTCGAGGGCGGGATGCGCCACGACCAGAGCTGGCACAGCGTGTTGCGTGACCCGGCCTTGCCAGATTTGAACTGGATTGATCAGGAGGAGGGCACTGCGGCCGGCCCGGAGGTCCCGTATGATGGCAAGTACGTCAACGTGCGCGGCCAGGAGACCCAGGACGCTTTGTGCTACATCACCGGCGTCAAGCGTGCTGCGTTGCAAGAACACGCGATGTTGGAGTGGGATTACGAACTCGAGGAGCCGGCCGGACTGCGACTGCATGTGGTGCCGGTAGATGGCGAGCGGCAGCTCATCTATGGCACCGGCAGATCGCCCGCACGCCCGGAAGAGTGGCACCTGCCGTATCTGTTCGTGCGCAACGAGGGGCAGGAAGGTCTGCAGACGCGCTTCCTGACAATTCTGGAGCCATATCGGGCCGAGGGGGAGGCCCGCATCAAGAATGTGACAGCTAGCGGGCAATGGCCGCTGACGGTCAGGGTGGAGCGTGCCGGCGCGATAGACGAGATAACCATTTACGCGCCGTCGGACGATGAGGCTCTCAACCGCGGTGTGCAGCGAAACATCGGTGTCTCCGTGCGTACCATGGTTGCGGACGCGGAGGTGCGCAACGTCAGCTTTGGCTACCTTCCCGGGCAGACTGAAGAGGGCGTCTTGCGCGGAGACATCATGGCGCTTGACCGTGAGGAGAACACGATTACTGTGTCGGGTCATCTTCCCACCGGCCGCTCGGCGCCGCGATGGGTTCGCATCTACAACTCCGGCCGCTCATCGATGTACAAGGTGATTAGCTCCCGGAGAAGCGACGATAGCCGCGATACTGTGCTGCGGCTGAAGGAAACTGCGCTGCTGGGCCGGGGGATACCCGTCGGCTACCAGGAGGGGCGCATTGACAATGATGTATGCCTGCCGTTCGCTACGGGTAGAGTGGACGAAGAGGGGAATCTGTTTGACTTTTCCTGCCGGTTTGCCGGGGCCCGGGTAGAAAGCGCTGACGGGTCGGCATCGCTGCTGCTGCGCGGCATCAACGGTGTCGGATGGATCACCGGCGCGGCAGATTACGACCTGCACCTGCAGCAGCCGCTGGCCGTTGCGAAGCTGCAGGAGATGTTCGGCCCCGCCGACGGCACGGCCCGGTTCACCATCTACGACTACGGGGTGGGAGACAACTATGAGGTGGCGCTCTGCCAGGTAGGCGGCTGATGTGCGCTGTCGCGGGCACGCCGCCACGCGACGCCGGTCCTACCGCCGTTGTAGGGGCGTGATTTATCACGCCCTCCACGCTCCCGCTGATTGGGCCTTGTTGTAGGGCGCGGGCTTGTACCGCGCCGGCCCTACTCCCTCCACGCCGCTGCTGATTGGGCGCAATCAATTGCGCCCCTACAACAGCATCGGCATTCGTAGGGCACTGCTTTGTCAGCCCCGACGCTTGACCTCGGATAGGCGAGTAAGCGACTTCGGTGTGCCGCGAGGCGGGGGCCTGGGAATCCCACGCAGCCGGAAGCCTCGGCGCGTGTTCTCAATTCGCCAGCCTTTTCTGCGCAGGTATTGCACCTGATTGTGCACGACGTGCCTGCTAACGCCGGCGCGGGCCACGTCCGCCCACCACACGCAGCCGCGCCGCTGTAGGTGCTTCTCTACAAAGCCGGGGCGAGGGGTAGCTCGCCGACTCTCCGGCGGCCGGCTGTGTAGCAGATAGCCGCGCGGTGTCGTCTCAATCTCCCAGCCTTTTTGCCGCAGCCAATGGACCTGTTTGCGAAGCTGGGCCCGGGTAATATTCTCGTTGGCCACTTCGTCGAGCCACAGGTGGCCGTGCTGCAGCAGATAGGTTTTGACGAAGTACCGGCCGCCCGGCTTTGATGGTGCTTGAACTGGCGTATCGTCGGAGGGTTGGCTTTGCGGAGCTGCGATAAGCTTGTATCCTTCTCCGGGAATGTTTTCAATTCGCCAGCCTTTTGTGCGCAGGCGGTGCACCTGGTTGTACACGACGAGCCTGCTGACGCGGGCGAAAGTGGCGTCCACCCACTTGAGGACGCCGTGATGCCGTAAGTGGTTTCGTACGAAGGCGTGGCGGGGGGAAGCTGGGGGATGGTCCGGCGGCCGGCTGTGTAGCAGATAGCCGCGCGGTGTCGTCTCAATCTCCCAGCCTTTTTGCCGCAGCCAATAGACCTGCTGCTGAATCTGCTTCAGGGTAATACTCTCGCCCGCCACTTCGTCGAGCCACAGGTGGCCGTCCTGCACCAGCAGCCCTTTCACGAACTGTGGGTGGCGGTGGCTCTGCTGTGGTTGTCGGCGCGCCGGGGTATCGGCGGACTGTTCGCTTTCGGGACGTGCAATGAGCTTGTATCCTTTTCCGTAAATGGTCTCGATTCGCCAGCCTTTGCTGCGTAGGTAGCTGATCTGGGATATTACGGCATGCCTGGTCAGCCAGTCTGTATCAACATCTATCCACCATAGCCAACCGAGGCTTTCGAGGCGGGATTTGACGAAGCCGATTACGTGCCGTCTCCGCTTCCGTTTGGGTTTGGCCGGTTCGGTGTGGAAGGTGATCCTGGTTACCATGATTATCGCAGGCTCTTTTTCACGCTTGAGGGCACGGAGTCCTGCCTGGATGACCTGGGGGACTGTCCCTTCCGGTGCCGTATATTCGCGTGGCTCGGGCATGACAATAATTATCCCGTGGGTCGGGCATCCTGCCCGACTCGCTTGCCGTTGTCGTTGCCTTCCGGAGGGGCAAAATGGGGGATGTTCGGGGCTCCATCCGGCCCAGCCGTTAGCCCTCACTCCCGCCTGGTCGCCTCCTCGACGATACCGATCTCATCCTCCGTCAGCCCATACAACTCATACACCGGCTTATCAATCCCTTCATCGGCGGTGCGCGATGCAGACTGCGCTCTCTAATCAAAGCCCTTACACAGCTCATAAAGGGCAAGGACGCATTCCGTGGACAATTCAGGGCTGGCATAGTTCGGGTGCCTCCCGTGCAGTACGGGATTCCGAGATTTCCTAAAGAAATTCTCTGTTAGGTGCGTGATGAAGAACTCGAAAAGAATGTTGTCAGGCTTCATTAGTCCTTTGAGGACCGTTGGCATCTTGTGGGCGTCGCGACCAGTGTTCGGATCGATGCCAGCTTGCACGTCAGTCACATTGCACTTCTCTCTGTACAGCCGCCGGATGGAACCTTCCAATTGCGGCATTAGCGCGGGTATGCTCAACGCGTAGCGCTGCTCCCCATGCGCATTCAAGGCATCCCGAATCACATCTGCACTCGGACGGACGCAGTCTACTTCTCCTCCTCTCGTCGCCAGCTCTTCAAGAAGCTCCTCCTCTGCGACCATTCGTATCAAGTAACGTCTGGCCGCGGCCGGGCCTTCGTCGCGTGTTATGCGTAGGAGTTCGCAATGCAGCGGCAATGATAGGCTCCCCAGCCAGCGCCATTCGTAACCATCTTCGGACAGTGCTTCTGTGACTTCATGTGCCCTCAGAAGGACCTCTTCAATGGCTTTCGAGGGCTGGAGGGCCGCTTGTCTGAGAGTCCGGGATATCCCGTCACTGATATCCGCAACTATCTTGGTGAATCGGTCTGATATGCCCAACTCCGGCATCCTAATCGGGACAACAAACTCCGCAAAGCGGCTCTTTATCCGGGCAGATCTCTCCGTCTCTTTACCGTCAGGTACCTTCACGGTTCGGTCTCCCTGTGCTTCTTCGCGCCATGCCCAGCTTTGCCGTGGGCTCTGGACGTTTGGGGCGTGGTGGCGGTGGTTGGTGAGCGGGGCGCTGTGGCTGTGTGGTGGTGCGGGTTGTGGGTTCTCTAGTCGCCGCCCGCACTGCCTTCCACGATACCGATCCCCTCTTCCGTCAGCCCATACAGCTCATACACCAGCTTATCAATTTCCTGATCGGTGCCATCTATCTGCCGCAGCAGCAGTTCCCGATCCCGCTGGGTTCTGGTCCTCTTTGCCATTGTTCCTACATTTCTTACGTGCAGTAATCGCTATGCCGGTCTTTTTTCCGGCCCGCCATGAAGAATACTACCGTGTACTCATCAGTTTCTTGGCAGAATTCACATGCATTATGATCGGCCCAACCGTTCTGTCTGCATTCGTAACAACTCAAGAAAGCAATGCGGTACATGTTTTTCCCAACGTATAGCTTCCGTTTGTATTTGATCGGGCCATGCTTGCCAAAGGTATCGCTCTTGAGTGGATACTGTAGTATCTTATCTACGGCTCGCCTGATCGCTTCAACGAACTGCCGATCCCTCTTCTTGGAACTATAGAAGGCCTTCTCAAATTGAGCGTCGAATTTGGCTTTGAAACGCCTATGTTCCGAAGAGGTCTTCATATGTAGTGTGTGAGTGCTTTCCCATAAGTCCAGGTTCGTACTCTGGTGACAGCATCATATCGAGTGCCTCAAACCAATCGTCGTCGAGCGCGAATGCGACCTGTGCCTCCGTGGGTTGGAGCACCTCGATCAAATCAGTCCCGTTGGGCAGTTCGGCAAGCAAGACCGTCCGTGACGGATCATCGCGATGAGGTATTCTCATCTGATGCGACTTGTCGCGAGCCTCCAGAGGGTCCATCGGTCCCACTTCTTCGGCGGCCCGGAGGACCTCATGAAGTATTCCCACATTTGTATCAATACTGAGTAACGGCTCGCACTGCTCCAAGACATGCGAACCCTTCTCGGTTATTGCATATGCGAGTGCTGGCCACTGGCCCCGAAATAACGAACGAGAAGACACATGGCGTCTTTCAGCCAATCCTGCCGCCACGAGCGAATCAAGTACACGATACAGGTCTTTGCTCAGTGGCCCGTGTCTCCAAGTATAGAAGTGTAGGCTGAACCCTTTTATCTTGTCACAGAACATGGGCCAGGCCGCTTCCCAGGCCGCCTTCATGACCTTCATTATCTCTTGCCAAACTCCAGTTATCTCGTTCATTCTTTGCAGTGATGCGAGCACCAATAGCTGGTCGATCAGGTGCTCCCCATGTGTACGTGTGCGCTGCACGGTGCTATCCTCCCTTGGCCAAATCCTATGGCCAGCCGCTAAATAGTCTAGCATATTTGCCTTCAACATCGCAAGCGCCTCGAACGCCCGTTCTATGATATTACAAGCTGCTCATTTTGTCAAGCTTGGCTTCAAAATGTCCTTTCTTGTAGATGGGTGTCTGTGTGCAGCCTGTGAACGGCGTATAACTCGCCCGGGGCGGGGGTAAGAAACTTTCTTCATCTCGCTCCGCCTACGCCGCACAGGGCCCCAAACATCCCCCATTTGGCCCCTCCGGACGACTTGACGACAACGGCCACAGGCTGCCCTTCGGCAAGCTCAGGGCCTGCGGGAAGCCCCGCCTTCGCTAAAGCTACGGCGGGCAAGCTTGTGCCACGCAAGGATAGTTTGTAGGGGCGCACGGCGTGCGCCCGTACAACAGCAACGGCTGGGCCGGATGGGGCCCCAAACATCCCCCATTTGGCCCCTCCGGACGACTTGACCACAACGGCCACAGGCTCGAAAGCCTGTGCCACGCAAGGATAGCTTGCAGGGGCGTACGGCGTGCGCCTGGCTTGTGCTCGGGTCAGTCAAATACCAGCTCGCCGAATTCATTCGGCCTGTTGAAGCCCGCTCCCGGTGTCCACGAAGAGGTCTCACGCTTGGCCTTCTGCTGGCGGCCGAATTGACACGCCCACGATGAGCCCCGCTCAGGCGGCTTGCTCACGCCGACGGCCGCGTATGGCACGAAAACCTCGACCGTCCAGGCGTCTTCGTAGCGCTGCGCCCGGGCGAGCCACTCGGCCTTGTTGCCGAAATTATCGCCGATCGTTCCCAGGGGATTGATCGCGAACTGAAACGCCCTCGGCGCACCCGGCGGCAGCAGGAATATCTCCACGTCATCATCCTGGTAAAGCGGATCGCCACGGTCGCTGAGATTGGCCACCAGCTTGTGCATCTGCGACTCCGCGCACCTGAACGCCACGTACAGGCCCGCGTCGTCATAGGCCACCCACACGGGGGTCTTCTCGGTCGCCGGCTTTGCCCCCTGCAGCAGTGTCAGCTCGGCTATCGTCGGCTCGCCCTGCCACACTTGTTCGTCAAGCTTACCATCCAGCGTGGGCCTGGTGTTCACCCGGCTGACCTTCACCCGCGGCACCGGATCGCTGACAGTCAGAAGAATCTTGCCTTGCATCTTCAGCCTGGCGTTGTCACTAGTAATCTCATAAGGGATGTAGAACTCCCCGAGGCGCGCATTCTCTGCCAGCCTGACCGTCACCAGGCGCTGCTGTTGTGCCTCTGCACCCAGCGCCAGGTCGAGCTCGCTCGGCTCCATCTCGACGTTGCTGGGCGGCGAGAACTTCAGCACGATCTCCCCTGGCTGCTGCAAGCGGCTGGTGACGATGATATTGAGCTTGCTCTCCTCGCCACGGAACGCCCGCTGCGGCAGAACCGCGACCGTGAGCGGTTCGGAGACCTTGACATCCACCGGCACGGAAATGACGAACGGTATCTTGCCGTACTCGCCGGTTACTTCCACCAGGTATGGCATCAGGGCGCGCGGCGGCTCGGCGGGGACGTAGAGTTGGGCGATGACATCCAGCCCCCGGCGGTCGGGCGGGTCCTTGAGGCCGGGCTCTGCCGTGCACTGCGCTTCGATCTCCTCCCACGGACACCGCACGCGCGCATCTTCGATGTTGATGGCAGCAACTTGCAGCAGATCCAGGGCCCATCTTGCTTCCAGTGTCTCCCCGCGCAGGCCGTTTTCTATCACCCTTGGCCCGGATACTTCCACCTCCACCAGCCCGGCGACCACGTGGCTCAAAGCGGCCCGCAGACGGTCGCACAGCTTCGCCAGGTCCACGGGTGCTTTGGTTTCGATCGCCTGCTGCAGTTCATCCATGTGGCCATACAGCCGATTGGTCGCAAGCAGGGCCTGATCGCCGCTGAAGCCGCGTGCGGTCTGGGCAAGTTGCATCATTGTGGCAATGTCGGCCCGGTTTTGCTCGCTCAGCTCCGTGGCGAACAGCCGGTCTATCTTCCCGAGCAGCCGCTCGGCCAGCCTGAAGCCATGTTGCGCCATCTGCTCTCTCGTTCCCATCCAAAAAGCTCGCGCATTGTCAGGTTCGACTTCGACCTTCCAGTCTTGCGGCTCAACCCGCGTGGTTGCAGCCAGCCCTGGCAGGATGTCCACCGCGACCAGTTCCTCGTTTTCGGGTATTCCCAGCGCCTGGCGGTCGAGGCTCACCACCGTCACCTTCGCGGCCTCATCATCGTAGTTGCGGAAGGTGAAGTGCAGCTCGCCGGCTTCGTATGAGCCGTAGCGCTCGACTATGACGTCTGCGGTGGCGCGGGCGTATGGCACCGGCTCCCAGCCGGCGATCGAGAGCTCCTCAATCGCGGGTACATACTGCCTGTATAGGTCCCGGTACTTTTCCAGACCGCCACTGATTGACTGCAGTGGCCCCACGCACGGATACACCGCATAAGCCAGTCCGCGGGCGAAATGCCGCCGCACACTCGCCTCATCCTTCTCACCGGCCCCCAGCACCCTCCAGAACCGCCATATCTTATGGTGCGCGATCGCCCTCAGATACCGCTCGAATCTCTCCGGGTGTCCGCGGTCCCATTCATTCTCAATCATGGGCAGATCCACGAACGGCATCGTGAAGGTCTGCTCGTACTTGTTGGCATTGCCGTGGGTGACGACCTGATGCTGTTGCGTCAGCGGCCACCAGACCTGCTTGTGGAAATCCCAGATCGTGTTCGGCATCGCGACCTTCAGGCTCTCCCTGCCGAACGTCAGCGGCACTTGCGTGGTGGCGAAGTGCTCGCGGCGGAAGTTGAGGCCGGAGGAATTCGCGAAGTACCCCTCGATTGCGTCGGCCGTGAACATTGCGTCGAAGGGCTTGCGGGTCTCATCCTCAGCATACTTTTCGAGCTTCTGCCGCGAGACGTTGGCGAGGTGCTCCGACACTCCGGGGTCCTCGTTGACCCTGAAGTTCAGCCCCCAGCCGGGCTTGTCGGTGCGGTTGTAGCCCTCCTGCGGCCGCCAGTACCTGGTGTCGCCGATGTAGAGGATCTGCCCGTCCGGGCCATAGGTCAGCTTCTTTATCGTCTCGGCGGTCGGAATATAGTACCTCGGCTTCTCCTTCTCAGCCTCGACAATCTCACCCAGCAGCTCCATGACCTTTTCATCAGAAGGCCGCTTGGGATCGTCGTAGGGCACCATCCTGAAATCATAGCAGCCGTGCAGGTGCCAGATGAACTTGTAGCCCTCACCGAAATCGCTGGCGTCGTCGAGGTTGGTGCCGTACGCCACGAGAGCGTGGGTGTCTGGGTCATATGGCTCCAGGTTCGCGTAGTTGAGATAGCCCTCGTATCGCGGCCGCTTCACAAAGCTCTCGGGGAAGAGGCGGTAGTACTTCTCCATCGCCGACCGCATCCCCCAGGCGGGATCGTGGGTGTAGATGAGGAAGGAGAACGGCGCGCGGCTGGGGTTGTTAGCCGCATCCTGCGCCAGGCCGAAGTAGAAGGTAAGCGAGGTCTGTGGCCGGCGCTGGTCGTGCTGAATCAGGAATACCCGGGGGCCTTGTGAGACCGGCAGCGCCAGAGTGAGGCCGGCATCCGGCCCGCTCAGCGCGGACCACGGGTAGATCGAGCAGACGCCGGTTCCGGACCTGCAGCCATAGGTGTGGCGATAAGCCTTTTCAGCGGAGATTTCCTCGCGCTCTTCCAGTTCGTTGTACCAGGTCCAGCCCTGGGCATTTATCGGCACCCCGAACCGCACGCCCACCGCCCGGTCCCGGCCCGTAGTATCACGCACCACACCCTCGACCCGGATCGCTTCATCGTCAGCGGTCAACGTGGCTTGTAGCTCAAGCCCTGCATCAGCCAGACCGCCACGGAACACTAGCGCGTCGCCGCGCTTTTCGGCCTGTCCCGTAAGCGGCTGATAGAGTGTCTTGTCGACCTCCGCAATGAAGAAATCATCCAGCCACAGCGTTCCCGTTGACTTGTAGATGTCGCTGCGGAAATTGAGCCGGGTGGTCTGCGGCTGCGTGGTCAGCTCCCAGATGAGTTTGTGCCACACGCCGTCCAGCTTCGGAATCGACCTGCCGACCTGGGTCTGCTTGCCAGTCAACTTGTTGTTGTCATCTCGCTCCGAAGCGTACGCGCCGCAGACGCCGACATTCTCCCGCCGCACCCACAGCTCGCAGCGGTACGCGGTATTCGGCTTCACGGGGACCGTGCAGCCGACATTCGAACTGGCCGGGTCTGGCCCCGGGACCTCCAGCCGCACCGCACGTTTGCCGCTATGGAATATCTTCTCGTCAATGCTCTGGCCGGCTCGCAGATTCCACCCCTGTGCGCCCTGCTCGAAGCCCGGGTTTGCGACTATATTCTGCGGCTCCGGCTGGCTGTGAAAATCGGCGACAGAGAATCCGCCCGCACCAGCAAGCGGCAGTTTCGCCGCGCCGATTTGTGCCGCGGTCACCTCACCTGCCACCGACAACTCCAGCACCAGGCCATCTCCCGTCCGCAGCGTCAGCCCTTGTGCCGACGCCAGCGTAGCGGAGATGACCAGCGCCACTATGACGCAGCTCACCACGCTTGCTCTCATGATTACGGCCTCCTCGTGCAGTATTGCGGCCTGAGTATTCCTTTACACACAGGACGTTGTATTTCCTTCCCCAGCATGTGAATAGTGACGAGCAGTGGATAGCGGCACAGCCAGGAATTGACGCATCACACAAGGAATATCATACCCACGGAGAAGTACACACAGGAAATGTCTGATGGTTGTGGAAGTCTTGTTTGCGGACCTTGGCTTGATAGCGTTGTGCGCGGGCCGGGCTCTCCGAAAGGCTACGGCAACGGCGGCCCTCACCCCCGGCCCCTCTCCCGCAGGGAGAGGGGGGAACGGCAGCGGCAGGCTCAGGGCGCACACGGCAGGGCCTACGCCAAGCCCGTGCCCTACAAGAGACAGGCGAGACGCCTCACCCACTCCTCGGAGTGGGTACCCGACTCCTGTGGAGTGGGTGCCCGACTGCATGCGTCTTGAAAATACCCACCAGGTGATAGTCATGGCTGGCAGCACAGGCGGCTTTCCTTCCAGAGACCAGGCCATCGTGCGCGAGCTTGCCGCACGGGTCATGGAACTCGCCACCAGCGAGGAATATGAGGACCGCAGGCAGCGCTGGCGGGATGTGAGTGAGCGCCGGCGGCCGGACCGTGCGCCGGTATGGTGCCGACCCGCCGGGGCCTGGAGCCAGATACTGCCGGAGGATGCGCTGGAATGCAGCGATCCGCTGTGCCGCAGCGTCGAGTACACCTTTCGCCAGCATCTGTACAAGGACTGGGTCGGGGACGACCACATCGTTGAGCCCTGGTGGGGTGCCGGCGCGGTCTGGAAATGCGATGCCGAGCACACCTGGGGCCTGCCGACGCACGTCTCGACCGGCACCACGGAGTTGGGTGGCTTTCGCTACTATCACCCCATTGAGACGCCTGAGGATTATGCAAGAATCCGCGTGCCGGAGTTCACCTGCGATCCGGAGGAAACAGAGCGGGCGGCATCGCGGATGCAGGACCTGCTCGGTGATATAATGCCGGTGCGCATCACCGGCTCTCCGCCTCTGGGCCCGCAACTCGGGACCCATCTCGAGCAGTTGCGCGGCATGGCGCCGATGATGGAGGACATGGCATTCCGGCCGGAGTTGGTGCACCGGGCGATGGCAAAACTCACCGAGGGCGTTTTGCGTACCCAGCGCGCAGCCGAAGACGCCGGCGCACTGACCACCAACCACCACGAGCCGATGTTCTGCAGCGATCCGCTGAACGAGCCTCCGGCCGATGGCCCGGTAGGACTGCATAATCTCTGGGTCGCGGCCAATAGCCAGGAATTCGACCAGGTATCCCCAGCCATGCAGGAAGAGTTCCTGCTCAATTACCAGACGGTACTGTTCCAGCAGTTCGGCGCGGTGCAGTACGGCTGCTGCGAGAACCTGACTACCAAGACTGACATCGTGCTGCGGATTCCGAACCTGCGCATCTTCGTGTGCTCCTTCTGGACGGAGCTGGACAAGGTGATCGAGGCGTGCGGCAGAAATTACACGATAATGTGGCGGCAGTCCTCGACCCAGGTCACAATGCCCGACGATTTGGACGAGCACCGCCGGCACCTGGAGTCGGGTCTAAAGCGGCTGCAGGGGCATTACTACCAGGTGGTGCTGCGCGAGTTGGAGACATTGTGGGGGCGCCCTGAGCGCCTCCGCGACTGGGCCAGATTGGCGATAGGAATTGCGGAGAAGTACGCGTGAGACGCCGTTCGCACTTCGCACTGGCCCACAGCCATCGTGGTGGCAAGATGGTGCGTTCTCAGCGATTTGCTTATTACCTGTAGTAGGAAGACGCTAACAAGACCGAGCTGAACCGAGCATCTATCCGTGTGTTTGTCCGTGGGACACTGCGCGTCCGTAAGGGGAAGTATCGGATGACTTCAAGAGAGCGCCTGGAGACAGCCTGGTCTTTTCGGGAGCCGGATCGGGTGCCCATCGAGCTCAGAATCGGTGCGCTCGCCGACCAACACCCGCGCGGCGAGCGGGTCCTGGAACTGATCGCGCAGCACGCGGACAACTTCTTCGAATTCTCCCCCTACGAGTGGGGCTTCCTGGGTCTGGCGGCGACCTATTCGGAGAGAGAGCTGGCGCGCAAGCCCGGCGAGTTCGTGCGCACCGAGCGCATCTACGACACGCCGGCCGGGCCATTTAGCGGCGTGGTCCGGGAGCCTGTTTTCGAGGTAGATGTACCCGACTGCCGATGGGAGAAGCGCTACATCACCTCCCCACAGGACATCGAGAGGCTTATCGAGGCAAGCTTCGAGGTCCGCGAACCGGATGTGGAGGAATTCGACCGCGCAGTCGCCAATGTGGGCGACAAGGGCATTGTGCTGGTCAGCATCCTGCATCCGCTCGGCTGGCTGGTGCGCAACGCCACCATGGAAGAGGTGTATATCTGGTTCAAGACCCACCGGGACTTGATACACCGCTTCCTGGAGGTGACCAACGAACATGTCGCCCGCGCGGTGGAGGCAATGCTGCAGGCTGGTATCGGCCCCTACTTCTCCGTCTGCGCCCACGAGATGCTGATCCCACCCTGGGCCGGGACAGACTTTTTCGAGGAGTTCGTCTTCCACTATGACAAGCAGGTGAACGATGTCATCCACGCCCACGGCGGGAAGCTGCGAGCCCACTGCCACGGTAACGCGATGAACTACCTGCAGCGGTTCTCGGAGATGGGCATTGATTCGATCGAGCCTCTGGAGGCTGCGCCGATGGGCGATGTGGACCTCGCCGAGGCCAAGCGCCGTGTCGGTGATCGCATGTTGCTGTCCGGCAATATCCCCTCACCGTACTTTCCAACCTGGAGCACAGAGCAGGTCGAGGCGGCGGTGTGCGATGCCATCACAGCAGGCGCGCGCGGCGGTGGCTTTAGCCTGCGAACCACGGGAGGAACCGCCGGCACTAACGCCGTCCGGGACGGCGAGCAACTCGGCAAGGTCCTGGAGAACTGCGAGGCCTATCTGCTGGCCGGCCTGAAGTACGGCTCCTGTTCTGGTTGACAGTGTCGGGACGAATTCGGCAATTCCAAGCACAAGGTGGGTTAGCATGGAAATGACGCCGCGACAACGTGTGGAAGCCGTGCTCAACGGGCGCAGGCCCGACCGCGTGCCGTTGACTTGCTATTCTGGACTGCTCCCGCGAGGGGAAACAGAGCAGGCCTTGCGCAACGAGGGTCTGGCCCTGGTCAGCGATTGCCAGGTCTTCACCACCACGCGCCCGCACGTCCAAGTCCAATCCCTGCAATACTACGAAGATGGCGTCCTGTATATTCGCGACACTTTCCGCACGCCGGTGGGTGAGGTCTCTCAGACCCACCGCACCGGTGGCGGGTATGGTACAAGCCGCCTCAGCGAGTATCTGATCAAGCGGCCGCAGGACTACAAAGTCGTCGAGTTCATGCTGCGCGATGAAGTCTATACGCCGGCTTGCGAGCAGTTTCTGACTGCTGTTGCCAACATGGGCGAGGCGGGCGTGGTTCTGGGCGGATGGTTCCCGCGTACGCCGATGATGCACATGATGTGGGAGCTGATGAGTCACGAGCAGTTCGCTATAGACATGCACGAGCGCCCTGATGAATTCTTCGGGCTCTATGAGACGATTGCACAGCGCCGGCGGGAGCAATACGAGATTGCCGCGGACAGCCCCGCTCTGGTGCTGCATGTTGGTGACAACATTACCAGCGATATGATCGGCTTAGAGCGCTTTGAGCAATACTGTGTGCCCTGCTACGATGAGTTCGCGGCTTATCTGCATCCGCGGGGCAAGCTCCTGGCGGTGCACATGGACGGCCGGATGAAGCTGCTGGCTGGTGCGGTGGCTGCATCGCAGGTGGACATTGTGGAGGCCTTCGCGGCGGTCCCTGACGGCGATTTGGAGCTGGCGGATGCCCGGGCCGCCTGGCCGGACAAGATCATCTGGACCAACTACCCCTCGCCGGTGCACTTATGGCCGCCTGACGAGATAGTCGAATACACTCGCCAGATGCTGCGCGACGTCGCGCCGGGCGACGGTTTCATAGTCGGCATCACTGAGAACATCCCCAATGCTGTCTGGCAGACCAGCGTAAGCGCAATCTCCCATGCCCTGGCCGAGGCAGGAGCCTTGCCCCTGCCAGTGGAATAATCACGCTCCAGCTTTTTCATTACGAAAGTGAATTACAGTCAACTCCTGGGGAAATTATCCAAGGTGGGTTAACATGGAAATGACGCCGCGTGAACGTGTGGAAGCCGTACTCAATGGCACAAGCCCGGACCATGTGCCCTTCACGGTCTATGAAGGCATGCTGCCGCGGTGCCAGGTCGAGCGGCAATTGCGCAATGAAGGCCTGTGCATTCACAACCGCCGCTTCAGCCCGATGAAGTCCGCCACCTCCAACTGCACGACCGAGACCATCAGTTATACGGACCCCGAAACCGGCAAGGGCCTCGTCAAGACGGTCACTCATACGCCCGAGGGCGACCTGGAGAACATCAGCGAGCCGGCCGGGTTCACGTCGTGGCGGCACGAACTGCCGTTCAAGGGCCCCGAGGACTACCCGAAGCTCATCGCTCTGGCGGAAGACACGCAGTTCGAGCCGACCTACGAGACCTACGACGAAGCCGAGGCGTGGCTGGGGGACGACGCAGTGCTGCGCGCGACCATCGGCTACTCGCCGCTGCAGGCCATCATCTACACCTACCTGGGCGTGGAGACCTTCTGCGTCGAGTGGGCCGACCGCCGCGAGCAGGTGATGGAACTGTACGAGGCGCTGGCCGCCAAAGACCGCAGGGCCTTCAAGGTGATGGCAGCAGGGCCGTTCCGGTTCGTGCAATACTGCGGCAACGTCAGCCCGCAAATCGTCGGACGACAGCGGTTCGAGGAGCTGATACTGCCGCTGTACAACGAGTTCGGACGGATGCTGCACGAAAACGGGAAGGTGTACGGATGCCATCTGGATGACAACTGCGGGCTGTTTGCGGACCTGATAGCCGACTCCGAGCTTGATTTCATCGAGGCCTTCACGCCCGCGCCGGATACCGACATGAGCATCGCCGCTGCGCGCAAGGCCTGGCCCGACAAGGCGCTGTGGACCAACTTTCCCTCCTCAGTGCACTTGCGCAGCGAAGAGCAGGTCTATGAGATGGCGTGCCAGATGATAGACGAGGACGGCGGTGCACAAAAGCTGATAATCGGCATCACCGAGGACGTACCGCCGGACCGCTGGCAGGGCAACTTCCTGGCGATAAGCCGGGCAGTCCGGGAGTACGGCCGCTACGAGTAGTGTTCCGGTCCGGGTGGTCTGGGTGGAGGCGCGTGGACGGGCCGCACGAAATCATCTGTCAGGTGGAAGGATCGCGTTGAGCGTCTCCAGCAGTTGCGGCAAGTCGTTATGCACCACATTCCAAACGATGTCGTAATCCACGTAGTCATAGCCGTGAATGAGACGATTACGTATGCCTACGACCTTGGGCCAAGGGATTTGCGGATACGATTGTTGTACCTCACGGGGAACATGACTCGCTGCCTCACCCACGAGTTCTATCAGGCGAGTGACTGCGAGACTGAACATCTCATCTGCATCCATGTCGGACCGCGTTCTCCCTGCGCACATGGCCAGGGCCTTCTCAGCAAAGTCACGCATGTGCAACATTCGGACAGATGGGTCATGTCTCGGCATAGACGGTCTCCGCCTCCGCCAGCACTTCGTCGCGGAAGTACTTGCTGAGTGAATTGGGGGTGTTGATTTCCACACGTCTTCCGCCGAGCATCTGAGACAACTCGGCCTCCATGTCAAAGAGCTTGAAGAAGCCCACTCCGGCATCGGGTTTTAGCTCCACCAGTACGTCAACATCACTGTCGGGCCCGAAGTCATCGCGGAGGAAGGAGCCGAACAGGGCCAGCTTGCGGATCTTGTTCCGCCGGCAGAAATCGGCTATCTCGTCCCGGGGTATCTGTATTCCGTGTCTGTGCACTGTCTCTGCCACTCTCTCACTATCTGTCTGGGCACGATAGTGTAAGTCGGAGTCATCCTCTGCAAATGAACGTTTGTGTGTTTTGTTCGACGCCCAACGCCCACTACCTATTCTACCGTATCACGGTCGCAGAAGACAACAGCGGCCAGTAACACGGTCACATTACCAGCCGGATGGCTGCTTCGGCAAGGGCGATGTCCTTGGCCGCATCACTCGCCGGTGAGCGTTGGGGCACCTCGCCGCGAACGCAGGCTACAAAATGCCTGGCCTGGTCCAGGAAGGCCCAACTCGGCCTTGGTATTGGCCGTCTGGACTGCGGCGAATCACCCATCGTATAGACAGTCACGTCCGCGTGAGTTTGTCGGGCCATCGGTGCGGGAGAATCTATACGGACCACGGCTTGCGGAAAGTGCAGTTCCACGCCTTCGTACCAGCGGGCGGCCTTCAGATCGCCGCACTCGAACACGCAGTGAATGTCGCTCTCCGACCAGCCGGACATCACGAAGGGCTTATTCGGCTTCCACGCCACATGCTCCAGCGCGTAGTCTTCCCCGATCAGGTAACGCAGCAGATTGGTCACGTGGCTATACAGATTGAGAAGGCGATCGAACAGGCCGTGGTGCTGCTGCGAGAGCCATTCCGGAAACTCGCTGCTCTGATAGCCGTAGTCCGGCAGCTCTTCATCGGTCTGGATGGGGTCCTCGATGCCGGCCAGCCAGTCGCCTCCGAAGCACCACACCCTGGCAAGGTCCGCGGCGCCAGATTCCCCGCTCTGCCGGAACTGTTCGATGGTCTCCCTGGCGAGGCTGACTCCGGTGTCGTGCCGCTTCATGTAACCTACCTGGTAAATTAGCCCCTTTGCCTGGGCCAGCGCGACCAGCTCATCTGCCGCCGCCGTCGAGACCGCGATTGGCTTTTCGGTGATGACGTGTTTGCCGGCTTGCAGGAGGTCTTTCACCACCGCATAGTTGAGGCGATAGGGCAGAATTGCCGCGACTGCCTCCACATCGGGGTCCGCGGCCAGCTCTTGATGATTGCGGTACAGCTTGGCGATGCCGTAGCGGGCCGCCACTTTCCGGGCGAGTTCTGTGCGCCCCTCCGCCAGAGCCACCAGCTCGCACTCAGCCACCTGAGCGTAGTTAGCGATGTGAGCCAGTTGCCCCATGAAGCCGGCGCCCACAAAGCCCATTCTTACCCGATCCATACCATCGCCTCCAGACATGTACTGAACAAGCGCGACCGAGAAGCAAATCGCTGATGCAGCTCACATCGGACTGAAGATCAGGATTTCGCCGGCGTGGTGCGGCACCACGAGGATGTCGTGGCGGTCGCGAGTGCGAACGTGACAGGCGCGCGCACACATGGCTCCGTTCATTCCCGGGCCCAGCGTGTCCTGGTAAGGCAGCTTGGCAACCTCAGCGCCCCCCGGCGACAGAATGGTGAGATACAGCGTAAGCGGGGTGCCCTGGGGAGTATCTGCATCAGGGCTCGCGCCCACTATCTCTGCCTGGACTATTTCGCACGCTCCGGGCCCGCTCCAATCAACCCAATCTCCGGCGGTCGTAAGGTAGATGTGCCCATCACAGGCCGCCGAGAAGTTATCGTACTCCCACAGGACCTCGCCCCCAGGGCTGACCAGGTAGGCGCGGCGTTCGGTCTTGGAGCAGATATAGAGACGCGGCTCAGCGCAAGGCGGCGGCTCTGCACAGGCGATCTTCTGCCCGTGCTCGATCTGGTCACGAAGACTCCACAACAGCTTCCCCTCGGCGTCGAACAGGCAGGCGCCGGTGGCGGTAGCCAACTGGTTGCCGCTTTCCCGAATCGGGCCGATGACCATATCGTCCACGTGCGTATCATCGCCGATCTCTTCGGGGACGTCTTTTGCCCACAGCAGCTCACCAGTGCCTCTGCGCACCTCGAAGCGCTCGGCATCGGCCATGCTGAAGGCGATCTCGTCAAGGCCGTCGGCGGTCAGGTCGCCGCACAAGAGCTTATCCTCGAAGGATTTGCCGACAGTCTCGTGCCGCCATAGTTCGTTGCCATGTCCGTCGAGGGCGACAATCGAGCCACTTTTCTCATGGTGGTTGACGCCGGCAGCGATGCATAGTGAGCCGCGATCCTGCAAGTATCCGATGTCCCACACCTGCACCAGGCCGTCGAGGTCAAACGTATTCTTGATGCGACCGGTCTGCGCGTCCAACACGTGAATCGGCCCAAGTCCGACGACGACCTCCAGTTCGCCGTCGCCGTCAATGTCGCAGATCTGTGTCAGCAGGTGGCGGTGGTGAGTGCGATAATGCCAGTGGCTGCGCAGGTAGAGCTCGTCATCATCGTAGAATGAGTGGTAGAACTTAACATCGGTGGTCTCCCACAGCTTCGTCCCATCGCCACGGAACAGGGCCACCACATCTTCTTCGCCACGGTTGAACGGCATCGCGATCTCGTCAAGCCCGTCACCGTCCACGTCGGCTATCGCAGGGTTGCAGGTGTTGACGGTATTGTCGCCGAGGTGGATGCGCGTGAGGCGGGCAACACTGCGCTCGGCGAGGTCCCTGGCGACAGCGGGGGGTTGCAGACGACCGCCGAGGCAGGCCTGAGGTTGCTGCTGCAGTTGGACTATTTCAGTCATGATCTTCACCTGTTTTGGCCGACTACCTGGCCGCTACGGTTGGTCAGGATCCGCTCCTGGCCAATAACGTAGCCGCTGTGGCGCTCAATCGGCGTGAAGGGAAACATGTACTGTGTGAGCGTCTTGTGTGTGAGCATGATTCGGGTGCTGTACCAGGCGTGCTCCTGGTGACAGAACGCCGGCCCAGCGGCCATCGTCTTGTCTTTGCAGAGAGGCGAAGCTAGACACCTCCACGCGGTCGCCAACACCGTACTCATGAATCCAGAAGCCGGTGACGCCGTCGCCGTTAGAATCAGTAAGGGCGTGTCGGAGGGCGTCGGCGGATGCGGCCGCTTGCTCTGTAGAGAGCAGGCTGATGCGCGTGCCTGTCGGAGCACTGCCCCAACCCCCGGCCGCATTGGAGACCATCCACTGCGCATCTCCGGCCTCGTTGAGCAGGCGGGTGCCGGTAAAGAACGTGTCAAGTGCCCACGGGCTCGGCGCGCCGTCGCGGATCGTGCGATCAGCAACTCCTGATACCCAACCCTCGTGCCGCAAAGCTGTGGTTGTCAGCGTCAGCTCCGTCCCGCCTTCTCGCTCGGCCACGGCAGCAATTATATGCAGTGTGCTGCGAAGATCGTTGTAGATGCGCAGCGGCTGGCCGACTAACCTCTGGTCAGCGGCCACATCTGAGATAATCACCTTCCACTTGTCGTAGTCGCAGGACAAGATCTCGCCGGTGAGGTATGCACTATCCGCCACGAGCGAGAAGTCTTCGACCTTCAGAGCAGAAAACGCATAGGCGCAGAGCAGGGCGGGGCCAGTATTATCATAGCGCACCAGGGCGGCACCTCCTGTGAACTCTACATTGCCGGCTTGTGTTGTGATATCCGCCGTCGGGCCGAAGAGCAAAATGTCAGAGCCATTTTCGTACTCAATACGCAGAGCGTCACCGGTGCCGAAGCCTGCAGGCGTGAGCCGCTGTATTTGAGTAATTGTCCTCTGATGAGTGTAGGGGTCTACGACTGTCAGGTAGCGGCCAGCAAGTGGCACCTCGCCGGACCGGGTCTGCAGGCAGTAACGGACATGATATGCGTCACGCTGCGATGGCGGCCGCCCCGTACCCAGCGCCAGGGAGGTGTCTGTGTCCGGGAAGTGCTGCAGGCGCACGTGTGTATCCTGTTCATCGCCAATCGCGTAGTCCAGAGAGAACGGGGCTGTTGGCTGGCCTCGTTCGACCTCGGTCATGTGCGAAAGCGGCGTGAAGGTCTGCTTGTTTCGGCCCCTTATGCTGGGCCGGAAAATGGTGTCCGTCTGCGGCTGCCCGTACTCGATATCTTCGCCTGCGACGGTGCCGCCGGCCTGCTTCGTCAGCTCCACCCCTGCTACGGACACTGTTGCTTGCGGCCCATGGTAGCTGAGCGTATGCGTCTGCCCGGCCCGCACGTCGAAAAGATCAACCGCATAGAAATCCTCATCGCTGATGTCCACGAGTGCGAGCAGACGTGTGGCGAACTGGCCTTGCTCGGAGAGATCCCCGCTCTCGGTTTGCACAACTTGCAGCGGGGGTGATGCCAGGCCGCGTCTGGCCGCCTGGGAGATCGTGCCCAGCAGCTTGACCCGGCCGCGCTGCCTGCCCCGGGGAAAGGCAGCGCCGTCCACGGCAATGGTGTTGTGAGTTAGACAGTGGGATTCCCAGCGGCCGCCATGCTCCCATGACTTGGGATAACCCAGATCAGGCAGCAGGTCCAGACCCTTGCCGGCCAGGCCGTAAAGCAGCTTGTCATCCTGGGCGTGGCCCAGCAACTGGCCGTACCATGCCCACAGCACGCGCGCATTCTCGCCCTGCCCACTGCGCAGAAAAGCCAGGCCGTACTCGTCCTGGATATGGGTTTTACGCTGCAGCTTCTGAGGAGCTTCGGCTCTGGCCGCGGCGAGCTCCGGCAATGGTGCCTCTGCCCACAGCGACGGGCTGGGCGGCTTGTTCTCCAAGCCATAGGCAAGCAGCGCCAACTTGGGAGTGCGGTATTTGTCCCAGGCGGGCACGGCGACTTGCGGCGAGACAACACTGAACCTCTCAGGAGGCTCGCGTTTTGGAATTATCGGCCCGCCGGTGACGTCACCGACGCACGGCAGCCAGCGGTCAAGTATCATGTAGTCGGTATAGTAGTCGAACTGTGCTGCGAAACGCGGATCATCCCACAGGCTCGGATAGCGGTCGCGCGGCAGTTCGTCGCCTTGCTCGGTGAAGAACCGCTGCAACGTGGCCAGACACTCGACCATGTTGAGCCGGGAAGCATTATAGCCAGTGCTCTCGAAGCTGCACCCGTCGCGTCCCAGCAGATTGGGTAAGTACCTCATCGCCCCATAGACGCGATAGTACAAGAACTCCAACAGGTCGCGGCAGTTGGGAAAGCGCTGGGAGTCGATGTCATCAAGCGCCAGCAGCAGCGCGGCGATGCCCGTGTGGTGATAGCCGGCATTGCCCTGAATAGCCGTATCGCAGTACTGCTGTCCGATGCGGCGCAGCAGGTTCTCCTCAATGTACAGCCGCAGGTCCTCGTGCGTCTGGATTTCGGGTATCTCCTGCTGAGCGAGCTTGAGCAGTTCGTCGTCGTTATCCAGGAAGGGCCAGACCGCATCATAAGCCCAGCCGAAAGAGCGGCCCTCCCCACTGGACCAGATCGTATCAGTAAAGCAGCCCGCGTGGTAGCCCGGCAGTTGATTGAAGGATCGCAGGTAGCGGTCTTCGGAGTTGGGCCACTGCTGGGCTGCGCGCAGGAGCATCACGCCAAGTTTATGCGCCAGCTCCGGGTCCTCGCTCAGGACGGTGGCATACGTCAGGGGTCGCAGATAGCGCTGGTAATAGGTCCTGTAAACCCAGTGGACGTACTCGCCGATGAAATGATACGTGTCCTGGCCGATCTTGCAGCCGGTGCCGTCATCCGGGTACTCACCACCGGTGATCTCGCCCGCGGCAAAATCGTTGCTAGGGAAGCTGGTCTTGCAGCTCGGGCACTGCATCTTGAAGGGCCGCTCGAAAGGGTCGAAGAGCCAGGGATGGAAAGTACCGTGCTGCTTGATCTTCAGCCCGCAGATCGGACAGCCTTTGTTCTGATTGACGTAGTAGGTGCGCTTGATCGAGGTGTCAGCCAGCAGACTCCACAGCTCGCGGTCGGAATGGGCGGCAATCTCGCGGCCCGCGGCGATGGTCTCATCAGCGGCTTGCTGCAGCGATTCGTGTTCTTGCATCCTGCGCCTTACGCCGCTCATGTACTGCTCGGTCCAGACGGTGCGCCGCTGCTTGACAGGGCGAGCATCTGCGGGCAGGAATTGGCGGGAAGGGTCCAGGCCGGCGGTGGCCTCGGTGGAAAGATCGTTGGTGACGTACAGCGAATCGAGGATGATATATTGCCCGAGCTTCTTGACCGCCTCGATGGAGAGACGGCTGGTCGGCTCGGCGGTCGCGAGTGTGCCGACCTCATTCCATCCGACGCGAAGTGGCGCGACCTCGGCTGAGACCTCGCCAAGACTGATACGCACCGTGGAGAACACAGTCCCGGCACGGACAAAGAGCTTATAGGAACCCGGCGGCAGCGGCGGTTCGAGCTGAGTGTAAATGGTCCCTGAGCCTGTGGTGTTGACCGCTGCCCGCAGCCGGGAATAAACCCGCGTCGAGTACCACGTCCATCCCCGGACTGTGGCAAGATCCTCGCCGCCACCATCCATGCCCAGGAAATCCTCGCACTCATAGACATTGTCTATCTCGCCGGGACGCAGCTTCCTCTGCGCGGCAGGCACAGGCAGCTTCGGTAGGGGCGGAATTATCTCCAGCTCGCCCAAAACGGTGCTCTGCGGCTCACCGGCGGCGTTGACATAACGGATGCGGACCCATTTGTCATCCACCTTGTCATAGTGTTCCAGGATTACCCGGTACACACCGGGGGCAGCATCCTCGGGCACAAGAATGGAAAAAGACACAGTTTTCTCGGTGTCAACCGGGGTCTTGAGGTTGAACAGGGATTTGACCGGCCCCGTCTTGAAGCTCGGGCCACCAGGTACAGGGGTGAGCTGGGCGCTGACTCGCCACCCATCACGGATCGGCTCCACGACGGAGAACCGGGCACCAACCGGCACAGTGGCACCTGCAGGCACGCGCGCAGGGAATAGATTCTCCTCCACGCGGAGCAAATCGTCTCCTGAAGCGACATCAGCCGCCAGCATGCAGGCAACAAGCGCCCAAGCAATCACCAGAAATCTTGGAATATCGCTCTTGATATGTAACAATTTTCATCCCTCCATAGCCATCTCGCACTGTATGGGAGACCAATGCTGTGCGGTTGCTTGCCGCCGATCAACATCAATCGCCGACATCGCATCCGAACGGCGTCAGCTGACAGTTCAACGCTGCAGCCCCTGCCTCCTGCTAAGGATACCTTGCCGGCGGCAGCATAGGCAGATAGCGGGACGGGAATCCGGTCAGGCATGCCTCATTTGCTCGCCGGCACCCGACGGGGAGGAATATGCGTGGTGTCGCAACAATACTACCAGGGCGGAAGCCGAAACAACCTCAGCGTGAGGGGGAACAGTCGTGACAAGGACAATGTGGGCAATGACAGGAGTGCTGTATTTGATTATGGAGGTGACAGCAATGACTTGTGCTGCAGATGAGGGACTGGTCGGGCATTGGAAGCTGGCTGGCGACTGTAAGGATTACTCCGGCATGGGCAACCACGGAGAGAACCACGGGGCCGGACTGGAGGCCAAGGGGCGTGACGGCTCGCCAGGTGGCGCTGCGCTACTTGACGGGCGGAGTAACTACATCGAGGTGCCCAACAGCCCGTCGCTGAATCTCGGGGCCGGCGATTTCTCCATCGCCGTCTGGGTGAAGACCTACGACAAGCTGGATGATGTCATCGGCGATATCGTCAGCAAGTACGATCCGCTCAGCCGCCGGGGCTTCAACTTCAACATCAAGCATCACGCCGGTATGACCTCCAGCCAGAGCAACTACCGCAACGTGCACTTTGGCATAGATAACGGCCAGATTGACGCGGAATGGACTGACTGCGGCCGGCCTGGCAACGCGCTGCTGGACTACGCAATGTGTGTGTACGAGGGTGAGCTTTACGTGGGCACCTTCGAGACCGAAGCCGATGAAGCCGGCACCGTCTATCGCTATGCAGGCGGCACGGACTGGGAGGACTGCGGCAGTCCTGACGGGAGCAATTCGGTGACGGCGCTGGCTGTGTACAACGGGCAACTCTACGCCGGGACGGGCTTCTATCGGGCGGGCGGGTCGGCGCTTGCTGATTCACCCAACGAAACGCCGGGCGGGCACGTGTACCGTTACGAAGGCGACAAGCAATGGGTTGACTGCGGTCAGTTGGGAGACGCGGACGATGTCCACGTCCTGACGGTTTACCGGGGCCAACTGTTCGCCATACCGATGAAGAGCCCGGGCGTATTCGTCTATGACGGGGACGCCACGTGGACTTATTGCGGCATTCCGGGGGAGCAGCGCGCAATATCGTTGGGTGTGTATAACGGTGGGCTGTACACCAGCGGCAACGGAAGTGCCGGTGTCTGGCGCTACGAGGGCGGCACTGAATGGCGAGACTGCGGTCAACAGGAAGACAATACCCAGACGTACTCCTTCGCCGTCTATCAGGGCCAGATGCATGTCGGCACCTGGCCGAGCGGGTCGGTTTACCGCTACGAGGGCGGCAAAGACTGGGCCAACTGCGGCCGCTGTGGCGAGGAGAGGGAGATCATGGCTATGGCCGTGTATAATGGCAAGCTCTATGTCGGCACGCTGCCACTGGCCCAGGTTTATCGCTACGACGGAGACGGTCAGTGGGCGCTTGTCGGCCGGCTTGACTTCACGCCGGACGTAACCTACCGCCGCGTCTGGACAATGGCCGTTTACGACGGCAAGCTCTACGCCGGTACACTGCCGTCGGGGCACGTGCTGTGCCTGGAAGCGGGCAAGAGCGCGACCTATGACCGCGAACTGCCCGCCGGCTGGCAGCATTTGGCGGCCATCAGGGAGGGCGGCAAGTTGCAGCTCTATCTCAACGGGGAAGAGGTAGCGACCTCATCCGCTTTCAGTCCAGGCGACTACGATATATCCAACGATGAACCGCTGCGGATAGGTTTTGGCGCGCACGACTATTTCAACGGCTGCATCAGCGATCTGCGGATATACGACCGCGCTTTGAGTGAGAACGAAGTAGAAGCTCTGGGGCAAATGCGCTAGCAGGCCGTTGCGAAAATGCTAATAGAGCATCGAAGCCTTGGGGAGGACGGCGACAATGAAAGCCACTAGCGGTACTGACGGGGACCTTTCCGGACACATGTTGGCGCTGGAGCAGTTTCCGCTCAACCGCAGCTTGAATAACTTTCGTTATCACAAGAATCCGATCTTTGAGAAGGGCGAGCCAGGGGAATGGGATGACGCGCTCGTCAGAGATCCAATGGTCTTTTTCGACACCTCAGCCCCCGAGGAGGAGAGGTTCAAGCTGTATTACTGCGGCCAGGGGAGAGGCTCTGAAGGCCACATGCAGATCGGTCTGGCCTACGGGAGTTCTCTGGAGAAGCTGACGCGCTATCCGGGCAACCCAATTGTGACCATGACGGAAGAATGGGAAGATGACGGAATTGATCCGGCGAGAGATGATAACCCTGAGCCGCAGAATCACACGCCGTACGTCTTTCAGATTCCAGGCTCGCATGCCTACGAGATGCTCTACACCGGCCGCGGGCGCGAAAAGGATGGCAGGCATTTGTTTTCAACGGTGCGAGTGACCTCAGCCGACGGCAAGACCTGGGGGAACAAGCAACGGGTCCTAAAGAAGTTCGAGTTGGGCGGTCGGACCTACTCACCGACCAAGCCGATACCGATCTACAGTGCCGAAGAGGGCAAGTACTTCCTGATCTTCAGCGCATCATTACTGCAGGCAGCCGACGCGAAGAACGAGGGATTTGTCGGGCTGGCTACCTCGGTTGACGGCGAGGAATACTGTTTCGAACGAGTAATTGTGGCGCAGGACCAGGCCTGCTCCATCTATGATTCGCACGGACTTGTGCCCCTGCTGGGCTGGCATTTTCTGCTCATAACCCACGACAGCGCGCGGGCCTTTGATACGGAGGGAAACGAGGGCTATCCTGAGCGGTGGATGGTCTCGCGCGACCTGAGGAACTGGTACGGTAGCACCAAAAGCGTCTGGGATACCTACCCCGACGACGGCTATCTTTACAGCCACGTCAGCCCGCTGCTTACGGAGGCGGGAATGGGATATGTGGTCTATGACTACGGCAAGCCCAACGTATTCGGTCTGGCGAGGATCCCGCTCATCGGCAGGCCGTACAATACAATCCTCGAAAAGCCAACTCTGAGGTCCGGAGAGAGCACACAGATCACCGATTGCTATCCGGCGATCTCTCTTGAGCCGGGGCAGAGCCTGACGCTGACGGTCGAATGTACCTACGATGGCTCCGCATCCGCCGGCCTGGAGACCCATATATATACGAGTTATGACGGCGAACAATGGGATACCGAGGAGCAGAAGGACAGTGCGGGCAAGCCGGCCTGCGGAGCCTTGCCATTGACTCCCGGCAAGACAGTCCGGCAGACCAAAGATATTGCTCTCGGGGCGAGGTTTGTGAAGGTGACGGTGGAGAATCCGGACGCCAGCTGCCCGGTCGCGGACGTTAAGGTCGTTGTTACCCTATGACCCCGCTTCAAAGGAAGTGAACGCGATGCTGCTTCTGTCAAAGAGTGATCTGGACAAGGCTGTGAACATGGGTGACATCATCGGGGCCGTTGAGGAGGCCCAGAGGCTCCTCGGCATGGGCCATGCGGTGAATTCCCCGATATACTCGCTGCTCGCGGAGGCCGACCCTGCGATACTGCCCGAGATACACGGCAACTTCCAGTTCTTTTCCGCGTATGTCGGGGGCGATGTCAATGCCGAGGGGATAGCCTCTTCCGCCTCGTGCGTGCACAACCCGACGATGTATGGCCTGCCATACGCCGTGGGATTGCAGCTTATCAATGACATGACCACCGGCATGCCGCTGGCGGTGATGGAGAGGTCGCGGCTGACGGAACTGGTGACGCCCGCCTTCTCGGCGGTGGGCGCGAAGTATCTGGCCAGGAAAGGCGCGGAGACTGTTGGCATCATCGGCTGCGGCAATCAGGGGAGAACGCATCTGCAAGCCTTCAACGAGCTGTTTGACATAAAGAGCGTAAAGGCGTTTGACGTGCAGGCAGACGTACTGGAAAAGTATGTCACAGAAATGGGCGAAGAGACCGGCCTTGCCATTGAGGCCGCCGAGAGCGCAGAAGAGGCCATCCGCGCCTCTGATATAGCGGAGATCGCGATCAATCCCTGCAAGCCTATCGTCAAGTATGACTGGATCAAGCCTGGCGCGCTCATCATCGCTCTATCCGGCTTCGGCGGCGAACTGGATAGGGAGGATGTGTACGGCAAGATTGATAGGGTTGTGATTGACAGCCAGGAGAATCTGGAGCTCCTGAAGAGCAGCGGTCAAGTGGAAGCCCCGGTGCAACTGGCGCAGATAGTGGCCGGGAAGCAAAGTGGCAGGCGAGATGATATGGAGAAGATCGTGTTCGTCCATTCAGGCATGGCAGTGAACCATGTTGCAGCGGGGCACCTGGCGTACAAGCAAGCACAGGAAAACGCAATAGGCACGGAATTCGAGATGTTGTAATTCATCGAATCGCGGCTCGACTACCCCTCGACTGTAAGCTCCGGCGTGTGCGCAAAGCCACGATCACGTACACCTCGCGCCGATCTGTCTGCTCACAATGAATGAATCGCAACTACTCACCTTGTGGTTCTGAGGTTGTTGTAGGGGCGCAATTCATTGCGCCCACTCAGCGAGAGCGTGGAGGGAGTAGGGCCGGCGCGGTACAAGCCCGCGCCCTACAACAAGGCCCACTCAGGAACGGTGTGGAGGGCGTGATAAATCACGCCCCTACAACGGCATTGTCTGTCGCCGTTGCCGTTGGGAGGAGCATGTTGGCAAAGCCACGATCACGTAGACCTCGCGCCCATTTGTCTGCTCACAAGAAATAAATCTTGCATGGGGGGGTTGACAACGCGGATAATTGTACTATAATACTAGTACAATGTATATTTCCGTGGACCCCAAAAGCAGTACCCCGCTGTACGTGCAGATAAAAGAGCAAATGCGCCTGGCTGTTGCCAGCGGCGCTATCAAGCCCGGCGAGCAAGTCCCCACCGTCCGCGACCTCGCCACACAATTACGCATCAACCTCAACACCGTAGCCCGCGCCTACCGTGAGCTCCAGAGCGAAGGGCTGCTCACCTCCCGCCAGGGCAGCGGCACCTTTGTGTCACCCGATGCCAAGGCAATCAGCCAGGCCGAGAGTCGCCGGATGGTCAAGCAGATGCTCGACAGAATCGCGGCCACGGCCCGCAGCCTGCAAATCGAAAGAGACGAGCTGCTTGCTCTGGTCGCCGAGGTTATGGACAAAATGAGCCAGCAAGCAGACACCAATCCAGAGGTGAACGGTGATGAGTGAGCTTGCCATAGAAACCAGCGGACTTACCAGGCGCTTCGGGAGCCTGGTGGCGGTTGACAGCGTTGACCTGCAGGTGCCGAAAGGGGCGGTCTATGGCTACCTGGGCCTCAACGGTGCCGGCAAGACCACCACCATCCAGATGCTGATGGGCTTCATCCAGCCGACCGCCGGGGAAATGTCGGTCCTGGGTTTCGATCCCCTGCGCCAGGATGTGGCGCTGAAGCGCGCCGCGTCGTATGTGCCGGAGCGCGTGCAGATGTATGACTGGATGCGGGTGCGGGAGATGCTGTGGTTCGGCGCCAATATACACCCCTTCTGGGACCAGGAATTTGCCGAGCATCTGCGGGCGCGCTTTGAACTGCCAGGCGACCGGCGCATCGGACAGCTTTCGCGCGGCATGCAGGGCAAGATGGCGCTGACGATGGCACTGGCCCCGCGGCCGGTGCTGGTCATCCTGGATGATCCCACCGCCGGCCTCGACGCCGTAGTGCGGCGCGAGTTCATGGAAAGCATCGTCGGCATCCTGCAGGAAGCCGGCACCACCGTGTTCTTCTCCTCGCACATCATTGACGATGTCGAGCGCGTGGCCGACTGGGTCGGCATCCTGCACGAGGGCAAGCTCATCGTGCAGAAGCCGCTGGAGGAGCTAAAGACCTCGGTCAAGCGCGTGGTTGCGACCTTCCCTGACAAGGCGGTCGTCATCGAGGATGGCGACATCTTGCAGCAGGAGGGCGAGGGCCGCCAGCGCGCCATCATCTGGGCCGATTTCGATGATGGGAAGCTGCACAAGCTGCAGGCGGCAGGCGCGACCGATATCAAGGTCGAGGACTGCAGCCTGGAGGACATCTTCGTGGCATACGTGCGGCCCCAAGCAGCAGTAGCCGAAGGGCGAACGGCATGAAGGCGCTCATCTACAAGGAATTCCGCGAACTGCTGGCGCCGGCGCTGGTGGTGGTCTTGGTGGCGTCGGTGTTGCTGCTTGTGGAGTATTTGTGGGGTCCGTTGGTTGATGATCAGGAACGCGTGCTTGCGGGTGTGTTCTTCATGCTCGGCGCGCCGCTGCTGGGGCTGGTGGCCGGATCCCACACTCTGGCGCATGAACGCGGCCGCCGGTCCGAGGCATTTCAAGGTTCGTTTCCGGTATCCCGGGGCGCGATCTGGGCGGCAAAATTATGCACAGGGCTACTGATGTTGGCTCTAGTGTATCTGCTTCTCTACACGGCGGCATTTGCCACTGAGCCTGAAGGGGCGCGTGCGTTCAGTCGGCCGTTGCCCGAGTTAGGAACCTCGAGGCTATTGCTGCACGCAGCAACTACGTTCTTAGTATTCTGCCTGGGCTTCTGCCTCTCCGGAACGCGGCGTAATCCTTTTGAAGCCGCCGGGGTGGGGCTACTGGCGGCGCTGCTGCTTTTCCTGTTCTGGATGTTTTTGGCCGCCGACGTGCTGCCGCGCTTCTTCGGGCCGCAACTGGGTATCTTCTACAATACGCCTTCATTCTCCACGCCGGCAATACTGGCGACGATACTCGGGCTTGGCCTGCTGGTGGCGTCAGGATATGGCTACATCGCCTCCCTGCCCTTAGCCTACAGCAAGCGGCTGTGGCGCACCACAATAGCCGGCGCAATCCTGTGCCTGGCCATCATCCCGGCGTTCTTCGTCGGGGTGCGCTGTCTCGGAGAGCCGGGGCCCGAAGACGTCGGCTGGGGGGCCTGCGCCGAGGTAAGCCCGGACGGCGAATGGGTAATGTTCTACGACCATCGGGCCTTCTATCGCAGTTACCGTCCGCCTCGTCGCCTGTGGCGAATGAGGCCTGATGGCAGTGAGCTGAAATGTCTTGCGCGCCAGCCGGTCGAGTTCGCTGTGTGGCTGCCGGACAGCAAGAGGGTGTTCGTATCCTGGGGCGACCGCGACGCCGATTTCCACTTCCTGCCGCGCACTTATCTCCAGTGGGATTGGCTGATTGACGTAGCCGACGGCAAAACAACGTCGCTGCCGGCATTGGAATATGTGGAGGATGAGACTCCGCAGTTCTCTCCGCAGGGCACCTACATGTCCTACGGGGCGAGCCTCGTGCGTCTGAGGCCGCAGCCTGTCCTGCTGGAGATGCAATTGCCTCAGAAGGCGACAGTCGTCGGATGGGAGGAAGACGAATCCGGCATCTACTTCTCCTACAGCAAGAATGATCGGCTTACACTTGCCCGGACTGAGCTACCTTCAGGGAGCCCGCTCGGCAGAGTAGTGGCCCAGGGACCGGAAGAAGCGGAGTCCGTCGAGCTCTCGCCACACGCGCGCTGGGTTGTGTGGGGGACCCGGTTGACGCGACCTGCGAACGCGGTGGCGACGTTGGAAAACCTTGGCAGCGGCGCGAGACTGGAGGTAGCCGGATGGCCAGCAGGACGTGCTTGGTCGCCAGACGAGCAATACGTGTGGATGCAGACGAATGGGCGACGGATCGCCGTGGTTGATCTTGCCCACCTGCGCGTTATCAGAGAGTTCGGTACAAGCGACTTCAGCGGCGAGGAAACACTGCCTTGGCGTCACTGGTCTCTTGACGGCAAGCGCGTGACGCTGACAACTCACAAAGTGGTGCGAGACAATACCAAGTACCGGAGAGATGAGATTACTGAGTGGGGGCCAATCCATGTGTGGGTCACTAACGCCAACGGATCTGGCCTGCGGCGCATCGCCGAGACCGCGATGACCAACTTTACTGACTTTTACATTGGCGGCTGGACGGCGGACGGGCAGATAATAGTCACTGTCGAAAAGCGAAAGATAATCAGCATTGATCCGGATACCGGAGTACAGACCGACATATTGACCAGTTCCGTGCCGCCGGAGAACTCCGAGGCAGAGGGGAGGTATTGATGCGCGCGCTGATCTGGAAAGAAGTCCGCGAGCTTTTTCCGGCATTCATACTGATACTGTGTGCGGCGATGACCCTGGGCATTGTGGACGTGTGGTACAACTGGGACAAGGATCGCTTCGTCGGCATCTCGCTGGGCTTCTGCTGGCTGATCAGCATGGCAGCGGCGCTCCTCAGCGGCGCCAACGTCATGGCGCGCGAGACTCACGGGCAATTGAGCTTCCTGTCCTCCTGGCCGGTATCGCGGGCGCGTATCTGGGCCGTCAAAGTGGCAGTCACAGTTGTCATGCTGGCGCTGTTGCTTGTCCTGATGTACGGGGTCTGCTGCGGGCTTCTCAGTATGCGGGGCTACGACGCCTGGCACATCTATACGGAAATGGTCCCGGTGCCGCAGGACATCCAGATAGCCACGCTCGTCGGCCTGTTCTGTTTTACGCTGATGCTTTCAACACTGCTGCGGTCGCCGATGGCCGCGGCCGGGCTGGGAGTCCTGTTCGGCGGGGCCGTGCTGCTGCTGCAGTCCTACCTGACCTATGACTATCTGCCTGGCCGCTGGGGCCCGTGGCTGGGCTGGGGCGTGCTGGATATTTCAGAAGCAGCGGCCACTGTCACCTTCATTTTCATCGTGCTCGTGGCTGTTGTTGCAGCGGCATGGGGGTTCGTGCGGACGCCGATTATGGAAAGCTGGCGGCGCGTCGGTCGTACCTTCGGAGCCTACGGCGTCCTGGTGGGCGTGGGCTTTGCGCTCACGATACTGGCTGTGCTATTTGCGGGGAGGCCATCCGCGAAGCTACTGGGTTCGGTGGAACTTGATCCGACGGGTCACTGGTTCGCCGTTACGGCTCGCGATCAGGGGTGGGGAGGCCTGTGGCTAGTGGATGTCGGGGGAGAACGTCGCCGGCTGATAGCCCGCGGCCCAGTCGGGGGCGTGGGGTGGTCACCAGCAGGCGACAGGCTGTTCTTAACTTGGTGCTTCCCCGGTACTGACAAAAGGTCGGATTGGGTCGTTGAAGTGCCTTCGGGGCACATGCGACGCCTGTCGAAGGCAGAGCCGTACAGACAATGGTCCTGGGGAATAGAGGCATTTCCGGGATCGCCCAAAGGCACCTATTGGCCTGCAGGGAAGCGCACCTTCGTGACCATGGCAGGAGGCAAGCTGCGGCGCACAGAGATGCCTGAGCAGTTCACAATGGACAGTGTGATCGGCTGGGCAGCGGATGAAAGCGTGGTGTATTGGGCCATAAGGCCGCACATGCGTCTGAGCGATAGCTTGCCGCCACCCGAACATCCGCCCGCTTCCTGGACAATCCTGGACGCAGAAAGCGTACAGGGCACGACGACGGTATTCAAGGCAGTGATGCCCGGCGGCAATGCGGAGAAAATATGGGAAGCCCGTGGCGTCTGGTGGGGAACAGCGATTTCGCCTGACGGGAGGTGGCTCGTCGCTCAGAAGCGCATGAACGGCAAGCCTGAAGGCCCGTTGGCACCTGCTGCCAGGCGCGCGCATCGGATGGTCCTTGTGGACCTGACGAGCGGCCGGATGCACTACTTCGATGACTTCTGGCCCAGTCGTGAGGGATGGACACCGGACGGGAACCATATCTGGTGCAACAAGCGCGCCTACGGTAAGGACATTCGGGAACAGGAAATGAACTTATTAGACTTGAACACTGCCCAGACCGTGCGGACGATCGGCTGCGCTGAACTGGACGGCCAGGTACCTTCGTACATCAATATCTCTCCCCGGGGCGACCGCATGTACGTGATGAGCTACGATCTGGACGCGCACGGCAAGCAAAAAGATCGTTATGTCTGGACGGCAAAGCCCGACGGAGCTGACCTGCGCGTGGTCGCCAAGGTGGATGGGGAGATACTTGGCTGGACGCATGACGGGCATCTGGTGATATGGGACCGTTATGCCGACGGAACAGCCATCGTCCGACTCGACCTCGACACTGGCGAGACGCGAGTGCTCTTCGCGCCGGAGCGACGGTGACGTGCCCGCGCGCGCGAGCAAACCAGCCGCAGAAATACGCGAGGCAGAAGCTTAGACGCGCAGCCGCAAAACGAGAGCGGCCACGGCCATGAGGCCTCATTGCACCCGGCTCATAGCTCAGCCAGGATTTCCTGAAGCGCCTCTCGGCTCTCGACCCAGTCGTCCGGTGTTGTGCGATCGGGACTGAGTTCCAGGCACAGCATCCCGGTATAGTTGATGTCCCGCAGAGCGCCCAGCACATCGGCGAAATCTATATCTCCGGCGCCGATGGCAAGGTGGTCGTCCTGGCCGTCGTAGTCATGCACATGCACGTGTACGACCCTGTCACCCAGATGGCGAATCAGATTACCCAGCGTCCCGAACTCGCGATAGCCTGCGCCATCCTCAAAGCTCTGATGGCCCGTGTCTATGGTAATCCCCACAGGCCCGTCGCTCGCCAGCACCAGGTCGTAGTCGGCCTCGATCTCGAAGCCGACCGTCACGCCCGCCTCTGCCGCCATGGCCGCCAGCTCAGCGAGGGAGCGTGCGAAGGCCTCGCGAAGGACTTCTCCCGCCCACTGTGCATCAGCCTTGCCCCGGTGGACGGTGACGACTGGCGCACCGATTTCTGCAGCCAGCTCAATACTTCCCCGCAGTGATTCGACCGAAGCGCGCCGGACTAGCTCGTTGGGGCTGTCGAAGGTGATGTCGTAGGTGAAGGACTCCCCGTGGATGCCGACCTCGTCAAAAGGTGCCAGAGCTTCTCTGAGCGCGCGGCGTTCATCGGCGGATGCCTCACGAACGTCGAAACTCGCCCATTGGTCTGTGAAACTCGGTTGGGTGTGGAAGTCCACTCCTGCGAAACCGCGCTGACCAAACCAGGCGATCTGCTCGTAGAGACCATACAGATCGCCCAAGCTCCATACCATACCACCGATACACATTTCTCGGCGCATTTGCATCACTCCTGACTGGCGCGGTGTTAATCTGCCAGGCCCCTTCTCGTCCCGTTGAAGTATTCCTGCCAACCTGATTGCATACCTCGGGCGAGCTTAGCCCGAATAATCTACAAAACGCGTGGCACAGGCTTTCCAGACGCTGCTGCTTTTTGGCATTGCTGCCGCAGTCGTCTAATAACTGCGGCGGGGTACAAGCCCCCGCCCTACAAAATGCAGGCTGCTTTCAATGAACTGTTGAGACTCTCTAACAAACACGACAAGACTTTCGAGGAACAGCAATAGCGCACTCAAACCTATTCAGGTAATAATCGCTTCGTAT